>MGRJ01000031.1 GCA_001798135.1 Deltaproteobacteria bacterium RIFCSPHIGHO2_02_FULL_40_28 | reverse complement strand
CCAACCCCCTCCCCTCAAGGGAGGGGGGATAAAAATAGCTCATTCTCATTTTGAAACAACTGTACGAAAGGTGTGTAGCTAGAACTAAAATAGGTACAAAGAACGCAACTTGATATTTTAAAGAACGATAAAAGTTAGGTTTCGTGTCTTATGTAGGGGCAGTTCTAAACCTGCCCTGAAATTGATGGTTTGTTGTTGGGTGGGTTTGGAACCCACCCCTACGTATGGGCAACCCTTGCGGTTGTCCAAATAACTTAAAATGAGTATGAGACGATACAAAGAAAGTATGAACGATAAAATATTACTGGTGACGTCGGGAATATCTTTTATCTGGTGGGTGGCGCGGGGAGACCTTTTTGACACGCAGCGGTAACGAGCGCGAGTATCAAAAAGGTCTCCCCAGCGACAGGACCCACTTTGAATTTATGAAATTAATTTCAAAATTTAGATATTTTTTATTACTTTTTCCTGTTCTCTTTTTTCTTTCTTGTGGTTCTGGTGGAGGTGGAAGTGGAACAGGTGAAGTTCTTGGCGGTACCGAGGCAGGTAATCCTCCTGCTCTTCGCACGATTACAGGAACTGTTGCCCAAGTGGTAGGTGGGGCGCTTCTTACGCCTCAAGCAGCCGTTGTTGCAAATTGTACCGCAGATACCCTCACCGTTACTGATACAGCAGCAAGCGAAGCCAATTTTCAAATTGAAGACGATTGCACCTTTACTCTCTCACTTGCTTTTGAAAAAGCGTATTCAATTATTTTTATAAAAGGATCAAATGAATACCAAACTATTTTTCATAACAACAATACAGCTCTTTCTGAGTTTTATTTTGTTTTAAGCTCTGATTCAGAAACTATGAATTTAGATGTTGTTTTTTTTGTAGGAAGCCGGGCTTTTCCAACAAACGAGCCTGCAATCCATAATGATCAAGACCAAGATGGTACCAATGATTTTGATGATACCGATGATGACAATGATGGTACGCTAGACACCAGTGAACTTGATTGTGATTTGGATGACATCCCTAATGATTATGATTTGGAAACCAGCATTTGTGATGACGACGCCGATGCAGACGGTATTGCCGATGCAGTTGATACCGATGATGATGATGATGGCATACCCGACGATGGGGATGCTTCTGGTTCTGAAACTGATACTCCTTGTAATCACTACACTTACTCTTACGACGCCTGCGATGATAATTGTCGCACAACCTCTAACGCTACCCAGATTGATCTTGATTTTGATGGCACCGGCGATGCGTGTGAGTAATGAACTTCCAAAAAAGGTCATCTACTGCGTTGCCCATCCTCGGCCGCTCCTTGCGGCGTACCATCATAAGTACGCCTCAGTCGGGCCTTCGGTGGGCGCCTTGTATCTGAACCTTTTTTGGAAGTTCCCAAACTTTATCGTACAATCACGGTAATTTTTGGTCCGCAGGTGATGTGAAAAAAATCCGTGGCGGGTTTCATATCACCATCAATGGTGTAAGGCAGGGGGTTTTTTAATTTGATCATCATCTCTTTTGCTGGTTCTTCAATCATATTAGGACAACCAGCTGGTTTTCCTAAATACATTTTAGGAAGATATTTTAAAATACTGCGTGGTGGCAAAGAAAAACCAATGGCATGGAAGTGGTCTGGATTTTTATCTACCAAGTAGTAGACTCTAAAATTAAGACCTAATTGATTGATAGAACCTGTATACAGAGCTACATAGTTTGCAAAGGGCCATTTGGTACCATTGACAACCACTTCAGCATCAAAGCGTGCAAACATTTTTCGAGCCAGGTGTCCATTAATCAAGGCAGAAGAAATAGAACGTATTAAATTTATGGCTGCTCCAAAGGGAGTAAGATTTCCCTTGCTATAATAAGCTTCCATAAAATTATAGATCACTCCCATCCCAAAAATAAATCCATACTCTTCATTAATTTTGGTGAGCATAATTTCACGTGTTTCAAAAGGTTTATCTTCATGGTATTTTACCAATAAATGAGAAAGAATTGCCTCTGAAGAACCAGTAATGTTAGCTGTGGTTGCCACATTATTAAGAGTGCCTCCACGCAGCAGTGCAATTTTAGGAAGAGGTTTATTGCCATACACATTGAGAAAGGTGGTAAGGGTACAATGAATGGTGCCGTCTCCACCATTAATGGCTAAAATATCGATGTCTCGTGTTTTAAATTCTTCGGCTACACGACGCAGATCGGCTAAATCTTCAGTAGCTTTACATGAGGCTTTATCTCCCACAATAAAACCCATATGTTTAGCCATCTCAGGATTGTTTTTGTACTTTCGAGAGTAGGGATTTAAGATAACTCCGATGCCTGGCATAAATTCTCCTTCGCAGGCTGTTGATAAAGGCTCATCTACTGCGTTGCCCATCCTCGGCCGCTCCTTGCGGCGTACCATCATAAGTACGCCTCAGTCGGGCCTTCGGTGGGCGCCTTGTATCTGAACCTTTCTCAACAGCCTATTAATAAAGCCCCAATATTTTTTTTGTTTCTTCCTGAGAAGCAAGTTTCCGTCCCAACTTTTTGGCTTTCTCCAAAACTTTTTGGACTAGTTCTTGATTCCCTTTGGCTAAAACCCCTTTTTTTAAATAAATATTATCTTCTAAACCTGTACGTACATGGGCGCCCTTTTCAAGGGCTAAGTCAATCATGGTGTCCTGAAAACGTCCAATGCCAGAACCAGACCAACTTGAATTTTTGGGAAGCTGAGACAGAATAAATTCCAGATTTTCTCTTGTAGCAGCTAACCAGCCTGGTCCACCCAAAATAATATTGAAATGATAAGGTGGAATCAGCAATTCTTTTTTAACAAGTGTATAAAATGTATCCATCATTGAAACATCAAAAATTTCAAGTTCGGGTTTTATTTGTTTTTGTTTCATGGTTTTTGCTAATTCTTCAATGAGTGGCAGGGGATTTAAAAAAACATTTTTTCCAAAATTAATACTTCCTAAAGTCAGTGATGCCATGGAAATGGGCTGAGCAAGGGTAGATAATCTTGATTCAAATGAATCTTTCACATCACCCCCTGTTGATATTTGAAGAATGAGATCTGTTTTGTTTTTGATTTCAGCAATTACTTCACCAACAATTTTTGGATCAAGAGTTGGTTTTTCATTGCCATCTCTTACATGCAGATGAAAAATTTGAACTCCCATTTTTGAAATGGTAATGGCTTCATTAATAATTTCTTGGGGATTTGCTGGCAGATAGGGTGTGTCTTTCTTGGTGAGCTCGGCTCCAACTCCTGCTGCTGTAATAATTAAAGGGACCATGCGTGCCAACTTTCTTTAGCGGGGGTGTCTTGCCCTATTTCACTACACAAGTGCCCTTTGCCTTGGCCACTAGGATTGGTTTTTTTAAAAACCTGGCCTTGTCTGGTTTCTTGGAATTTTTTGATCCTTCTACAAATTTAACAGCTTCAAACTGAAGCTGGCGCGAAGTTTTGCCCACGCCAGTGAGTGTAGCTTTAATTTCCAAAAAATCTCCTGCATGCACAGGCGCCAAAAATTCAATATCTTGATAGGCACGAAACAAACCTTCTGTTCCATCCTGTTGAATTAAAAGAAGGGTGGCTGTATCACCAAAAAGCTCGAGAATTTTTGCACCTGCTACAAGCTCTCCGCCATAATGGGCATCTTTTGTTGAGATGCGAGTTGTAAGTGTAACAACATTTTTTGGCATAATTTTTTAAGTATGTCATCCCCGCGGAGGCGGGGATCCATCTTTAATTCTTTCCCGCACGTTTTAAAAATTCGTGTACAATAAAACTAGCTACTTCTGATGGCTTAGTGCCAGGACCAAAGCCTGCATCGTATCCCCAACTGATAGCATCTTCAAAACTTATTCTGGGACCACCACAAATTTTAATCAAGTGGGGAGAAACACCACTGGTATTTTTTAAAAGGTCTAAAAACTTTTTTAATTCTATAATATGTTCATCACGTTGAGTTACAACCCTGGAAATCAACACGGCATCGGCATTAAGTGCCACAACTTTTTGAACTAAATCTTCTACGGCCACTTGGGCACGGAGGTTATAAGCAGAAAGCCAGGGATAGCGTTCAAAGCCCCAATCGTGACGAAAACCTTTCATGTTAAAGATAGCATCAATGCCCACTGTGTGGGCATCAGAACCAATGCAAGCCCCCACAACCACTAATTTACGCCCAATTTTTTTCTCAATCACTTCATTAATTTCATCGAAGGAAAAAACTGGATGCTCTGGTCTTACTACTTTGATTTCCCGAATATCAATGTGTTGGTTGGTTTTGCCATACACTACAAAAAAGGTGAAATTATCGGAAATGGCTTCCATGTGGGTGACCATTACTTTTTCAAAGCCCATTTTTTCTACAAAAAGTTTTGCAGCTTCCTTAGATTCAAGCCCGCAAGTGGTAGGCAGGGTAAAACTCATTTGCACCATACCATCATTCATTTGATCCCCATACGCTGTGATAACAGGTTCGTGATGCTCGAGATTGGCTTCTTCTTTTTTGTGAAAAAATCCCATATTATTTTATCGTGATGACCCTAATTTTTCCAAAAATGGATTATAATACCTTCTGGCCTTTTGAAACACTCCATCAAGCCCACGCCCTCCATCTTTTGGTCTGGGCATTTCAGCAAAAAAACCACGCTCAATCGATTCCATCAAACCCATATCTTTAATTTTAAGAAGGTATTCATGAGTTTGATCAAGAACTGTGCGGGCTCTTCTAGCTAGTTTTCCATTGGCGTTAAATTGAATTTCTTCACCCAGAGATGAAGCTGCTTTAAAAATATAATTAGCACTTTTAATGCTTGAAAAACGATCCATCAAGAAAGGATTATGAATAGCTTCCGTTGGCATTCCTAAAAGTTGAATGGCCTGGTTTGTCATGCATCCTGCCAAATTAAAGAGAGCATCCAAGACGTGACTAAAAAAGATATCTCCTTCTTTATGAAGCGTGGGGGGCATGTACTTGATGGGATGACGTGAAAAAATATCACGTACCAACTCCGCCATGGCTACTTCAAAAAGAAAACTATCTTCAATAGCAGGGTCCATTTCAAAAGCATGTCCCAATCCAATTTGTTCCTCACGCATTCCCGCATTTTTAGCAAATTGTTCATTGATAAAATGGGAAGCCAACACTTGATGATGATTGTTAAAAGCATCTGCTGTTGTTAAATAATTATCTTCACCCGTTTGAATAACAATGCCAGCCCGTGCAGTAACAACGCGTGAAAAAAATTGATCAACAAAAGTGCGCTTCATGTTGATGTCACGGAAAAGAATGCCATACATGGCATCATTTAAAAGAAAATCGAGACTCTCTTGAGCACCCATCACAGCAATTTCAGGCATGCAAAGGCCAGAAGAATAATTACACAAACGAATATAGCGGTTCATTTTTTGAGAAAGGTCATTGAGGGCGCTACGCATGATTTTAAAATTTTCTTGAGTGGCATAAGTGCCGCCATACCCTTCGGTGGTAGCCCCATGGGGCACATAATCAAGCAAGCTTTGTGCAGTAGAGCGAATAACAGCAATTACATCAGCTCCATTTTGTGCAGCAGCAATGGCTTGTTTAACATCTTCGTGAATATTTCCTGTGGCCACAATCACATACTTCATGGGGCCCCTAGGGAAGGGGGATCTAGAACGCAATCGTTCGCGTTCTTTGCGATTAAAATCGATTCGTTTAATGGCTTCGGAAACCGGAGAGAGTAAAACTTTGCGTATGGCTTCTGGAGGAGGTTCGGGTAAATCAGCCAAATTAATTTTTCCTTGGATAATGCGAGTGGCCAATACTTCTAAGGGTGCATCATATTTAAGTTTGGCAGCTCCAATCCAGGTAGCAATACCAAGAGAGAGTTGCCGGCGATCCATTTTATCTACAATGAGGTTAGCTAAAGGGTAGTTACCATTTTCATCTTTTAACGCTCCAGTTAAACCCATGAGTCGCAACACTGAGCGTTCAATGGAAACAGTAGAATGCAGATCAATATATTTTTGAACAGGATGAACAAGGGCGCTGGCAAGCTCACGACAGACATCAACCTTGTCACGATCCAAATTTAATTTTGCCATACATTAAATGGCTTTTGCAAAAAGCCTTTATATTTTTTATTTTTTAAATGACGCCGATGTTGAACATCGGCAATCCCATTGGGGTGGCTCTGTGTAGGTAAAATCTTTTCCCTCGTAATTTTTGAGAACAATTTTATTACCTGTGTGACTCACCACATAATCAGGAAGAATAGGAATCTTCCCTCCGCCACCCGGTGCGTCAATCACAAACGTAGGAATTGCCAATCCCGACATGTGGCCCCGAAGAGCCTTCATAATTTCTAGCCCCACTGAAAGTGGGGTTCGGAAGTGTCCAATTCCTTCGGACAAATCACATTGATAAAGATAATACGGTTTTACCCTCATCCCGATTAATTCATAATTTAAAGCTTTCATAATATCGGGACAACTATTGATTTTCCTCAATAAAACCGTTTGGTTCATAATAGGAATACCATTATCAACCAAAAGGGCACAAGCCTTTTTTGCCTCAGGGGTAATCTCGGCTGGATGATTAAAGTGCGTCATAAAAAAGATGGGTTGATATTTTTTAAGCATGGAAACAAGTGAAGGGGTAATACGCATGGGGCAAACTACAGGAATGCGTGAACCTAAACGAATAGTAATGACATGCGGGATAGCTCTTAAACGAGAAATAACCGATTCTAATAATTTTTCACCCACAACCAGGGCATCGCCCCCTGAAATAATCACATCCCTAATTTCAGGATGAGTTCTAATATAATCAATTCCCATATCAATTTGTCTGTCGATATGGCTTTGTTTTTCTAAAATAACACGTCTTCGCGTACAAAAGCGACAATAGAGAGAACAAATTTCAGTGATTAAAAAAAGCACACGATCGGGATAACGATGCACCAGGCCAGGTACAGGCATATCTTTATCTTCATTTAAAGGATCACGTTGATCCACTCCTGGTGTAATGTGCATTTCAAGTTTGCTGGGTACAGCTTGAAGCTTAATGGGACATTCGGGATTATTTTTGTCAATGAGGGCCATGTAGTAGGGTGTTGAAGTAAATTTATATTTTCCCAAAGTAGAACGAATATCAGCTACCTCATTTTCAAATTCTGGAAAAAGTTCGATAAATTCTTCGGGAGTGGTAATCAAGTTTTGATACTGCCAATGCCAATCGTTCCATTCTTTTTCTGTCACCTTGGCCCAGCGTTTAAAACGTTGCCAGTACAGGTTTTCCTGATTTTTTAGAACGCTTGTTTGAATATTTTGTACTTGATCCATGATATTTCTCCATAAACGTCATCGCAATGACAATACATGGTTATCCAAATTTTTCTTCAAACCATTCTCGTAAAACTTTGTGGTCCTGCAATAAATTAAACATCAAATCTGCATGCCCGGGTACATAACCATTTCCCATCAACAGGGTTACATCTTTCCCAATCCCTTCAGCGCCTAGCACAGCACGCCCAAAAGAAGTATTCATTCCAAAAAAAAGAACCTGCCCCCCTTGTTTAACCGGAAGAATAGCACTTATCTCACAACCAGGAGCATTAACTGCGGAGATAACTATGTCTGGCAACAGGCTTCGCCTGTTTTTAGATTCCACCCATTCCAAAACGGAAACAGGATTGGTGGCGTCTAACTTTTCAAACGTACCTTTTAAATTTTTTTGGCACCACAAAACAGCTTCTGGATCAGGATCAATTCCTAAAACATGTGCACCATTTAATTCTCCTTGAAGGGCAATGGTTTTACCTGCTTTTCCTAAACCCAAAACAAGAAGTGTATCTCCTTTTTTAACCAGACGTTTTGTTTGAGCGGGTGCTCCGCAAATATCAAGGGCTGCAAGGGCTACGCCTTCTTTAAAATTTTTGGGAATCAGCGAGATCATTCCACTTTCAAAAATAATGGCATGCCCATCAATCAAAACTCGTTCACGATCAAAATCAACTTCGATCACTTTTTCGATGTGAAGGGGAGTGAGGCTTAAAGAAACAAGAGAAATTACAGAATCTCCCTCATGAATTTTTTGATGAAGGGAATGTTTAGATCCCACGTAACTTACATTTCCTAAAAAAACTCCGCCCGAATTTGTTTCGGGATTGTGCATTTTTCCACTCTTGGAAACGATGTCACAAATTTGTGTGGCTATACTTGTGCCTTTATTTTGCAGGTTTTTAAAACTTGCAGAATCAATTTGAAGCATACTTACTTTAACGGTAATTTCGTTTTCGTAAGGGGGAAGGGAGGCATCAAGGCACTTCGCAGCCTGTGGCAAAAAACCACTTGGTTTTTGTACCCGATGTAAGCCCAGCAAATGTCCACCTACTCTAAAATTCATACCTCACATTTTAACACGGATATCCATGAAGCAACAAGTGGAGACGTGTAGAGGTGAAAAATCAATGATGTGAAAAAAGCTGGGGTATTTTCTGTCAAAAGTGTCTCGGAGCCGATTTGTCCTTGCGGAGAAATAAAACAAATCGGCGAGAGCAAGCAGCTTTCAAGACTCGATGTCTTGAAAGACTGCGGCTTTTGCAGAAAATATCCCAGCTTTTTTCAGCCGAGTAACCCGACTTAAATAGCAGGACCCGCCACACACGTCTTGACATGTTTTCTGAAATGCGTTACGAACACCCCCTTATGGCCGAACATGCATCCGCATTAAAAAGACATCGTCAATCTCGCAAGAGACGTGCTCGTAATAACACTGTGAAATCGGGTATTAAGGTTTTACACAAGAAGCTTAAAGCCATTTCTACTAAGGCAGAAGCCTTAAAGTTACTTCCAGAAATGATGAGTGTTTATCACAAAGCAGCTGCCAAGCATGTTTTGCATAAAAACACAGCTGCTCGTCGTGTTTCCTTGGTAACTCGTTTCGTTAATTCCCTGTCTTGACATTTACAAACTAAAGAGTTTAAAGCATCCTTCGATGCAAACCCTTCTAGCAAAAATCACAAGCCATCGAGCTTTGGAAGCCAGATGGCTTAATACACTTTCACTTTTAGAACACATTGGGGCGCGTAAAATTAGTAAAACTGTTTGTCAGGATCATCCAAGTTTGGCTATCATGGAACATTTTCATGATGAAACCCGCCATGCCTATGTTTTGAAAAAAATGAGTGAGGCTTTAGGTGGAGAAAACCCAGGGTATCTGTGTGCTGATGAAGCTGTAAGTTATTTTCAAATGCTCGATCATTCGGTATGCCAGCTTATTGAAGAGCATTTAGGATGTAATAACACTTTCACCAATTATGCTTTTGTAACTTGTTTGATTGAGAGGCGAGCTATGGCCCTGTACCCCTTGTATCAAAAAATTACCAAGGAAACCCTTGTGCGAGAAGAATTAGAGGGGATTATCAACGAAGAAACTAATCACCGTATTACCATTGAAGCAAAAGTTAAGAAAATTTTATCTGAAGGAAAAATAAAAAGTTTAGAACCTTGCCTTACACTCGAAGCTAAACTTTTTGAAACGTTTTGTGGGAGTCTTGAAAAAGAAATACGGGGATAACTCCCCCTCCCCCCTCTTATTCTAAGAGGGGGTAAGAAAAGGAAAACCGTTACCCCCTCTTAATGTTAAGAGGGGGGAGGGTTAGGGAGAGGGTGAAAATTTTGAATTACCCCTCACCCTGCACCCTCTCCCCCAAGGGGAGAGGGGAATTTTAATTGTCAGGATGACAGGTGAAGGGTTCAGGATGACATTGAACCTGTGCCCCGCTTTATTACTTCGCCAATGCCTCTCCTACTTTTGTTTTTAATTCCCCGCGTTCATACATTTCGGTAACGATATCGCAGCCACCAATAAATTCACCTTTGATGAAAATTTGGGGAATGGTTGGCCACTGGGTTAAATCTTTAATGCCTTGTCTGATGGCAGGATCTGCCAAAACATTAACTCCTTTTACAGGGGCTCCAACAGCTTGGAAACAATGAATGGTTTGGGCTGAAAAACCACATTGGGGAGACTCGGGAGTTCCCTTCATAAAAACAACAACAGGATTTTCTTTAATTATTTTTTGAATAGTGGATTGAACATCACTCATGTTTCCTCCTTATTTATTTTTGTTCCATTGATCGAGAGTATATGTTTTTACACTCAAAGCATGCAAACGTTCCTTCAAGTTTTCCTTTAAGGGATTTAGGACCATTTTATGCTGCTCTAAAAGAGTTTTGCCCTCAAATTGAGTAGCAATAACCGTGGCTTGAAGATGATCTCCATCTCCTACAAGATCTTTTACCATAATTTTGGCTCCTGGAAGGGCTTTTTCAATCAAATGGGTTAAAACCGAGATTTCAATGGCCATGGAGCCAGATAGCAAGCCCTCGGTCTAAAGTCAAGAATGCCTTCAGAAGAATAAAACGTCAAAAAAATCAACGATTATGGAGGATTTTGTTGACAAGAAAGTATTATTTTTGTTAACGGCCTTAAGATCAAAGGGGAGGTTGTAACCTCCCTTTTTTTTGTTTGAGGGATGTTATGGCGGATAGTGCAACTTGGAGAAGAATCATTGCAGGAGAAGTTTCAGGAGAAGTAATCTCTCTTGAAGTGGCTCTTGCCCCTGCAAGTGAGAGCCTTGGATTAGGTAATCCAACAGACTGGGTTGCCCCTGCCGATATTATCAGAAAATTAGGTACTATTCTTGCCGGAACTTCTGGTGAAGAAGGTCCAAGAGCAGCAGCGAAACAAGCCTTAGAGGCTTACTTACATGGCATTACTGTTGTTGATACTGATGTTGTTGTTTTTCCTCTTGCCATTCCCAGTGATTTATCTTCCTTGGATCTAGCATTTCCCAAGTGGTCTATGCCTCAAGCTGCACTTAGCCAAGAAGGGATATTTGTAGTACCTGCAAATTTGTTTCCGATTCCAAGAGTGGTTAGTATTAGCCCTTCCCGTCGTTTTAATTCCATTGATGAATATTCAAGTTTTATTGGTGCAGAAAAACCCATAAGCAAAATTTTAATTGCAAACTCAGGCATGGCTGCTGCCAAGTTTATTCGTTCTATCTGGCAATGGTCTTACGAAACCTTTGGGCACCCTGATGAAATCAAGTTTGTCATCATGGTGACAGCCCAGGATTTAAAAGCCAATGCCGAGTTTATTCGTTTAGCAGCAACCCTGGGCTGTGAAATTGCTTTAGTACCCGATGGAGGTCCCGCTAATAATTTTTCTAATGTCGATTTGATTGTAGATTTAGCCCATACCCATGGAGTTGATGCTGTGTGGCCTGGTTGGGGCTTTGCTTCTGAAAATCCAGCATTACCTACGCGTTTAGATGAACTTGGAATTGGCTTTATTGGTCCCCGAGCATGCGCCATGAATGCCTTTGGAGACAAGGCTTCTGCCTTATTGGTTGGCGGCAAGGCCGGCATGCGTATTGCTCCTTGGAGTGGATTTGGTTTAGAAGGTCGCATTGAGGATGTAACCAATATTCCCCCTGAAATTTATGCCCTCTCAACGGTTACTACTGCTGATGATGCCGTGCGCGTTATTCGTGAAAAAAATATTCAAGTTCCCTTTATGTTTAAAGCTGTGTTTGGAGGAGGAGGAAAGGGAATTCGTAAGCTTGAAAAATTAATTGAAGATCCAGCAACACTCGACGAGGAAATCCGAAAACTTTTTACGCAAACTCAAGCCGAAGTAGCGGGCCCTGTGTTAATCATGGCTTTTATTCCCAATGCCCGGCACATCGAGCTGCAAGGCTTGGCCGATAAGCATGGGCAGGCCATTGTTTTGTACGAACGAGATTGTTCTACTCAAAAAGACTTTCAAAAAGTAATTGAAGAAGGTCCACCTATTGGATTGCATGAAGATGAACGTTTAAAAATGCGTCGATCTGCTGTGGCTGCCATGAAAATGGTGGGCTACCAAAATGCAGGCACCATTGAAAATTTATATAGCACCGTAGACAACGAAGCTTTCTTTTTAGAAGTAAATCCTCGTTTACAAGTAGAGCATCCTGTAAGTGAAATGATTACAGGAGTAAATCTTCCTGTGGCGCAATTGCATGTTGAGATGGGGGCCAGTCTTCATCGTATTCCTGATATTCGAAGACTGTATGGAGAAGATCCCTGGGGACATACCCTCATTGATTTTGATACCAAAGAACCTCTTCCACCGCGTGGGCATGTGATTGCTGTTCGTATTACTGCACGAGATCCCGACCGTGGTTGGAGGGCCTCTCCTGGAAGTGCCCATGAGATCACTTTTAGAAATATGCCCGGTGTTTGGGGCTATACTTCTTTTGCAGCTCCAGGAGGAATTCACGAATTTGCCGATTCGCAATTCATGCATATTTTTGCCCATGGTGAAAATAGAGATGACGCCATTAATAAAATGGCCGTGGCTCTTCAAATGCTTCGAGTTCCCCAATTTAGAACTCCTGCAGCAGCCATTTTGCAATACTTAGAGTCTGATACTTTTCGAAAAAATTCATCAACAGAAGCTACGACTACCAAACTAGATGAATTGGTAGAGAGTGGTGGTTTGGTAAACCAGCCCGAAAAAGATTTGAGCATTGTTTTAGCTGCAGCCTTTAAAGCTCACGAAACTTTATTGGGCCGACAAAAGGAATATCAGGCCGAATCTAACAGGGGCCATGTCCCCTTTGCCAGGCTTTTAGATACCAGCTTTGCTGTTGATGTGATTAATAGGGAGACAGAAGATACCAAGTATAGCTTTAAGGTAAATTACTTAGGTGATGGTCGCTATTCTTTGAATCTCAATGGAAGAGCAGTAGAAGCCCATGTGTTGCAAGTAGGACCGGAGGCGGGCAGAGATTATATGATTGGTGTTGATGGAAAATACCAATTGGTTTCTGGTCGTGCGCTTCCCAGTGGATTGCAACTGGATGTGGGTTGGAAAACAGTATTTTTCCCCAACGAATATGATCCTTCCAAAATTTTAGCAGAAGCTCCCGGAAAATTTATTCGTTACTTGGTTCCTAATGGATCGGAAGTTAAAAAAGGAATGCCCATTATTGAATATGAGGCCATGAAAGCAGTAAGTCAAATGGTGGCCTTGGAAGATGGAATACTTTCGTACACCATAGCTCCCAACACAGGAGTTGTAGCCGGAGACCTTTTAGCCAACATAGATTTAAAGGAACCCGATAAAGTGAAAAAGGCGGTGCTTTTTGCTGATCAATTGCGTGCAATGGCATCCCCCTTAAAAGTGGGAGAGAGTTTAAGAAGCCAGTACGAATGGGCTTATAATCAGGCCAGGCAAATCCTTGGAGGTTTTGGACCAGACAGTGGTATGGAAAATCTTGCAAGTTTGGTTATAAACCAACTTTTTACTGCCCTTGAAAATCCAAGGCTTCCCATCGAGCAATTTAATTATTTTTATTCAGTTTATCAGGGCAGCCTTCCCAGAACTGTTCGTGAACAATTAAGAAGCTTGGTAGATGCCTATGCTGCTGGTTTAGCTGCTTCTCCTCCACCAGCTTTCCCTTCTGCAGACATTCTTCAAATAATTGCACGATATGAAGCAGGAGATCAATTGGCAAGGGACTCTGCTAGAGAAGTGCAATCCTTAATTGAAAGGGGAGACTTAAAAGAAGCTGAGCGTGAGGAAAAACAAGCTGAAATTTTAAAGGCCAAACAAGAAGCTTTTAAAATGGCAGCAAAACCTTTCCAAGAATTAGCTGAAAATTACAAAGAGGGCATTGCTGGAAACCGAAATCGAGTGATTAGAGGTTTATTTGCTGAATTTACAAAAGTAGAACAAGCTTTCCAAGGGAAAACTTATTATCGCGCCACCGTTGAATTAAAACGAGAAAAAACTATTGATGTGCATGCTTATTCCCAAGCTCACAATGAAATTTACATGTGGGAGGATGCCGAGGCCAAGAGTAAAAAAGACAAGCCTGTTTTAAAAAGAAATATTTTTATTGCAGCTTTAATGGAGCAAGTGTCTCAAAAAGGGCTGGTAGGCGATTTAACAGGGAGTTTGGTAGGGGTTAAATCACTTCGAGGCAAAGCCTTTGATCCCTTGGCTCACAAGGCAGCCCAAGCCATTTTAAGAAATCGTCAGGTGGGTATAGAGGAAGGAATTAGACAAGTGAGAAGCCGTATTTTAGAAATCAATAGATCTCGCCCTGAACTTCGAGATGGACTCATAGCAGCTCTTGTTGGAGAACATCGATCTTTATTTCAGCTGGTTGTTCCCCATTTGTTTGATACCGATCCGGCTGTTATTGATACTGCTTTGCAAGTTTATGTAAAAAGAGCTTATCGGGGTCATGAATTTTCAAGAATTGAAACCCATGGATATCCTCTAGTGGGGGGTGGTGAAACCCAAGCGGTGGTATGGAATTATCGTTCTGCACGTGCTGTGAGAGGTAGAGATGCTCGCTCTGGATCCATGATGGTTTTTCAAAATCAAGAACAGCTTGAGAGAAACTGGAATATGGTTTTGGAAAGTTTTGTAGGGGTTCCTTCAGGAACAGAGAGAACCCTCAACTTGGTTTTAAAAGAGGCTCCTCAAGGAGATGAAAAGGCTATTCTTGCTGCTTTGCAAAAGATAGTTGATGCTCAGAAAAATAAATTTGAATCTTATAATATCAATCGGATGAGTTTTATTATTAATAAACCAGGGGTCTATCCTGCTTTTTATACTTTCCGCAAAGATTTGAGTTGGAAGGAAGATGTTATCGTACGTCACATGGAGCCAGCCCTGGCCTATACTTTAACTCCCAATCGGATGAGTTGGTTTGATGTGCAGGCCCTGCCCGTGCCTAACCACCAAATTCATCTCTACTATGGTCGTGAGAAGGTGGTGAATATAAGGAGTGGAGAAGGAGATCCCATTTGGGGTCGCGCTGTTGATCAAAAACCCATCAAAGATAAAGACCGTGATTCCCGCTTTTTTGTGAGACATGTTGTTCGGGGAGCTAAGGTCCGGCGCAATGGGATTGGGGCGGAACAAGTAATTTTTATTCCTCGAGTTGAAGAGGCTTTTTCAGAAAGTTTGGATGCCATGGAGATGACTTTAAGAAAAGGCTCTCCCTATGACAAAACAACTTTTAACCAAGTTTTTTTGAATGTATCAGACCCCATCGATTTAGAAACCACCAATGTAGCCCATGTTATTCAAACCATCTACGAACGCAATCTGGGACGTTTAAAAGAATTGCGGGTGGGGATGGTAGAGGTAAAACTTTTATTAAAAGATGGTAATCCTGCGCCCAAGCCATATCTTTTTGTAGCCAGTAATCCTTCGGGGCATAAATTAGAAGTTCATGGCTATGAGGAAGTAACCAATGGGACCACTGGTCAAATTACTTACAGGGCTCTAACTTTTGGTGCCCATGATCTGGGTGGAAAAGATCGGGATACTCCCTACACTCCCTTGGATAAAATTGATAAACGCCGTTTGTTTGCTCAAAGCAGGGGACAAACCTATGCTTATGATATTCCCAAACTCATAGAAACAGCCGATCCTTCTACTGTAGTCTCTGCTGTCGAAATGGTGGTTGATAGACATGGCAATTTGGTTTCTACAAGCCGACCTGCAGGACAAAACACTGTAGGCATGGTGGCCTTTAAGGTAACGCTTTGTACTCCTGAATTTCCTGAGGGGCGTGACATCATTATTGCCACCAACGATTTTAATATCGATTATGGTTCTTTTTCTGAGGCCGAAGATGAAGTATATCAAAAGGCTTCCGAGTATGCCAGAAAATCAGGACTTCCTTTCCTTTATGTTGCTGCTAATTCAGGAGCCCGCATTGGAGTTTTTGAAGAATTAAAGAAAGCAAAAAAATATGCTTTGAATGATTCTAGCAATCCCGCTCAGGGAGGGTATGTTTATCTTACTGAAGAACAATATCCAAAATTTGCAGAAGAAATTTTAGCAGAACAAATTACTGTAGAAGGTGAAACTCGTTGGAAAATTACCGGTATTAAAGATGGCCCCGATGGTATTGGAGTTGAAAATCTAAGAGGCTCTGGAACCATTGCGGGAGAAGCCTCTAAGGCCTATGATGAAGGCCTTACCTTCACTTACGTAATGGGGCTAAACGTGGGTATTGGGGCGTATATTAGCCGTTTAAATCGTCGTGTCATTCAAAAACGGGGCACGGCCATGATGCTTACTGGTAAAGACATGATGAATGAGTTGATGGGAGATGAGTATTACACCGATAACCAGGAATTTGGTGGAGTGAATATTCATGCGGCCAATGGAAATACTCGCACTGTGGTAGAAGATGATATTGCTGGAATGAAAACCTTTTTGGATTGGATTTCTTTTATTCCAAAAGTAAAAGGCGGCGAACTTCTCATTGTAAAGAACACAGATCCAGTAAACCGCACCAACCTTTGGAAACCTCTTGACCCCGCAATGGTTTATGATCCCCGCTTTTTAATTCGTGGTGGTCCAACTCCTGTTGCCAAAGAGGGTACCATTGCTTTTGAAGGAGAGTATGCCCCGGGCTTTTTAGATGAGGGATCTTTTAAGGAAGACATGGGGGAATGGGCTAAAAGTGTGGTGACGGGTCGGGCTCGATGGGGAGGTATTCCTGTTGCTGTGCTGACACCCGAATTACGGTCGACACAAAAAGTTATTCCTGCTGATGCAGCCATGAGAGCTTCTTCTGAAAGGCGTGTGGATCAAGCAGGCAAGGTGTGGTGGTCTGATTCGGCTTGGAAAACAGCTGAATTTATGGGGGATGCCAGGCGCGAAGGTTTACCTTTAGTGGTGCTTCCCAACTGGAGAGGATTTTCGGGCGGTGTCGATAACATGTTCGACCATATTTTGAAGTATGGTTCTTTTATTGTGGATGAATTGCGTCAGTACGATGCTCCTGTAATGATTATGCTGCCTCCCTTTGGAGAGCTGCGGGGTGGAGCCTGGGTGGTGGTTGATCCAACCATTAATCATCAAGATCAAGCAACCTTTTGGGCAGAATCTACTTCTCGTGGAAATGTTTTGGAAGCAGGAGCTACTGCCAGACTTAAAATTTGGGGAAAAGATGATGAGTTTTTAAAAGCCAAGATGAGAGAATGTGATGATGCCATCATTGAGCTAGAATCTCAACTTGCCAGGGTGCCTGCTGATAGTGGACAAACTACAGGATTTAAAGAACAAATTGCCGCCAGGGAAAAAATACTTCTTCCTGTTTATCGATCTATTGCCACTCAATTTGCTGATGCCCATGATGTGCCCGAACGCATGCTTACAAAAGGAGTGATCAACCGCATTGTAGATTGGAAAGATTTTAGATCTGAAGGACATCAATGGTTGGCCAGAAGTGTGGCCTTTGATCAATTAAGAAAAGCTCTTCTGCAGGCCTCTGGGCGTGATGGAGATACGGGAGAATTTAATCTCACTCCTGTAGAAGCGAGAGAAAAAATTCGTGGTTGGTTTAATGAAGACATGGCGACGCGTGGCAATCCAGGTCGAACCAACGATGAATTATGGGCCGATAATGCCTTTGTAGAAAATTGGATTCAAAAAAATACAGCTTTCTTAGCAGAAAAAATTAACGAGGCCAAGTTTGGACAAGCAGTAACTTTGATGGAACGTGCTCGTGGGCTTTTAGAAATGTTGCCAAAACCAATGCGTGGGCGTTTATCAGCAGTTATGGGAGCTGAAAGTTTAGCAGAAGGTTTATTGGCCTTGGTGAGAACCCCACCTTCTGGCGGCCCTGCTTCGAGTGCTCCAGCAGGTGATCCTCCTCCAGGAGATCCACCAACAGAAGGGCAAACACAGGGGTTTGCCCCTACCGTAACTACCCTTGCTCCTGATGTAGGGGGCGACCCACGCGTCGCCCCAGTTACTCTTGTAACCCCTGTAACAGTAGCACAAGCGTTAGGTTGGGTTGAAAAAGAACAGGTTAACGGTGCCTATGTTTTTTCTTCAACCAGACATGTTCGTATTAGCGTTCATGATGACGGAAAAATTATTCGTTTTTCACAAGTAAAAACCCCGAGTCAAAGTAAGGGAATTAACAAACCCATCGGAATTCCATTTTTTACTCAACAGAATATTTTTGAGAGGGTGAGAGCAGCATTTCCCCAAGTAACCCACATTGTAGTTGCTTATGAAAAGACGCCAGAAATTTTTGAAGGTAATACGGTTCTGTATCGTAATGGAAGTAGTGGATTTGGTGAAGTAGCTAAATCCCAGCGTGGACCTATTTATGTCAAGGCGGGGCTTGCCAATGGAGTAACACCTCCAGAGAGACCTTCTCCTGGTTCTGGTGGTGGCCTGCCAGCAGAAGGGCAAGTCCCTACCAGAGAGCAAGGGGGGAGCCGAGGGGTTGAACCCACAGATCGTGTAGGGGCGGGTTCCCAACCCGTCCATGATTCGGGGGCAGGTTTAGAACCTGCCCCTACGGATTCTCCATTAGGATTGGCAATAGGTGGAGAAGTTTTAGGTGGTTTATCCGCTGTAAGTGGAGCGAACGCTCTTAGTTTAGCTCCCAGATTAGTATTCTTGGAAACTCCTGAGGAAAGGGCATCCCGAGCGGCAACCCGAGGGATTTATACTGAGTGGGTTGTTCAAACCGCTCGCGAGCTTTTAGACACCCTTGGTTTCCACGATTTAGCCATTCCTACTGAGATGGATCAAACCCCCTTGGCAGAGGTAATAGCTGCTGTAGATGCTGATTTAGGAGCTGAATTCGCAGAAATGGATATTATCCCAGCAGAGATGGAACTTGCTTTAAGAGCAGCTGTCCAAGCCGAAAATATGGAAGCTTTAGCAGTGATTGCAGAAGAGCTTGAACCCGCCCGGGCAGGTTTAGAACCTGCCCCTACAAATGGGGCAAGGGGTGCTAATGTGTATCAATTAGCCCGACGCCGTGGTGAAATGACTTGGGTTAAGGCGAAGATATAGATGGATCCCTGCCTTCGCAGGGATGACAAAAGAGGCAGGGATGACGGAAAAAAAGGAAGCAACCTTTGGTTGTAAGAGGCAGATAAAGATTTGATTTTTTTCTTGAAATGAATTTTCAGCTACGCTAAGGACGCTGAACGTCCATTCAGTTTTTAGAGTGTTGGGGTCTTAAGTCAGTAATCATCATTCCCGTCCACCTGGGGCAGAGGAATCACTATTCATCTTTCGAGTTTTGTCTGGAAGGCCTTGCTGTGAAGCAGCGAGGGGGTATTGCTTTAAATTGGGTCCATGAACGGAGAAAGTATGGCGAATGCAATCGGTGCCTCTATTTACTCACAGATCATATCAGGTGATCGAACAACACCTTTAAAAGATTCTGAAGTAGGGCAAGTTTTAGTTGAGGTTTCAGCAGCTAAAACTTCTCTACTGCGTCGTAACATGTTGAGCAAGTTAGAACGATCGGGTCTTGTTGAGGGATCTCAAATGGAGGCCTTGCGTAGCCGGCTTGAAATGTTTGTGGGCCCAGTTTCCGAACGTGGTTTACAGCGCTTTACAGGCTCTATTGGGCTTGATCAAGATGGTAATCCCATTTATCCCAGCGAATTTCATTTCAAAGGAATTTCTGTAGGTGGGGATGTGGTTTATGTAAGTGATCAATTTGAAGCTGTTGCTCATAGCATTTTAGCTCAGGCCGAAGGAGAAGGAGATTATGCCACTTATTTTTCGGGACGTTTTAAAAATTTAGGAAAAACTTTAGGATTAGCAGAAGTAGTTTTAGATCATGATGCTGAGCTTTTAGAAATAACTGAAGGACAAAGAACACTTTTCCTTTGGGAACTTTTAGCACGTGCCGATTATGAATTTGGAATGAATGGTAAGGCTGATCCTGATCCTACAAAAGATGATGCACTTAAAAAAGCCTCCATCAATGCAACCGATTGGGAAGTTTATACCAGGCTTCGTGATGAAATTAGAAAACAGGGCTTAGAGCCCATGGCTCAAAGAGCCTTAGATATTCGAGATGGTCGCGATAAGCCCTTTGCTGTGTTTGCAGGTCAGGGGGCAGGTTACATCAATGAACTCAACTTTTTAATCGAAAATTATCCTGAAGCTCAAAAACTTTATGGTGAATTGCGCGATATTTTCATACGCCATGGCATTGATATCGAAAAATTGCGTCGTATGGCCGATGCCGATCAAAAAATCTATGCCAACTACATTGAAATCAGTCGTGTAAGCCATGCCTTTCCCATGATTAACTTAGTTCAGGCCCTTCGGGTAAGGGTGATGGAACTTCATGGGTATGATTTTGGTCAATTTGTGGCCCTCTTAGGTCAATCGGGAGGCTTGCCTGCAGCTTACTTTGCAGGTGGTTCCTTTGATGTAGAAGGGTATGAGCGCCCCTTGATTCCTAGAAACGATGGGGATTTCCGTGGATACCATACGGTGCAGGCGTATCAAAATTTTATCGAATGGTCTGTTACGGAAGGGGCTGTTTTTGAAGGACCCTTTAATGCCAATGCAGAGGGAGCCACAGAATTTGATCCCTTAGTTAAAATGGACGGTGAAGGTAAAAAAATTCCACCCAAACCTCAAGACATCGACACTTATTTTCAAAGATATAATTTGGTTACCATGACGGTTTCGGGTATCCCCTATGATTGGTTTAATCCAGGTGAGAGTGAGTTGGGGCAACTCGTTGAAGCCATTAATACTCGTTATGCAGGAACAGATGATTATGTAGCTGTGAACAATGTAAATACAGATGAAACCAAAGATGGGACTCGTTCTCATTTTATTTTGATGATTGGTCATGGAAAAGCCTTGGCAGAATTGGCCAAGATGATTATTTTTAAGCGTGATTTTGATTGGACAGGTTATGATGATGCAACAGTTACCCGCTTAAAACCCATTGTTACTTCTTTTTCGTGGAATAACAATGTGCGTGATCCTCTCACTCAAACGGGCCTTACCATGCCTCCCCATAATCCCAGGGTTTATGCAGATGCTCCCGCAGAGCACGAAAGGCTTCTAGCCACAGCCAATCATTATGAACCAGGAACACCCCTTCCTTTGCGAGCTCCCTATCTTTCAACTGTAATTCATAATTATAATATCACTCCCATTACCCCAGAGAGTGATATTGCTTTAAACTTGCGTCGTCAGCAATGGCATTGGCCAGTCAATATGCCCCATCAATACCGTTGGGCGGCAAGCCACGGTGCTACTTCAGCTGTAACTGTAGGACCTTCTTCCCATCATGCTAAAACTGCCCTTCCTGCTGTGTTTTCTAATAAGCGCATGGATATTTTAGGAGTGGTTGATGAAGATGCCGATGGAATGAAAAGTTGGCTTCGTACTACAAGCAACGATCCCCTTAAAGCTCATTTGCAAACAATACCTAAAACAAAAAAAGATACAGATGATTCTGCTGTAGGAAAACTAAAAGCCATTGATGGAGTACAAGTACAAGTTAAAACAGTAGATGGAAGTGATGATTATTTAAATGTTCGTGTTGTTCCAACCAAGCGCATGGATGAAAAATCTGATGGAACTAATCCCAGTGTATTTGAAAAATATAAAAACGGTATTTTAGGTATTGATCCCGACAGTGTTCTCACCGATTTTTTAAAAGCTAAAAAAATAACGGTAGAGGGAAAACCAGAAAATAATCCCTATCTTGGTTTTATTCGGAATGTTCCCGAAAAAGATAAAACGCGTCATGAAATTGAATTTCAATTTGAAAATGGAAAAGTAAAAACCATTAATTTTTACGAAAATGGTCGGCTTTCTTTTGCTGTTACTAATAGGGGAGACGGTGGAATTCACATGGTTCAGTATTATTATCCTAGTCCATCCGATCTCACCACGCACTATGAATTAAACCGCAATTACAAAAAAGTGGGTGCTACTTGGGAACAAGAAAACATGGATCAATTTCGAAAGGAAGCTAGAGTTTTTTACAGACAAATTTGGGATATTCCAACCGAGTGGGCTAGCGTTTCTAAAGAACAAGCAGGTGCAGGAGGGGCAGTTTTTGAGAGGCGGTCATCTCCTTTAACGCCCCGTCAGGCAACAGATTATGCAGCCTCCATTGGGTCTACAGAAGCCAAGTATCTTGATGCCCATGCCAGAAATTTTGAAGTGCATCCGCATTATCTTTCGCACGACATGTGGCAATCCTTGGATGGCGCCATGTTTATGGAAGAATTCGATATGGATCCAACTCGTGTAATTGACGAGGGGAAAACTTTTAATTTTGTAGCCCCTATTCGTGTGGGGGATACTCTTGTAACTCGTTCTCGTCTTTTAAAAGCCGAAGATTTTAATGATGGCCGCTTGGCAGGTCGGCGTATAGTGGTGCGTGCTGAAGTGTATCGTATAAAAGGTGCAACTGAAGAATTAGTACGTGTGATCGATTCTTCCTTGGTATCCCGCATGCGTACAGGGCCAGAGCGCGTTATATTTAAAGCTCCCGATGCCGCCATTAATCTTTTAGAAGGAAGAACAGTTTATAACAATGTGGCAAGCCCGGCTCAAACTATTGAACGCCTAGCTATTGAAGGGTATCAAAAAGATTTAAAAACTGACATTGATGAATGGAATGAAGACTTAAAAGAAAGGCCAAGCCCCAAACGCATTCCTTATTTTGATGGAGCCAAGGCACAAGCTGCCTATGCTGCCTTTATGGGTAAGCATGCTACAGCTATTGAGACTTTAGCAAAATTAATTAAAAAAGCAGAAGAAGGTGATGCTGATGCCAAAGCTAAAGTAGAAGCTGAACAAAAACGTTTGGGAGATTTATTAAAGGCCGAGTACAAAAAATTGGGAGTGGTGGCTTCCAAGTATCTTTCAGAACGTTTGGCCTATCTTCCTCAAAGTCGTTTGGTGTTTAAAGGTTCGTTAACCATTCCAGTAGATTTAGCTGAAAAATATGTTGTCGATTTAAATCCCATCCATGTTTCTGATTTAGCAGCTGTTGCGGGTGGAATTGCGCAAGGGCGCATCATGCAGGGCATGGCTACCTTTGCTCATGTGAACGAATTTGTTTTAAACGAAATGCAAAGAGCGGGACTCATGCGTGATGCCCTAGGAGTAGCCAACCTTAAATACACGGGCTTTGTGGGGATGGGGGATAAACTTTTTCCAGAGGTAACCCGTACAGCAACCGCCGAAGGTGTAGATTCCTACCATGTGGTAGTAAAAAATGCACAAGGCACAGCTGTGATGAGTTACGATTTGGTAGGCAAGGGAGTTAAAACAGCCGTTGTTTTTACAGGCCAGGGCTCTCAATACCTGGATATGGGCAATCATCTCATTTCTGATCCGGCAAGAAGAGCCAGGCTGGCTCAGTTTCAAGAGTACATGCCCAAAATTTCAGCTTCGGCCAGAAAGATTCAAGCCGCCCTTGTACGGGAATTAAAACATTACAAGTATACAGCGCCAACCAGGGCAGAAGCTAAAATTGCTGGTCAGGCCAGGGTTATGCCTGTTTTGTATAAAGCCCTTTTAGAGGCCGATGCAGCCCAAAGACATCAACCCCTTTTAGATGCCATTGATTCTTTAGGAATCTACATTGATGCAGACAAAAGAGAGGCGTTGAAAGCTGCAGTGAATTCCATTGGATTATCTCCTGATGGAAAAGAGCCCATTGTTGATCTGGTTAAATCCATGAACAGCAAAGCGGGGAAGACTGATAAAACTGAAGATGATACCTCCAAAGTTCAACCCATGATCATGGCCTACTCTTTGATTTTGTTTGAAGAGCTACAGGCAAAGGGTTTGATTCCTCGTGATGCCGCTTATGCAGGTCATAGTTTGGGCATGTGGATTACCCTAGTTGCTTCTGGAATGTTAAGTCCTGATGATGCCATGAAAGCTGTTTACGAGCGTGGTTCTTCCCAGGTGCGATACATTGATACAGAAAGACCGCAAGCTCTTGTTGCTGTGTTTCCCAAGGGAGATGAGGTTGAGCCTTTAAGTGAAGCGCAAATGACAGCAATGCAAGAGTATGTGAGGGGGCAATGTGTAGAGATGGAGATTGAGCCACCCTTTGTTGTTGAATTTTCCAATGATAACTCTCCTAAACAGTGGATGATTGGTGGACACAAGGCTTTGTTTGATAAAAATCCCACAACAAATCCCCAGTATTATCGTTTAGCCGAAAGTGTGTGGGGATTGTTTGATCAATTTGGATACACACTCAATATTCGTCCCATTGCCAATGCTTTTCATACCTCCTTGATGGAAATGGCTTCGGCGGATTTCTTGGTTTACATGCGTCAGCATGGTATTCCTTTTGATCCTGCTAAATTAGATCAAGCTGTGGATGTTTACTTGGATGTTGAAGGAAAATCTTTACGTGAAATAGGAAGAGAAAAAGGGATTGCCGAGGATGATTTTTCTCCTCCAACTAACGAGAGAAGAAAACAACTTTTGGGTGAAATTATGGCCGGCCAATTGGCTCGTAGTGTGCGTTGGCGGGCTAATGTTCGAAAAATGTTAGAAGAAGGGGTAAGACGCTTTATTGAAATTGGGCCTTCTCATCATCAATCAGCGGGCACCTTAAAACCCTTTATTGAAGAAGAAGTAAAATATTTGAAAGCAAAAGGAATTATTAAACCTGATGAACGCATTGAAATTATTTATGCCAACTCTTTAAAGGCTTTTAATACCAAGGAAATTGGGGCATTAACTGCCAGTGCCGAAACAGCCGTTGTTGAAGTCAACCGCCCCGATATTACGGTTGGTGAAATCAAGGTAGAAACATTAGAAGATCTTCGAAGAGGAGCAGCAGATGAAGTGGCAGCCCAGCCTCAAGCTATTGCTACAGTAGCACCTTCGAGTACCTCTGCTCTCAAGCAAGTAACTCCTGCTGAAGTAAAAGCCATTGTTGATGCCTTTGTGGGGGCCAATAAACCTGCTATTGAAGCGCGTCAAAATTTAGATGCGTTGGCTACTCAATTATCTGGACAATTAGTTGCATTAGGTGCGGGTGCAGCAGATGCGTTAAAAGCGCGTCAAAGTGAATTGCTTGGTAAAGCTGGAAATGCACAAACTTCCCCCCTCCCTCAGGGAGGGGGTGCAGGGGGAGGGTCTTTAGTAGATGATGTTATTGTAACCATGAAACAATTAGGTCAGATTGGTGCGTCAGAAGCTGTAGAAGGGGGTACGCGTTTTAAAGATGATTTGGGTTATGATACCAACAAAATAAACGAGTTAAGAAATGCCTATCAAAGTAGACATGGCATTGCCATTGCCGATTCTGAGATTGAAAAAATATCCACAGTTAATCAGTTTGCTGCTCTTTTAGAAAAAAAGGGAGTCAAACTTGCTGCAACTGTTGCTGTAGCTTCTGCTGCTACTGCTACCCTTCCTCCTGCTGAAGAGGTAGAACAAAAAGCCATTACCCAAGCCCTTACCAATTCTGTTATGACCAATACTTCCCCCCTCCCTCAGGGAGAGGGTGCAGGGGGAGGGGTCTCATCTGTTGATTCCACCCTTTCTACCTTTGTAGCCGCTAATCGAGCAGCCATTGATGCCGGGACTCATTTAGATGCTTTAGCAACACAACTAGCAACACAACTTCAAGGTTTAGGAGCTTCGGCCAGGTCGGGTTTAGAGGCTAGATTAGCAGCAATTACTGCTCAAACCGGAAGTGCACAAACTTCCCCCCTCCCTCAGGGAGGGGGTGCAGGGGGAGGGTCTTTAGTAGATGATATTGGCCTCACCATGAAGCAATTAAGCTTAGTGAGCGTATCAGAAACTATTGAAGCCAGTACTCGTTTTGCGGATGATCTTGGTTTTGATACAAATAAAATCAATGAAGTTAGAAGTGCCTATCAAGCCAAGTATTCTATTACCATTTCGGATGGAGACCTGGAAAAAGTAAAAAGCGTTAACGATTTTGCAAAACTTTTAGATAAAAAAGGAGTGAAGCTTGGAGCAGCAGCGGTTGCAACAACTACAACTCTCTCTAACGAAGACAAGCTTATTCAACAAGCCATTCAAACAGCATTGGCTTCTGTGGGCGCAGCGAGCAGCGCCCCTGCGGCTGCTGGAGATTCTCCACCACCAGCTTCGCCAGGTGCAACAGGGGCTCGAGGTGCAGCTGTTGCTGTTTTAGCAACCCCTTCAGCTAGAGGAGTAGAAGCCACAGATACCCGTGTGGGTCTTGATGCTAAAGGCGCACCCACAACTTATGATTCAGAACAAGCTTCTCGTTTAGCCGAAGCAGAACGTCGTTTAGGGGCTGTTCGTGTTTCCACCTCCGACTTCTTTATGGATAGCCTCATGCAACCCCATTATGCCGATAGTATTTACTACCGAGGTACCGAGGGGGGAACAGAAACCATTGATCCTCGTAAAATTTTACGCGGGGATATGACGGCCGAAGATGTGACAGGTGTTTTAACTTCCGTGCGTGCTGGCATGGGTGTGTATGGTTTTAATCATGTAACCCAAAATGGAGGCATAGCCCGCCTCATGCGTTTTGTGGGTTATGTGCGAAGCGCTGCTTTTGAAACCCGTATGCCCGAAGATGCTTCTGACGCATTACGTGCAAGTCTTTTGGACCAAGAAGAAAGAGAAATGCGTCAAATTGCAAATGGAATCGATAGTATTCGCTTGGGTTGGTTGCGTGGTTTCATCAATGCCGAAACCAAAAAACGGGATGCAACTGCGGATACAGCAGAAAAGGCCCGTCGCCAAGGACGTATTGATACCTTGGAACATCTCTACACATTAGCTGCACATCGTTTGGATGAGGGAATTATTTATACCGGGAAGGTGATCGATATCGTTTCGGGTAATCATGTTCCCACCTATGGAGGTGCTAAAAAATCACAATTTGTTCCAGATACTGATGGCACTATCGAAGCTGCGAAAAGATTAGCCGATCCCACCATGGCCGATAAAAAAACAGGGAAAGATCTCCAGTTTTTACTTGAGGATGGTTACGATTTGCGTGGGCATGTGGCCTTAATTCATCAAGCTTCAACCATCACAGCCGGCTATGCCTCCAAGTGGATGCAATTGGGTGGTAACGTGATGATGACAGATTATGCTGGCCGAAGTGCCGAGCGCAAAGGCAGAGTAGCCAGCGATCTTTACTACGATATTTACAGCGAGGCAGCGGATGGAGCCAGTATGGATGTGGTGCCCAATATGCAACCCGGAAACCGCTTTGATGAAGATGCCCTGCTTTATTACATCGAAATGAAGTATGTTGCAGACTTAAAACAATACAAGGAAGATAAAGAAAAATACAGAAAGGGTGAATTAGAAGTAGAACCTCAAATGCCTCATCTCCCTACTCTCTACATCAATGGAGCTGGACGTGAAGACTATGGCTCTCTAGCCGATCGTGGTACTCCACTCGATTCTCTTTTGGTGATGGCTCTTTCTACGCGTTGGATGGCCATTAGTCTGGCTAAACTCCATCAAAAATACAAAACAGGGGAGAAAGTTGTTTTTGTTAATCTCTACACTCCCAATAATGCAGCAAACTTGGGTGAGCTTGAGGGAGAATTAAATCCTGCGGCCCTACCAGGTTCCAAAAGTTATCACTTAACTAAAAATGCTCTGCCTCCAGGTCAAACCGCAGCAGAGGCCTATGCCAATGGGATTAGAGACGAAGAAGAAAAGCCCATTTTAGTGGAAGTAGCTAGAACAACGGGTTGGGGAAAATCAGATGGCAGATCAGAAACTTTAATGTCGGGCAAAGATTATTATTCGCAACCTCTAGAAACTGAATCACTAGCAGAAGGAATTAAAATTAAAACCCTTACAGGTGATGAGCTGTCAACAGTTGGTTTATCGGGGGCGCTGGCTGCTAAATTTGGGAAACGTAAATTGAGACCCCCAGAGGGAGATACCCGCAAGCGGGTTCAAGGTCTTTGGGAATATGATGATACCTATGGTTTTACGTCTGCCTTAAGAACAGGAAAATTTGGTGAGATAGAAGCGCGCGTTAAAGAAACAGAAGATATAAAACATACCGAAGCTAAAGCTAGAAAAGCAGAAGAAAAGAAAGCAGCAGTAGATCCCAGCCTTATTCCCTTAGATGGAACCATTGTTGATCTCAATAACATCAACATTGCCATTAAGGGAGAAACAAGCAGTCGCTATGCTTACAAGCCTAAAACCGATATCCTTTTTGAAGATGAAACTCCTGTGGTGCGTGGGTATGGCATGGTTGGTCCCTTGGGAACAGATGCCCTAGCCAACTATCGTAATATGTTGGCGGCTGGTTTATTTAAAGGGCACGAGGGTTATAGCTGGCTTGGTAATTATGATTTTTACAATTTGGCCAAGGCCATGGGTGTGGATGTTTCCCAGTGGGGAGATTATAAAAAACTAGCCGCTTCCATTGGTTTAGATGATGCTGTTTTGGAAAAATTTAAAACATGGCAAAATGCTGTTGAAGCGCATCTTTTGGCCAATAGTGGTATTCAGGAAGTTGGTCGCTTCAAAGAATTTGAAGTGCTTCGCCAAGTTGCTTTTGGAGATAATGACAAGGAAATCGAAATTGAAAATACTGCTAAGGGAATTAATTTACCTGCAGCTACTCGTACAAAACTAGAAAATGCTGGTTTGGCTATTCATAGGCGTCCTGATGGCTCTCTGTATGCTTTAGCCAAGGGTGGCCAAACCTACTTCATGAAATTTACAATTCAATTGCCTAAAACCATTGCGGGCGATCTTCCGGGTCAAACCAGTTTTGACTGGGAAGGCATGGGTGTGCCCGCTAGCGAGCTTCGTACTGGGGCCAAAGCTTCCTTTATGGCCAAGATGTTTACATCCCAAATTTTGATGTCGGCTGCAGGGCGCTCTCCTAAAGAGTTGGATGAAGTTTTTGGTCCTAAAAATGTTTTTGTCGGCATTGGTACAGGCTTGGGTGACTTAGAGCCTTTCAATGAAATGACCTTAAAACCCATGCAAATAGAAGATAGCGTGGCCAACTACTTAATGGCAGCTCTTCTTCCCGATTCAACAACAGGTCAGGTAGCTACCGAACAATTAGGTGCTGAAGGGATGGCGCTAGCCGTTGTAGCTGCTTGTTCTACAGGAAACATGAACATTGTGATGGCTGTGAAACATTTGTTTAGTGAGTATTGGGCTGCAACACGCAGAGAAGAAAGTGGAATGGATGTTAACTGGGATGAAGTTTTTGCAAAAATTTGGATTGCCGGTGGAGTTGATTACGCCATTACCTTCAACGCCATTTTTGGTTTTGATGCCATTGGAGCCACAATAAGAGATTCTGTTCGTCGTGGTCGCGATATTGCCATTAAAATGGCTTCCCGTCCCGATGATATGGAACGCTTTGGTTTTGTGTTGGGTGCGGGTGGTGGTGGTCAGGGGATTACCCCACTTTCTAATGCCATCAAAACAGGAGATCCTGTTTACTCCATGATTGCAGGGGCAGAAAGCCGCACCGATGGAGATAAACAAGCCTACAAGGGAGCCAGAGAAGGTTACGGTATTGGTCAACGCTCGGCTCTTTTTGATGCCTGGGATCAAGCCAAAGAAAAATTAACTGAAGTGTTGCATACCCCAGAGGAAATGACGGGTATTGTACAAGAATTAATGGTTGCAGTTCAAAGGGGGAAGCGTGCTGCAGGGCGTGCAAAAGCAGAATTTAATGCCGATACAGCCATCAGTACGTGGGGTTTAAAACTTACCGAACAAAAAGCTCTCTACAATAAGTTAGTCGAACGTTTTGGCCCCAAACTGACTGAAGAAGAATGGAATAAAGCTGTTGGAGAAGGTCGTACGGGAAAAAATTTGGTGGATTTTCTTGTGGATAATACCCGTAAGCTTAAAGAAAATGTACGCCTGGTTGTAATGGCGCACAAGACTTCTACGCCCATGGGAGATTTATACGAGGAAGAATCCATACGTCTTTTCCTTTCTTCCATTTTAGATCCCACCCAGTTTGCCCACATTGTTAAAACCAAGGCCCATATGGGACATCTCTTGGGTGGTTCTTCCGGTTCCGATTCAGCTTTATCTCCACTTGTGATGCGTTTCTTGGGTATTCCGGGTGATCCTGGTTTGGATAATATTCATGCACAGGGTGGAGAAAATGTGACTGTTTACCACCATAAGCATGCCGAGAATTTAAGGGATCTCTACGATGACGATGTAACATGGGTGGTGCTTCGTGAGGCTGCTGGTTTTAATGCTAAAAATACAGCCATCATTGAAGTGATGGGAAAACTGGGTTTTGAGACCGAAGAATCTGCAGTGGATTATGTGGCTAAACTCATTGAGGGAGTAGCGAAAGAAAGAGTTCAAAAAAGAGCCGAACGTCAGGGCTTGCGTAAAATGTTTTTTAATCGGGCTACTTATCAAGAAACCCCCGTTTCTCTCTATCGTGATCAATATGAAGTAACCTTGCGTTCCCATGCCATTGCTCGTGCACTTGTTTTGGAAGGCAGAAAACTGGATTGGAACAATATCGAAAGTTGGGTTTACCAATTCCCCTTAAATGAGGGTGTAGAGCTGGAAGTGGATACCGATTTAGCCCAGAATAATTTTGTAAACCCCAGAGTGTATACGGTTGATTTCGAAAACAAGAAGGTAAAACGCTTGGAAGTTACAGCAGATCAAGCTAGCGCCACTAACAAACGCGCCAATGCAGAAATTATTCGCTCTCAGCACAATGCCATTAAATATGCCGAGGCCCAAGCCCGTGTAAAAGAAATTTATGACTCCATTGGACAAAGAGAAGTAAACGAAATGGGCCACCTGGCTCGTCAAAAAAACTGGCATCGTCGTCCCATGGTGTTTTACGGCATGTCTGATGGCATGGGTATGCGCACCTTAATCGCGCTGATTAAATCAGGAGCGGTTAAAGAAGTAGTGGGTGTGCATCGTGATCCAAATCCCGTTGATCCCGCTAAACCCGAAGAACTTGTTGAAAAAGCTTCTGCCTTTAATCCTGCTGTTTTGAAGGCCTTGGCGGAGACTCATGGAGTTAACTTACAATTGCTTAATGTAAATGCCGTACCCTTTGATGTGGGCCACCCGGCAGCAACCGGTACTCCAACTCCTCTTCCCAAAGAAGTGGTTGAAGCTGTTGGAAAAGCTTTTGAGCCTACCGTTGCTGAAATTCGTGGATGGTTAACTAGAAAAGCTTCTCGTATTTTAAATCGCCCTGTGCTGGTGAAAGGTACAACCAAGTTAGAAGAACTGGGATTTACAGACCCTAGGGGCTGGCTTGCCGCTGTTAATACAGAATTTGACACCGAGCTTCAATGGGATAACATTAAAGGTTTAACTGTTGATGCTTTGATTAAACAAAATCTACTCCCGGGGGTAAACTTCTTTGACTCTGTAGCCTTTGGCTTGCCTGCTAGGGCGCATTACCAGCCCGAACTTTCTGTTCCTAGCATGAATTCCTATGGCGAATTAGAAATGAAAAAAATTCCTAATTTTGCCTCTGAAAAAGAAGAAGAAATAGCAACCATTATTCCCATGGGCAGAAGCCATCCCCGTTTGCTTGATTTATTCAATGAACAAGGTTGGTTAAAAGGAGCCAGGGGCAAACATTTTGGAGCTTCAGAAACTTTTTGGTTTGATTGGCGTGGTTCTGAATCGGATGGAATGTTGGGTGGAGTGTACGGCGGGGCTACCTGGGAAACCAAGGGTTCTCTGGGTCGCGCCAAGATGACCACCAAAAAAGAATTGGCAAGCCCCAGGCTTTCTGATCCTAAAACAGGTTTACGTCGTGTTTTAAGTTTTCCTGCTTTTTTATCTTTTGCATTACATGCAATTCCTGGTGGAACCTTGGCGGGCTTGATTGAAAAACGCATTTTTGAAGATATTCAAAGTGGAGCTCTTGTCTTACCAGGAGTTGATCCTGCGGTAACAAAATTTGTATCTATGAATGAACTTTCTGTGCGTGCTCTCTTGGGAGCTCTAAAAGGTGAGTTTGAAAGGGGTCTCTATGATCAAAATATTTATGTTTTTGTAGATAAGCACGAAGTGTCTGTTTATCCCGAGGTGGCCAGAAGAATTCAAGAAGTTCAAGCTCGTTTAGAAGCAAGACTAGGAGCTGAAAAAGCAGCCTGGGTGGCCAACGGTAAAGATATCAGGGAGTTTGAAGGCAAAATGTCTCGTGAAGACACGGCCCTTTTACTGACGGATATTTTACCTGGTGATTATCTCAAATATACTTTTGAGCATATTGGTGACATCAAAGAAAAAAGAACCTTAGAGAGAGGCATTAAACATGACGCAGAGGGGATAGCCCAGTTGCCCATGCCCGAGGCCTTTAAGGGTGTTTCTTATCCTGTGCTTCAACGTGGCTTTTCACCAGAGGTCAATACACCTAGTTTGGCCATTGCTGTTATTGATGCCGGTGGCATTGGAACCCTGGATGCAGGAAATTTAAAAGCCACTGAAACAGCAGCAGAAAAAGTTTTACGAGAAAGAGCTGCAAGAAAAGCAGCAACTGAAGGTGGTAATGGTGTTAATGGGGTCCCTGATACCCTAGAGGCCAGAATTGATGCTGTGTATGCCGCTGTAGGTAATACAGCGCCTCTTGTGGTGAGTTTAGATGTTTCTGCCTCTAACTTTGAAGCCCAACTTAAAGTGGTTGCAGAAAAGCAAGTGCGCGGCGTGATGTTTAGAGGGGGATTGCCTAAGACAGAACAAGTCATTGCTTTAAATAAAGTAGGCATTGCTGTTTTTCAAACGGTGGATACAGCAGCCGAGGTTATTAAACTCACTGAAATGAAGGTGGTTGAACACGAAGGTAAACCTAATCAAAAAACTACCAAGGCTAAGTTTGATGCTGTGGTGGTTGAGAGAAGTATTTCTTCTGGAAATATAAACCAGGCCGGAGAAAATAAATTTGGTGATTTATCTGACTTAAGAGATCCTAGGTGGGATGTGATGCCTACTGTGCCCCTTCGCCCCATTAATTTACAATTCAAAACAACGGATTTTCCTTCTTTTAGACTTTACTCCAATAAATCCGAAGTCGATTTTAAACTTCCAGAAACTTATGCGGGATACACGGGTATCACCCATGGAGGCATGCTTGATTCCATTTTTGAATCTGTTTTAGAAGCCATGGTGAAGGGTGGCGAAAGAGTTGATATTAATAAATTGCATCGAAACGTGGGCTATATTGCGAATGCGCCTTCCAATGCCAATGTTCGAATTTATGTAGAGAAAAAACCAGATGGTCGCATTGAAATGAGAATGATGGAGCTTGTTGATAAGCCAGCCGAAGGAGGTAAGCCTGCCACTCGTGAAGAAAAAACTCTTTCCAATGCTACTTTCCAAGATGCTTCCAAAGTTAAAAGCAAAGATAAAGCCAGCACAATTAATCCAGCCGAACTTGCAAGTAATGCTCAATTTGGATGTTTACCTAATTGTGTAGCAGCCGGGCATGAGCATGGCACGGGCTTACATTTTAGATTTAATTATGATGATGGAAAAAAAGCTCTTTGGGGAAGGGTAACACCCATTGAAGGTCAAAGCCGTTATCATTCCATGATGCTGGCTGCTGATGAATTAACAGGCTGGACAGGCATGATGGCTTTTAAAATTTGGGGATTCACTGCAGATAATTTGTACACTCCTTTGCGTGCACCGGAAGCCAATGAAGCAATTACCTTAGTGGCTGAGGTTCCAGAGTGGGATGGCTTAACGAGTGATATGCGCATGAAAGTTACCTTCTTTGGTGAAGACGGACAGGCCATTGGTGTTTTAACGGCTCGTTATGTTCCTCAAATGAAGGCAGCTCAAAACGTATTGGCGCGAGCTATCGAAAACTTGCGTGCCCATCCCGAGGATCCAGAAATTAGAGCCACCTTTGCTTTTGTTAAAAAAGCTTTGGGGCATAATTTTAATAAAATTCTTCAAGCCGTTGAACAAAATCGCGACATGAATGCCGATCCCGAACTGATTGTTCGAAAAGCTCGTGAAGCTTTGTATGATGCAAAAATTCCAGTCATTGCTTCGGGTGCCTATACCACCCACGAAGATGTAAAAGGCGCATTTCATTGGGGCGCTAGCGGTGTAGCCTTGGATGATGCCATTCTTTATTCAAAAGAAAGTCAGTATGGTGGAAAAACTATTCTGAGTGATCCCCTTACCCTCAGTCATCCCCGCGAAGGCGGGGATCCATCTTTAGGTAGTTCCGTAGCTGTTCGTGTGATTGAAGATGCCGAAGGCCGCAAACTTCGTTTAATGGATACTCCAGGAGCTTTAAAATTAGACACTCAATTAAAATTCTATCGTGAGAAAATTAAAGATAAAACTTTAACAGAGGCCATTGCAAAGCCTTTGATGAGAACAGCTGTCACTAATGCCTTTGCCAATGCCCAGTCTGCTAATGATGCTACGCGAAGGCAAGGTGGTATTTTCTTGGCTTCACAAAATGTGGGGACAGTACGTGTGGGTGAAGAATTAGAGAGTACGTTTGAACGTTTAATCCATGGACGCGAAGCTCCACCTCCTCCAGAGCCCGGAAGAGATAGTGGCCCTGATGGTGGAGATGGCCCGAGCCCTGGTCATCGCGAGGAGCCCGAAGAGCGACGTGGCGATCCAGGTTCTCCATCTGCACCTGGAGAAGTAGCGGCTAGAGCAACTGGAGAACTTGTTAGCTTAGCAGATGTTGCTGGTTTGCGTAGTGGCTTGGTTCAAGGTGTCTCTCATGTAGGGGCGCAATTTATTGCGCCCTCTGAACAGGGCGTGATAAATCACGCCCCTACTGGAGAGATGGATCGCGCAACCCTTCTTGCTCGTTTGGAAGAACATGGTTATGGCCGTGATGAAATGGAAGGGCTTGGTTTAGAAAATATTCATTGGCAGCAATTAGCTATGGCCTTGGATGCCGAAGACCCTGCAAGTGCTGTCGATCAAGTGCTAGAAGATGTAGGTGTGATAGAACATGCCGGTCCTAGTGCTCGTATGGAAGCAATGGCAACACGAGCAGGTGCCATGAGACGAGGAAGTGCATCTCCAGTGGTTGCAGCAGCCTTAAAGGCCGCGGGATAATTTTTGTCATCCCCGCCCCCACCTTCGTGAGGGTAAACTCCGGCGGGGATCCATCTGCAGGACAATTAGTCGGCTTAGCAGATGTTGTTGGTGTAGGGGCGGGTTCCAAACCCGTCCAAAAAAATATTCAACATGAATGAAACCAAAAAAATTACCATCTGGTCGCTTCCCATTCCTGAATCCATTGACCATTTTTCTGAAAAAGAAAAAAAGTTTTTGTACGAAGCTTTAATTCCCTCTGAACAAAAACGTTTTGACGAAGCAACTCATCCTGGATTTCGTGCTCAATACCTTGCCTCTCATGCCCTAGCGCGCGTCAAAATTTCACCGGATTTGGAAATGGAAGAAGGAAAGCGTCCAAGAATGAAGATGGATCCCCGCCTTCGCGGGGATGACACTTCTCTCTTAAATGTAGGGGGTGACCCATGTGTCACCCCATTAAACGGGCAAACACATGGGTTTGCCCCTACGGATGGGGATGAAAAACATATTCGTCATTCCCGCGAAGGCGGGGATCCATCTTCTATTGTTAGCCTGAGTCACACCAAAAAAATGGTTGTTTGTTCCCTAGGTGATGTGTCCCATGGCATTGACGTAGAATATCTCAAAGAACCCCGTGTTGATGAGGGTCGCTTGGCCATGGTGGGTGGGCCCGAGGAGGAAGTAAAAGATGTAGAATCCCGCAAAGGGGAAGATCGCATGTTTCGTTTTTATCAGTACGCTGTTCTCAAAGAATCTCTTACCAAAGCTTCAGGTATTCCTGTGCTTTATACTTTTGCTCATGCTGTTTTTTCGTTGAAACCAAATGGTGATATTACTGTTCGCTTAAATCCAGAAATTTGGGAAAAATCCCCCAAAACCCCTCCTTACAAATCAGATGAATTTCAATTTCAAATTTTACGTCCAAGCCAAGATCATCTTTTGGGTTTGGCTTTGCATCATCAAGGAAAATACGAGGTTGATTTGCAGGTGTTAAGTTTAATGAAATTAATAATGTAGGGGCGGGATGACCCCGCCCCCACACATTTAACACACCGCATCATGTTTTTTTAATTCCCACAACTTTCCTTTTTTTCTGCCGATAACTTCAATGCAGAAGTTTTTTAGGCGTAATTTTTTAAAATGTCATCCTGAGGAGCCCTGAAAAGGGCGACGAAGGATCTCATTGATTGCATTGAGATTCTTCATCCGCCTTTGGCGGATTCAGAATGACAGAACTTTTAAATTTTTTAGAGAATTTTTTAGGGGGCATGAGAGGGTTTTGGGATGGTAACTTCCATAATTCATGGCGATCTTGCACGTTTTCGTAACTGTGGCCTTTTGGATGGTTTAACAGAAGGAACAGATTTTACCATCACTCCTACTGCTTTCCAAGAATTTAAAGTTGATCTTTTAAACGATCATGCCACTCGTTTTATGAGTGAGCAATTAGAGAACGAAAAAATAATCCCGGGTGTTGTGATTGATGCCGATAACAATCCTTCCAATTACGAAAATCAAGTTTTTATTCCTCAAACCCGATTAGCTGCCGTCAGGCAGCTATCAAGACAAAATAAAGCGGTTGCCCAGATTTTATCTCCTGGCCAAAGAGCTTTTTTAAGTGGGGTAGGAATGCTTGATAGGAATGGTTTTTTAAAAGATCCTTCCAATCCTGACGCCATTCAAACCCATCAGGTTTATTATGCTGATAGAGATGGAAATTTAGATACTATCCAAGATTCTTTTTATTTTAGCAAGGCTGATGCCGAAGGGGCTGCCGGCCAAATTTTTGCGAGTGTTAATATTCCTCGAATGGCCGAAACCTACAAACTTTCAATTTTACTTATTAATGATGCTACAGGAAATATAACGGCTCAGGCGGTTACTCTTGATAATTTAGGTTTGTATACAGTACCAGCTGGTCAGCATATTCCCGGAACGCCTGCAGAAGAAGCTGCAGTAAAAGCTTTTATTACCTCTCAAACAGGGGCTTATGGATCTTATCAATTAGAGGATTTTAAGAGAAGATTTATTGATATTAAAACATCTGTCATGGGTGCTAATGGACAGCCTGTAGAGGAAGCCGTTCCTTTTAATGCCACTATTTTAGCCATCCCTAAAATTGAAGATGCTTGTAGCTCCCTAGCTGATTCTGCAAAGGGTTACTACACCCTTGATTTTGCTTTTAATCCTCATGAAATTAATGAGGTAAATGATCTTTTTGCCATCTACAATATTAACCCTATGGCCTATGATGGTTGTGTGCAAGAGATGGATACAACAGGGGCTAAAACGCTGCGTTTTAAAATTGATCCCAACACTTTACCTGCCATGTTGAAGGGAATTAGAGATGCAATTTTTATGCTTCGTAGTGATCCACCACAAGCTTTGCCCGCTAATGCAGACCCTATGCTAGCAGCCGCCTATGAAGTTTTAAACGATATGGATCCTAGCCGTAGGCGAGAACTTTATTTTAAGTTTCAAAAATATGCTGAAGAACAAGGGGTGGATTCATTAACTCCAACTGAATTACAGGCGCATGGTTTATCCATGGGAGCGAGCGAGGTAATGCAGCTTATTGGGGCCCTATCCCTTTCACATGTTGTGGGTGCTATTGTGTTAACAATGATTTTAAGAACAGCCATTGGCGCGGGACTTGAGGCGGCCAAAGAAGAGGCTGTTAAAAAGGCCAGAAGGGCTCAACTGGCAAAAATGTCTTTGGATGATTTTGTGAAACAATGGGGTGAAGATCCCTTTAAGGATGTAGAAACACGGATTCCGTTGGAAGGGCGCGAAAATGAAGTGCGCCAAACCTTCATGATTTGGGAACGTACCGATGGTAAATCCTTTGCTGCTTTTGTTGGTGAGGGTGGTTCGGGTAAAACAGTCATGGTAAAAGAAATTGCACGTCACATGTGGCTTAGGCGTCGTATCATGGAATTAGAGCGCGATTTGCGAGAGCAAGGAAGCTTGGGGCTAAACCAAAGATTAACCCAGACCCAGGTAGAAGCCAGAGGATACATTTGGAGTTTATGCCCCGAATCTTTGGCTTACAATAGTTACATCAGCGTTCAAATTGCCACTTTGATTCGTGATGCCAAATACGTGGGTGAGCCCGAAGAGAGAGCTATGCGTTTGGTTGACTTGCTGGAAGCCGAACGGACGAGAAGCAATATTGTTCGAGTTAACTTTGAAGAAATTGGAGATGCAGCCTCTGTAAGTAGCATGAGAGATAAATCTCCCCAGCGCAAGGTGGTGGATCAATTAAAACCCTATATTGGTGATGGTCGTGTAACAGGTTCTTGCACCATGACCAATGCCGATTACAATAAAATTGCTACTGACGAAGCCGATGCGGGTCAGCTTTCTCGTCGTTTAGAGCCCATCCGTTTAGGGCGCTTAGGCATGCCGCAATTGATTAATGCAGCTAGACGGGCCATTGATGGGACCAGCGATTCAGCTGTTAGAACTGCCAGAGTGCAACCTGTTTTTCCTGATGCAAGGCCATGGTGGGTACGAAAAGTAGATTGGAATGTAAGGAGTGGAACTTTATATCCCTTACGCCATCCCATCGATTGGACAGTGGGAACTTATAGGTGGACGATAGATACGGGTACTACATTTTATACTGCAGGTCGCACTATTTGGAGAGCCCGTCCACGTTGGTTAGGAAACCCACCAGCTCCTGTGAGTAATTTGGGTGCTCCTAGCTGGGTGCCAACAAGTGCTATTAGAAACCTAACTGTTGTCTCTCCCTCCAATGCTGTATTGGAAGGTATTGTGCGTTCTTCAAGTGCCTTACCTGGTTCACCCATTGATCGTGTAACTACAGTAGCTAAATCTGTTGTGTCTTACATTCATTATCTCTATGAGATGCAAGAACTCCCTCGTGATTGGTATACAGAGGCTGCAGATGGAAGGATTACGGTTGTTGTAACTGACGGTATTGCCCGCACTATTTTAAATAATTTACAAAGTGATGCCATTGCCTACGACTTGATTGGTGAAATTGAAGCCCACCATACTGTGCTTCACAATGAAGGATTTATTGAGGAAGATTTACGCAGAAATTACAGGGCCTACGATCTTCAGCCCGGAGAAACTAGAGCCGAGCGTGTAGCGCGCTTGCGTCGTATTCGTGGAAGTCTTCAAGCTCTTGTTCAAAGAGCGAGAAGCGTGGGTTCAACTTCTGCCAATGCCCTAGGCATGCCTGTAGAAGAAGGAAGATGGGATCAAGTAATCACTCAAGCCGAAGTGGTTCGTCAAACTTACGATCGCATGGGACGTGAGCTTCCCAGGCCTCCAGCAGCCGATGCAGCGGGTAGACCAGCTGCGCCTGCCTCTGGCATGGCTGCCCCAGAGGCCCCACGCCCAGCGGGCGTGGTTCGCTCCGCCCCTACCTTAGGGGGAAGGTCTACTTTAGGTTCTGGTTTAGGGAAAACATTGGGCGGTGGTTTGCGTTCAAGTGTGCCTGCAGCAACAGCAGTTCCTCCTCCAGCTCCAGTCTCAACTTTTGTACCCACTCCGATGGAGGCCATGATATTTGATACGGTGCGTACTGCTGAAGTGTATCAAGCCTTAAATACTGTAGATCCAGTATTAGCCAATTATTTCCGTGATGATTTAAGTGAAGGAAGAGCCACAAGTAGTATTGCACAGCTCCTCGAAAGAATGGATGAAGGTGTTGCCAGAGAAGTAGAAGCCCGCATGTCTAGTTACAACTTAACTTCCGAACAAGCTTTATTTGATATGATTTGCGGCCAAGCCCAAGCCGAAGAAGCTGTTACTGTTCAACCTGCCGATTATGCGCGTTTAGTTGATGGTTTCGAAAGAGGGGTTAGAGCCTCACGGGTAGCTGTAATTGAAAGAGCTACAGTGACTGCAGAGCATGCCCGCCGTGTTGAAGAAGAAGCCAGACGTCGCCGCAGTGGATCTGAAGCCATGCGTGATGCAGCACGTCATGCTCGTCTTTAAATATTTTCCCACAACTTTTATTTTTTTCTGCCTCCTAACTTTGTAGTGCTTGACATTACAAGAAAGGCCTTGTATTTTTTTAATCTATGCGTATAATTAAGTTTGATTGGGATCAGTGGAATATCCAAAAAAATGAAGCCAAGCATGGGGTTTCAATTTTGGAGGCAGAAAGTTGTTTTTATGATTCCCATTTAATGATTTTTGATGATCAAATGCATTCTACTCCTTCCGAAAAAAGGTTTATTATGTACGCTAAGAGTATGGAAGGAAGGATTTTGATGGTTGGTTTTACGGTACGTTCTGGAAAAATAAGAGTGATTACAGCACGCAATGCGTCAAAAAAAGAAAGAAGAGTTTATGAAAAGAGCTAGAAAAAAAGAAATTACCGATTATGACAGCCATGATACAACGGCATGGATCAACCTTTCTCAAAAAAAGAAACTAGATGATCTTGGTTTTATGCTTCCCCCAATTCCTCCTACTCAAGTGGTTTCTATTCGTTTGCCAACAAGGCTTTTAAATCAAATTAAAGCCAAGGCGAGCCAACAAGATGTGCCCTATCAGGCCTTAATTAAGCTGGCTCTGGGTCGGTTTTTAGATCGTTAAAAGTTCATCTCTTTTTATTTTCCCACAACTTTTCTTTTTTTCTGCCGATAACTTCCTAAGAGGGGCGAAAGTACAGAAAAAAACCCGAGGAAGGTAACAATGGCTGAATTATCACTTTGTGCAACTATCGGAATCACACCCGAATCTCTCGATAAAACCTGGGGAAAAGACGACACTCTTTATTTTTTAACTGAACGAGGCCTTGCTTCTAGAACAGACATTAATCCCGAATTTTTACCCGAAGTTTTTAACGTTAATGCGCCTTCCGACGGTCAATTAAGAATAGGTGGATATATTCAACCCACAGATCAGGCTTGTCGTTTAAGTGAAACCGGTCCTGCTGTGATTCGTCGTTCTATTTTTACAGATTTAACAAGTTCTGAACAAGATCCCGCTGCAACATCTGTTCGCCCCAATCAAGTTTGGCCCATGAGTGAAAGAGTAGCAAGGGCTGCTGTGAGTGTAGAACCAGGGGAACGTTATGCCTATGATAATCAGTGGAGTCTCCCTCTCGAAAATGGAGTAACAGTAAATCCTACAGGCGTGATGGATCTTCAAACCCCCTTTGATTTTACCAAACCCGAAGATGTAGAAGAATTTCGTGCCATCATTGATGAAATTAAACGCATTCATAAAGATTTTGGAAATGAAGGAAGTGATGATGTTAATTTAAAAGGAAGAGTGAATGCCATTCCCAAGGGAGATATCGAAAAAATTGATGAGGCTTTAGGGGTGGTTGAATCCAAAGTGTTTAGTGATACAGCAAAAGAGTATGCATTAGCAACTCTTGCAATCTTTGCTGCTGCAGCAGTTTTTGTTGATATTTATCCAGCCATTTCAGAAAGAATAAAACATTTATTTCGTGGTGGACCAAGACCTCCTCCTGGTGCTCCTCCAGTTGCGCCTGGTGGTAATCGTGTGGGTAATGGTCCTAGTGGTGGCCCATCCGCTCCCAATGTAGTTAAGTTTGAACCAGTTAATCTTGTTGTGCCAATTACAACGGCCGTCGAAACAGCCAGACAAGTTTTAACAACAACGTCCGAAGTAGTTGCAGACAATGCAGTACCAATAGTAGCTGTAACTGGTACAGCAGTGGCACTGAGATGGTTAGCAGGAAGAGCTCTTGTATCAGGTGGAATGGCCATGGCTGATAGTCCAGTTTTGCCCTTTGGTGATATTGTAGGGGCTGTTTTTTTAATTGGTTCCGTGGGTTATTTAGCGTGGAATTATGATGAGATTGTAGGAGAAGGGACAGTAGAACCCGAGGCATAAGTTTTCCAAAACTAAGTCGGCTCGGAGGGTAGTAAGCCGAACTCTCTACCATTGGGGTGGTAGAGTAAAGGGTCGCCAGAAATGGCGGCCCTTTTTATTTTTCCCGGGGGTTAATTTATCCTTGACTATTTTTACCCCATCCCCTAAAACGTACTTCATAAATGATTTTGAAAATGATTTTCAATTTCAATAATTTTATGTCATTCCCGCGTAGGCGGGAAACCATCCTACACCCCCTCTTAATGTTAAGAGGGGGGAGGGGGAGTTAAGATGGATCCCTGCTTTCGCAGGGATGACGGAGTAGATGGATAATAATTTAACTAGAAATGAGGATTAAAATAATGAAGTTTATATGGATTGTCTTATTGGCCTTGGTTGTTTTACCACAAACGGTTTTAGCCGATTCCAGGCATTTTGGTTATAGCTACGAGGCCGATGGAGTTTTAGAAAAAGGAAAATGGGAATTTGAACAGTGGCTAACCTTTAGAGGACATCGAGCCGGGGGTAATTTTTATGCCTTTGACCTTCGTGAGGAAATTGAAACCGGTCTTACTGATAGGCTTACAACGGCCGTTTACCTTAACTTTCGGGAAACCCGTAACGCGGGTGCTCAGAGTTTTAAGTTTAGGGGACTTTCTTCCGAATGGAAGTACATGGTTTCTAGCCCTAATTTACATCCCATTGGGCTTCTTCTTTATGGGGAACTTGGTTATCAGGGTGAAGAATTTGAAGCTGAAGAAAAAATTATTCTCCAACATAATTTTGGAGATAAATGGATTTTGGCTTTAAACCTCATTGCTGAACACGAATGGGAGTTTGAAACAAGCGGTACGATTACCGAACTTGCATTGGAACAAACCCTGGGTTTGGCTTACAAGCTTAGTCCCAACTGGTCTGTTGGAATTGAAGGTCGTGTTCATAGCGAATTTGTAGAGTATGAAGATTATGAACATTCTGTGCTTTTTATTGGGCCTAATCTTCATTACGAAAAAGGAAAAGGTTGGGGTACTTTAACGGTACTTCCACAAATTGTTGATATCAAAAATGGTGGAAGAAATCTGGTTGAACATGAAGCTATTGAAGTGAGATTACTCGCTGGAGTTTACTTTTAGTTCTTACCTAAGCGGGTGGGTCTATGGTAATCCTAGTTCTTTGACAAAATGAGTTAAAGGAAGGCTGCGTCCAATTGTAGTTTCATTTCCAAAATCTTTTTCTTTCAAATGAACCTGATAAAATTTTGGAATATCTGTTCGGGCAGAAAAATAGTGGATATGAGGGCTAAGGTTTGTATCGCTTAATCGGCATTCAACAGCAAAAACTGCTTTTTTATTTTTTAGAACAACAAAATCAACTTCTCGTTTATCGGTATCTCGTAAATAGCGCAGTTCCATGGAATCACCAAAAACATCTTCTTGAAAATGGCAATATTTTAGAAGCTGGCAGGCAACCATATTTTCAAACCGTGCTCCTTCATTTTCACAAGCTGACCAGTCCCAAAGATAAAGCTTTTGTTCTTTTTTAACAGCCCTGATTTTTGGAGATCCAAAAGGGGCAATACGAAAACTGATATAAAGACGCTCTAAAATCGATAGCCATCGCTCCATGGTTTTATGATTTACTTGAAGATCTTCAGCTAAATTTTTGATCGATAATGGCGATCCAATTCTTGCAGGCAAGGCATCAACCAAAAGATCGAGAAGAGAGGTTTCTTTAACCAACGTAAGATCTCGCAAGTCATCATAGATGATTTTTTGTTTTCTCTCCTTTTGCCACCTTTTGAGAGTAATTTCAGAAGCAGAAAGATAGGGCTCAGGGAAGCCTCCAAACTGGAGTAAATGAAAGGCATGATCAAGAGTTGGATTTTTTGAAATTTCTGCAAGGGAAAAGGGGTGGAGTCGATAATGATAATATCGTCCAAAAAGGGAATCACCCCCTTTACTAAAGTAATCAAGTCTGGCCGAGCCAGTAACAATAAATCGAGTTGAGTTATGGTATTTATCATAAAGTCCCTTAACAAGGCTACGCCAGCGGGCAAATTTATGAACCTCATCAAAAATAACAACAGGTTGTTTGCTAGGAAGTTCAGCTGTTTTAATTTTGTCCCGATCATGGACATTATCCCAACTAAGATAAGCCAGATGCCCGGCTTGTGTCCCCTTAAGAAAGGAAAGGGCAAATGTGGTTTTACCCACTTGCCTGGGCCCTGAAATGAAAACCATTTTTTTGCGTAAATCCCTGGTAACCGGCTTAGAAAGATATCTGATTATTTTACCCATATGTATATTTTACTCATGAGTAAAATATATTCAAGAGGAAAATACTAATATTCGTTTTTTATTGAATAAGTCCCTATCCCAGCATAAAAGTTGATGATGAAAAAAATGAGACAAACATGTAAAAGCCCGAAGGAGGTTTCTGGAGGGATTGAGGACTGTTTGACGAGCCTTTGGGGCTGCAAGTTCCGCAGAGCCCGAAAGAAATCTCCTTCGGGCTTTATTTTGATCGTTTTGGTCCTCTTTTTTTCATCTTTCAATTTGCATGCCGAAGAAATCTACCTCAAACCTCTCGAAGCCATTCGCCAGGTATTTCCTGTTGGTGAAATAATCCCAGAAAAAAAATCCATCAAACCCGAAGACAAGGCAAGGCTAGCAAAAGAAGCAGGCATTAAAATTTTAAAACTAGATTGGCCCTTTCAGGTTATTAAGCAGGGTAAAAAAATTATAGGTTATGCCTTGGTTGATAACGAGCTTGGTAAAACCGAACCCATTACGTACTTAGTGACTTTAAATCCCAAGGGGGAAGTGTTGATGGTTGAAATTTTAGCCTATCGCGAATCTTATGGGAGTGAAGTTAAAGAAAAACCCTTTCTGAAACAGTTTGAGAAAAAGTCCACCTACGATCCCTTAAAACTTGACGGAGATATCACCAATGTCACAGGAGCTACTTATTCCTCTAAGGCCATAACGCGTGGCGTCAAAAAAATTCTTGTTCTGTGGGAGTATTTCTACAATCACTAACTTAATTATTCCGATTCCTTTCATAGATTGACACAGTTGAAAAGGTAGACTATAATTCTAGTCAACCATAATTAAGGTCTTTTTATGAAAACATTATCTTTATCGGAAGCCAAAATGAAATTAAGTGGTTTAGTTGATTCAGTTAAAAAAACCGATAATGTTGTTGTTATCACAAAAAATGGAAGGCCAGCTGCAGTTCTTGTTAATCCAGATGAATACGAAAGTTGGCAAGAAACCCTGGAAATTCGTTCAGATGTCTCCATGATGAAGGAAATCAAGGCGGGTTTGGCAGCTCTTAAAAAGAAAAAATCAAAACTGTATACTCTTGATGAAATTTTCTTAAAATAATCCCTCAGTGGTTTTAAACAAATACAAACTCAATCTTCCTCATGCAGTAAGGAATTTAATCCAAAAACTCCATCCTGATATTAAAAGAAAAATAAGAGCTGCATTGGAAATGATTCTTGAAAACCCCACAATTGGTAAGGCGTTGAAGGAAGAATTGGAAGGCTTATGGAGTTTTCGTGTTGGAAAATTCAGAATTATCTACCGGGTATCGGGTAATAAAACTCTTGATATTATTGCTATTGGTCCCCGAATGAATATCTATCGTGAAACTTTTTATTTGGTTAAAAAAGAAAACTAGAATTATTAATATTGACCATTCTTAAAAAATATGTATAATACAGTATATACATGATTGTTCTTAAAGAACCACTCATTTTTGAATGGGATCAAGGGAATAAAGAAAAAAATACCCTGAAGCATAAGGTAACCAATGAGGAATGTGAGGAAGTTTTTTTTGATCACAAAAAAAAGATTTTAAATGATGTCATCCATTCTGGCCAAGAAGAGCGATGTTTGCTTCTTGGTAAAACAAAAAAGGAAAGAAGGCTTTTCATTGTTTTTACGATCAGTGGCCCAAAAATACGTGTGATTTCAGCACGTGATTTGAATAAAAAGGAGGTTTGTCTTTATGAAGAAGAAAATTAAATTACCCCAATTTAAAAGTAAAAAACAAGAACTCAAGCATTGGTCTCAAATTGATTTAACAGAATATTTTAGTTCATCCGATTTTAGCTCGGTTTCTTTTCCAAACTTGAAACCAACTTCTCATGCTATTTCTATTCGTTTGCCTAGTTACTTGCTTTTAAGGCTTAAAGAACAAGCCAACGAACTCCATATTCCTTATCAAACCTTGATGAAGCAATACATTGCCAAAGGGCTCTTGTAAAAAGCCCCGACTCCCTTCTTGACACACCGAGTTCAAAACCTTATACACCACCCACGACTGCGGGGTAGAGCAGCCAGGTAGCTCGTCGGGCTCGATACCGCGAAGTTAACGAATGAACACAAAGCTCAAAGGCGATATTGCTGAGCAGGCGGCCGTGCTTGAGGCCTTAAAGAGAGGCTGGGGTGTTCTTAAACCAGTTGGGGATAGAATGTCCTATGATCTGGTTTTTGATATCCAGGGAACTCTTATAAAGGTTCAAGTCAAATCGGCTTGGTTCCATGAGGGATCAGGCAATTATGTTGTTGATAACCGCCGAACCAAAACGAATCGTCGTCAGATGGTTCGTGAGGTTTACAATGAGTGCGACTTTGACTTTGCGCTGGCCTACATTAAAGAACTTAATGTTTTTTATGTAATGCCAGTTAAAGTGTTTATCAGTTACGGCAGTGAAATTCACTTTGTCGAAACTGACAAGCGTCAACGAAAACCAAATTCTTCCTCTTTTCGGGATGCTTGGGAATTAATTTCGCAATGGGCTGTACAGAAGGAAACTTTTGTACGAACTCCTGTCAAACTCGGGGAAGCCGTTGGAAGGGTAATCCCGAGCCAAGTTCCAACTCAATGATTGGTTGGGAAAGGTGTAGAGACTTAATGGCAGGCACCTAAGCTTTTGAAAAAAAGTATGGTGAAGAGAAAGTCCAGACCACAAATCTCGCTTTTTAAGCGAGAGCAGCGAAAGCTGTAGATGGTATGCATAACCCGAAGGTCCCAGGTTCAAATCCTGGCCCCGCTACATAAGGCAATCCCGCTTTATCCTTGAAGAATCTGGATAAAGCGGGCATTTTGCTTGGTATAGTCAATTTGTTTTTAATTGAAATGTCATCCTGAGGAACCCTGATAAGGGTGACGAAGGATCTAATTGATCAAATTGAGGTTCTTCGTCCGCCTTTGGCGGACTCAGAAGGAGTTTTATTCGCTATGAAATACCGATTGTATGCTCCCGGTCCTACTCCCGTTCCTGAGGATGTTTTAACCGAGATGGCCAAGCCCATCTTGCATCACAGAACCCCCGCTGCCGAAAAAATTATCGAAGAAGTTCGTGAAGGATTGAAATGGATTTTTCAAACCAAGGAAGAAGTTTTAATCCTGGCCGCCAGTGGTACAGGAGCTATGGAAGGGAGTGTTACCAATCTTCTTTCTAAAAAAGATCACGCTCTTGTAATTGATGGTGGAAAATTTGGTGAGCGTTGGTGGAAAATTTTAAAAGCCCATGGAATTGAACATGATGTGATCAAAGTAGAATGGGGCAAGGCTGTTAATGCCGATCTTGTTGCTCAAAAATTGCAGAGTCAAGATTATCGTGCTGTTTATATGCAGGCCTCAGAAACTTCTACAGGAGTTGCTCATCCAGTAAAACAAATTGCTGATATCGTGAAGGGCTATCCCAATACGGCACTGGTAGTCGACGGCATTACTGCTGTGGGTGTGGTTAACCTGCCCATGGATAGTTGGGGTATTGATATTTTAGTTTCGGGTTCTCAAAAAGCTTTTCAACTCCCTCCGGGCTTGGCTTTTGCGGCTCTTAGTCAAAAGGCTTGGGGCATGGTTGAAAAAAGTGATCTCCCAAAATTTTATTTTAACTTTAAAAGCGAAAAGAAAAATATTCTTCTCAATACAACAGCCTACACCCCGGCTATTTCACTTGTAGCAGGGCTTCGTCTTGTTTTGCAAAATCTTAAAAAAGAAGGTTTAGAAAACATTTTTAAACGTCATGAAAAAATGGCCCAAGCTGTGCGTAGTGCAGCAGTTGCCATTGGGCTTAAGCTGTATGCACCCGAATCTCCTTCAGCAGCCGTTACTGCCATTTATGGCCCCTCTGGAATAGATACAGGGCAAATTGTAAAAACCTTGCGAATTGATTTCAACATGACTATTGCCAATGGGCAGGATGATGCCAAGGGTAAAATTTTCCGTATCGGACACTTGGGCTACTATGATGCCATGGATATGATTACTGTTTGGTCGGCCATCGAAATGGCCCTTACGAAACTAGGATACAAGTTCGAAAAAGGTAAAGGTGTTGCCAAAATGATGGAAATTTTGATGTAGCAAAAAGCGGTGGGTATAAAAAATTATGAAAGTTCTTGTTTCCGACAAATTATCTGAAGCTGGAGTAGCAATTTTAAAACAGGTTCCTGGTGTTACTGTGGATTTTCGTCCCGGGTTAGGAAAAGACATTCCCGCTCTTAAAGAAGCCTTAAAAGATGCTGATGCCATTGCTATTCGCAGCGAAACCAAACTCAATGCCGAACTGTTATCTCATGCTCCCAAACTCAAAGTTATTGGTCGCGCAGGTATTGGGGTTGATAATGTGGATTTAGAAGAAGCAAGTAGGCGCGGCATTATTGTGATGAATACTCCTCATGGCAATACAGTAACAACCGCCGAACATGCTATTTCGATGATGTGTGCCCTTACCCGACAAATTCCCCAAGCAACCGCCTCCATTAAAGGGGGGAAATGGGAAAAAAATCGTTTCATGGGATCCGAACTCTATAGAAAAACTTTAGGCATCATTGGTTGTGGCAATATTGGACAAATTGTAGCCGATAGAGCTCGTGGATTAAGAATGAATGTGATTGTTTACGATCCCTTTGTTACTGATGAATTTGTTTCAAAATTGGGTGGCAAGAAGCTGGAATTAAATGATCTTTTCAAACAAGCCGATTACATTACCATCCATGTTCCTAAAAATGAGCGAACAAACAACCTCATTAATGCCGAAGCTTTTGCTAAAATGAAAAAAGGTGTTTTTATTATTAACTGTGCCCGTGGTGGTATTGTAAACGAAAAAGATTTAGTTCATGCCATTGAGTCTGGTATTGTAGCAGGGGCCGCCTTGGATGTTTTTGAAAAAGAACCAGTTGATCCAGCTCATCCCTTATTAAAACTTGATCAAGTCATTTGCACTCCTCACTTGGGAGCTTCTACTGATGAAGCTCAAGAAAATGTGGCTGTTGATGTAGCCAGGCAAATTGCAGCTTTTTTAAGTGATGGCACCATTCAAAATGCCATCAATGTTCCTTCTGTTTCTGGGGAAATGTTAAAAAGGCTTAAACCTTATTTGTTGTTGGCCGAAAAAATTGGAAGCTTGCAAGGTCAACTGGCAAAAGGAGCTCCAGAAGAAGTGATTGTTGAATATGCAGGGGATATTTCAGAACTTCCTATAGCTCCACTCACCATTGATATTTTGAGGGGACTGTTAGAGCCTGTGATGGAAGATGTTGCAGTGAATTATGTGAATGCTCGTGTGCTTGCCAAACAAAGGGGTATTAAGGTTATCGAAACTAAATCAAGTGGTAATGAAAATTTTTCCTCGTTGATGACAGTAACAGTAAAATACAAAGGCAAAACCCAGGTGATCGCAGGAACTATTTTTGGGAAAACCCATCCCCGTATTGTTCGGTTTAACGATTATTACTTAGAAGCTGTACCCGAAGGTAAAATTTTAGTGGTAAATAATATCGATCAACCAGGAGTTGTTGGAAACTTTGGTACCTTACTCGCTAAAAATAAAATTAATATTTCCCGTATGCAATTGGGTTTAAATCCTAAAACCAAAGAGGCCACTGCTTTTTATGGCGTAGAAGGGGAAATAACCCCTCAAATTATTGCCGAGTTGGCCAAGGTACCAGGAATCATTTCAGTGGATCTCGTAAAACTATAATGTCTTCAATAATAATCGTAGGAACTCAATGGGGCGACGAAGGTAAAGGTAAAATCGTCGACCTCTTCACCGAACGCATAGATGCTGTTGTTCGTTTTCAGGGTGGCAACAATGCCGGCCATACCTTGGTAGTAAACGGTGAGAAAACCATCCTTCATTTAATTCCCTCTGGAATTCTTTCTTCTCAAGTTACTTGTATTATTGGCAATGGAGTGGTGGTTGATCTTGAAGTTTTAATCGAAGAAATTCGAGGATTAAAACAAAGAGGCTATCTTCAAGACGATGCTCAATTGGTTATTAGTCCACAAGCGCATCTTATTATGCCCTACCATAAAGAGTTGGATCTTCTTCGGGAACAACGCAAAGGAAAAAATAAAATTGGAACCACAGGTCGCGGGATTGGTCCTGCTTATGAAGACAAAATGGCCAGAAAGGGTTTTCGTTTTTGTGATTTAGAGGATGAAAAAACATTTAAAGAAAAACTTTCAGCTTTAATTATAAGACGTAATGAACGCTTTGTAAAATTATTTGAAACAAAACCTTTTCAAGTGGATGATATTTTTCATTCCACTCTTCAAAAATATTCTCAGGTTAAAAAATATATGCGCAATACTTCCATCTTGGTTAATCAACTTATCAGTGATGGAAAAAATGTTTTATTTGAGGGGGCTCAAGGCACAAGTTTAGATGTAGATCATGGAACCTATCCCTTTGTTACTTCCTCCAATACCGTAGCTGGTGGGGCATTAACTGGGGTTGGTATTGGCCCAACCTTAATTGATGGGGTTGTGGGAATTTCTAAGGCCTATACAACCAGGGTAGGAATGGGTCCTTTTCCAACAGAACTTTTTGATGCTGATGGAGAACGCCTGCAAAAGCAGGGGCATGAGGTTGGATCAACCACAGGGAGGGTAAGACGCTGTGGTTGGCTTGATTTAGTGGTATTAAAGCATGCGGTGAGGGTTAATGGTTTAACGGGCTTAATCCTTACAAAACTTGATGTTTTAAGTGGTTTTGGGGCCATTAAGCTTTGTACTCATTATCAGGTAAATAATGAAAAAATTCATGATCTTCCCTGTAATTTAGAGGCTCTTAATCAGTGTAAACCTATTTATGAAGAGATGCCGGGTTGGAATGAAGATATTTCACAGGTTAAAACACTTAAAAGTTTACCCAAAACCCTTCACAATTACATTCGTCGCATTGAAGCATTTTTAGGGATTTCTATTATTTTGCTCTCGGTTGGGCCAGAACGGGGTCAGGATATTTTGATAAAAGACCCGTTTAAGTCCTAATTTCTCTTGCCTTAAATCTTAAAATTTTGAAGAATCCCTTAAACCCTCAGGGAGGTGAATTATGGCTAAGAAGAAAAAGAAAAAAGTAAAATCAGCTCGCAAAACAGCTAAAAAGAAAATAGTTCGTAAAAAGGCTAAAAAATCAACTCGTAAAACCAAGGGGAAAAAGAAAGTGACTGGCAAGCTCAAAGCTAGAGTCTCCAAGGTAAAAACTAAAATCAAAGCCAGAAAAGCCAGTATCAAATCCAAACTTAAGGTGGCAACCAACGAAATTAAAGAGGGCTTGCATGAAATGAAAAGTCAAGTCCAGGGAGCCGTTGTGGGTATTGGTGAAACGGCTAGCCGCGTTCAAGAAAAAGGCATCGAGCCCTTATTTGATGAACTGTCAGACATGGCTGATGATGTTATTCAAGAAGCCCGTGAAATTGCCAGTACAGGGGTAGAAGTTGCTTCAGATACCTGGGAAGATTGGAAAACAGAAGCAACCTCAGGCCTTATTAAAACTGAAGAACAATAAGCATAAATTATTGAATAATATTAAGTATTTATGTTATTTACGTAGGGGCGAAACTATGTTTTCGCCCTGTTTATTATTGGGGCGATTACATAGAATTGCCCCTACCTATCCTCAAAAATTGCCAGTGTCAAAATTTTAGCAACCATTCTTTTTTTCACCCGATAATTATCATTGAACGTTGAGTATATAAAAAATCTTGGTTATCTACCGTTGGACGACCAAGAAGAAATACAAGCTTTTTAAAAAGCTTTTTCGTTGGGGAGGATATATGGTTTTACCTTTACTATGGCTTGGTTATGTTGCTGCGGGTGCTGCGATTGTAGCAATTTCAGGTTGTGGTGAATTTGCAGAGGATTCTGCTGATGATACCGCAGGTACTGGTGGTACTGGAGATGATGATGCAACCCCCCAAGATATTTTTGTTACCAATAATCCCGATGCAGCAGCCGGGTTGTATGAATTAACTGGTCCTGTTGTTTCCCCCTCCGAATTAAATGGCGTTTTAACCAGTGGAGATCATGTTTACTTTTTACCCGATCCCATTGCAACAGAGACTGAAGATGAAACTACTTATGCCATCGGCACAACTGGTAGTTATCATGTCAATATCAGCGTTGATGATAAAGCTGATGTGACTTTAGCTCCCTATTCAAGTGCCTCCATTGTTTTAGAAAGTGGCACTGAGGATGGAGTTGTTTTAGATGTTTACAATTCCGAAAGAATTTCCGTTCAAGGTTTAAATTTTGATGGTCGTACAAGTGGTGATGATGGCTATGTGCATCATGCAGCCGTTGTGGTGCGTCGTGATGGCACCGATGATGACGTGTTAGAGGATGTTTTAGTTCCTGGAGACATGGAGTACGATCTCACTTTAGAAGATGTTTCCATCCATGATTTTGCCAGACCAGAAGGGCATGCAGATCTTTCTGATGATGAAGAACGTGGAGCTGTTTCTGTTCATGGAACAGGTGCCAGCCTTAAAGTAGTAAGCACAAACCCAGAGGATCCCAGCTATATCGAACTTTCTCGTGGTGAAGCAGCTTTTGCAGGTGAAGGTTCCACTCTCTGGTTGGAAAATGTGAATCTTGTAGATTCCTATGATTTTGCTCCCAGTGTTGTTGCAGCAAATGGTGCCAATGCTGTGGTGCTCCATTCTGTTAACATAGATGGCAACGTAACCTCAGGCAGCCTTTTAGATATTAGCGCCCACTACTACGAAGGTTGGGGGATTAAGGTAGCCAACAATGCCAGCTATGCTGAGTATGGTCTTCTTGATCTTGAATTGCTTAATAATTTAGATAGTGATTACTTGGATACTTCAAGCCTTGTTTCTGCAGAATTTGTAGATAACTTTGCTGGAAGTGTAGCCCCTGTGCGCGTTACTTCTGTTGAAGGTAATACTTTCGATTCTTCCAATGTAGAATTGGCTCAAAATCGCAGCATTACAGATTATTTTGAAGCTTCACTTCCTATAAGCGAAGAAATCACAGCGGCCGACAGTATCACCCCTTTTACAAATGCTGTTACTTTAGATAATGGTGTTGATGAGGGAGTGATTTCACTTCATAACTGGCAGATCAGCCACATGTTGGTTGAAGGAGATATCATTTCTGGTTTGTCGGATTCTGATCCACAAAATCGTGCCACAATTGATTTTTCTAACTTCTACACCTTTGGAATGACAGATGATCAAGTTCCAGAATCTTCAACGGGTAATCTTTTCACTGAGGCTCCTGTTTGGCAAAACGATGGAGTAACTTTGAGCATTGCCGATGATGGTGCATTAGAAGCAACACCCGATGCCTTTACTCCCGATGCTAGTAGCCCTCTTCTTTATGCAGGAGATAGTTCGGCCTCTACAGAATATGACAATGGTGGTGAAGGAACCGATGTATCACCTATCAGTGGTCGTGGTGGCGAACACTATGACGATCTCTTGGCAACTGATGAGATGAACTATGCCTTAACTGATCGCAGGAATTCTGGCCGTTACTAAAAAGGGTAAGGGGGTAGGAGAATTTATGATGTCCCAAACTCGCTTTAAAATTTTTACCTGGTTGTTTTTAGGTTTTCTTGTGTTGGGTGTTAACGCCTGTACAAGTCAAGCCCGAGACGAACATAATGGCAGCGCCGATGGTTCTGTTGATGAAGTGCCACCAGCTGATGATGGAAGCGGTGACGATGGTACTGGAGACGGCACTGGAGATGAAAACGGTGGTGATACGGGTGGTGGTGATGAAGGTGGAAGTGGTAGTCAAGATACCGATGGAGATGGTGTTACAGATGATGTAGACGAATTTCCAACAGATCCAGCCGAAACCAATGATACCGATGGTGATGGTGTTGGTGATAATTCCGATAATTGCGTCAGTGATTTAAATGCCGATCAAACCGATACCGATGCCGATGGCCTGGGTGATACCTGCGATAACTGTGCTGATCTTGGCAATGAAGCTCAAACCGATACCGATAGTGATGGCGCAGGCGATGTGTGTGATGCCTTTCCCGATGATGCTACCGAAACAACCGATACCGATGGAGATGGTGTAGGCGATAATACCGATGCCTTTCCCGATGATGCAACCGAAACAACTGATACCGATGGGGATGGAATTGGTGATAATTCGGATGCCTTTCCTGAAGATCCTGATGAAACTGTAGATACCGATGGAGATGGTGTAGGCGATAACTCAGATGCTTTCCCAACCGATCCCGATGAATCTGCAGATAGTGATGGGGATGGCTTGGGTGATAATGAAGATACTGATGATGACGATGATGGCTTTGACGCGGTAGCTGATGGTGGTTCTGATTGTGATGATACCAATGCCGCTGTAAATCCTGATGCAGCAGAAATTTTTGATCTAGCCGATAACGATTGCGATGGAGTTGCTGATTTAGGAATGGATTTAGGTGATTCTACCTCTGTTGGTACTGGTAAAAACATGTACGACAGCCTTGGATTTAAAGTGGCCTTTATTGGGGATGTAAATGGTGATGGTTATGCCGATATGGCAGCAAGCGCTCCCTATAACGATGACCGCGGAACCAGTGCGGGTGCGGTTTATATTTACTTTGGTTCGTCCAGTCCTTCTGCCACCTTAACAGCTGATCGTGATGATTCTAATGGCCCCAATGTAGAATTGGCCGGAGCTGGATCTTATTCTTCCGGAAGTGTTTATGGTCAGGCCGGAACAACTATTGCTGGTGCGGGTGACGTAAACGGTGATGGCAAGGATGATATTTTAGTTGGTGCTCCTGGTTATGATGATGGTTCCAATACAGACGCAGGCCGGGTTTACTTGGTGTATGGTTCTAGTCTCACTGCAGAAGCGAGTTCTGGTGATGGTTTACTTGTACTCTCTTCTGCTTCAGCTACCTTTACAGGTGAAAATAAAAGCGATTATTTAGGCGAAGAAGATTCTATTGCTGGTGCGGGGGACGTTAATGCCGATGGTTGTGATGATTTTGTTATTGCCTCTTATGGTTATGATAATGGAAGCGATTCCAGCGCCGGAAAAGCTTACTTGTTTTTAGGCAAGGGAAGCGCATGTAATGGAGATGCCTCGATGTCTGGTTCGGTTTCTCTTTCTTCTGCTGATGCCACGATGGTTGGAGCCGATCAACAAGATTACCTTGGTAAATCTGTAGCTGGTGTTGGTGATGTAGATGCCGATGGTTACGATGATTTCTTAGTGGGTGCTCCCGGAAACGACACTACTGCAAGCAATGCAGGCCGGGTTTACTTAATTTATGGATCCTCAAGTTTAAGTGGTTCATTAACCCTTTCCACCCGTCCCTACTTTGTAGGACAATCTGCCAGCGATAGTGCCGGTTTAAGAGTAGCAGCTGCTGGTGATGTAAATGGAGATGGCATGGCCGATATGTTAATTGGTGCTCCATCAAACGATAATGGTGGCTCCAATGCGGGTGCTATTTACTTGATTGAAGGTGCTAGTTATTCAGGCTTGATGTCTGCAACAACCACCTTTGTAGGTGAATCTGCTGATGATAATGCAGGTTATGGAATTTCTTCTGCGGGCGATTTAGACGGTGATGGTTTGGATGATCTTATTTTTGGATCTTATTTAAACGATGATAATGCCATCGAAGCAGGCAAAATCTATATTTTCTTAGGAAGCTCAATTTCTGGTTCGAGTATTAATCTCTCAGATGCTAATGCCACCATGGTTGGTGAATTAGAAAGAGATTATGCAGGCAAATCTGTGAGCGGCGGCCAGGATATGAATGGGGATGGGCTTGATGATGTCGTTGTAAGTGCAAAAGGATATTCTCGTACTAACCCAAACATTGATAAGGGCCGAGTTTATATCAACTTTGGTGCGGAGCTTTAATTTTTTTGATTACTTAACTTCCTCTCTTCCCGAGGATGGACAAACAAGAAGTCGGAGGTGGAAACATTTCCGGCTTTTTTGTTAAAGAAAATCTGAGAATGGCCAAGGGGGAGTATTTCTTTCGTCCCTGCGGAACTCGCAGCCACAAAGGCTCGTCAGACAGTCCTCGCTCCTCAAGAAACACTCCCCCTTGGCCCTCCTACGCAATTCGTTGTTCTACTTTCATGGCGCGTTTTTTCTCGCGTTCAACTTCCGACCAAATAAGATCAGTTACTTTAAGACCCATCATGTATTTTCCTTCATAACCCAAACCGCCTAGAATTTCGGGAGAAGTGAGGAAAAAGTTAGGGGAGGGAGTTTTGTAAGAAATAGGGAAAAGATCTGCAAAAGTTTTTGTTTTTACTTCATAAACAGGATGGGTAGCAGCATTTTGTTTAAAAACTTCAAAATCATCTTCACGAAGAGGAAAAAGAGTTTCTTCTTCTGATGCTTTATGGGGAAGAGGAAAAACAAGTTCCAAACTTTTTTGAGAAAAGGGAATTAAAAATTCCAGTATTTCTTTAATTTTAGCATGAAAACCTTCGAAGATTTTTAGTTTTTCATCCAAATAACCAGGAGCAAGAAGATAGCTTACCGAGATGACTGTTTTTTGGCTCTCTTGCGCAGCTCTTTTATAAAGTTGAATATAAAGAAAATTAGTTCCAGAAAGTTCACTATTGGGATTGTGTACATAAAGAATATTTTCTTTCATAGGAAGTGGGATTAATGTGTAATCAATTTCAAACTGGGTGGTAAACCAATGCGCCTTGGGTTTAACTTCACGTATTGCTTTTTTAAGCCACCAAAATCGCATGAGTTTAGGCAGGTAGGGAAGAAGTGGTTTAAGTTGGGTATTCCAAATAATGTAGCGTGAAAGAATATTTCCATCGTTTCCAGCAAGTTTAGCCCCATGGAAAAGCCCATTTCGAAAAAGCAGATGATCAATTTTAACATTGGAGCGCAACACACCATCATGGTGTGCAATGCGATCTAAAAAGATTTGTTTTAAATGTTGATGTCCTGCTTGCACTGAAAGAATTTCTCCTTCATTAGGATTTAAAAGTTCTGCAACCTGAAACACAAAGGGATCTTCGTTGTGGGTATAAGTTAAAAGTTTAAGTTGAGCTTTTAAAAAAGCTGATAAGTCGGGAGGCGTATCCTTAAAACCCAGATCTGTCGCTTTTTTATTGAGATCATGAACCTGGAGAAATTTCTTAAGCTTTCTTTTTGCCATGAAGGTTTTAGGTAAGAGGTGTGAATAAAGTTGCTGGGTATCTACCTGATGTTTAATATGTGCCAGGTTTTCATAAAAAATTTTCAACTGATCAATGTGTTTGGGAAATTCTCTTTCCAGTTCTTCGTAAAAAATAATGGGATTAGGGGAAATATCGATGCGTTTTTTAGGAAAAATAACCTGAAGGGGTGAATCGGTTTCTTTGAGCAGATTGATGTTGGGTTCGGGTACGTTAAGCCTTCCTAAAATAGAGCGCAGTAATTTTGAATGAAGATGCGCTACACAAAAGGGATCGGGAGTATGGGAAGCGCCTGCAAAGGGATCTAAATCGAGAAGATGAACAGAAAGGCCACGTCTGGCAAGAAAGGCAGCTGTAATTAAGCCTGGAAGCTCGGTTCCTATAACCAAGGTATCACAATAACGCTCAAGCATCAAAGATATCCTAACATGAAAAGCTCAGGGTCAGTAAAGAGATAATGATGAAAAAAGAAAAAATGGGTGGCGCGGGGGTCTATCCCCTCCCCCTTGAGGGGGGAGGGTTAGGGAGAGGGTGAAAATTTTAAATCACCCCTCACCCTCTCTCCCAAGGGGAGAGGGGATTATTGACCCGTTTTTTATTAAAAATGAAACCCTAAACGGGCCACCAGGGAAAAGGGGATAATGGCAGTAGCGCTATTATTGCCCCCATCCAGGTTATGAATAATTCCTGCAGAGCGGAAAATACCTGAAAATCCAAGAGCAATAATATCAGTGAAATGATAATCAAAACCCACATCAATTTGGGCTCCTAGGCCTACCCCATTGGTTCCATTGGCAGTACTTCCCTCTGTAAGGGCAAAAACACCCAAGCCAATACCCGCATAGGGATCCCATTTAGAAGATTCGTCATCGATAAAGTAAAGCTTTAAAGTAGCAGTGGGAATGCCTAATAATACAATATCATCGTCACCATTAGAGCTATCATCTCCATTATGGGTAGTAACCCACGCATCAACAGTTAAAGAAAAACGATGGTTAAAGCGGTAATCAAAGTAAGCTCCACCTCCTGGCCCTGGAGCATACTCTGGTTCGGTTCCCAGTAATTGAATATTGCCCATGCCATAAACTCCAACGGTTTTATTTTTGGCGCTTCTGGCCTCGGCATACCAAGGCATAAGAATTAAAAGAGTAAGGAAAATAATAAGGGTTTTTTTCATGATTCCTCCCAATGGACCTTGTGATTGATGAGTTTTACTTTGTTTTTTGCTAAAAGGTCAACCGCTTTTGGTAAAATGATATGTTCTTTTTCTAAAATACGCAGACGTAAATCTTCCAAGGTATCTGTTTTTAAAATTGGCACTTTTTCTTGTAAAATAATGGGGCCTGTATCACATCCCTCATCTACAAAATGGACAGTAGCTCCACTTTCTTTAACGCCTGCTTCAAAGGCTTGTTTTTGGGCATTCATACCAGGGAAGACGGGAAGTAATGAGGGATGAATATTAATGACGCGTCCTGGAAATTTTTCTAAAAAAGTTTTTCCAAGTACTTTCATAAAACCAGCTAATACAACTAAAGTAACACCATGATTTTTTAAAATTTGCGTTATATTTTTTTCAATAAGGTTACGATCTGTTTGCGTGGGGTATTCAACCACAAAGGCTGGAATATTTGCATTCTTGGCTCTTTGAAGAGCTAAAACATCTGGCTTGTTAGAAATAACCACCTTAATTTCAGCCTGGATTTGTTTTTTTTGGCAGGCATCAATCAATGATTGCAGGTTTGTACCGCTGCCAGAAACTAAAACACCGATGGGGAGAATATTGTGCATAAATATTGGGTATTTTTTGTAGGGGCAACCCCCCGTGGTTGCCCTTTTCATGGGCGGCCACAGGGGGCCGCCCCTACGTAGGGGCGGGTTCCAAACCCGCCCACAAATCAACCATCAATTCCAGGGCCCACCTCAGGCGGGCCCCTACACGTTCTTAGATTAAAATTACCTCTTCATTTATTTTTTTCCTGGCTACCATTTTTCCTATAACGCAGGAAGGATAACCTTGTTGCGTCAAAATTTCTAAGGTTTTAGGAGCATCAGAGGGTGCAAGGACAATGGCCATTCCAATACCCATGTTAAACACCCGCCACATCTCATGTTCTGCAACCTTTCCTAATTTTTGGAATTCACGAAAAAGACGGGGAGGGTTAATTTGAGAAACAGTGAGCTTTGCTGAAAATTTTTCTCCAAAGATTCGAGGTAAATTTTCAATAAGCCCGCCACCTGTAATGTGGGCAATCCCTTTTAGCTCTAAGGTTGAAAGGAGTTTTAAAATTGGTTTTACATAGATACGTGTTGGTTCCAACAAAATTTCACCCAAGGGTTTTCCTAATCGAAGAGCATCTTCAGTAAGTTTTAATTTGGAAGTTTCAACAATTTTTCTCACCAAGGAATATCCGTTGCTATGAAAACCCGAGCTAGCAATTCCAATCAGTAAATCTTCCTCTTTAATATTTTTTCCATCAATGATTTTATTTTTTTCGACCACTCCTACTGAAAAACCCGCCACATCAAATTCACCTGGTTTGTAGAAGCCTGGCATTTCGGCGGTTTCACCACCAATTAAAGTGCAATTGATTTCAGACAAAGCCTTGCTTAAGCCTTTTAAAAAGGGGGCTGCAATTTTAGAATCCAGTTTTCCGGTGGCATAATAATCCAGAAAAAAGAGGGGCTCGGCCGCGCAACAAACAAGATCATTAACACACATGGCTGCTAAATCCTGACCAATGGTATCAAAACGATTCATTTCAAAAGCCAGTTTTAACTTGGTACCAACTCCATCGGTGCAAGAAACAAGCACAGGGTTTTTGTATTTTTTGGTATCAAGAGCAAAGAGGCCGGCATAACCTCCAACTGCGGCCATCACTTCAGGCCTTAGGGTAGGTTTTACTAAGTTTTCAATTTGATCAACGAGGGCGTTTCCTTCGTCAATATTTACACCCGAGTCGGCGTAGGAGAGCGGCTTGTTGGACATAAAAATGATATAACCAGGGATGCAAGGCAAATCAATGGAATTTGTATGTGTCTTTTTTTTAAGCAATTGCCTCTATCTTGAGCATGAATTTTCATTTCTAATAAACCACATTTTGTTTACTCCCTTGATTTGAAATAATTTTTTTTTGATACATAGTGGCATAATCTTTGCTTTCTGTTCCCATGCTGCAGAGTTAGCAGACCTTGTGTTACCGGCAGCCATGTGGGTAGAAATAAATCCCCAGGATGCCAGGGAACTTAAACCAGGGCATTTGTTTATCCCGTTCCACTACGTTGAAGCCTGTGCCAACATTTTAACTGTAGCGGCATTTGATCCGATTTCACGTGAACCCAATTATAAACAAGCAGCAGTAAGGATTGAAAGGGCAGGAGTGATTTTATGACTCATCAAAAACAAAAATTAGTTGTTATTGGTAACGGTATGGCAGGGGCCAGGGTGATAGAAGAAATTCTTAAAAGAAACCGAGATTTTTTTTCTATTACTTTATTTGGGGCAGAGCCTTATGGCAACTATAACCGGATTTTTTTATCCAACGTTCTTAATGGTACTCAAAAGGCCGTGGACACCATCATGAATCCCCTTGTGTGGTATCAAGAAAATGCCATTACTCTTCATACTGGATTGAAAGCAATTAAGATAGATCGTCAAAAAAAGATGGTGCTTGGTATGCCTGTAAAAAAAGGGAGAGTTCCCTATGACAGAGCGGCAACAGGACTTCCTGATGAAAATCTTGTTTCTGTTCCGTATGATAAAATCATTATTGCCACAGGTTCTGCCCCTTTTATTCCCCTGATTGCTAATTATGGAGTGCCAGGTACTTTTGCTTTTCGTACCCTGGATGAATGTGCCCATATTGAAGCCTATGCCAAAAGTTGCCATAAAGCAGTTGTGATTGGTGGTGGATTGTTGGGTTTGGAGGCGGCCAGGGGCCTGATGACACACGATGTCCAGGTTACAGTAATTGAGGCAGCATCCCAGCTGATGGGGGCGCAGTTGGATGAAGAAAGTGGGAGACTTTTAAAGTCAACTATCGAGGCGATGGGAATTAAAGTGTTGTGTAGCATGGTAACAGAAGAAATTAAAACTACTGAAGGAAAAATTACAAACCTTGTTTTTAAAGATGGGTCAACATTAGAAACCGATATGGTGGTGGTAAGTGCTGGTATTAGGCCTCTTACCGATATTGCCGAAAACTCTGGCTTAGATATAAAACGAGGTATTCTTTGTAATGATCAAATGCAGACCAATGACTCAAACATTTTTGCCGTAGGGGAATGTGTGGAACATAGGGGTCAACTCTATGGTTTGGTTGCTCCTATTTGGGAACAAGCTGGCGTTTTAGCTGATGTCATTACAAAAACCAATCCTCGGGCAACCTATACTGGTTCCAAACTAGGAACAAAACTGAAGGTGATGGGGGTTGAGTTGGTAAGTTTGGGAGAAAAAAATCCTCGAGATGAGAGAGATGAAGTTATTGTTTACCGGGAACCCAAAAGAGGTATTTACCAAAAATTAATTATTCGTGATGATCAACTTGTTGGGGCTATTCTTTTAGGTGCTGTTGAGGCGGGGGATTATCTGATGCGTCTGTTTAAAGAAGGTGGTTTCCTGCCGGTTAAGAGAACCGAACTTTTATTTGGTTCTAAAGATGTTTCTTCACTCAGCAATGTGATGGACATGCCCGATAGTGCCCAAATTTGTAACTGCAATGGGGTTTCTAAGGGGCAAATTCACGATGCTATTTTAAATCAGGGATGTAGCAGTGTGTCCAAGGTGGGGGCTTGTAATAAAGCAGGTTTGGGATGTGGATCCTGTAAGGGGCTGATTGCTCAACTGATTGAAGGTTATGCGGGTGAAGTTGGTTATGATCCAAGTGAACACTACTATGTGCCGGATATTCCTTTAGAAAAATCTCAGCTGATTGCGGTGATTAAAGAAAAAAAGATTAAGTCAGTAAGTGATACTTTTAAAATATTGGGTGATGGTCCAGAACATGCTCCCAGCAAAGTTGGTTTGGCTTCTCTTCTTCATTCTATTTGGAACCAAGAATATGAGGATGAACGGGATGCCCGTTTTATTAACGATCGTGTTCATGCCAATATTCAAAGAGATGGTACTTTTTCAGTAGTTCCTCGCATTTATGGTGGAGTAACAACAGCAGATGAACTGATTCGTATTGGAACAGTGGCTCAAAAATACAATGTACCAATGGTAAAAATTACAGGGGGGCAACGAATTGATCTTTTGGGAGTTAAGAAAGAAAACCTTCCCCACATCTGGAAAGATCTAGGCATCCCTAGTGGCCATGCCTACACTAAAGCAGTTCGTACAGTAAAAAGTTGTGTTGGGACTGATTTTTGTCGTTATGGATTAGGAGATTCTATTCGGTTGGCCCAAGAAATTGAAAGAAGGTTTCAGGGGATAGAGTCTCCCCACAAAATCAAAATGGCTGTAGCGGGTTGCCCTCGTAATTGTTCTGAAGCTTATGTGAAAGATGTAGGAATTGTTACGGTTGAAGGAGGAAAATGGGAAATTTATATTGGAGGAGCTGCAGGAGGATGCGTACGTAAAGGAGATTTACTTGTTATTGTTGATACTCACGAGGAAGTTTTAAAGTATGTGGGGCGGTTTATCCAGTACTATAGAGAACATGCCAAATATATGGAGCGTACTTATGGATTTGTGGAACGAATTGGTATCAATCGACTTCAATCAATTCTTGTTCAAGATGAACTTGGTATTTGTAACAGGTTGGATGCTGACATTCAAAAGGCTTCTGATGTCTATAGAGATCCCTGGAAACAGGAAGCAGAGTTGCCAGTGTATCCACAACAATTCAAAGGATCTGAGTTAGTGAAAGTTTTAAAGGAGGTGGTAAATAATGGTTAATCTAGGTTCAATTGATAAAATTCCCCTTGGTCAAGGGATCTGCTTTATTGTTGAAGGAAAAGAAATCGCCATTTTTCGGCCACGAGACGGCGGTCTTTTTGCCGTTCAAAATAAGTGCCCTCATCGCCAAGGCTCCCTTGCTGAAGGGGTTTGTGACCAGAATATTGTTATCTGTCCCTACCATGCTCATAAATTTAATCTTCATACAGGTATGGGAAGTGAGGGAGATGAAAAAATAAAAGTTTATCAAATCAAGGAGGAAAAAGGTGAGATTTTAATTGAGGTTTAGAGAAAGCCTTGTTGTTTATTTTTTATCCTCAAGTTTATTGTAATTTCCCTTGTATGCAGGAGTTTCGGTTGGGGTAGGAGCTGGTACCGGCGCTGCCGCTGTTGGGGCTGGTGGCTGGCCAGCATGCACAGCTCCATGAGGAGGGGGAACATGGACATCTTGTGGTGTTTGCATGTTCACAGGTGCTTCTTTTGGTTTTTCAGCAAACTTAATTTCTGCAGTGCCTTTTAGTTTGGCTATTAAATCGTCTTTCACTATTTTTTGGAGTTCAAAGCGAAGTAATTTTTCGGCTTCCTCATAAGGAATGGGTGCAGCTTCTGAGGTTACTTTAATGATGTGATATCCTTTTTTACTTTCGATGGGTTCGGAAATTTCGTCTTTTTTCAAAGCAAAGGCTTTTTCAGCAAGTGATTCTAAACCCATTCTTTCTAAGCGCTTATCTCCACGGCTAATTTTTCCGATATCTCCGCCTTTGCGTTTAGACATTTTATCGTCTGATATTTCAGTGGCTAATTTAACAAAATCTTCGCCTGCTTTTAGTTTGGCAAGAACAAGATTGGCTTTTGCCAAAGCTGCTTGTTTTTGTTGTTCTGTCACAGGTTTTTCTTCTGTTTTTGCAGGTACTTGAGGATGTTTTTTTGGCATGATTGCTTCGGGTTGAAAATCAAATTGAATTTGTGAAACGGCCACTTTCATGTAGTCGGTATCTTTTTTCTTTTCGTATTCGTCTTTAATTCTTTTTTCGAGTTCGTTTTCTAAAAGGGCTTGGGCAATAATCACGCGACGATAGAGGGCCGATTTTTCAAGCACCTGTGGATCTTTATTAATGCCACGTTTTACACTTTCTTGATAAAGTAGTTCTTGTTCTATTAAATTTTCGACAATTTTATTTTTTGTAGCAGGATTTTTAAGTTGAACTTCAACCTTGGGATTAAGTCTAACCAAGGTATCCAAGTAACTTTGACCAAGCACAGTATCATTAACTCTAGCAATTTCTTTACCACCACTCATATTGAGTTTGCCGGAAGGTGCACAGGCAACAATGGTAGAAAGTAAAATAAAGCCCAACAAATATTTTTTCATTAAAAACCCCCATCCGTAGGGGCAGGTTCTAAACCTGCCCTGTGTTTATACAATTATCAGAGCGATCAATTTTAGCGATCTAGACAAAGAATGCAAATGAATTTAATTTTATTACAGTTACAGTGGGTGAGGATAATTTTTATTCCCCCCTCCCTTGAGGGGAGGGGGATAGAGGGGGAGGGTGAAAATTTTGAATTATCCTTCAATACCTGCGGGGATACACCCTCTCCCTAACCCTCCCCCCTCAAGGGGGAGGGGATAATAGTGATACCTTTGAAAATCATTGATTCAAGCGCCCACAGATGCTACATACCTTGGCCCATGAGCAAAGACATTCTCAAATTAGGTTTACCTAAAGGAAGTTTGGAAGAATCCACCTATCGCATGTTTAAAAAGGCGGGTTTTCAAATTACTGCATCATCACGTTCTTATTTTCCAATGGTGGATGATCCCCAAATTTCACCCATGCTCATTCGGGCGCAAGAAATGGCGCGTTATGTGGAAGATGGTGTGCTTGATGCTGGTTTAACGGGACGCGATTGGGTTTTAGAGCAGGGAGCCAAGGTTGTAGAAGTTGCAGAACTTCGTTATGCCAAGGCGGGCCTAAAGCCTGTGCGTTGGGTTTTAGCTGTACCCAATGATTCGAAAATTCAAAAGGTAAAAGATTTAGAAGGAAAACGCATTGCAACCGAGCTGGTGGGGTATACCAAAAAATATTTAAAACAAAATGGGGTAAACGCCACGGTGGAATTTTCTTGGGGTGCCACAGAAGTAAAACCACCTCTTTTAGCAGATGCCATTGTGGAACTTACCGAAACAGGTTCTTCTCTCCATGCCAATAATTTACGCGTGGTTGATACTTTGCTTGAATCCAACACTTTATTTATTGCCAATAAACAATCGTGGGAAGATTCTTTTAAACGTAAAAAAATTGAAAACATTGTGATGCTTTTGCAAGGAGCCATTACTGCCGAAGAAAAAGTGGGATTGAAAATGAATGTAGAAAGTAAAAATTTGAAAAAGCTTTTAAATGTTTTGCCCGCTCTTCAAACTCCAACCCTTGGTTCTTTAAGTGATGCGGGTTGGCAAAGTGTTGAAGTAATTGTAGATGAAAAAATTGTTCGCGATATTGTACCGCAATTAAAAGAGGCGGGTGCTTCGGGTATTGTAGAGTATCCGCTTAACAAGGTAATTTATTAAACATAAATGTCATCCCCGCGAAGGCGGGGATCCATCTTTATAAGTGAACAATTTTCTCACCCCCATCAAAAGTTTTCTTTTTAGATCCAAAAAAACATTTTCTGAAATCAAAGACGAGTTAGAAGAACTTTTGTTAGTTGCAGATGTTGGAGTTGATGCGACGAAGAAACTTTTGAATGAATTAACGCATGATAAAAATGTTGTGGATGCCGAAAGTGCGTATGCTGCGTTAAAGAAGGCTTGTTTGAAGATTGTTAAGATGGATCCCCGCCTACGCGGGGATGACAATGACGGGGGAATGACAAAAATAAAATCCCCCCTCCCTGGAGGGGAGGGGGTGAAGGGGGAGGGTGAAAATTTAAACACCCCTCACCCTGCACCCTCTCCCCCAAGGGGAGAGGGGAATATTCAAGGATCTCCCCTCGTTTATTTTTTTATTGGTGTGAACGGCGTTGGCAAAACCACCACCATTGGTAAGCTGGGGGCGCAGTTCGTTCAAAAAGGAAAGAAAGTATGTTGTATTGCTGCGGATACTTTTAGGGCTGCCAGTGGTGAGCAATTAGAAATTTGGGCCAAACGCATTGGGGCAGAATTGGTTTCTTCAAAAATGGGGGCCGATCCTGCGAGTGTGGTATACGAGGGAATAACACAAGCTCTTACTAGCCAAGTTGATGTTGTGTTAATTGATACAGCTGGCAGGCTTCAAACCAAAACAAATTTGATGCAAGAACTCTCAAAAATGACGCGCATAGCTGCCAAGGTTTTAGGAAGAAATGCCGATGGAATTTTTCTTGTTTTAGATGCCACCACGGGCCAAAATGCGCTCTCACAGGTGGAACTTTTTTCACAAGCAGCCCCCATTTCGGGTTTGGTTTTGACAAAATATGATAGCACCGCCAAAGGTGGAATTATTTTATCCCTTGTTGCCAAGACCAAATTACCGCTTTTATATATGGGAGTAGGGGAGAAGACGGAAGATTTAATTCCTTTTAATGCAGAGAGATTTGTAGATGAATTGTTTAATGAAGGGGAAATGTAGGGGCAGGTTTAGAAGTAAGCCCCTACGCAATATAAAATTATGTTTTTCGACAGTCACTGCCACTTAAGTTTTTCTGGCCAGGATTACACCCTGGACGAAATGATTTTGTCTGCCCAAAAGGCAGCTGTAACCCGCATGGTAACTATTGGTGCGGGGGAGGGTGTTGAAGGTAACAGTGAAGCCTTAAAAATTGCTGAAAAATTTTCGCATGTATGGGCTGCTGTGGGTATTCATCCTCATGATGCAAAATTAGTAACTCCAGAAGTTTTAGAGCAAATGCGTAAATGGTTTCTTCATCCCAAGGTTGTGGCTGTGGGAGAGGTGGGTTTAGATTTTCATTACCTTCATTCTCCTCGTGAAATTCAAGAAAAAGTTTTTGATGATTTTATTGATTTAGCGCTTGAAGTTAAAAAACCCTTGGTTATTCACGATCGCGATGCAGATTTGGTAACCTACAATCATTTAAAAGTAGGGGCACAGCGCGCTGTGCCCGTATTGATTCATTGTTTTACAGGAACAAAAGAGTTGGCCAAAAAATATCTCGATTTAGGATGTTTTATTTCGTTTAGTGGAATTATTACTTTTAAAAATGCACAAGATCTTCGAGATATTTTAACTTGGGTTCCCAAAGATCGCATCTTGATTGAAACTGACTCTCCTTTTTTAGCTCCTGTTCCTTATCGTGGCAAAAAAAATCAACCCGCCTTTGTGGTAGAAGTAGCGAGGTGTATTTCACAAATTTGGAACACTTCCCTTGAAAATGTGGCCCAAATTACAACTCAAAATGCCAATCAATTTTTTGGATTATAAAAAATTATAAAAACCCCCTTGAGTTCTATACTTTTTTAGACTATACTCTAAAAAAGTACATACTTTTTTAGACTTAAGTCTATTTTAATAGAGGATTATGAAACGTTATTTAGAGTCTTTTATCAGAGAAGATCTTTCCGAAAAAATGATCTTTTTAGGTGGCCCGCGGCAAGTGGGAAAGACCTCTCTTTCTTTTCACCTTTTAAAAGGGAATGAAAAGCATCCCTCCTATCTGAATTGGGATAATCCCAAAGTGCGTAAAACAATTGTTCAAGGAGAACTTCCATCGGGCACAGGCCTTCTTGTTTTGGATGAAATTCATAAATACAAGGGGTGGCGTAATCTCATTAAAGGTTTCTATGATACCCATAAGACAGAGCGGCAATTTTTAGTAACTGGTTCAGCCAGGCTTGATTACTATAGGCGAGGGGGGGATTCTCTTCAGGGGCGATATCATTACTACCGTTTGCATCCCTTTTCTTTTTTTGAACTTAAATCAAATTTATCAAAGGGAGATCTCAAACATCTGCTTGAATATGGCGGGTTTCCCGAACCTTTCCTTAAGGCTAGTCACCGGCATTGGAAACGCTGGCAAAAAGAAAGACTTTCGCGCGTGATCCAAGAAGATTTAATCAGTTTGGAACAGGTGCGCGAGGTGAGTCAGATTCAGCTTTTAATGGATGCCCTTCCCGAACGTGTGGGATCTCCTTTATCCATTCATAATTTAAAAGAAGATTTAGCAGTGGCTTTTGAAACAGCAGAAAGATGGGTGAGCATTTTAGAAAACTTGTACTTTTGTTTTCGGATTCAACCTTATGGTGTTGCAAGACTAAGAACGGCAAAAAAAGAAAAAAAACTTTACCTATGGGATTGGTCCCAATGTGAAGATTTTGGGAAAAGATTTGAAAATCTTGTGGCCTCACAGCTTTTGAAGTACTGCCATTTTTTAGAAGATACACAGGGTGATAAAATGGAACTCAGATTTCTTCGAGATGTGTATCAAAGGGAAATTGATTTTCTTGTGATCAAAAATCGCAAGATTGAATTTGCCGTTGAATGTAAGACAGGAGAAAAAGCTCTCTCTCCTCATATTTCTTATTTTAGTGAACGTCTTCCAATCTCTCAATTTTATCAAGTCCACTTAGGAAGCAAGGATGTCGAAATCAAAAAGTTCCGCACTCGAATTATCCCTTTCCAGAAGTTTTGTGATTTTCTTAAGGTTTAAATCCTTATACAATATTGACAATGTGTGCCTAATAGCATAAACTTTAAAAGTGAAGCTTATCCGTTGGAGTGACAAAAAAGATGAACAACTCAGACGAGCAAGAAATATTGGTTTTGAAGAAATCCTCGATGCCATGGCCGGCGGTGGCCTTTTGGATACATTGGAACACCCCAATAAATTGCGATACCGTGGTCAAAAGATTTTTGTTGTTGAATGCGGGGAATATATTTACGTCGTACCGTTCAAGGAATCGGAGAATGAAATTTTTCTAAAAACCATTATTCCTAGCCGCAAATATCGCAAAAGATATAAGGAGGTCCAATGAAGGATAAAATGACAAAATCGGAAACAAAAATTTTAGGAAGTTTTGAAAAGGGAGAATGGCAAAGTCTGGGCAAGCAAACCACCCGGCGCTATGCCAAAATGGCTAGACGGCAGGTTAAGGAAAAAAGAATCAACATTCGCCTGGCAGCCAGCGTTCTGAATCGATTGCGTCACGACGCCAAAGAAAGCGGTATTCCCTATCAAACCCTGATTTCAAGCGTTCTTTTTCGCTACGCTGCGGGAAAACTCTATGATCAGACCCATATTTTAAAGGCTCTTGAAGTTCTCAAGTACCAGCGCTAAGTGTATTAGCTTACCTTTAGGTAGTATTATTTTAAAACAATCGGATAAAAATGAGCAGGAGAAATAATTTTAAAAGAAAAGGGATGTTTTAAGGGGAGCATATCTTTTTTATCACCCGTAACAAGGTAGAAGGCTTGGGCCGCAAGGGCACACTCTAAAATGCGGTTGTCTGGTGGGCATCGTTTGATGAGGGTTATTTTTTGTTCGGGATAGATGATGGTGCCTTGGTTAGTGATGAAACTTACTAATTTTTCTGTTTCATTCAATGTGAGTTCAAATTTATCAAGAAACACATGGCGCAATTCTTCCAAAATGGCAGGAGAAAAAAAGAGTTCAAATAATTTTTGACTAGCCATTTCAAGGAGTCTCGAAGGTATACCTCCCTTGAAAAGCAGGCCTGAGATGTAAATGTTTGTGTCAAAAACGATTTTCATTTAAGTGACTGTCGAAAAATGTCTCCCCTCTATCATCCCTGCACCCATTGTCATCCCCGCGAAGGCGGGGATCCAGTCTTAAATTCAAAGATGGATCCCTGCCTGCGCAGGGATGACAGACAAATGGATCCCGGCCTCCGCCGGGATGACAAATGACGCAGGAATGACAGAATTGATGGAAAACTACATTTTTCAACAGCGTTCTTTGCGAAATTGTTTTACCATGTGAACCACATCTTCCTCACTGGTAAGCCCTAGTTGGCGTCCCTTGGCTTGTAGTTTTTTTTCAATCTCCAAAATTTCAATACGTTCTAGGTAATTGGAGATGGCTTCTTGAATGAGGCTAGTTTTGGTTTGCCCTTTTTTTTTGGCAAGCTCCCGAATTTTTTTATCCAAAACAGGAAGCAGAGTAATGGTAGTAATAATAGAATTCATATAAATTATTATATAAAATTCATATAAATTTTTCAATCTTTTATTTTTTAAACGTGTGTTCCAAGGGGGTGTTAAACTGTTATTCCCGCCCCCCGTCTACGCGGGGGTAAGTTTACAAACACGGGAATGACAATTTCACCCTCCCCTCCAGGGAGGGGGGTCAACCTTTTTCCCCTCTCATTTTGGGAGAAAATACCTCAAATGTTTGTTTTTTTGACGTTTTCCACCCCACCCCCTTTTAGTCAAAAAATAAAAACAAATAAAATCAATAATTTATATTGATTAAAAGGGAGCAAATCGCATGGTTTTTGGCCTTCTTTTTGCGTATAATAGAAAAGCACCCCAAGGGTAAGAGGGGTGTTGAAATCTGTCATTCCCACGAAGGTGGGAATCCATCTTTGAATTTTAAGACTGGATCCCTGCTTTCGCAGGGATGACAAAGTGTGCATGGATGACAAATGGAGTATTTTCATGGCTGTTAAGTTTGATCCTGCAAATCCATTAGCTCCGCCTCCAGAGGCGGCACCAGAGGCAGCGCCTGAAGGAAGTAGGCCTTCTGTAGATGGCAGAGCTTCAAGTGCTGATCCAATGGCTGATCCCAGGCTGCAAGCAGGAAGTGGTGGAGAAGCCCCTCCAGCAGAACCAGCACCCGAAGAAGCTCCCCCTCCCGCGACTCCTACAGGAGAACCAGCAGCACCCGAGAGTGGCCTGGGAGATATTGGTGCCGATATTTTAGCGGCTTCCGAACAGTATGGTGCTGAAAATCCAACCGATGGGCAAGTTAAAAATCCTTCTACTCCTCTTCCTCAAGCTGATGTAGACGAAGGCGCACTTGAAGCCCAGCTTGATCAAAATTTAGCCGAAGGGGATGATGCTGTAGAACAAAAGTTTGTTCAAAACCCCATTCAACAAGCCGATACCATGGCTGATGAAATGGCAAGAGCCAGAGCCGATGCAGAACAAGGTGCTGAAGGAGAAGAAAAATATCAACGCTATGTAGATCTTTCCATGTCTCAGGAGGGAGAGTTATTAGCTCGTGCTAAAACATTAGAAAAAAAGGCAGCTACCTTTCCTGCCAATAGCCCCCAGTATACAAAATACACTTCCCAGGCTTCCGATTTAAGAAGTGCCGCCCAGCGCTTGAATAATGCGAGAGCTAATCAACAAGATGCCGCCATGTCTGGAAATGCACAAACTTATAAAAAACTTACAGCAGCTCCTACACCAAAACCAGCTACTCCAGAAGAAGCAGAAGCCCTACGCCAGCGTGTTGCAAAACAAGGAGGGGAATTACGTGTAGGGCCCGATGGCATGGTGTTTACAGCGAGAGGTAATTTAACGAGGCCGGGAACTCCGTCTCCTAGTTCGCAAACGCCAGGTTCACAAACACCAGGCACACAACCAGGAACACAAACAAGGCAACCCGCTTCACCTCAGGTTGTTGCTGATGCTAGTGGCGCCGATCCTAATAATCCTACTCCACAGGATTTGGTAGCCAGAAACACTCCCGATCCCAATGTCCCCGATCCGGGGGTGAGAGTAGCCCAAGCAACGGTTACAGCCCAGGTGGCCCCTGAAGTGCGTGAAGAAAGAGCCAAGCGTTATCTGGCTACACGTGATCAAGTGAAAATTAAAGAAGCCAGAGCGGGAATGTTAGAAACAGAAGCTGAACTGGCAGATTTTGAAGCGAGTGGGCAAAAGGGACCAGCCGAAGGAGCAAGAACAGTTTTAGCTTTAAGACAAGAAACTTATCGGCATGCGCAACGTCAGGGGTATGAGGCGTTGATAGGCGCCAACCAAGCTCCTGCGGGTGTTATTTATTTTACTGGAGGTTTGTCTCGTCCTTTAACAGAAGGGGCAGTAAGTGCTAGGGCCGAAGAAATTTATGCAACAGATCCAAGCACACCAGAGGGCCAAGCCTTGGCAGATGCTCGTTTTGCAATTCTTGGGAAGCCAGAGCAAAAAAATATTTATGGTTTTATAAATCCTTATTGGAATTCCAATGCTTCCACTGGTCCTGCAGCTAGGGAAGAAGCTGGAATTTTAGAAGGACGCGATTTACACAGACGAGATTTATCAAACACTCGTCTCGGATAAGGAAAATGGTTTATGGTTGAAGGAACATCTTTTACAGATGCAAGTGGTGGTATTTGGGAACAAGGAACCCTTTCTGATGATGATTGGAGTAAGGTTAAAGCAGGTACCCTTAATCCAACCGAACTTGCTGGTATTGCTGTGGGTGTTGCTGAAGACAGTGAAGAGGCCCAACAAGCTGCTGGTGGATTGAAAAGGCTTTTCGATGGCGGACGTGGCAGTGGAGCAGGAGCAGCACCCAGAGGTCGAAGAGCCGCTCCAGAACCTCCTCCCCCAGAAAGTGAGTCTGAAGCTCCTGACGAAGCACCACCTCCAGAAGGTCCTCTTCCTGATGAAGGGACACCCAGAACAGATGAGACAGAAAGTGAAGGAGATTCCGCAGTTTTAAGTGCTGAAGCTACAACACGTGTTGGCGCTTTAGCTAAATCCACTCCCTTAAAAGTTCGAGAAGGAGAAGGTAGGGCTACAAAAGCTGATCGAGGTTTAAAGCAACAAGTTTTAGAAAAAGCCATGGCAGAGCATGAAGCTAATGGAGGCGATGCTGCTTCTGTGAGTGCAGGCGCATTACTTGAAGGCCATGGAAGTGAAAATCCCATTACCTTGGATGATGGTAGCCAATACACTGTAGAAATTCAGGATGGTTTTCTTGGAATTGGAAGTACTTATACTTTGGTGAAGGTGGCTGATGCTGGTGGGGCTAGTGGAGCAGGTGATTCAGAAGGAGTTGATGCAGTAGATGGTTCTGCCCCTCCATCTGTTATTGTTCAAGGAACCCCCGCAGCCTATGCAGCTTATACAGGAGCAGCGTGGGATGGTACGGGTGATGCCACTGGCTTTAGTGATCCAATTGCAGCTAGAACAAAACACATTGCAGGCACCGATCGTTTAACTTCTGATCAAGCGGCTACTCTTTATTGGATGGCTAGTTATAATGAGGCGGGTCAAGATCCAGTAGCTTTTCTTAATGACAAAACAACTAAACATCAGGAATTTGTAACAGCAGGAACTACTGCAACTCGTGAGGGTAAGTTTGATCCTTATACTCGAATGCAAGTTCCGGGGTCTTCTGCAGTTGTTGATTTAAGAAATAGTGGAGCAGCCGCTTCAGCTATGATTGCTGCTTATGCTACAGAAGCAGATGTTGATGCTGCAAAAGCAAAAACACGTTTTGATAGAGAAGTAAGTCGATATGCAAGCCAAAGGGGTATGGGAAGTTCTTCTGCAGCCCTTCAAGTTTTTAATAATCGGGTTTCTAATGCAAGGGCAAAAAATCCAGGTTCAGAAAGAGATTTTATGAAATCAGTTGTTTCTACTTCTTCTAGTTCCTCAGGGACGGGAAGTGAAATGGATATTCCCGAATGGACTCCTTCTGGTGATGAAACACAAATGGAAGATTACATAGCTAAGTTAGAGAGGATGAAAGCCAATGGGGATGAGAGAGATAGAAAGTTAGCTACAAGGGCCTTGGATAGTTTAGGAGCTGCGTCTGTTGATAACAAAGGATCTCAAAGAAGGGCTTATGCGGATATGCGTCAGGCTCTCAGACGAAAAGATCCTGAGGAAAATAGAACTGATGTTAACATGCCCGATTCTTTAGCGGAAGCTTCTGGCTTATCTAAAGTTGAAGGTGGAGTAGAACGCGGACAAAAATGGCTAGGCTATGTGGATGAGGGCCGTGGAGCAGTGGATGGTTGGATGACATTTTTCAAAGATCTGAGGGAGGGGCAATTATCGAAAGTTGATGAACTTATGCAAGCTGCTTTAGAAACTCAAGGAGAGTATGTGGATTATTCCCGGGAAAGAACGGCGGAGGATATCCCCGAATTTGTTACACGTCGTGAAGAAGCTTCTGAAGAAACAGTTGCTGGTAAATACGCCCCAGAAAATCAGGTCATCAATTATGCAGCCCAAGTGGCCAGCGAAGGCCAAGAAGGTGGTAATCAAGCTGCTCAAACGCAAGCCTCAACCGAATTTACCCTCGCCCAATTACGCGAACTCGAAGAACGCCGCAAACGCCAAGCCGATAAATCCTAATCATAAAGACCTTGACTCTCCTCAATAACAAATTTAGGAAAATGGCTGCTCTTCAGCATGCCGTTAGCCTGCGCCAAGCAGTGAAAGAACCGTTTTAATATATTTACGTGTTTAACATATTGAAATAACTGGGGTTTAAAAATAGAGTTTTGACGTGGTGTACTATCTTAATTGGGGATTGAAAAAATGAAAAAATTGGGTAGAATAAAAATGTAGTTGGAGGTTAGTACTATGGAAGAAACAGCCAAAGAGAGATTAATTCGAATTATTCAGGAACAACCGGATGATATGACCGATGAAGAAATTTTAAGGGAACTTTTATTTCACCGAATGATTAGACGTGGGTTAAAGGATGTTGAAGCAGGGCGAGTACTTTCTCATGAAGAAGTTGTCGGGGAAATTGAATCGTGGGAAAAATAAAATGGTCTCAAGAAGCATTTGATTGGCTCAAAGAAATTCAAACTTATATTGCCAAAGATAAACCCCAAGTAGCTCAAAATATTGCAAAACAAATTATCCAGAAGGTTAGCCTGTTGCAGGATTTTCCGGAAATGGGTTACCGTCTTAATAATTTTCCCAAGAAAAACATTCGTGTTGTTTTATACGGTCATTACCGAATTATTTATCAGATTAATCAAGACAAAGACATAAATGTTTTAGGCATTTTTCATGGAGCTTTAAATCTTAGAAAACATTTTGATTCTCGTTAATCATTTACAATGGAAAATTCGCCACAAACGCCAAGCCGATAAAGCATAAAATATTGGAAATTGTCATCAATGACGATTTTTGTTGTATGGGCAGGCCTTGTGCATGCCCAATTAAGAGGGCAACCCTGCCTCCTTCGCCAAAGTAGCCTTGGCTACGGCGGCCGAGTGTGGTTGCCCTTTTAATTTTTTTTAAAAAATCCTATTGCCAATATGTCAGAACTGACATATAATAGCACATGGGCTTGATGGAAAAACCACTGGTCTGGTTACATGGTGAAGTCAAAACACCGCCTTTTAGCAAAGAGGCAAGATTGGAAGCGGGTTTCTTGCTGCGGCAACTTCAGCAAGGTGAAAAACTTTCCATGCCGCATTCGCGACCCATGCCATCCATTGCGCCGCGATGTCATGAATTGCGAATCAATGATGAAAATAAAACTTGGCGAATTGTTTACAGGACTGATCCGGATGCCATCATTATTTTGGAGGTTTTTGAGAAGAAAACGAATCAGATGCTAAAAGCCGTTATAGATACATGCCAAAGAAGAATTAAACTTTATGATTCTGTAACAAGGAGATGAATATGAAAAACAACAAAAAAGAAAAATTGAAAACTGCTGGTTGGAAAATCGGTTCGGCTGATGATTTTCTAGATTTGTCGAAAGAAGAATCGGAATTCGTGCGGTTCAAATTAATGCTGTCCAGTTATCTAAAAACAAAAAGAATGCACAAGAAATTTTCGCAAATCGATTTAGCAAAGCACATCAAATCCAGTCAATCGCGTGTTGCGAAAATGGAAAATGGTGATCCCTCCGTGTCCGTCGATCTGCTGATTCATTCACTGTTCGCCCTCGGCACAACCAGAAAAGAATTGGCAAAAGTCATTGAATCAGACCCTTTTTTCCCATCTTGACAAAACGTACGTTTTAGCGTACGGTTTGGTTATGACCAATATAACAGCCACAGAGGCGCGTTCTGATTTTTATGATCTGATTAAAAAAACCATTAAGGGTCATGCCCCTATTCGCATTCAACATAAAAGTGGGGATGTTGTTTTAATTTCAGAAGGTGATTATGAAGCTCTTCTAGAAACCTTAGAAATTCTTTCTGCTCCCAATGCTCGTAAAAAAATTAAGAAAGCAAAAGCAGAAATCAAAAAAGGCCATACTATTGCTTTTGAAGAATTAATTGGTAAGTAACATGCCCTATCAAGTAAGACTTGCCAAGCAGGCTGCTAAAGATTTTAAAGAATTACCTCCTAAACTTCAAAAAAAATTCATTCAAATTGTTCAAGATGTTTTGCAACAAAACCCTTATGAAGGGAAAAAACTAGTAGGTGAGCTTTTAGGAAGTTATTCTTTTCGTTTATCCTACAAAGATAGAATTGTGTATCAGATTGATAGTAAGAGAAAAATTGTTTTTATTGAGCGAGCCAAAACCCATTATGGCGAATAAAGAATATATTCCCGAAATGCAACAAAGGAGGGGAATTAAGATGAATTAATTGAACCGAGCCTAATCATAAAGACCTTGACTCTCCTCAATAACAAATTTAGGAAAATGGCTGCTCTTCAGCATGCCGTCAGTTTGTGCCAAGCAGTGAAAGAATTATACAAAAAGCCGAGAGGAATCTGGCAAAAAAGAAATAGAGGTTTGTGATGTGTATTAAATTTGAAGGTAAGTTGTTCAAAGAAGGTAAGTACTGGCCGGTGTGTGTTCCAACCCTTGATGTTTATACTCAGGGTAAGTCTAAAAAGGATGCTTTAGCCATGATGAAAGAGGCCATAGAACTTTTGGTTGATCGTAAGGGATTTTCGGTTCTAGTGAATCTCCTTCCTGGAAATACATTTATACTCCGCACAAAACAGCCTGACGATGATCGATATCTCATTGCTTTGATGCTAAAAAATCAACGTGCAAAATATGGCTTAAGCCTTCAAAAGGTTGCTGATCGACTGGGTGTATCCAAGCACGCTTATGCCCAATATGAACAGGCCAGGGCTATTCCCAGTATTACCAAAGTAGAGGAGTTCATTCATGCTATGAGTCATCATGTCCATGTGGTATTGGATCTTGTCGACGAAGCTGTTGCTTAAGATTTTTTTCCTGAACGCCTCCGATAAATCATAAAATTTTGTTTGTTATTGTGAACGATATTAGCAATTGTAGGGGCATCCCTGCCTCCTTCGCCAAAGTAGCCTTGGCTACGGCGGCCGAGTGTGGTTGCCCTCTTTTCCTATCTTGACAATGTACATAAAAAATAATAATATTGTACATATGGCAAAAGCTAATTATGATCTTCCAGAAAAAGAACTTCTTAAAGTAAAAAGGTTGGCTCATGCTCGCTCTAAAAAAGAGGCTATTGTCATTGCCTTAAACAACTACATCCATCGTAAAAAAATAGAGCATCTCATAGCTGCTGAAGGAAAATTTCCTCTCAAATGGACAAAGTCTTCACTTAAAAAATATCGTGATTAAATTGATTGTGGATACTTCTGTGTGGATCGATTTTTTTAAGGATCATCTTTCTTCCTCTCTTCGCTCCTATTTCCTTTCTAGTTTGGATAACCAATTGCTTGTTATAACAGACATTATCGAGCATGAAATTTTAATGGGTGCTTTAACCAAAAGACAATACCAAGAACTTAAAGAACTTTTATCGCCTTTAGAAAAATTGAGAATAAGCAACGAAGAACTTCCACAATTTACTCAGTTTGCTTGGGATCTTTACCGTAAGCGATTAAAAGGAAGCTACACCGATCTCACCATTGCTTATTTAAGCCAGGCTTATCATTTTCCAATCTTAAGTTTTGATCGTTATTTTTATCGATTAGCCGAGCAAGGCATGATCAAAGTCATAACATCCTAATCGATAATGAACCCTTTGTTGGTGGCACGGGAATGACAATTGGTGTGAAAATGACAATAATTTTGTCTTGAAATTATGCTTAGCGCTAAGTATAATCAAGCTATGAAGATCCATACAATGGCAAAAGAACTAGGCCGGCTTGGTGGAAAAGTGCGAGCCAAACGCCTTTCTTCAAAGCGCAAAAAAGAAATTGCCTCTCTCGGCGGAAAGGCCAGATCCCAATCCTTTGTAGCTACCAAACGCATTAAGGAAAATTTTAATTACCTGGCTACCATGTATCTTTTAAAACCAAAATTATCACGCGTGAAGCGATTACAATCATTTCGTGGCCCTCTGCCAGGAATCTACCCCACGTCTCAATAAACAGGGCGAAATTGTAGCCACCCTTGATAACCGTAAAGTAGCGGAAATTAGGCTACACCTCGATTCCCCTATAAGTGTTTATTTTTTTTTTAAAGTCTGATATTATAAATTTAAGCTATGTTACCTGAAAAGAAAAAAAAATATATTCAAGAATTAATTGGATTTTATCAACTTGCAGATGAAATTTTAAAAACCAAACCTAATTTGGATCGAGAAACTTTAGTGCAGACTTTTTTTGCACAAAAAAAATCACCTTTCGAAAAATTACAATTAGCCCTGATGCGTGGTCAGGCCATTAGGGCAAGTTTTAAAAAAATAAACAATGCTCAGTGAAAAAGAATTAGCTTTTCTCAAAGAACTAACAGAACAAAAAGTACCTTTCTTAATTGTGGGATTATCTGCAGCTGTCTTGCAAGATGCCCCTGTTGTAACGCAAGACGTAGATTTGTGGTTTAAAGATATTGAAGATGTAAAAATTGCAAAATCCATTGAAAAATGTGGGGGCATTTTCATTCCAACCCTCATTCAATTCCAAATGCCTGCACGTTTTGGAGGCGAAGATTTTCAAACACTTGATTTAGTTTTGGAAGTGAGTGGTCTTGGAACATTTGATGAAGAATATAAAAATGCTCTCGAGGTAAATCTACAAGGAATCAAATTAAAAGTTTTACCTTTAGAAAAAGTTATTTTAAGCAAAGAAACGGTTGGTCGCTTAAAAGATAAGGCTGTACTTCCCGCCCTTAAGGCCACCCTGGCTGCAAACCGCTCCCCTACACAAAGATAATCTATGTAGGAGCATCCCTGCCTCCTTCGCCAAAGTAGCCTTGGCTACGGCGGTCGAGTGCGGGTGCCCTTTTTCCCATCTTGACAAAAAAATCTTATATTGTACAATGTAATGTACAAGGAGAATAAAAATGGAAAGTTTAACTTATAGCCAGGCAAGAGCTCAGTTTGCAAAAGCACTTGATAAAGTATGCAAGGATCATAAGCCTCTGCTTATTACACGTCAAAAAGGTGGTGCAGCTATTTTGCTTTCTGTAGATGATTTTGAAGCTCTTGAAGAAACAGCTTATCTTTTAAGAAGCCCTAAAAATGCAAAAATACTTCTAGAATCGGTCGAAGAGCTTGAATCTGGAAAAGGCAAAAAGAAAAAAATATGAATCTTGTTTTTTCGAAGTTGGCTTGGAAAGATTATCTTTATTGGCAAAAAAAAGATAAAGATAAGATCAAACGAATTCAACAATTAATCCAGGATATTCAAAAAAGTCCCTACTCTGGAATTGGAAAACCAGAACCCTTAAAGCATGCCCTGTCTGGTTATTGGTCTAGAAGAATCGATCATGAGCATCGTTTGGTTTATAAGGTGGTTAAGGGACAAATTTTAATTGCCCAATTAAGATATCATTACTAATAATCAAATATGTTACATCTTAAACTCCAAAAACTTCTTCCAACGCTGATCTAGTTTCTTGCCAGGGGAGTACTAAAATATTTTCTACCTTTCTTCTGGTTTTTTCCTGACAAAGACAAAATCCTTTTGCTCCCTTAATTTCTCTAACAATTGAAATAAGGGGAGAAAGCATGGAACCTTTTATTTTATTGGATGATTTAATTTCTATAAAAACGGGGGGATGATGAAATTTTTCAATAACCAAATCAATTTCAATGTCGTGTGTTGCAAAATAGGAAAAAGAACATTCCCATTTTTTGTAATTGGCCAGACGCATTATTTCTAGAATAAAAAAATGTTCGAAGGCTAGGCCATACTCAGAAGTTCTAGGAACCAGTTCAAAAGAAAGTTCACCCGCTAATGCACGTTTTACACCTGGGTCAAACAAATAAAATTTTGGATGAGATTTTTGTCGTTTTCTAATAGATTTAGAATAGGCTGGTAGCAAAAAACCAACCAGAGTGTCTTCCAAGATTTCAAAATACGATCGAATTGTTTTAGAATCTAATCCCAAATCAGAGGCTAAATTTGACCATGAAATAATATTCCCATTTTCTTGGGCAGCAAGAGGTAAGAAACGCCGAAAGGCGGGGAGATTTCTTACTAATCCTTCTGCTAAAATTTCTTCCTTCAGGTAAGTTTGTGCATAGGAGCTTAAAAAATCTTTTCGGTTTTCATTATTTTCTAAATGATAAATCTTTGGAAGGGTTCCATAAGAAAGAGCAGTTTGTAAGTCAAATTGTTTTGATAATTCATGAATGGTCAAAGGATGTAGCTGGTAAGTGAAAGCACGGCCAGCCAAAAGGTTAGCTTGGCCTCTTTTTAATTTTCTGGCACTAGAGCCTGTGAGAGCAAAAAAACGGTGTGAATTTTTTTCTATGGAACGATGAACTTCATTAAGTAAGGAGGGAATTTTTTGTATTTCATCAATTAATACCCATTGTTTGGATGATGGAAGAGCTTTAAGTATTTGGCCTAGCTCCCCTGGCTTTTGAATAAGCTGTGTTTCAAGTTCAAAGTTTAACAGATCAATGATATGAGTTTGTTCGTGTGGGAGAAAGGTTTGCAGCAAGGTTGATTTACCAACTCCCCTGGGCCCAAAAAGGAAGAAAGAATGTTTTTTAGGAAGATCTATTTCTCTTTGGAACATACTCCTTAAATGTACGACATTTCAGGAATTAAGTCCATAATTTGTTTTTTTAAAAAATATGATTCTTGACACTTGTACCCCCCTCCATTATACACCCCACACTGCTGTAAACCCTGAAAGGGAGTTCCTGGACGGTCCGAGGACTGTCTGACGAGCCTTCGGGCGAGGAGTTCCGCAGGACCGGAAAGGAATTCCCTTCCGGGGTTTTTGTAAGTTGTGACATGAATATCCACGAATATCAAGCCAAGGAAATCTTAAGCAAGTATGGTGTTCCCATCCCCAAGGGGCGCGTGGCTACTTCCGTTGATGAAGCTTTAAAAATAGCCCAAGAATTGGGTTTTCCAGTGGTGGTTAAGTCACAAATTCATGCGGGTGGAAGAGGAAAGGGTACCGTTTACAAAAAAAATACCGAGGGGAATTTACTGGGTCAAGAACGAGAAGTAGTGATGCAAGGTGGAGTAAAAGTTGTTAAAACAGAAGCTGAATTAATGGATTTTGCCACAAAACTTTTAGAAAATATTTTAGTCACGCATCAAAGTGGAGCTGAAGGTAAAAAAATTAAAAAAATTCTTATTGAGCAGGGAATTAAAATTAAAAAAGAATACTACCTGGGAGCTGTGTTAGATCGTGCAACCTCTCGGGTAACGCTGATGGCTTCAACTGAAGGGGGAGTTGAAATTGAAGAGGTGGCCGCCAAGCATCCTGAAAAAATCATTAAAGTAGCCATCGATCCTGCCTGTGGTTTTATGCCGTACCAAGGCCGCCATCTTGGCTTTGCTCTTGGTTTAAATGCCGAAGCTACTTCCAAGCTCGTTAAGTTTGCTGGAGGCTTGGCTAAGGCCTTTGTAGAAGCCGATTGCGCCTTGGTTGAAATTAATCCCCTGGTTTTAACTGAAGAAGGCGAACTTTTAGCTGTAGATGCCAAGCTTAACTTTGAAGACAATGCTCTTTTTCGTCACAAAGAATACGAAGCCCTTCGTGATTTAGACGAAGAAAATCTCGGAGAAATTGAAGCTAAAAAACACGATCTTTCCTACATTAGCTTAGATGGCAATATTGGTTGCATGGTAAATGGAGCAGGTCTTGCCATGGCTACCATGGATATCATTAAACTTTATGGAGGCGAACCTGCCAATTTTTTAGATGTAGGCGGGGGAGCCAATCAGGAGAAGGTTTCTACAGCTTTTAAAATTATTCTCACAGATCCAAAAGTAAAAGCAATTTTAGTAAATATTTTTGGCGGCATTATGAAGTGTGATGTAATTGCCGAAGGGGTGGTGGCTGCTGCTCGTGAGATGGGTTTAAAAATTCCACTTGTGGTGAGGCTTCAAGGTACCAATGTTGATTTGGGAAAAAAGATTTTAGCGGGATCGGGATTAAAAATTATTCCAGCTGATACGATGGCTGATGCTGCGGAAAAAGTTGTAGGAGCGTTGATGTAAGGTAATTAATTAAAAAGGGTGGCACGGGGAGACCTTTTTGACGCACAACCGTATAAATTTTTTTTATGTCAGTTTTAGTTAACAAACATACCAAAGTGATTACCCAAGGTATTACCGGAGCCACGGGACAATTTCATACCAAAGCTTGCAGGGAATATGGAACCCAAATGGTGGCTGGTGTTACTCCCGGTAAGGGTGGCCAGGATTTTGAAGGCATTCCCATTTTTAATACTGTTTTGGAAGCCAAAAAAGAAACCGGGGCCAATGCCTCGGTAATCTATGTGCCACCTGCTTTTGCAGGCGATGCTATTTTGGAAGCCATTGATGCCGAGTTGGCTTTAGTGGTGTGCATTACCGAAGGCATTCCTGTGCTTGATATGGTGAAAGTAAAGCGGGTTTTAGAAGGCAAAAAAACGCGGCTGATTGGCCCTAATTGCCCGGGTATTATTACTCCTGGGGAATGTAAAATTGGGATTATGCCAGGACATATTCATCGGCCAGGGAAGGTAGGCATTGTATCTCGAAGTGGAACCCTTACGTATGAAGCTGTAGATCAGGTAACTCGCATGGGACTGGGACAATCCACTTGCATTGGCATTGGTGGCGATCCTGTGAACGGAACTAATTTTATCGATTGCCTACAACTTTTCCAAGAAGATGCTGGATGTGAAGCCATCATCATGATTGGTGAAATTGGTGGAACCGCTGAAGAAGAAGCAGCCAGATTTATCAAGAAAAACGTAACTAAGCCCGTTGTGGGTTTTATTGCTGGTTTAACAGCCCCGCCGGGGCGCCGCATGGGCCATGCGGGCGCCATCATTGCAGGCGGGCGGGGAAGCGCCGCTGATAAAATAAAAGCCTTGGAAGAAGCTGGTGTGAAGTTGGCCAGATCTCCATCTGAGTTGGGAGAAGTTTTAAAGAAAATTTATTGAATTTCCGTGAAAATAAAATGTGTCTGAAAGCAAAAGCTCTGCAGCCGACTTGTCTGAGCGAAAATAAAAAAACAAGTTGGCGAAGCAAAGCGACTTTTAAGACCGCTGTCTTTAAAAGTCGCGACTTTTGCGAAAGACACATTTTATTTTCACGGAAATTAGAAAGGTAGAGCTTTTATGAAAGAACTTACTTTAGGTATTATTAAACCCGATGGAGTGCGCAGAAACCTGATTGGGAATATTTTTTCCCGTGTTGAAAAAGCAGAGCTTAAAATTGCTGCAGCTCGCATGTTAAAACTTGATCGCGCCAAGGCCGAAGGTTTTTATGCAGTACATAAAGCCCGTCCCTTTTTTGGTTCTTTGGTAGAATCCATGATGGCTGGAAATATTGTGGTGTTTGTGCTTTCTGGAGATAATGCCATTACCCGTTGGAGAGAGTTAATGGGGGCTACCGATCCTTCAAAGGCAGAAAAAGGCACCATTCGTGCTGATCTTGCTGAAAATATCGAACGCAATACAGTGCATGGCTCGGATGCCTTAGATACAGCGAAAAGAGAAGTAGCTTATTTTTTTAAGGAAGATGAAATTTTCTAAGAAATTTTTTAAGAAACTTTTAATTGAAGTGGTGGCATGGTGAAGGAAGCTGGTGGAGTGTTTCTTGAGGAGCGAGGACTGTTTGACGAGCCCTGAGCAAAGTCGAAGGGCGAGGAGTTCCGCAGGGACGAAAGAAACACTCCACCAGCTTCCCGTTTGATTGCTCTTGACGAAAGGGCTCTTTTTAGGGCATAATTAAATCTGTATCGATAATTCCGCTAGTATCAATCATCACTTTAAGGTTTGAATCAAATGGATAATCCAACAAGTCGTAGTTCAGATAAACCAAACGGTATTCGTGAGTATGAACCTCCTCGTCGCTCTCGCGGGGGCCGAAGGCTTCCCCAAGGGCGCTCCGATACTGGCCAACCAAGTTTAGCCAATCCCCCAGAGCCCAGAATTTCAGAACAAAAAGAAATCGAAAAAATTCAGGTTCAAAATGAAGAAGAGCGTGAAGCAACAAGGGCCGAGCGTTCTAAGGAAAGCAAGTCCGCCATCTCCAATTTTTTCAATGGCGGTGTGATGTATTTAAAAGATTTGAAAGAAATTAAAATTTCAGATCTCATTAGTTTAGCCAAAGATTTTAACATCGAAAATGCTGCGGGCATGACGCGCCAAGAATTAATCTTTTCACTTTTAAAGGCGCAAACCGATCAACAAGGAGCCATCTATGGTGAGGGTGTACTAGAAGTTTTGCCTGATGGTTTTGGTTTTCTTCGCTCAACTGATTTTAATTATCTTCCAGGACCAGATGATATTTATGTTTCGCCTTCTCAAATCAGGAGATTTAACTTGCGCACAGGAGATACAGTTTCGGGGCAAATTCGTCCTCCAAAAGATTCCGAGCGTTATTTTGCACTTTTAAAAGTAGAAGAAGTTAATTTTGAAGACAGTGAAGCTGCCAGAGATAAAATTCTTTTTGACAACCTAACTCCACTTTATCCCAACGAAAAATTTAAGCTCGAATACAGCAAAAGCAACTTTACCACACGTATTATCGATTTAATTTCACCCATTGGTAAGGGACAACGTTGTTTGATTGTGGCTCCGCCTCGTACGGGTAAAACCATGATGCTGCAAAATTTTGCCAATGCCTTAACTACAAATCATCCTGAAGTTTTTCTTATTGTGCTTTTAATTGATGAACGTCCCGAAGAAGTTACCGATATGGAACGTTCGGTTAAAGGTGAGGTGATTAGTTCTACCTTTGATGAACCAGCTACTCGTCACGTTCAGGTGGCTGAAATGGTTTTAGAGAAAGCCAAAAGACTGGTTGAACACAAAAAAGATGTTGTTATTCTTTTGGATAGTATTACACGCTTGGCCAGAGCTTATAATACGGTGGTTCCTCCATCTGGAAAAATTCTTTCTGGTGGTGTGGATTCTAATGCCCTTCATAAACCCAAAAGATTTTTTGGTGCTGCCAGAAATATCGAGGGGGGTGGTTCGTTAACCATCATTGGGACTGCTTTAATTGATACCGGTTCTCGTATGGATGAAGTTATTTTTGAAGAATTTAAGGGAACGGGTAATTCCGAAATTCACCTCGATCGTAAATTGATGGAAAAACGTATTTTCCCTTGCATGGACATCAATAAATCGGGAACACGCAAAGAAGAATTACTCCAGCCCGATGATGTATTAACCCGTGTATGGATCCTGCGAAAACTCATTCATCCGTTAAGTGTTATCGACTCCATGGAATTTACCCTCGATAAACTTCAAGGAACCGCCACAAACCAGGATTTCCTTATTTCCATGAACAAGTAATATTTGAAGACGGCATTATGATTTTGTAGGGGCGGGTTCCAAACCCGCCCTGTTATTTTTTTATTACGGTAAGTGCAGCGGGAACACCGCTCATGCCAGATAAATTCAGTTCAAAAAGTGAGAAGCGTGCAAACAGTTGAGTCGAGCTGCCTCCATCAAAATTGAGAGCATTAATACATCCCAGTCCCCCTTGTGATTTTGGTTTTGCCATGAAGGAAGCCAATTCACGAATATTGATAGGATGCTCCGTTACCACTAAAATAACTTGCTCATCAGCGTCAATTCCAATGGCTGTTTTGGCGCTTATTTCTTCCTTGAGAGGTGCAATTACCCCATTAATAACAAGCCTGGGGCCTGCTTCTATGGCGCTTTCGATATGATCATCTGGATGGTAATCACTAGAATGAACAATAAAGGGGTGATTTTTTTTAATATAAAAAACACCCCACCATGAAATTTTTTTGAATGGGTTAAGAGTTTTGCCATTCTGAATCACTAATCCCAAGGGTTTATGTTCGATATCAAAAAAATTAGAATTAACAGCAATCAAGGCGTTATACTTTTCAGCAAACGATTTAACAGATTGTCTTGTCCCAGAAGGAGAAAGAACGGGTTTAAAACGATATTGTTTTGGGTCGATTTTAAAAATATGAAGCTTAAAAGTTTCTTGGGGTGTTTTTGTGAAGGAAACAATTTGGTAAGCAATCCCGTTTCTTAAATATTGCCACTTTTCTGCCTGCACCTTCCCGCTTACTAAAAATAAAACAAGCAGGATTAAAATTTTTTTCATCATTTATATCCCCATTCAATGATGGGTTCTAGCGTAAATTCACTATCATCTTGCCTGGGCCCAATGCGCAAACGAAACAAAATCTGGTCACCAGGATTTATATTCTGGGATTGTGCTAAAGGCAAGTAGGCTTGTTTCCAATGTGTTAAAGGGCTTGTAGGTGCAGTGTTTGTAACAAACCCATCCCGCCAGGTTACTTTAATCCATCCCCCAAATCCCGTGAGAATATTTTTTTTACTGATTGTAAATTTTTGTTCACAATCAATGCCTGCAAAATCAGATTTTAAAAAATCAACATCGATTAAATTAATTTCTTTTGAAAGAAGAGATTTAGGTTTTATTTTAGTAATCATAAATGGAAACTGGTGGAAAGATTTTTTTTTCTGAGAAATTTTTTCTATTTCAAGATGAAGGGGGGCTACATAAAGAGAAATACTCTGGGGAATAATGATACCTCCTGTTTTTAAAAAACGTGTTCTGGCATCGTTGATAAAAGGAAGAATATTTTCGTTAAAGGCCAAGCTTCCAATGAGTTCACATAAAATAACATCTACTTTTTCTGGGAGTTGAATGTGTGAAGAAAGTTGATCAAAAAAAACAATACGATCAGAAAAACCTGCTTTGGCAATGTTTTTTTTGGCAAAACTTAAAGCCTTTGGATCTACTTCGCAGGCATAGACGGTAGCCCCTTTTTTTAAAGCCGTCAGAGTTAAAATTCCTGTGCCGCATCCCAAGTCGAAAACCCTCATGCCGGGTTTTACACATTTTTCGATGGCTTTTTGAATGAGGGGAGTACGGTTGGGATCAGAAACCATGTGTTGGTGATTTTTGAAGTTCATCAGATCAAAATCAAAAGAATAAGAATAGCTAAGAGAAAAATGAAACCGCCCGCTCCAATGGCAATTAGTTCCCATTGAGAAAAAGTTTTAAAAAAATCTCGTGTTTTTTGACTTTTAAAAATTTGTCCCATAAAAGAAAGTAGGGTGTGAGAAAACTCTCCAAATTTTACAATGAGGGTTGTGGCTGATGGTTTGGAAACTCTGGGAGAAGAAGTGGATTTTCCGAGTGACATTTGTGCTTCGGTTGAGATGACTTCTGCTTGCGATTTTTTTTGTTTTGGAGGAGCGCTTGTTAACTGTTTTGCAAGATCGGTTAAATCTTCTTCTTCAGGATTTCGATATAACAGTTTTACAGCTCCCACTGCAATTTGATCCCCATCCTTCAAAGGAATTTCAGATACTCTTTCTGCGTTTACATAAGTGCCGTTTTTACTTTTTAAATCCTGAATAATAATTTTTCCCCATTTGCGAGTAAGCATGGAGTGCTTACGGCTGATAGAATTATGATTTAAGGTTAAATGACAATCGGGATCGCGGCCCATCACGAGTTCTTCCATTTGTTCATCAAAGTTGATGATTTTTTTAGTTGATACTCCTTCGTCTAACACTTCTAAATAAGGGCTTGCTGTACTTTCCAGGGCAGAAAGTACTTTTTTAATCATTTTAACTTCAATAATTCCCGAATCGGTGAGTTCGTCTTGAAAGGAATGATCGGTTTCGGTAAGAATAACTGGGATCAGCTCAAAATTTTCGATACGGATCACATCATTGGATTTAAGTAAGATTTTTTCTTCGAAATTAATTTTTTTTTGATTGAGCAGTGTGCCATTGCCACTTTTAAGATCAACCAGAAAGTAGTCGTTTTTAATCCGGACAATTTCAGCATGACGTCTGGACACTGCTGTTTCATCTAAACGGATATCACACTGGTGCGAGCGGCCAATGAGGATGGAATCCCCGTTCGATTTCATTTTTCTTTCGGTATTTTTGTCCCGATTTTTAATTTTGATGGAAATCATTGCTTGCATCCGCCTTTGGCTTTGGTGATTTCACGAATATGATTGATATCTACTTGCAAATCTCCAAGGGGTGCCGTGAGAAGACGACAATAATATTTAATCGCATTATTTTCGTCTCCTTGGGTTTGATAAAGATCGGCCAGAGAGTAAAGGGAACGAGCATGTTTGGGATTAAGTTCGATTGTTTTTAAATACCATTCGATGGATTGTTGTGCATCACCCAAGACTTGATAAGTATAAGCCACATTGTAAGCAGCATCATCAAAGTTGGGTTTTAAAGTGAGGGCCGATTCGTAAGCTTTAATGGCTTGACCCAAGGAGCTTTTTGCTTTTTCTCCCTGTCCCTTGTTTTTAGCTTCAATCCCTAACTGATAGTGGGTGTAGCCCGCATTGAAATAAGCCATTTCATTTGTGGGAGATTTACGGATAACGGTATCAAATTCTTTCAAGGCCATTTGATAATTATTTTCCTTCAAGTAAGAAAGCCCCATGCTCATATGGGCCTCAGGTGAACCCGACTCTTCTCCTACAATTGCATTATTTAAAGCTTGTTGCGCTTTGAGGGTTTCGCCTGTTTGATTGTAGAGATTAGAAAGATTAACCCAAGCATCTGAAAGTTTGGGATTAATTTCCAAGGCTAGTTTATAACGAATAATGGCTTGTTCAAATTGTCCGAGTTCTTGATAAATTTTTGCCAACTGATGATGCGCATAAGGGTGCTCGGGATTAATGGAAGTGGCCTGAGAAAGGGTTTTTACGGCATTTTGAAAGTGTTCTTTATTGCCTTTTCTGGCCATGGCAGCGTAAGTAATCCCCTTGTTGTAATAAGCGTCACTAAATTTTTTATTATTGCGAATGGCTTTATCAAACTCTGCAATGGCATCATTAAAGCGGCCTAAATCGTAGTAGACAGCTCCTAAATGATTGTAGGGAGAGGGATATTTTTTATCGAGTGAGATGGCTTTTTGAAGAGCGTTAATTGCCAGTTCCATCTTGCCCTTGTATTTGTAAGCAAGCCCCAGGTTGTTCCAGGCTTCAACATAATTGGGTGAAAGCTCAGTTGAGGTTTTAAATTCAAAAATAGCTCGTTCGATATTTCCTTCGTACAGGGCAGTAACTCCCAAGTTATTATGCATGATAGAACGATCAGCTGGTTTGCGTGCTTTTTTTGCAGCAAAAACTTCTGTACTTAAGGTTAAACAATGAAAAAAAATGAAAAAAAATAAAATGATATTTTGATTTTTTTTTATCATGGCAAACAATTGGTAATGTTTGTAGCTCTCATCATTTCTTCACTGGCCCTCCCCCCTGTTTTGGCCAGGAAGGCTCGGGCTAGCGCATCTTCTGGTACCAGGCGTCTGGCTTCACTTAAGTAACTACTGGCTTCCTCATGTTGTCCAGTATTAAAGCGACCAACTCCTGTAACATAAAACTCATAACCCAAGAACAAACGAAGCCCAGAGATGGGCCAATCTAGTGTATTTTTTTTGGAAGAGCCACCAGATTTAAAAGCCTGGGTTTTGCTCATCTGTAATAATTTTTGTGCTTCGGAAACTAAAAGTGAAATATCTTTTCCTTGAAGGCGATCGATTAATGCGAGCATCATCAGTACACGGATACGTTCCATATAGGCCGTGGTATAAGTGTAAGAGGCAGCTGTGGCTTTTTCAAACCAGGCTCTGGCTATGGCTAAATCAGCAGGGTTGTAGAGCAGGCTTTTTTCAATTCCCTTCACGTAGTAGCGAAACGCTTCATAAGAGGGATTTTGTTCCAAATATTTCTCAAAAGAGGGGACTTTAATTTTAGAACTGTTTAAAGTTTTTAAAATGCTTTTAGCTGTATCTCCCATCACATCTAAAAAACGGTCAGTCATTTCAGAAGCAAACTCTTGGGGAGGAGATAAAAGGCGGCTTTCTTTCACATCAATAATTTTTATAAAATACCGAAGTCCGGTTGGACCTGTTTTTTGAAACATTCCAATAATGGCATGGGTAGCCCCCAAAGATTGGGCTAATGGGGCCATGGATGATTCTACAAAATAGTTTTGTGAAGGAATTCCAGACGCTATACTTGACTCAAGTGTTAACATGCTTGGATAAACTCCCATGCGTTGCACTTTGGAAAGAATATCAATTAAAGCCACAGCAAAACCTTGGGAGAGAGTGGGATCTGGATTAGAATTTGTTTGGTCTTGAAAGGGAAAAATTGCAATGCGAACATTTTGTGACGAGATGGAATGTTGAAAATAGTTCATCATTTCTTGATTCATAGCTTGATAATTTGGCTCATGGGTACAGGGAATTTGTGCCAAGGTTTTTGGTACAAAAAGCAAACAACTCAGAATAAGGGGTGTGATTGCTTTTAAAAATATGGGAAAATTGAAAAGTTTCAAGTGCTTATTATAAACAGAAAGGGAAGTTGAAGTCAATTTCAGGTGGTGGTAAAGGGTTTTATCTATGGCCGATCAAGATAATCAAGAAGGAGAAGAAAATCCAGAAGCTGTTTTGGCGCCTGCTCAAAAATCTTCCGAAGAATATCCTCGCTTAGAACCCATTACTGGTCCACACGAGGGTTTAATTTTTGCACTTCCAAGAGGCGAAACCCTGATTGGCCGTTCCCGTCAAAAAGCTCATTTGCGCTTAGAGGATACTTCTGTTTCCCGTTTGCATGCTCGTATTATGGTGGATGAAGGGGGAGTGATTATTTCTGATTTTGGAAGCCGTAATGGAACCATGGTTCACGGCAAAATAATCAGGAACCAGCAAGAACAAAAATTAGTTCATCTCGATCAAATTAAGGTGGGGATTTATTCTTTTCGCTATGTCGAACGCCCCTACACTGACGAAGAAGCCAATGCCCACGATGCCCAAATCCTTGAAACCACAAGCCAGCAATCTGAAGACCCTCATACAGTAGAGCCTTCTGTTAATGGGATTCAAGACAAGGGTTTACCTACAGAGGTGTTGCCCCCAGAGGATTCTGAGCATTCTCTCGTTTTATTTGAACAAAAAAAGGGAGGAGAAGAAAAAGTTGGGGTTGGATTGCGTTATCTTTTTATTGCAATTTGTCTTGTGAGCGGATTAACGGGTCTTATTTACTACTTGGTTTCTGGTGATGAGAAGAAGGAAAAAGAAACATCCGAAGTAGCCCTTGTAGATGATGAAAACATTCCTGAAGAAATAATTCCAGAAGAAGCCCCCCAGGAAGAAGCTCCCAAAGTAGAAGTACCTCAGGAAAAAGTTTTGCCTGCATTGCCCGTTCCGGCTGCAGAAGTTCCTGTGGTTGCCCAAGATGGGCAGATCCAAGGTAAGGAAGCACAAGCGGGGCAAGTACAAGAGCACGCTTTGCCAAGTGAAGTTTCACCTCAAACGGTTGTAAAATCCGTTAGTGGAAAAACCTTTCCTGCCTTTTTAGATATTACTTCCGAACCTCTGCCAGCCCGTGTTTTATTTGAAGATCGGGTTTTAGGCAACACACCTCTTAAGTCCCACGTTGATTTAGTTGCCTCCCAAAGCTACACCCTTGTTGCTGAATTTGAATTAAGGGATTTACGCGATTCTTACCAGGTTAAGGTTCCCTTTGTAGCCGATCCTTTAAAAGAGGTTTTTAGTTTTCCAATCAAGGGCGAGATTGGAATGATTAAAATTAATAAACTTCCACGTCATGTTCATTTTTATTTGGAAGGTTACTATGCCTACGATCAATTTAAGGCTAACCCAGTAAAGCTTGCCGATATCATCTATGGCAAACCTATTTTTGTTCCCTTTGGTCACTACATTATCGAGCTACGAGAAAAAACTCAGATTGGTGATTCACAAACTTTTGTAGATGAAATTCGTTATAAACGTGAGTTTGATGTAAATGAAGAAAGAAAAGCAGTAGAACTGAGTATCCTTGATCGGGATTTGCAACATTTTCCTGCAAAAATTACCAGCGAGCCTAATCGAGCTATTTTATATCTCGATGAACAAAAATTAGGAGAAACTCCTTATGAGGGAGAAATGCCGTTAGGTGTGCACGAACTTAAATTAGTGAGTGAAGGTTTTTTTGATTATAAAGCTCCTCTTGAAATGAGAATGAATACTCCGTTTGAAACCAAGATAACCATGAAAACTTCGCGTGTGGGAGAGTTTATTAATAAGGCCAAAGAATTAAGATTAGCAGCCCAGTATAATGAGGCTATTAATCAACTCATTGAAGGATTAAAGCTTGATCCTTCCGATAAAGAAAAATCACAAATCCATCTTTTTTTGGGAGATAGTTACTACATGATGAATAATTTCGATCAAGCTTCTGTTTATTTTGAACAAGCTAAAATAAACCTGGAATTTTATTACAGAGCTCAATTGGGTTTAGCCCGAGTCAACAATGCTCTTGGTAAAAAGAACGAGGCTTTATCAGTTTTAATTGAAGTGATGCTTAATACAAAAGAAACAGAACCCCTGGCAGGCGAGGCCCGATCCCTTTTTAAACAACTCTCACCACTCAAATCGGTGATTTTTATTACCACAGAACCATCCGCAGCTACTGTGTTTATTAACAGTCGTGCAGTTTCTCAAAAAACGCCCATGATTCTTTCAGAACTTTCTCTTGGAAATTATTTAATAGAAATTCAAAAACAAGGGTATCAAACTCAACAAGTGAAAAAAAATCTCAAACTCACTGAGTTTGTATCTGTTCAGGTCACTTTAACCCCAGAAAAACTTTAAATGAAGCTCTCCTGCTATAAGCGGGGGCTTCTTTTCTCAAAAAAGCCCTCTGATAAGAAGGGTTTCCAATTTTTGAAAAATACCTTATAATTTTAAAGATATGGGTTATTTAGGCCCATTCCCTCCTTTAAAACGAGGGGCGGTATAAATATAACTATTTGATTTAATTAGCAATTGGGGGAAGTATGGCTACAAAACCAGCAAAAAAAGACGAAGTGAAAAAGCCTCTTTTAGGGTATCCCTTTATCGAAAAATTGATTGAAAGCGAGGATTTCGTCAAGGTGAACCAAAGTATCTCTCAAGCTTATGAAGCCTTGGAAAGAATGATTAAAAATAAAATAGGGGGCTTAGCCAAGCAAAAAAAGGTACGGGCAGCCTTAAAGGCTTATGATTTAACTGTTGATTTAATCAGGGATCTTGTGAAAACCAAGTATGATCTCATATCTAAGGCCACTCCAAAGCAGTCTTCAATGGATCCTAAGAAGGCGACAGTAAAAAAATGAGAAAAAACGAAACTTAAGGGTTTCAAGATGACGATAATTTCAATGTAAGCCCAATCATGGGCTCGAAAGATAGGAGAGAAAATATGGCAACTCCAACAAATATTGGTACCAACTCGGTAGACTCAAGTGGTTATGCTTTAACGAGCACCCAAAAGGCTGCAACAGGAACCGATTTTTATTCGAAGGTCAGTTATGGTTCGGCCTTGGCTGGTCCTGTGGCTACTTCGTCAATGGCAACCGCTGGAAATACCGATGGCGCAACCATTGTTGGTTCGGCAGTAAATGCTACGGCTGGGTATGGTGGTGGCACAGGTTATGGAACTACGGCGGGTGTTTATTCAGGGGCAACTACCAATTATTATGGCAGTAGCAGTTCTGGTGTTCCTACCTCAACAGGTTCGGGAACCCAAGACATGCTTGGTATGGCCCAACAGCAATTAGCTGATTCACAAGCTTCTAGTATTTCAATGCTCATGATTCAGGATGAAATGGGAAAACAAAACCGGATGTTTACCACGGCTTCTAACTTGATGAACTCAAGAGATTCTATGGTTGCATCCATAGTCCGTAACATCAGGTCAAGCTGATGAAGGGTAAAAAAAGGAGTAAGTATGATCGAGGTTCCGCGAGACGATATTGTTTTGATGTTGGAGGCAGGCTACATCTACTTGGCAATGACCAAGTTAAAAGAAGCTCGGGCTGTTTTTGAAGGTATTATTGCCTTAAAACCAGATCACGAGGTGCCTCATGTGGCACTTGCTAATGTGCTCTTTGCTGAAAAAAAGTATCTTCCTGCCATTAGGTCTTTAAAGGATGCTTTAAAAATTAACGAAAAAAGTGCTTTTGCTTATGCTCATTTAGGAGAGGCTCTTTTATTTTATGGCAAAAAAGATGAAGCTCTTAAAGCCTTGGATAAGGCGTGCGAGCTTGATACAGCAGGCACGGCAGGTGATTTTGCCAAGTCGCTTAAGAACTTGGTGTTGGAAGGATATGATCCTGTTAAATTTCGAGCTGAGGCTTCGCAAAAAGCTGCTCTCAGATAAGGGAAAATTAATGACAAAACTTCAACTCATTTTTGTGTTGGTAGTAACAACCTTTATAGCTTGTAAGGACGAGGTTGTGCTGCTGCAAGAGTTGGATCAACGAAACACTAATGAGATTATGGTGGTGTTATCTCGAAATGGGATTAAAGCCAGAAAGCAAGCTATCGAAAAACAACAAACAGTTTCGTGGTCAGTTTTTGTGAGGGGCTCTGATGAGCCAAGAGCCAGAGAAATCTTAGTTGATCATAATTTACCTAAACAAAGAGAATTGGGTTTGTCGGGTATTTGCAAAGATGCAGGTATGATTCCTACCCCAAAAACAGAAAAGTGCCGTGAAATGTTGGCTTTAAAGGGTGAAATCATTAATTCACTTCGTGCCATTCCAGGTGTGGTTAATGCCGATGTTGTTTTAAACATGCCCGATAAAGATGAATTTGCAGATGATAGTGTAGCACAAGCTAGGCCATCTGCCTCAGTTGTTGTGCAAGTTGCTGCCAAATCTAACCAAACAGAATTTATTACCGAATCTAAGGTGCAGCAGTTTGTAGCTAACACTGTTCCAAGTATGGATATGAGGGATGTAGCGGTTATTATTAGTCGTGTGGAAGCTCCCTTTGAAGCAGAAATGATGGCAGAAGAAAAGCCTACGAATGATCAGGAAATAGAAGCCATGGAAGCAGAAGATATGGTTTCTATTGGTGGGCTTACCATGGATGCTAAGTCGGCTAAAAAGTTTAAAACGGTAGCCATTATTTTCTTGGTGGTGTTTGTTATTTTGTCGGCGGGTTTGGTTCTTATTGTTCTCATGCTGGGTCGTTCACGTCAGCAAAAGAATGCAGCAAATAAAAAGGGTACAGAGGCATCAAGCAACCAAGCTTTTCCTGCAGGTGCTCCTCAAGTAGATCAAATTTTAGAAGGAGCTCCAAAAGGGCAGAGAGCTTAATTTAAGACGAGGTTTTTTATGGTAGTACCTATTATGCCATCGATGATGCGAGTTGATTACGGAAGAGCCGATGCCTACACTCGCCCTGAAGCTGACCCCTTAAGTCCTTGGCAAAAATTTGGACGTGGTCTGGCAAAATTTTGGGGTAATTTAGGTGGTCCTTTGACGGGAGCTTTAACGGGGGCTCTCCTTCCTGGAATAGGTCTTCCCATTAGCATGGCTGCCTATGGCTCAACCCGTTTTGCTCAGGATCAACTTTATAAAGCATCGGTAAAAGATCAACTCGCTGCGCAAGCCAATCAACAAACAGGTCCAATTTCCATGCCTGGATTGTTTGAAAAAGATTCAGTGAGTGCTGGAGCTATGCCTACAGATTTTATGGTTCCTAACGAAATGGAGCCCGGCATTGGGCAAGTGGTAACCAATAGAACCCGTGCTCAGCAAGAGGCCATTATCAATTTTTAGGGTTCGAAATGGAGACTCTATACCTCCTTTTTTGAGGAGAATGACCCCCAAATAAGGAAGTACAATTGATGCAAAGGAGAAAAAAATAGATAACTAGTTGATTTTAAACATAAAATAATAAGTTCTAAGGAGCCTGCCTTTTTTTGATCTTGGCACAAAAGCTGCACACTTGAAGGGTAAGTGGAAATCAAAAAAGGGGAGTTTATGCACACTGTGACTGAAGAAAAAACAAAAAATCAAAAGGGTAAAGTATCGGTTCCACCTGCAGGATCTGCTGCGCCAACACCTGATTCCGATTCTTTAATCGAGAAATATTTACCTTTTGCGGCTTCTATTGCCAGCAAGGTAGCTCGTGCTCTTTCTTCAGATGCTGATTATGATGATATTTTGTGCAATGCCAGGTTAGGACTTTTAGAAGCTGCTAAACGTTTTGATGCACGGTTTAACGTCGATTTTAAAACCTTTGCCTATTATCGTATTAAGGGTGCCATTTATGATGGATTAAGAAAAACAGGCTGGGTTCCCAGATCTCTCTACGCCAAAATCAAATTAGATCAAGCTGCCAGTGCCTATTTTCAAAGTATTACCGAACGCATTATGGGTGCAACAAATGCTGTTAAAAGTGAAGTTGAGGGTCTCTATGATACCTTTAATTCGTTGGCCTCCATGTATGTGATGTCTCTGGATAGTATGGAAGATTTTGAGGTGGAGGATAAAAATGCCAAAAAAGATATTGAACACAAAGCTGAGTTTCAAAAGGTAAAAGAAAAAATGCGCGATGCCATTGAGGCCTTGCCTGACAAAGAAAGAAAACTCGTCAAAATGTATTATTTCCAAAATAAAACCTTACAAGAAATTGGAACTAAGCTCAGTCTTTCTAAATCGTGGACTTCTCGCTTACATGCACGGGCCTTAGAAATGCTTTTTAAGAAGCTTACTTGTTTAAATCCCAAGGGCATGAAAAAACCCATGGGAGATGACCTCTCTCCAGAGGAGGTTGTGAGGACAGATTAAATGGTAGATCCCTTAATTTCAAAATTAAATCAGATTGCAGCTCAGACAATTAAGTCTACTACGCCCTCGCCTGATTTAAAACCTGGTACTTTAACTCCAAGTACTAACCCTTCTTTTCAAACAACTTTTGATCAAACTCTTGCTGATCGCATGATGGATAAAATGAAGGAAGACTATGGCAGCACTCAAGGGGATATGAATGTTGTGTCTGCTGAAAATATTAAAGTTCAGACCGAAGGTTCTGAAATTCAAAAAACGGGTGGTAAAGATAGCCAGTACTTCGACATGTTTAAAGAAATGAACAAAGATCTCTTAAGTCTTGATTCAGCCATTGAAACTCTCACCACTCCTGGGCTTAAGGTTAATCCCAGACAGCTTTTAGCCCTCCAAGCAGGTGTTGCTAATACCACCATTATGGCGGAAGGTTTTTCGCGATTTACGGATGCAATTTCGCGTGGTATTCAAACCATTGTACAAACCCAAGTGGGCTGAAAAATAATCTTTGAGGGCACTGTTTTCAACAGTGTTTTAATGGGTCTGTTGAAAAATATAGTTTTCCATCAATTCTGTCATTCCTGCATCAATTGTCATCCCTGCGAAAGCAGGGATCCATCTTTGAATTTAAGATGGATTCCCATCTTCATGGGAATGACAGAGAGGAACTGGATCCCCGCCTTCGCGGGGATGACAGAGGGGAGACATTTCTCAACAGTGTCTTAATATGAAATTTTTGGAATTATCGGATACTCAAAGGTCTTTTGCCTTAGTGTCACTTTTATTAGATGGTGATGGGGCGCTTACTCTTCTTCGTTTTCTTCACACTCAAGAACAAAACATTTTAGAGCCTGCTTTCAAGGAACTGTTAACTTTGTCTAAGGCAGAGAGAAACAAAACCATTATTTCAGAAATGAAACAGCTCAAAGAAGAAATAGCCAAATCTCCTTTGGCAGAAATTCATCCCGATTGGATTTTAGAAGCTTTAGTAAAAGAACCCCCTCGTGTGATTGCTATTGTGCTTAAATACTTGCCAAGTGAACATGTGCATTCCATTTTAGATCGTTTGCCACCAGATGTACTGAAAAATCTTCCACGCTTGTCGCAATTATCTCATATGGATGAAGAATTATTTTTAACCATGAGGTCTGATTTCGAAAATCGATTTCGTGTAAGTGACACTTGGAGTGGCCCTATAGGTCATTCTTTTGAATCCATTCCTCATCTTGCACGTTTTAAACTCGAAATGATGTTTCGTGAATTAGGCTATGCTGAACTAGCCATGGCTATTGTTAGTTTAAACGAGAAGGGCATTGATTTTATTTTGGCCAGGCTTGAGAAAAAAGAAGCTACTATTTTGAAAAGGCATGTAGAGCAAAAAAGAAAAGTACCTCAAATCCGTTTAAAACAAGCCCAATCGCATTTTCTTTCGTTAGATTTAAATCGCAGATCAACCGAAGGCTTAGTGATGGATGCTGGATTTTTTATTTTTTCTAAGTCATTGCTGCCACAAGATTCGCAAGCTATTTTGCTTATCAAAAGGCGTTTTTCAAAAGAGGTGGCTGGTCAATTTCAAAAATATATCGATAGAAATCAACCCATCAATACAGAAAAAACTGTTGCCCGTTATCGAGAAGAAATTCTCAATATAGTCTTGGGGTTGGTAGGGCAAGAAGTTTAGAAATACCCTGTTAATTCAGGGAGTTTTAAGATAAAATACTTTTATGAGTAAGATTGTTAAACGAAGTGAAATTGAAGACACCCTTGATCTTCAAAAACAAGTTGATTTGAAGGATTCTGGCGATGTGATGGTTCCAGCTTTGTCTCGTAATGTTTTAAGGAAGGAAGAAAGAGATGCAACCACGTATGGTCGTGCCATTTTAGATGATGCTAAAAAAGAAGCTATGCGCATTAAAAAAGAGGCTGAAAAATTATTATCACGAGTGGGCGAAGAGTTAGAAAAAACAAGAAAAAAAGGTTTTAAAGAAGGACATGAAGAAGGCATGGCCCTTGTTTCTGAAATGATGGTGCAGGCTAAAAAAATCCAGGAAGATTTCGCGGCAACAATTGAAAAGGATGTTATTCGTTTGGTTTATGACATTGCAGAAAAAGTGATTGGAGAAGATCTTTCAAGTAGGGATGCTGCTATTGTTGGTTTAGTTAAGCAAACCCTTAAAGCTTCTCAAGGCCAAAAAATTGTTATTTTAGTTAATCCTATTGATTACGAAGTAGTTAAAGCTAACCATGCCGATTTACTTTCGGTGCTTGATCATTCTTCTTCTATTCAAATCAGGTCCGATGAGAAAGTGAAACCTAAGGGGTGTATTGTAGAATCCGAAGTAGGCACCATTGATGCCCAGCTTGAAAATCAACTTAAGGCCATTCGTAAAGCTTTAGGTTTAGGAGAAATATGTTAGCCCCAGTGATCGACTTCCAAAAATATCGTAGTCAAGTTTCTAACCTTTCGCTTTATCGTGTGAAGGGTAAGGTGAAAGAGCTAACAGGCCTTGTGGTTCGGGCTGTTGTGCCCAATGTGCGTGTTGGAGAACTTTGTTTTATTGAGTCTATTTATCGCAAACAACCCATTAAGGCTGAAGTGGTTGGTTTTAAGGACAATGATGTTTTACTTATGCCTTTAGGTGAGTTGGAAGGCATTGGGCCAGGCAATGATGTGATTTCCACAGGAAATTGCCTCATGGTGCCTGTTGGTTTTAATCTTTTAGGTCGTATTCTTGATGGTCTTGGTGATCCTCTCGATGTTGATAAAAAAGGCCCTCTGCAGTGTGAGGGAACTTATCCTGTTCATGCTTCCCCGCCCGATGCCCTCAAAAGAAGGCGTATCTTGCAACCTATTTCTGTTGGGATTCGAAGTATGGATTCGCTTTTAACTGTTGGTGAGGGACAAAGAATTGGTTTGTTTGCTGCTGCTGGAGTTGGAAAATCTACCTTGATGGGAATGATTGCAAGAAATACCGAGGCTGACATCAATGTGATTTGTTTAGTGGGTGAGCGAGGTCGTGAAGTACGTGATTTCTTAGAGCAAGATTTAGGTGAGGAAGGTATTAAACGTTCGGTGATTGTTGTTTCAACTTCTGATCAACCTTCTCTTGTGCGTGCTAAAGCAGCTTATGTAGCAACAGCTATTGCTGAATATTTTAGAGATCAGGGTAAAAAAGTGATTCTCATGATGGATTCGATTACTCGTTTTGCGCGAGCTCTGCGCGAGATTGGCTTAGCGGTTGGTGAACCTCCAGCCCGACAAGGATTTACTCCTTCTGTTTTTTCAACCCTTCCTAAACTGTTAGAGAGAAGTGGTAATTCTGACAAGGGTTCAATTACTGCCTTTTATACGGTACTGGTTGAAGGAGACGATATGAACGAGCCTGTAGCAGATGAAGTGCGTTCTATTTTAGATGGGCATGTTATTCTTTCCAGAGATTTGGCTGCTAGGGGGCAATATCCAGCCATTGATGTTTCCGAATCGGTGTCTCGTGTAATGAGCAATATTGTAGAGAAAGATCATCTTGAGGCCTCACGTAAACTCAAAGAAGTTGTGGCCAACTATGAAAAAGAAAAAGATTTAATTTTAATTGGCGCTTATGAATCAGGCTCTAATCCTGCTGTAGATTATGCCATCGAAAAAATTGAGGAGGTTAATAATTTTCTAAAACAAGAAGTTGGAGAAAATGTAGACTATGATGATGCAGTAGAGAGTCTTAAAGCCATTTTTTCATAAATTAAATTATGCCCAAGAAAAATCGATACAGATTAGAACCTCTTTTACAACTTAAAGAAAGGCGTAAACGCCAAACTGAAATAGCTCTCTCTAAGGCTATTAAAAAATTAGATGATGAGAAAGAAAAGTTAAAAAAACTCACTGATTTAAAAAAGGAGGTTATTCGTCAAAGAGAGCACGCGAGAAATGATATGAATCAAAAAGTAGCTACAGGTCAGGCACGAATTAAAGAAAGTCAGTTTCATTTAGGTTTTATGATTAAACTACAAGACGATCAAAAAAAGGTAGAAGATGAAATTAAGGATCAAACTGAAAATGTAGTGCATGCCGAAGAAAAATTAAAAAGGGCCAGAAGAGATTATCTGGATGCAGCCCAGGAATTGAATGTGATGGAAAAACATAAGGAGCTTTGGACAAAGAAAGAAAAGAAAACACTTGATGCCAAAGAAAACAAGTTGATGAACGAGTTGGGAAATACGGTTTATCAATTAAACCGCATGAGGTCTTAATATGCCGGTTGATAATATCGATATAGCAAAAGAAGATGCCAAGAAAGCCGATGATAAAAAGGCAGATCGTAATCGTGAACTGGCCAAACAAAAGCCGGATGCTGCTTTTCAGGCGCAGTTTGCAAATAAAATAAAACAAAAAGAACTGAGCCAGATTGATAGTAAGAATAGAAAAGATAAAGAAGGAGATCAGAGAGGAAAAGCCGAAGTTAAAGACCAGCCAGGATTAATGTCTAAAATTATTGAAACTTTTAGAAATAAAGAAAGCACTAAAGATCGTGAGCAACAAGAAGCTAACAAAAAAGACGAGGATAAAAAAGATTCGGTAAAAGAACAAACTCACGCCCGTGGTGCTACTGCTACGGCCGAAGATGGTCATGCGCGCATTGATGCAACCAAATCTTCTCATCATGGTGGGGGTGAAGGGGGCAGCGGCGGCCAGGGTGGTGGCCAGGATGGCGGTTCTGAAGGAGGGAGTGCTGGAGGTGGTGGATCTCAAAACTCTGGAGGAGACCGTAATAAAGATCAGGGTTTTGGTGGTGGTAACCAATCTTTTTCAGGATCTTTTGGTGAGAAGAAGGAAGGTGAAAAAACAATCAGCAAAACAGCGCTTCATTTTAATCAGAAGGTGGCTCCAATGGCTGTAGCTGGTGTATCAAGTGCAGAAAGCTCCCAATCTCAAGCCTCAAATCAAAAACTTCCAGATCGGGTTTTAGATGAAATTGTAGAATCTGTGCGTCTTTTTACCAAGGATGGATTAACCGAAATGGAAATCACTTTAACCGACGAAACTTTTTCAGGAATGAAAATTTTAGCTTCTCAAACAAGTGAGGGTATTGTGATTAAATTTGTTTGTCCGGCCCGTGATGTAAAGAACCTTTTTCTTTTTAACCGGCCCAAAATTTATTTACGACTGAAAGAAAAAAATATTCCCATTTACAAAGTTGAAATAGTCTGATGTTTTATAGTGGAATGAGCAAACCCGGCATCCAACCCTATCCGTTCGATCTCTTAAAAAAATACACTTTTGAAGATGTGGCTATTCATAAATACATAGCCAATGCTTTTGATGAAGCTAACGATCTTCTCTTAGAGCAGTTTATCAATTTTATTCGTAAGATTGTAGGTCCCTCTTTTGATGTTGGCTATGAAGATTTTTCCAAGACCAGCTTTGAACAATATGGAGCTATTGTTCCTGCATATCCTATTTTGGCAGTGGCCACCTTGACTCCCTATACCAAACCAGTTATGATCGAGTTTGCTTCTCATCTTGCTTTTGCAATCATCGATAAACTCCTAGGGGGGGAGAACAAAAGACAAGTCAATCACGAATTAACATCCTTAGAGCAAGGGATGCTCAAATATTTTTTGGTTAAGGTTGCAAGTTTAACTCCCCAGGTCTTTGAAAATAAAAACCGAGCTCTTGTTTTAAGTCGGCTTATTGTACAAAGAAAAGAAATTCTTTCTCTTTTGCCTAAAGAAGAGGCGTTAGTTGTTTTTAATTTTAAGGTGGCTTTAAACCAAACAGTTGGACCTTTTCGCATTTTGGTTCCTAAGGAAATGTTAAAAGACATGGCTTTAAAAAACGAAATATTTTGGAGTCAAACCATGACTCATGAAAACCAAAAAGCTTCCAAACGCTTTGCTGGTTTTGAGCATTTTCGTTGTGTGAGTTGGCTAGAGGTTGGAAGGGCAGAGCTGTCTCACTCAGATTTATCACAATTGGAGAGAGGGGATATTGTTCTTTTAGATGAAAGTTATCCCGACTATGATGGAAAACATTTATCTGGCTTGTTGAAATTAAGAATTGGGGATGGAACCCAAGGTGGTTTTGATGTAAGACTAACAAGTGATAAGCCTGTGCTGAAAGTATCGCTAGAAGGTGTGTTTAGTGAATAGGGGGATAAATGGCGGATGCGGATAATCCACTCGATGATGATCTCTTAAAAGAGTTAGGTCTTGAACCCTTGACACAACCTAAGGTCACTCCTAAACCTAAGCCACCTGTATCGCAAGGTGCACCTCAAGCACAAGCGCAAGTCAAAGCTAGGCCTCCCATGCCCCCACAGCCAAAAGATTTTCCAGAAATGGATGCCCAGCAATTTGATCGTGGAGTAAAACAATTAGCAGAAGATATACCTGTGCAATTGGTTGCTGTTTTAGGAAAAAGAACCATGACCTTAAGAGAATTAGTTTCTGTCCAGCAAGGTGAATTTATCGAACTTAAAAAAGCCCCCCAGGATGCCATTGATTTAGTGGCCAATGGAAAATTAGTAGCACGAGGTGAATTGGTTTTAATTGAAGGTAAATTAGGAATTCAAATTAAACAACTCATTGGATAATATGACACCAGAACTTTCTTTTGGATGGCTCTTTTTAAAAACCATGTTGGCCATGGTTTTTGTGATTGCATTAGCTTTTGTTTCTATTCGCTACCTGGTGCCGCGCATGCACGCGAGCCGTGTTAAATCGGTTGGAAATATTGAAATTTTAGATCGCATAGCCTTAGAGCCCAGAAAAAATCTTTTTGTGATTCGTGTAGGAAATAAGCATGCTTTAATTTCAGTAACCGAGCAGGGAATTACTAAATTAATGGATTTAACTGCAGAAGATATTGAAGACAGTGGAGGGAAATCCTCATGATGCTAACACTATTAGCTTACCCTCTATTGGCTCAAATGCCAATGGGTATTGATGATGGGCCTGTGGCTAAACCCATTGTAATTATGGCTGTGCTGGTGGTTCTTTCACTGGCTCCTTTTCTTCTCATCATGACTTCTTCTTTCATTAAAATTGCGGTTGTTTTGTCTATGATTCGTTCGGCTTTAGGTACCCAACAAATTCCGCCTAATCAAGTGGTAACAGGCATGGCTTTAATTCTCACCATTTATATCATGATGCCAGTTGGGCAAGACGTGTATACCAAGGTAGAGAAGGTTATTCGTGAACCAGGTTCATCAAATCAGCCTCTTCTTTCACAAACTTCTCTTGATGGAGTTAAACGTGCTGTAGATGCGGGCAAAGAGCCTATGCGTGCATTTTTAATGAAACATGCTGCCACTAAGGATCGTTCTTTATTTTTTAATTTAGCGAAACAACTTCGTGGAGATCGCACTTACGAAGTTGCTGAAGATCATTTTTTAATTATTATTCCAGCTTTTATTGTGAGTGAACTTGCTGATTCTTTTAAGATTGGATTTGTTCTTTTCTTGCCTTTTTTGGTTATCGATATGGTGGTTTCTAATATTCTTTTGGCTATGGGTATGTTCATGGTTTCGCCCATTACAGTTTCTCTTCCATTTAAGCTTCTTTTATTTGTGATGGTGGACGGATGGTACTTAATTAGTAAAGGGCTCATCTTGGGCTACATGTAGTTAAGTTTGTGCAACAGACTTGGAGGGTTTATGGAATCTTTTGCATTAGCCGTAGGACGTGAATCTCTTTTTTTAGTTCTGATTCTTTCGGCTCCGCCTGTTCTTGCTGCGATGGCGGTGGGTTTGTTGGTGAGTCTTCTGCAGGCTACAACTCAAGTGCAGGAACAAACTCTCACCTTTGTACCCAAATTAGTGGCTGTGATTACTGTTGTTGCTTTTGTAGGCCCTATTGGAATGGCTCAGCTTATTACGTACACTAAAACCTTGTTCGAAGCATTTCCCGAATACATGAAGTAAATTGTGAGTAAAATCTCAGAACAACTAGGCCTTAATATTGATTTTTATTTTGTTCTTATTTGTTGGGGTTTAATTTTTACACGCATTTTTGTCATGCTTCTTCTAACACCCTTTTTAGGCACGCGTGCTGTTCCTGGACGAGTAAGAATGGCCATGGCCATTGCTTTTTCTCTTTTTTTATATCCACTGATTGTTCCGCCCATCAAGGATTCGTTTCCTGCCAATAATGGTATTATTTTAGCCCTTTTTTTTAAGGAGATTTTTTTTGGACTCAGTGTTGGGATTGTAACCCTGATGGTGTTTTATGCCTTAGAAGCTGCGGGAAGGGTGGTGGATTCTCAACGAGGGGGAGCCAATGCCCAGGTTTTTGTTCCCCAGTTAGGGCAAGTTTCTATTTTTGGTCTTTATAATTTTTGGTTAGCCATTGCTCTTTTTATTTCTGTAGGAGGGCACCGTGATTTTTTAGAAGCTTTCTTTTTAAGTTTTCAAACACTGCCTCTTTTAGAGCTGCCACATTTAGCTCCAGGATTTTCTCCCTACTTGCAATTTTTAGTTCGTTTATCAGGAGATGTTTTAATCATTGCCATGCAATTAGCAGCTCCTGTTCTTATCGCTATCTTACTTTTAGACATGGTACTTGGAATAGCCAACAAAATGGCACCTCAAATCAATGTTTTTGAGTTAGGATTTGCCTTAAAGGGCTATGCTGGTCCTCTGATGATCTATGTTTCCCTTCTTGTGCTCATGGGACAAATAAATCACATCCTTAAAGTAATGATTCAACACGTGAGTCATTTATCTAAACTTTTAGCTCAATAAATTAATTATAACTATATGATTTTATTATATAAATATATAAAAAGGGGGTAAAAAATGACATGGCATTTGCTAAACCTGCAAAAATGGGATAAAATTATTTATTCCCCTTCTAATTTCAAGGGGTTTACAAAGGAGTGGAAAAGTCATGACTGCTATTACCGATCGTACCTCAACCGATGAGGTTGCTGCTGTCCAACTTTATTACACCACCGATACTGGCACCGTAGACTATGATGCCATAGCTACAGCTATTCAAAATAACGATACTTCTGCTGGTTATGATGTTGAAGATTTAATCACCGCTTATTTAGAAGGCACGGGTACTCTTCCAGAATACATGATGAGCCCCGAGGCTTTTATTTCTAATCCTGAAGATTACTCCTGGCTTTGGGATGAGGATGTTGTTACTTCGCTTCAACAATTAGGAGATATTCATTCCAGTGATGCGGCTCTTTTAAATGCCATCAACGATTTTATTGCCTATGGTCCTCAAGCTACAACCACTGCTGCAGAAGAATCAAGCGATTCCACTTCTTCTGGTTTGTCTGAAATCGAAACCTTTCTTTCTCAAGAGCTAGAAATGAGTGAAGAAGAAAGTGCCGATGTGGCTAACGAGGTTTTTGATCTTTTTAACACCAGTGATTTAAGCGATGTGATGTCCCTTTTTATTTCCATGGGAAATCCAGGAGTGGCTCTTTTGCTTTATACAGCCTATGCCTTAAATCCCCAGTCACGTGATTTGCAAGATGCAGCCTTGGACGTTATTGATGATTCTTCTGATGAAATGGAAGACTTGATGGATAAACTACAAGATATTGATCCTGAAGATGTTGCTGCCCAATATGATGCCCAGGCTATTTCTCAACAACTGAGTGTTGTAGCTACCACCTTACAAACCATGACAGAGTTTATTCAAACAGCTCAAGATGTGGTGGATGAGATGATGAGACTCGCCTCCGAACTTTCTCGAACAAGCAATCAGACTACAGGGACCATTATCAGCAATATTGTTTAATCTGAGGGAGGAAAATGAACAAAGCCAAAAAAATTATTCTCCCCAAAATTTTTGATAAAAGACCTGATTTGAAAAAAAAGGCTCTCACTCTTTTGGAAAAAATTCCAAAAGAAAAAATCCGTGAAGATTGGAGTAACTTTAAAAGATTTGTAAAAGGAGAGGTTACCTGGGCTGAGATTAAGGGGTATCCAAAAACTTTTTTAAAACTTTTAACCAAGGCTGCCTATGCTCAATATCGTTCTGGTAATACAGCACGTGCCGAAATTCTTTTAAAAGGTCTAGCTGTTATTGATCATAAAAACTGGTACTACAGGGCTCTCTTGGGTTCCATTTATCAAAAAAGAAAACAATACGAAGCAGCCGTGGAAGAATATTCAACAGCTTTGTATCTCAATGATTGTGAAATTTCGTGCACTGTCAATCGAGGGGAATGTTACCTTAAGTTAAAAAAATTTCCCGAGGCCAAAGTAGATTTTCAATATGCACTTCAACTGGATCCTGGTTTTAAAACCCCCTGGGCCAAGAGAAGCAAGGTTTTGATGGAGAATATGAGGTAAGCAATGACAACGATTAGTTATTCAGAATCAGGCATTGCAGAAAAAGAAGCTATTCGTGAATACATCACGGATTATTGTACAAGCCAGGGTATTGACCCTAATCTTTATCTGTCTTCCTTAGATGGGGTGCAAACCGTTGATCCTGCTTTGTTTCAGGATCCTGTTTTCCAAGCTTACTGGCAGTTAGCTTACGTAAGGCTTATGTCTATTCTTGATCCCGAACTTGTTCAAAGTTTAGATGCAGAAATCCAGGCCGGTAATATTGATGCCCTTTATTCAAAAATGGGAGAGGAAGATTATCAAGCCATCCAGCAAATTTTGATGGATTCACCAGAAATTCTGGCTTTTACCGCACAAGATGCAGGAGATGAGGCAAGCGCCCAGCAACTTTTGAACAGTATTTCTTCTTCTGCTGTAGCCACCACTGGTTCAACTGAATATGTTGATGAACAAGCTAGAGCCATGGCTGAGGCTCTTGGTCTTAATGGAATGTATGATTATCTCATTGGAACTGAAGAGGGCATTAAAACAACTGAAGCGCATTTAATGGAAGGGTTGGGGGAAATGGATATGCAAATTACCCAATTAAGCGAAGCCTTAAGGTCAGGAGAAATTTCAGCAGAAGAATTTGCAGCTCAAACCGAGCAGGTTTCAATGTATCGTGAGTTGTATGTAGGATTAATTCAAGATCTCGAAGGATCTTGGAATAATACCATCGAAATGTTTTCACAACTGGTTAAAACCCGGGATGAAGGTTTGGCTGCCGTTACACGTAATCTTTCTGCATAAAATTTGTCCTTGAAGGGGAAATTATGGAGTCACAAGAAGGCACTAACGAAAAGGGTAAAAATAAACTTCTCTCACCAGACCCTTTAAGAAGAAAATTCGTTACCGAATTAATGCATGCTTTTGCCCAAAGAAAAATTACTTTTGCCACTTTAACGGGCATGAATCGAAAAAAAATTAAGCAGGTGGCTGAGATGGGTTATGTAAAATTAAAGCATGGGCGTTATGATGAAGCGAGAAAGATTTTTGAAGTTCTTTGTTTTTTAGATCATCATAATTATTTTCATCATTTAGCCCTGGCAGGGGCTTATCAAAAACTTAAAAAATATGTTGATGCTGTTTTTCAGTATACAGAAGTTTTAAAACTATCTCCTAAAAATGCAAATGCCTTTGCTAACCGGGGTGAGATTTTTCTTCGTAAAAAAAGTTATCGCAAAGCAGCAGAAGATTTTAGAGAAGCTATTCTTTTGGATGTAAAAGGAGATAATCGTTTTTCTAATCGCGCCAGAGCCTTGGTCATAGCCATTAAGCGCTCTCTTGCCAGGGATAAAGAGCTTAAAGAAATGCAAGGACAACAACAAAGCCTTCCACCAAAACGAATGGTTAAACCTATGGAAGTGTTTAAATCTAGGAAAAAATAATGTAGGGACACATTGTCATCCCCGCGAAGGCGGGATCCATCTTGGTTCCCCTCCTTTGTAAGGAGGGGTTAGGGGAGGTAGAGAGTTTAGTAAGACTCTACCCCCTGTAGTCCCCCTTACAAAGGGGGACAAATAAAGATGGATTCCCGTTTTCACGGGAATGACAAAGGAAAAAATTTTAATTTTCCTCTTCATCTGGAGAATTCGAGTCGATAATTTCGTACTTAATCAGCAAATTACGCAAGTGTTTACGATCAATTTTTGCTTCTCTGGAAGCTTTTGATACATTATTTTTATTACGTTTTAAAAGATCTTGTAGATATTCTTTCTCAAAGTTTTCAACGATCTTTTGTTTGGCTTCTTTAAATGGTAGGCTGTTATCAGCAACAGCTCCTGTTTTTACTGTGTGGTCTTCTTCATTATGGGCTTCATTAAATAAAACACGTAAGGCCTGCGCATCAACTGATCCATTTTGTGAGAAAGAAACAGCACGCTCTAAAATATTATTGAGTTCACGCACATTGCCTGGCCATTGATAGCGTTGTAACATTTTTAAAGCATCATCTTCTACACGTGTGGCAATAAAACTCCCGTCTGGTTTTTGATTGTACCTGGCCGTTGAAAGAATTTTTTCGATAATCAGGGGCACGTCTTCGTTTCTTTCGCGTAAAGGAGGAAGTTGAATCTTAACAACCGAAAGGCGATAGTACAAATCTTCTCTAAAGCGACCTTCTTCAACTTCTTTTCTTAAATCACGATTGGTGGCACATAAAACCCTTACATCTAATTGAACGGGCTGAGTAGAGCCTACCTTCCTGACTTCTCTTTGCTCTAAGGCGCGTAAAAGCTTGGGTTGTAAATCCAAATTAAGTTCACCAATTTCATCTAAAAAAATGGTTCCACCGGTAGCCATCTCAAAAGCTCCTTTGCGGTCTTTAACAGCTCCTGTAAAAGAGCCCTTCATGTGTCCAAAAAGTTCCGACTCAATCAGGTTAGGGGCCACAGCTGAACAATCAAAAACAATAAAGGGTTTGTCTTTTCTTTGAGAATTATCATGGATAGCACGTGCAACCAATTCTTTGCCCGTGCCGGTGTCTCCTTCAATGATAACAGTAGCAAGGGTTGGCGAGATGCGTTCTAAAATTCCAAAAATTTGGCGCATCTTTTTACTTTTGCCTACCATGAAGCCAAAGGAAGTATTTCTAGAAGGTTCCATGTGTACTTTTTCATCAAAAGCCACATATTCAATTTTTGTTTTACCCATGGTGATGATATCGCCAGGGGAAAGAAAGGCTTCTTTAACACGAATGCCATTGATGTAGGTGCCATTGGTAGAATTAAGATCACGCAAAAGATAAGAATCTACTGTGGTTTCAATTTCAAAGTGATTTCTTGAAACGGTGTTGTCTTTAATAACAATATCATTATCTTCTTTTTTACCAATACGGAGAATTTTAGTTTTTCCCAATTCATGTTTAATTTTTTCACCGGGGCCTTCAATAATCACTAACTGACATTTACGTAGTGAAATAACACCACGGGTTTCATCAGCAGGCAAAAGCTCGGTTTTATTGCCAAAATCTTTTTCGTCCATAGTTTACCTCTCCATTTGTGCCGTCATTTCCATTCGGCTTTGACTCAGTGTAAAAGTTCTTGTCCAACTCCGATATCCAGGAAAACTTAAAGTAACAGTGTGAGACCTGCCCCCTTCAACATTTGGAATGAGTACAGGAGTTACTCCTGCTTTGGATCCATTAAAAAGAACACTAGCCCCCCTGGGGCTTGAATCAATGCGTACAACGCCAGAGCCCGCATAATAAGAATTACTTGCTGGCGGCGGAGGAGGAGGTTTAATTTCTTTTGGTGTTTCTGATCTGACTTCTTTAGGTTTTTCCTTTTTTTCTTCAATTTTCTTTTCAACTTCTTTTTCAACAATAACTTCTTCTTTAAATTTTTCTTCTTTTAACACAATAGGAGCTGTAACCATTTGAGGAATAAGATTGGCCTCGATGAGGTAAGGTTCTTTTTTATCAAGCACGACTTCTTGTCCAAATTTTTCAAATTTATCCTTCTGAAGAACAATTTTGTAAGTTTGTCCCAAAGTTAAATCTGTAATTTGAGCTGGAGTTGTAAGCCCTGTACTTTTGTCATTAATGAGGATGATGGCTCCGCCAGGGTTTGATTTAATATTCAAACTCCCTAAAGGTGTTTTTTCAATGAGTTCAGCAAAAACTTGAGTGGCATCAATGTCATTAAGTTCTACATCTTTTTCAAAAGGTTCATAACCTTCTTTTTCTACAAGCAGTTTATGAGGTTTGTTTATATCTAAACCCTTAACTGTTAATGGAGAGATACCAGCATTTTTTCCATCAATAGAAATCTTAGCTCCTTCGGGTTTCGAGCTAATCACAAGAGATCCAGCTGTATTGGGATTTAATTTAGCATGAACAATGGATGGTTCTCCTGGTTTTAAACTTACTTTTTGTTCAAAGGGTTCATAGCCATCAAGCTCGATACGTAAAAGATAATCTGCAGGAGCCTTGTTTTTTTCTAAAGCAGCAGGAGTTATTTCTCCTGTGTCTTCTCCATTCAAATAAATACTGGCTCCATCAGGAACAGAAGTAATTTGTATATTTGCAGTTTCACCAATCTCTTGTTTCTTTGGTGAGGTGAGGGTAAAAATTCCAATTCCAAGAACCACCAGAATGCCTAAAGCCAAGAGAACACGGCTTTTACTTTTTTCCCCTGGGGATTCAATTTTTTTAATTTTAGAAGCCGAGGTGATTGTTAATTCATCATCCCTTTTATAGTTCTTTTTAGGAGTGGGGGGCTTTTTTCCTTTTTTAGGAACAAACATTTCTGGCTTTAAATTATCACCAGGTTTTGCAGTATCTGAAAGAACAACATCCCCTGTATCTGGCTCGTTTGATTTAACAAGACTTGTCTCAAATCCGGGTTCTGACCCTATGGATTGCATGAGAGATTTATAGGAAGCTTCTTCAGAAAGAAGAGCTTTTTTCTTTCTTAACTCTTCCGAAAACCATTTTTTAATTAAGGAAGCCAGTTTTTTGGGAGAAAAATCTACATAGCGAGAATATAAAAGTTTAGTGAGTGCAATTTGAAAATCTCCCGCCGTTTCATAGCGCTCATTAGGATTATAAGTAAGAGCTTTAGCTAAAATTGGTTTTACTTCATCGGGAATACGAGAATCAAAGCTAGTAGTTGTAATTTTGGTTTCCCGTATTTTATTTAAAACCTCCAATTGGGTTTCACCGTTGAAAAATCTTTCTCCTGTAATCATTTCGTAAAGAAGAAGGGCGGTTGAAAATACATCGGTTCTTCCATCAACGGGCTTACCTACGGCTTGCTCTGGGGACATGTAGGTGATTTTGCCTTTAAGAATGCCAGCAGTGGTGTGGGAAATATTCATGGCTGCCTTGGCAATACCAAAATCTACAATTTTAGTTTCACCTTCAAAGGAAAGTAGAATATTTTGAGGGCTAATATCACGATGAACAATGTGGAGGGGTTCGCCGTTATCATCACGTTTGCCATGGGCGTAATCAAGCCCCTTGCACATTTCAGAGGCAATATAAAAACAAATAGGCAGGGGGATTGTTTCATGAGCTTCCTTGGCTCTGGTAATTACTTCGCGTAAATTAACCCCCTCAATGTATTCCATAGAAATGTAATAATCATCTCCTACCTTACCTAAGTCGTAAATTTGAACAATGTTGGTATGAGAAAGCCTCACAACAAGCTTGGCTTCATCGGTTAGCATGGCGATAAATTCTTTATCAGCTGAATAATGGGGAAGGATTTTTTTGATAGCCAAAAGTTTTTCGAAACCATCCACTCCAAAGGTTTTAGCCTTGTAAATTTCGGCCATACCGCCCACGGCTATTTTTTCTACAAGGAAATATTTCCCAAATGGTTTTGGTTCAAAAGTCATATTAAGTTTGGTTAAAAAGCAGGGATAATCCAATGATGATTAAAATAATCACAATTCCAGAAATCCCATAAATTAAACTTACCTCTAGTTTTATGCGCCCTGTTTGAGGATCAAAGAGTTGCCAGTAGGAGGTTTCTTTAGGAGACGGTTCTTTTTCTTGAATTGCTTGGGCTGGTTGTATCGTTCCACTACTTCTTTTTTGATCCAAATAGTCTGGATTGCTAGGAATAGTAATTCGCAAAACATGATTATGAAAAAGAAGATGCGGGGGCACTAAATCGCCACTGTTTAAATTTTTAATTTTCAAACCCACCAATCGTGAAATGGCCATAAAGGCTGGACTAATGATCTCCCCATCTTTTAAAACCACATCAATTCGCAGAAGTGAGGGCTCTGTTTTTAAACTAATTTTTTGAAAAATAATTTTCTCCACTTCTTCTCTTGCCAATTGAATATTTCGTTTCCATTGGGGTGCATTATCTAAAAGAAGTTTCCAATCTGTTTTTTCCTTGGCCTTGGCAAACTCATCCTTATCTCTATCCTCCTGGTTTTCATCCCGACTTCTATCTTTTTGAGATTCTACAGAGGCCTCAACCCGCTCATAATCAACCCGATTTATTTTATCGATACGATCTGCCATATTTAAAACATGCCCTCTTTAAGGCCCGCCTTTAAGGTGGGGTGTAGACACCCCTATTCTAGGGGTCTATGAGAAAATTATCAAGGAATACCTGGGGTTTTTTACTGGGTGTGTTGATGGGGTATGACAAAAAAATGACACTTACTTTCCTTAAGGAAGTTGATCAATAGCCCCATATTTGAGCTTAATGCCAATATCTGAAAGGGTACCGCTAACCAGGGTTTCAAAGAAAACCAGGAGGACGATGACAATCATAGGGGTAAAGTCGATGGCTTGGCGTTTTAAAGCTGCAGGAAGCAAAGAACGAACACGTTCAAAGAGGGGTTCGGTTACCGACCGAATAAAACGCACAATGGGATTGTAGGGATCTGGTGAAATCCACGAAATAATCACGGCACCAGCTACAATGAAGGTGTAAATTCCTACCACCATGCTGATCACTTTTGAAACAGCCAGAAGTAAGTTAGCAAAAAAGGTCATAAATTTTCTCCCATTTTAGATAATTCAAAAGCCCTTTTTTGGGCTGCTTTGAGACAAGCAAAAATCATGGATTCAAACCCTTTTTTGGTCAAGATTTTTAATCCCGCCTCAGTTGTCCCTCCTTTAGAGGCTACCCGGCCAATTAAAGTTTTGGGATTTTCTTTTGATTGAGACAAAAGTTCGAGAGCGCCTTTCACTGTTTGTAAACTTAAAGTGCGAGTTAATTCAGAAGAAAGCCCCAATTGTTGCCCACCTTCTATCAAAGATTTTACAAACAAGTAAACATAGGCTGGGCCGCTTCCAGACAGGGCAGTAATGGCATCCATTTGTTTTTCATTTTTAATTTTTATCACCATGCCAATGGCTGAAAAAATTTTTTGAGTTTTTTGTATGTCTTTTTTGGTGCAATTGGGTGTTGCTATAAAAGCCGTGGCCCCCAAGCCCACCAAGGCAGGGGTGTTGGGCATGAGACGAATAATACGAGGATTATTTCCTAATTTTTTTCTAAAAAATTTTAAAGGCAGGCCTGCTGCAATGGTTAAAACCAAATTTTTTTTTGAAACAAGGGGAGAAAGAGTTTGGAGAGCCTCACCCATGTTTTGAGGTTTAACGGCCAAAAGAATGATATTGGCTTTTGTAATTTCAAGAGGTGTTTTGGCCTTTTGGATACGAAATTTTTTTGTGAAGGAATTTAATTTTTGTAAATCGATATCAAAACCAATGATATTTTGAGGTTTGAAAATCTTTTTTGCAAGAATGCCACCCACAATGGCTTCGGCCATGTTGCCCGTTCCTATAATTCCTAAAGTTTTCATTCACTAGGGTTATAAACGAAGGTGGGGCATATGAAAAGAGAAAAGGATTTCTATTCATTTGCGTTGTTTGTCAGAAGACTTCTTTCTCCAAATAAAGCTGTACCAATACGGATGATGTTGGCCCCTTCTTCGATGGCTATTTCAAAATCAGAACTCATTCCCATGGAAAGAAGAGGGAGATTCAATTGCTCTTTTAATTTTCTTAAATATTGAAAGTAAGGTCTTACCTTTTCTGGATCTTCAAAATAAGGCGGCAAGGCCATCAATCCCATGATTTCTAAATGCATAAGGGGAGCTAGTTTTTCTAAAAAAGGATGAACTTCTGATGGACTTAATCCTGATTTTGTTTTTTCTTCTGCTATATTTACTTGAATGAGACACTTTTGTTTTATTCCTAATTTCTCAGCTTGTCCATTGATGGCTTGAGCTAACGGGAGAGAGTCTAACGAATGAATGTATTCCACCTGACCCACAACATCTTTTACTTTTCTTCTCTGAAGATGACCAATAAAGTGCCATTTAATCTGTAACTCCCCCTTGCCCCCTCTTAAATTAAGAGGGGGTTGGGGGGAGTTAAATTCTTTTATTTTCGTTACAAGCTCTTGCACATAATTTTCCCCAAAATCAAATTGTCCCTGATAATAAATTTCACGAATTTTTTCACAGGATTGTCCCTTGGAGACAGCCAAAAGTGTAATGGCATCAGGGGAGCAGCCTGCTTTTTGAGCAGCATCCCAAATGCGTCTTTTAACGATTGAGAAATTTAAGGAAGACAGTTTTAAATCCATCCCGTAACCCCAAGCCCGTGGAGTTAACTTTAACACGATATCGACCCTCTAGGGGCTCACAACCTTTGAAACGATTAATTGATATATCCTGATTTCTTTTATGAAAAGCCCAGTGCCCCGTGCAATTATGCGTATACACTTTGTTGTAAATGGAAGGAATGCCTGTAATCATTCCATCGTCAGTAAAAGTGATGGTTATTTTATCTTTGGGTTCTAATTCTACATGAAATTGGGAAAGAAAAAGACCTTTGCGTATTTTTTCTTCTGCAAGCAGGGATGAACTTAAAAGAATCAAAAAACCCAACAGAAAAATTATTTTAAATGATTTCATAAATTTCCATAATATTCCCGTAAAAAGCTCTTTTCAATCATAAAAAAGCATGATAGCCCGCAGATTCTTAAACCAAAACGAATAGGGATGAAAAATCTTTTCCCTGTAAGGAGTAAAAATCAATGTTAAATCAAGAGGTTATCAAGTTTTTTTCATTAGAAAAACAGGGTATTTTAGGCGTTAAAAAGGTGTATTGGAATCTTTCGGTTCCCAGCCTTTATGAAGAAGCCATTAAAAGGGGAGAGGCAAAACTTGCAGCATGTGGTCCTCTTTTGTGCGACACAGGAAAGTACACAGGGCGTTCTCCCAATGATAAATTTATTGTGAAAGATGGTGCATCCGAAAATAAAATTTGGTGGGGCAAGGTAAATATTTCTATTGAGCCCTCTCAATTTGATGTTCTGTATAAGAAAGTTTTAGAGCATTTAAAAGGTAAGGAAGTTTTTGTACAAGATTGTTATGCAGGAGCCGATCCCGATTTTTGTCTTCCCATTCGCGTTATTACCGAGTTTGCTTGGCAGAGCCTTTTTGCTCAAAATATGTTTGTTCGTATTAAAGATCAAAAGATTTTAGAACAACATGTGCCCGAATATACGCTGATTGCAGTTCCTACCTTAAAAGCAGAACCTGCAAGCGATGGAACTTGTTCCGAGGCTTTTATTATTCCCAATTTTTCTAAGAAGATTATTATCATTGGGGGAACTCACTATGCGGGTGAAATTAAAAAATCCATTTTTACTCTCTTAAACTATATTTTGCCTCAGAAGGGTGTGCTTTCTATGCATTGCTCTGCCAATATGGGTACAAAGAAAGACACAGCTGTTTTTTTTGGTTTGTCTGGTACAGGAAAAACTACTCTCTCAGCTGATCCCGAGCGTTTTTTAATTGGTGATGATGAACATGGTTGGAGTGACAATGGGGTTTTTAACTTTGAAGGTGGATGTTATGCCAAGGCGATCAAACTAAACCCTAAAGCCGAACCTGAAATTTATGCAACCACACGTCGCTTTGGAACTGTTTTAGAAAATGTGGTGTACGATGAAAAAGAACGTACGGTTGATTTAGACAGCGCAGAAAAAACTGAAAATACTCGTGCTTCATATCCCATCGATTTTATCCCAAATGTGGTGGAAAACGGTCTCGGGGGTCATCCTCAAAATGTTATTATGCTTACTTGTGATGCCTTTGGTGTGTTGCCGCCTGTGGCTAGGCTTACTCCCGCACAGGCAATGTATCACTTTCTTTCTGGTTACACAGCCAAGGTAGCAGGAACCGAGCGCGGTATTAAAGAACCTCAGGCTACCTTTAGTGCTTGTTTTGGGGCTCCCTTCATGGCTTTGCACCCAGGGGTATACGCCAAGTTATTGGGTGAAAAAATTGCCAAGCATCAAGTAACGTGTTGGTTAGTGAATACGGGCTGGAGTGGCGGCTCCTATGGAGTGGGTGAACGTTTTGCCATTAAAGATTCACGTTCTATTATTAAGGCTATTTTAAGTGGCGATTTAAATCGTATGAGTTTTAAGAAAGATGCCATTTTTGGATTTGAAACTCCTTTGAACTGCCCAGGAGTTTCTTCCTCAGAAATTCTAGAAGCTAAAAATACTTGGAAAGATAAAGCAGGCTACGATGCCAAGGCTTGCGAATTAGCGCGTCTTTTTAACGAAAACTTCAAGCAATTTGCCGAAGGCACAAGCATCGAAATTCGCAACGCCGCCCCAATTGCTTAATGGGTGGCACGGGGAGACCTTTTTGACGCGCAGCCGTCACGTGGGCGAGCATCAAAAAGGTCTCCCCAGTGACAGGACCCATTTTGAAGTTATGCCGATTTTAATGTTAAAACGGTAATTTCTGGCGGAGAGTTAAAGCGTGCCTTGAAGGTAAATCCAAGACCTCGATTGGTATAAAGCCAACGATTTGCTACCCGATGCAATCCTTGTTTGTAGCGTTTATGTTTGATGGGAACAACCAAGGGTCCTACAATTGGAAAACTAATTTGCCCTCCATGAACATGCCCTGCCAGCATCAAATCGAAAGGATAATCTTTTATTTCAAAAAAACTATCGGGATTGTGTGAAAGTACAATACGGGGGCAATGAAGTAATCCTTCAAAAGCTTCTTTTGGATGAAAGTGAGTGGTCCAATAATCTCCAATTCCCACAAGGGCTAAATGGTCTTCTCTCTGTTTAATAACATCGTGGGTATTGTGTAGAACTTTAATTCCATATTTTTCAAAAGTGTTTTGAATATTTTTATGATGAATGGGATCAGTAGGTGGAGCTTTGTCATGACATACCCCATAATCATGGTTTCCAAACGAGGCATAGGTTCCAAATTTACTTTTTAAACGTGTTAAGAGATGAGCCAGGGGATTTAGAAATTTTTCAGTCCATTGAAGGTAGTCTCCTGTCATCACAATGAGGTCAGGTTTTTCATGATTAATTAAATCCACACAGCGGTTAAAGTAGGCCATATTGCAGTTGGTAGGGCCCATGTGCAAATCGCTAATTTGTACTACCTTACAATTCTCAAAGGACTTCCCCAAATGAGGAATAGCAAGGGTTAAATGGGTTTTTTTTACTTTGAAAACAGCCACATGCTGGGCGTAGGTTCCAACAAAAGGGAGAAGCACATTAAATAAGCCATAAATGACCCTTCGGTTTGATTTTTTATGATGGAGTTTTCGAAAAAATTCCTTGGTGCGCATCTAACTATTGTGATCTTTTTTCATCCATTTTTCAAGGTGGGGTTTTAATTTTGCTACGGGTAAACCAATGATGGTTTCGGGTGCACCTTTGATCTCTTTAATGAACTTAAGCCCCTTTCCTTGATAGGCATAGGCTCCCGCTTTGTCCATGGGTTCGCCAGTTTTAACATATTTTTTAATTTGGAGTTTTGTTAGCTGATGAAAGCTGACACTTGCCTTATCATAATCGTGCGAAATAATTTGGGTGGGTGCCAAGATCAAAGCATAGGCAGAAATCACAGTATGAGTTTTTCCAGAGAGAGCTTCTAAAAATGCACAGGCTTCTTTTTGAGTCGTAGGTTTTCCAAAGATTTTATTTTCTAGCACAACCAAGGTGTCAGCTCCAATAACGAGGGTATTTTTTAATTTTTTGGAAACAAAAAGAGCCTTATCTAGGGCTAATCTTAAGGCTAATTTTTTGGGATTTTCATTAACATGCGGGGTTTCATCAATGTCAGCAAGAGCTATTTGAAAGACATAGCCGGCATTGGCAAGAATATCCTTTCTCCTGGGGGAAGCTGATGCAAGAATTAAGCGAGGGATATGTCCCGAGTGTAGTCGAGGGAAATCATTCATCATTTTCGTTGTGCCCTTTGATAATTTCAGTTATCCTTAGACGAAGGGGGATTTCTTGTCTATTTTAATCCGCATTCCTTTAATTCTCTTTTGTTTTTTAATTTTTTCTCACTGTTTTGGCGGAGTTGATAATCGGGGTAGTGTTTTAAAATATAATCAGGGCTTTGTTTATACAGAAGGTGGAAAATTTCGTATTGGTGTTCCGTCAGGGGAATGGGAAAAAAAATCCCTTCGTTTCCGGGCCATTGTTTTTGCACATCAAGCGCGTTCGGCTACTCTTTCAGTCGATTCTTTTTGTAAGGGAAGCTTTGATGATGCACCACTTACTAGTTTAGCTGATCAACTTTTTTATGGCATGGCTAAAACTCAAACTATTAAGCATCAAGATTTAAAATTAGAAGGACGCGCAGCTGTGAAGGCACAGGCCACTGGCACAGTGGATGGAGCTCCTATACGTATGGAGGTGGTTGTTTTAAAAATGAACGCATGTGTTTTTGATTTTGTTTATATGGCTACTCCAGAAGATTTTGAGAGGGATTTAGATGATTTTAAAAGGATGTACGAGGGTTTTCACTATTTAGCCGGCCCTCCCATCGATTGAGTAATATGGAATACACTGAAATTCCAGAAAAAGATAAATTGAAAAAACTAGCCTTTAACTTAGGTCAAAGGGTTATTGATTATTCAGATTATATTGGCGGTATGGCTATTTTGGCTCAGAAGACCTTTATGGCTATTTTTCGCGGAGGCATTAAATTAAGCTTGGTCATCGAACAAGCTTATCAATTGGGAGTAAGATCACTTCCGCTGACAAATCTCGTAGGAATTTTTACAGGAATGGTTTTAGCCCTGCAATTTGTTGTGGGTTTAAGGCGTTTTGGTTTAGAACTTTACACGGGGCAAGTGGTGGGTATTGCTATTGTGCGTGAGTTGGGTCCTGTGCTTACCGCTCTAATGGTTGCTGCTCGTGGTGGTTCTGGTATTGCAGCCGAATTAGGATCGATGACAGTGACAGAACAAGTTTTAGCTATTGAAGCCATGGGAGCTAATCCAATTGTGAAATTAGTTATTCCTCGTGTTTTAGTGACTACCCTTGTTACTCCCATTTTAACTTTGATAGCTGATGTTTTAGGTATTTTGGGTGGAATGGTGGTTTCTGTTATTGAGTCAGGTGTTTCTACTTCTTTTTACTTAGATCAAGTAAAACGTACGGTCGAAATCGAAGATGTAGTGAGTGGTATTGGTAAAACTTTTTTCTTTGGATTTTTAATTGGTATTATTTCTTGCTACCAGGGGTTAAAAACTTCCAGAGGAACCGAAGGAGTTGGTAATTCTACCACACTGTCTGTAGTTATTTGCTCTGTAGCAGTATTTGTTTCTGATTATTTTTTAACGAAAGTTTTTTTGTTGTTTTAATTATGGGAACCATTGTCGAATTTCAAAATGTGTGGAAAGCTTTTGGGAATAATCGTGTACTCGAAGATTTTAATTTGCAAATTAATGAAGGTGAAACTTTTACCATTATTGGTGGCAGCGGGACAGGAAAGAGTGTTGCACTTAAAATTTTACTGGGGCTTCTCTTGCCAGAAAAAGGAAATGTGTTTTTTAAGGGGCACAATGTGATTGATATGAGTGAGGAAGCCTTGGTAGCCATGCGCTCTAAAATTGGTATGGTTTTCCAAGGAGCTTCGCTTTTTGATTCTTTAACAGTTTTTGAAAACGTGGCCTATCCAGTACGGGAGCATTTTGATTATCCCCTAGAAAAGATAGAAAAAATTGTGAAAGAAAAATTAAAATTAGTCGCTTTGGAAGGCAGTGAAGAGATTTATCCGTCTGATCTTTCGGGAGGCATGAAAAAGCGGGTGGCTTTAGCCAGAGCTATTGCAACAGATCCAGAAGTTATTTTGTATGATGAACCCACAACAGGCCTGGATCCTTCCAATACTAATCGTATCAACGAATTAATTAGAAATTTGCAAAAGGTATTAAAAGTAACCTCTGTGGTAGTTACTCACGATATGGAATCGGCTTTTAAAATTTCAAATCGTATTGGGCTTTTAAGCGGACGCAAAATTGCATTTTTAGGAACAGTTAATGAGCTTAAAACTTCTAGAAATCCAGAGATTCAAAGTTTTATTCAAGGGCAGGTGGATTTAAGCCTTTAGGGGGAATTTATGAGACCAACCAAACATGTAACTCAACTTCAAGTGGGCGCCTTTGTGATTGTAGGCCTTGCTTTGTTGATGATGATAATTTTTATGTTGGGAAGCGAGAAAAGGCTTTTTGACCAGCAGTATACTCTTGTTTCTTGGTTTAAAAATATCAGTGGTTTGAGAGTGGGAGCACCTGTGCAATTAGCAGGTATTCATGTAGGGACAGTAAATCAAATTTTATTTGGTGAAGGATTAGAACAAACAGAAGTAAAAGTTTTACTTCGTATTAGTACCGATTATCAAGAACGTATTCGAAAAGATTCTGAGGCTTCTATTGTAACACAAGGGCTTTTGGGAGATAAAATGGTTTTTGTGAGTGTAGGTTCTATGGAATTCCCTGCTTTACAAAGTGATGATGTGCTGCTTTCAAGTTCGCCTTCAGGCATTACCGAATTAATTGAGAAAGGTGAAAATTTGCTGAATAACACTACACACACTGTAGATCATGTGAATGAAATTTTAAAAACAATACGCGCAGGAGAGGGAGTTGCTCATGGAATTATTTACGATAAAGATTTGATGGCTGATTTGAAAGGGATCTCAGATCAATTTGAACAAATTAGCGAAAAAATAAATTCAGGTCATGGAACCATTGGGGCCTTTATCAATGATCCCAGCCTTTTCCAAGATTTAAAAACTCTTCTCGGGAAAGCTAATCGCAATAAGCTGATTAGAGCTGTTGTGAGAGAAACCTTGCGTACCAAGGACGAGAAGCTGCTTATAACAGAGAACAACAAATAGCCTGATGCGTCATAACTTTGGATTAAACATTGCTCGAATGGGCGCAATTTTGGTAAAATGAAGATAGCGGATTAGTTTCACATGACATTTTAATTTTTTTAAAAAGAAAAAGGGGGGGACGTATGATTTCAACAAAACAACTAGTTGAAATGATTAATGATTCCGAAGAGGTTCGTCATTTTAGGGACCTCAATTGGGTAGGATCCCTTCAAGACTATCTTCAAATTTTCATTCAAAATCCAAAGGTGAGTAGATCGGCTTACCAGAGGCTCTACGATATGGTTCTGAGCTTTGGTACCGAAGAGTACAAGGAATACAAAAAGAATATCACCAAGTATCAATTTTTTGGAGATCCTTATGATGATGGTAAAGATGCAGTTTATGGCATTGATTTGCACCTGATGAAATTAGTCAATGTGATTAAGGCTGCTGCCCTACGTTATGGGCCAGAAAAACGTGTTATTTTATTACATGGACCTGTGGGTTCTTCTAAGTCAACCATTGTGCGTCTTTTAAAAAAAGGCGTAGAAGATTACTCTCGCAAGCCCGAAGGAGCTCTTTATAGTTTTCGTTGGACAAAGGGAGAAACAGGCAATAAGGCCATTGATCGATTATTTGGAAGTGCAGATTTGATCAAAGATCCCATTCATGCTGAACCTCTTTATTTAATTCCTCCTCATGTCAGAGAAAAACTTTTAGATACTGTGAACAAAAATCTTTCAGAATCTGAAAGAATTATTTTGGATGGAGATTTATCTCCCATTAGTCGATTTATTTATAATGAACTTTTTAATATTTACGAAGGTAATTGGGAAAAAGTAATTAGCCATATTGAAGTGTATCGCATGGTGATGTCTGAGAAAGATCGTATTGGAGTGGGGACCTTTCAGCCACGTGATGAAAAAAACCAAGATTCCACCGAACTTACAGGAGATATTAATTACAGAAAAATTGCAGAATATGGTTCGGAGTCTGATCCGAGGGCTTTTAATTTTGATGGAGAATTTAATATTGCCAATCGTGGCATTATCGAATTTGTCGAAATGCTTAAGCTCGATGTAGCCTTTCTTTATGATTTATTGGGAGCTTCACAAGAACATAAGGTAAAGCCCAAAAAATTTGCACAAACTCATATTGATGAAGTGATTATTGGGCATACGAACGAACCAGAATATCGCAAATTACAAAGTAATGAGTACATGGAAGCTCTTAGGGATAGAACCATCAAAATTGATATTCCTTATATTACACGTATTAGCCAAGAAAAGAGAATTTACGAAAAAGATTTTACTAACGAAAAGGTTAAAGGAAAACACATTGCTCCTCATACTGTTGAAGTAGCTGCTATGTGGGCTGTATTAACGCGTTTAGAAGAGCCCAAAAAAGCCAGTCTTACTTTGCTGCAGAAATTAAAATTGTATGATGGTAAAACCATGCCTGGTTTTACTGAGGACAATGTAAAGGAGCTGCGTAAAGAGGGTGTAAGAGAAGGGTTAGAGGGTATTTCACCACGGTATGTGCAAGATAAAATTTCTAATGCCCTGGTGAGTTCTTTGGGAACTTCAATTAACCCCTTTATGGTTTTAAACGAACTAGAAAGTGGTTTAAAACATCACTCTCTGATTGCAACCGAAGATATTCGTAAAAAATATCGTGAAATTTTTGCTGTGGTCAAAGAAGAATACGAAAATATTGTAAAAAATGAAGTTCAAAGAGCCATTACTGCTGATGAAGATGCCTTGTCTAGACTGTGCAGTAACTATATTGACAATGTAAAAGCTTATACACAAAGAGAAAAAGTTAAAAATAAATTTACTGGTCAAGATGAGGAACCCGATGAACGTCTCATGCGTTCTATCGAGGAAAAAATTGATATTCCTGATTCCCGCAAAGAAGATTTTAGACGTGAAATCATGAACTATATTGGTGCTCTTTCTCTGGAAGGTAAGAAATTTGATTATAAAACTAACGAGAGATTATACAAAGCCTTAGAATTAAAACTTTTTGAGGATCAAAAAGATTCTATCAAGTTGAGTTCGTTAGTAAGCAACACGGTAGATGCACAAACTCAAGAAAAGATAGACGTTGTTAAGGCCAGGCTTATTAAAAACTATGGTTATAATGATGAGAGTGCAACTGATGTATTAAACTATGTTGCCTCCATTTTTGCTAGAGGAGACATTAAAGAGAAAAACTGATGAGATCAAGATGGAGTTCTCATGGTTTTAAAAATTGAACAAGATTATGGTCGTTTTAAGCAAATTATCCGCGGCCATGTTAAAAAAGAGCTTCGCAAGTATATTACCAGCGGCGAACTCATTGGTAAGCAAGGTAAGAAGCTGGTAAGTATTCCTATCCCACAAATTGATATTCCTCGTTTTCGTTATACAGATAAACAATCTGGTGGTGTTGGACAAGGAGATGGAGATACAGGCACTCCTCTTGGAGAAGAGGATGGTGTGGGCACAGCAGGCAATGCTGAAGGATACCATATTGTCGAAGTAGATATCACGCTGGAAGAAATGGCCGAGCTTTTGGGAGAAGAGCTAGAGCTTCCCAAAATTTTGCCCAAAAAATGTGAAAAAATCAACTCAGAAAAAAATGTTTATCGAGGGATTCGCCAAGCGGGTCCCCAATCTTTACGTCATTTTAGGCGCACTTACAAACAAGCTTTAAAACGCCAGATTGTTTCTGGTGTGTATAATCCCGAAAATCCCATTGTTACTCCTTTTGCAGAAGATAGGCGTTATCGCAGTTTAAAAATAGTGCATCAGCCTCAAACCAAGGCGGTTATTATTTACATGATGGATGTTTCAGGTTCTATGGGACAAGACCAAAAAGAAATTGTCCGCATTGAATCTTTTTGGATTGATGCTTGGCTTAAGTTGCAATACAAGGGGCTGGAAACACGCTACATTATTCACGATGCCGTTGCCAGAGAAGTAGATGCTGAAACTTTTTTTCATACGCGCGAATCGGGTGGTACCATCATTTCATCTGCTTATAAATTAGCGCTTAAAATGATCAAAGAAGATTATGATCCCGATCAATGGAATATTTATCCCTTTCATTTTTCGGATGGAGATAATTGGTCTGGAAGCGATACCCAAGAATGTTTGGAATTGTTACAGAAGGATTTTTTTACTTTTTGTAATGCTTTTTGCTATGGCCAAGTAGAAAGCGAATATGGCAGTGGCCAATTTTTAAAAGATTTAACCGAGCGTTTTGGTGCAACTCACGAAAAACTGATTACCTCCAAGATTGAGAACAGGGATAAAATTATTGATTCGATAAAAACTTTTTTGGGAAAAGGAAAATAATGCTAACACCAGAACTAGAACAATGGAAGGCCACTATTGCAAATCATGCAAGAAGCTATGGCTTAGATTTTTTTAAGACTATTTTTGAAATTCTTGATTGGAAGCAGGTTAATGAAATTGCAGCCTATGGTGGTTTTCCTAATCGTTATCCACATTGGCGCTTTGGGATGGAGTATGAACAACTTTCTAAAAGCTATGCTTATGGTCTTTCTAAAATTTATGAGATGGTGATCAATAACGATCCTTGTTATGCTTATCTTTTACATTCCAACAACATGGTAGATCAAAAAATGGTGATGGCCCATGTTTTTGGTCATTGCGATTTTTTCAAAAATAATATTTTTTTTGGCCCTACTCCAAAAAACATGATGGATCAAATGGCTAATCATCGTGTGCGAGTAACGCGCTATGTTGATAAACTAGGCTATGAGAAGGTTGAGCGTTTTATAGACGTATGTCTTTCTATTGATAACCTCATTGATTATCAGCTACCTTTTTCAGAAAGAAAAAATAAGGTTGTAGAGGAAGAAGAAGAGGAATTAAAACAAGATGTTCATCGCCTTAAAGTAGATAAAGAATATCTCGAAGGTTTCATTAATCCTGAGCATTTCATTGAAATGCAGAGACAAAAACAGGAAAAAGAAGATAAACAAAAAACTAAAATTCCACTGCATCCTCAAAAAGATGTGATGGGGTTTCTTTTGGAGTACGCTCCGCTTTCTCGTTGGGAATACGATATTTTACACATCATTCGGGACGAAGGGTATTACTATGCCCCTCAAGCACAAACTAAAATCATGAACGAAGGTTGGGCTTCTTACTGGCACAGCAAAATCATGACTGAAAAGATTTTAAATGATTCTGAGATCATTGATTTTGCCGATCATCATTCGGGAACAGTAGCTATGACTTCTGGTCGTCTTAATCCCTATAAAATTGGACTCGAAATTTTTAGAGATATTGAAGAGCGATGGAATAAAGGCCGTTTTGGAAAAGAATATGATGAATGCGAGGATATGGTAGAAAAAGCAAAATGGGATAAAAAACTGGGGTTAGGTCGTGAGAAAATTTTTGAAGTACGAAAAATTTATAATGATGTTACTTTTATTGAAAGTTTTTTAACTCCAGAATTTTGTGCCCGTCACAAATTATTTTCGTTTGAATTTAATCGTGCTTCTAATCACTATGAAATTGCTTCTCGTGAATTTAAGATTATTAAAGAAAAACTTTTATTTCATCTTACTAACTTTGGGCAACCTTTTATAGAGGTGGTGGATGCCAATTATGATAATCGAGCCGAACTTCTTTTAAAGCATGTACATCATGGGATTGATTTAGATTTAGACTATGCCAAAGATGTTTTAAAAAACATGTATGACATTTGGAAACGCCCTGTTCTGATTGAAACTCAATTGGGTTCCCAACTTCGTATTTATTCCTTTGATGGCGAAAAACACAAAGAAATGGACACTAAAGAAGGGATATGAAAGATTTAAGGCATGTCTTTTAAGCCTGTTTATATTCTTATCGGTGAAGATTCCTATCTTATTTCCCGAGAACTCAAAAAAATAAAAGCCAAGCTTCCTCAAAATTATGATAAAAAACTTTTTTCAGCAAAAGAAGTTGAAGTTTCGACCATGGTTAATGCCTGTCATGATCTTTCTCTTTTTTCTGAATTAAAATGGATCATCGTGAGCGATATCGATAAGTTAAAAAAAGAAGAACTCGATATTTTTTTAGAATATTTTAAAAATCCAAATCCCCAAACTATTCTTGTTTTTATAACACCTAAAATTGATAAACGACTGAAAGCCTGGATTTATGCCAAAGAGCAAGGATGGATTATTGAACTTAAACCTCCTTATGCTAATCAAATGGTTTCTTGGATTTTAATGGAAGCCAAGCACCTCAACATCACCCTTTCTTTAGAGGCAGCTGAGGTCCTGGTAGACATTTTTGGCAATCAACTGGCAGCGCTTATTTCTTCACTGGAAACCTTGATGCTTTATTGTCATCCACGAACAAATATTGAGTTTAAAGATGTTGAAGCCATCGTTGGATCTTTTGGAAGTGAGAAAATTTTTGAATTGAGTGATCAAATTGGGAAAAGAGATTTTGCCCACTCGGCCCATCTTTTAGATCACATTCTTTCTCAAGGAGAAAATCCAGTTTATCTTTTAGTGATGCTTCAGCGTCATTTTCGGCTTTTGTTAAAGGCTAGAGAATGTTTGGAAGAACGTTTTGGAGAAGGGCAAATGGCTGGCGTGTTGGGAGTTCATCCTTTTTTTGCCAAGAATTATCTTATGCAAGCCAAGTCTTTTTCTGTAAATCAGCTTAAAGATATTTTTCGTAGTTTAGCAAAGATGGATTGCCAAATTAAATCGGGCCAGGCCCTTCCTGTTTTTTCACTCAAAAAATTCGTGATGGATGTAGCATTACCTTCTCGTTCTTAATTTTGATTGAATTGTCATTTTGATAGAAGCCTCCAATAATTTTCATCAAATATTTCTTAGCATCTTTTTAGTGCCACATACCTTTTGTAGTTAATTTGTTATTTATTATTTTTTGCAGTCATTTTTTATTAATGAACCTTTATTAAAAGGTGGAATTTAGTTTTTTAATTATTTAT
>MGRJ01000030.1 GCA_001798135.1 Deltaproteobacteria bacterium RIFCSPHIGHO2_02_FULL_40_28 | reverse complement strand
GAGAAGGTGGCAAAACTGTTGGTGCTGGGGTTGTAACGGAGATTATTGAATAGGTAATTTATGGCAGAATACAAGGGACAAAAGGTCAGAATTAGACTCAAAGGTTTTGATCATAAACTTTTAGATCAATCAACCAATGAGATTGTGGAAACTGCAAAAAGAACGGGTGCTCGTTTATCGGGTCCTATTCCTTTGCCAACCCGAATCGAACGTTACACCGTTCTGCGTTCGCCGCATGTTGATAAAAAGTCGAGAGAGCAATTTGAAATTAGAACGCATAAAAGGTTACTTGATATTTTAGAACCTACTCAACAAACCATTGATGCTCTGATGAAGTTAGATCTTTCAGCGGGTGTGGATGTAGAAATTAAAATGCTTTAGGAAAGGGTGATATGTCTGGATTACTTGCAGAAAAAATTGGCATGACTCAGGTTTTTGATAAAAACGGAGATCGTGTTTCTGTTACTGTTTTGAAGGCCGGGCCTTGTACTGTTGTGACGATGAAAACTCGCGAAAAGGATGGTTATCGTGCTGTTCAGTTGGGTTTTTGTGAGCAAAAAGAAAAACGAGTTACTAAACCCTATGCAGGACATTTTAAGAAGAAAAATCTTCCCATTGCTCGTTACCTAAAAGAATTTAGAACAAAGTCTGATCAATATACTCAAGGCGATTTATTAACAGTGGCTTTTTTGCAAGCAGGAGATGTGATTGATGTGCAAGGTGTATCTAAGGGAAAAGGTTTTCAAGGTGTGATCAAGCGACATCATTTTGGAGGTATGCCTGCTAGTCATGGTGTTTCTCTTTCACATCGGGCTCCTGGATCTATTGGTCAAAGAACTTGGCCTGGTAAAGTGTTTAAAGGAAAAAGAATGCCAGGTCGTATGGGGTACGAAAAAGTAACGACCAAAAATTTAAAAGTATTTGCAATCGAACCGGAACAAAATCTTCTTTTAGTAAAAGGTGCTGTACCCGGAGCAAATCATTCTTTAATTCTTGTTTATCCCAAGGGGAATGAAATTGAAAAACGTTTTTTAGAAGGAAAACAAAAAGCAAATAAGTCTGAAGAAAAAGTAGAAACACAGGCGAAGGAACAAGTATGACAGCGCAAGTTAAAATTATTAAATCAAATGGAACCTGGGGAACTCAAGTTGACTTGGGTGCAGAGTTTGCTGACAAGGTGAACAAGGCTGTGTTGTATGATGCTGTAAAGCAATATTTGTCTTCACAACATCATGGAACAGTTAAAACCAAAGATCGTTCAGAGGTTAATCGTACTGGTAAAAAAGTTTATCGTCAAAAGGGAACAGGTGGTGCTCGTCACGGTTCTAAAAGAGCTCCTATTTTTGTTGGTGGTGGTATTGCTTTTGGCCCCAGACCCCGAGACTATGGATATCAGCTCAATAAAAAGGTCAGAAAGCTTGCTTTAAAAGAAGCTTTTAAAGCCATGATTCAAGCGGGCAATTTAAACTTTTTTGATGAACTTCCTTTTGAAAAAATTAAAACTAAAGAAGCTGCTCAATTTTTTAAAAAATTAGAAATTCTAGGCGCTTTAATTGTATTGGGCGAAGTTAATGAAGTGGTTGAAAAATCGGTTCGTAATCTAAAGAATTTCAGCGTCACTCATGCCAATCATTTAAATGCTTATGATTTGTTGCGTCACCCAAAAATTATGATGACCCACGAAACTTGGGATAAAATTAACGAGAGGTGGAAATCATCATGCAACTAACTGATGTTATTAAAGGAGCTGTGGTTACTGAGAAAGCCTTGAAGACTCAGGGAGAATTTAACCGGTATAGTTTTCTTGTTGATGTAAAAGCTCACAAAGGAACTATTCGTGCTGCCGTAGAACAACTTTTTGATGTCACCGTTTTGGATGTTCATACGGTGATTCGTCGTGGCAAATATAAAAAAGTTGGTCGCTCTGTGGGTTTAGCATCAAGTACCAAGAGAGCTTTTGTTACACTTAAGGATGGAGATAAAATTGAATTGGTTGAAGGAGCATAAAGAGAGGAATCAATGAAACAATATCGTCCAACAACTTCAGGTATTCGTTTTAGAACAGGGCATGAGTTTACCGATATTACAAGAGATACTCCTGAAAAATCTTTGCTGGTTACTTTTGCTAAAACAGGTGGGCGTAATTCCAATGGCCATACTACTTCACGTTTTATTGGTGGAGGTCATAAGAAACGTTATCGTATAATCGATTTTAAAAGAAACAAGTTAGATGTTCCAGCCAGTGTTGCAGAAATTGAGTACGATCCTAATCGTACAGCTCGCTTGGCTCTTCTTCATTATGCCGATGGTACCAAAACTTACATTGTGGCCCCAACAACTTTAAAACAAGGGGACAAAATTCTTTCGTCAGACAAAGAAATTGATATCAATGTGGGGAATGCACTTCTTTTAAAAAATATTCCCACAGGCACAAGTATTTATAACATCGAATTAAAGCCCAATGCAGGTGGGCAGATGGTGCGTAGTGCTGGATGCATGGCTCAGCTCATGGGTAAAGAAGGAAAATATGGACAAGTTAAATTACCTTCCGGTGAGATGCGTAAGGTTTTACTTACGTGCAGAGCTACGGTTGGACAAGTGAGTAATTTGGATCATGAAAATATCAGCATTGGAAAGGCAGGGCGTGTTCGTTGGATGGGAAAACGTCCTCATAACCGTGGAACAGCTATGAATCCTGTAGATCATCCTCATGGTGGTGGTCATGGAAGGGATCATGGAGGAAGACATCCAGTTTCCCCTACCGGTGTTCCTACCAAGGGATATAAAACCAGAAATAACAAGGCTACGGATAAATTTATTATTCGCAGACGTCGAGGCTAAGGAGAATTATGTCACGTTCGATTAAAAAAGGTCCTTTTATTGATAGTCATTTGGCTAAGAAGGTAGACGAAGCCCAAAAAAATAATAACAAGAAAGTTATTAAAACTTGGTCAAGACGTTCTACGATTACTCCTGATTTTATTGGGCTAACCTTTGCAGTCCATAATGGTCGAAAGTTTGTGCCAGTATTTGTAAGTGAAAATATGGTGGGACATAAATTGGGCGAATTTGCCCCTACACGAATATTCGTTATGCATTCTGGTGATCGTAAGGTCAAAGAAGGGACAACAGAATAAGGAGTACGATTGTGGAATCGAAAGCTATTTTTAAATACATTCGTCGTTCTCCCCGCAAGATTCGTCTTGTGGTTCATGGTTTACGCGGCCAAAAGGTGCAAGATGCTTTGGATAAACTTAATTTTGAACGTCAGGCAGCGGCCAGAGATGTGGTGAAGCTTATTCGTTCGGCTGTAGCTAATGCCACTCAAAAGGGAGGCATTAGGCCCGATCATCTCTACATTAAGTCGATTCGTGTTGATCAAGGCCCGGTTATGAAACGATGGATGCCCAGAGCCAGAGGGTCGGGAGCACAAATTTTGAAGAAGATGTCTCACATCACGGTGGTTGTGGGAGATAAGTTTCAAGGAGGAGTTTAAAGCAGAATGGGACAAAAAATTCATCCAGTAGGTTTTCGTGTAGGAATATCAAGGCCGTGGAGTTCTCGTTGGTTTTCTAAAAAAGATTATGCCAATTGGGTACATGAAGATATTCGTTTTCGTGACATCATCAAAAAACGATTAGTTTCGATGGGTGTTTCTAAAATTGAAATAGAACGGGCATCTACCAAGGTAAAAATTAATATTCACACTTCAAGACCTGGGCTTGTGATTGGTAAAAAAGGGAGTGGCATTGATTCAATCAAGGCTGATTTGCAGAAGTTAACTAAGAATGAAATTTTTCTTAATATCCAAGAAGTTCGCAGAGCCGAACTTGATGCTCAATTAGTTGCTGAAAATATTGCTCTGCAATTGGAAAGACGCGTGGCTTATCGCCGTGCCATGAAAAAATCGGTTCAAACCACAATGAAGTTTGGTGCCAAGGGAATTAAAATTATGTGTTCTGGTCGTTTATCAGGTGCTGAAATTGCAAGACGGGAGTGGTATCGCGAGGGTCAAGTTCCTTTGCATACATTAAGAGCCGATATCGATTACGCCTTGGCAGAGGCCAACACAACCTATGGGATTATTGGAATTAAAGTTTGGATATATCGTGGGGATGTAGTGATTCACTAATATGGAAACTCTGAAAATGGCCATCTACTGTGTTACCAACTTCGAGCCACTCCTTGCGGCGTACCATCATAAGTACGCCTCAGTCGGACTCTCGTTGGTGCCTTGTAGCTGGCGCATTTTGAGAGTTTCCTGAAATCTGGAGATATTGGTATGTTGCAGCCCAAAAAAGTAAAATATCGAAAACAACAAAAGGGGCGTATTCGTGGTAAGGCTTTAAGGGGTACTAACTTGGCTTTTGGTGATTATGCTCTTCAAGTCCTTGAAACTGGGTTTATTACAACTCGTCAAATTGAAGCAGGCCGAATTGCAATGACTCGTTTTATTAAACGGGGTGGTAAAGTGTGGATTCGAATTTTTCCTGACAAACCCCTGACCAAAAAGCCTGCTGAAACCCGAATGGGAAAGGGTAAGGGTGCTCCAGAAGATTGGGTAGCGCCAGTAAAAGAAGGACGTATTCTTTATGAGATGGAAGGTGTTGAACTGCCCGTGGCCCAAAAAGCCTTAACCTTGGCTAGTCATAAAATTGGTTTGAAAACAAAAATTTTAATCAGAGAGAGTAACTATCGTGAAGCCAAATGATTTAAGAGAAAAAACAGATTCCGAAAGAAAAAAGCTGCTTAAAGAATGGAAAGAAGAACTGTTTGCTTTAGGAATTAAAAGAAAAACAGGGCAGTTAGAGAAAACGCATAAGTTAGGTGATCTTAAACAAGATATTGCTCGTTTGTTAACTCTTAATCGGGAAGAACCAAAAAACACCCAAAAGGTTTCTGCTCAAAAGGGAAAGAAGAAATAGAGGTAAGACATGCTAGGATTTAAGAGAATTTTAAATGGAGTTGTAGTGGGTAACAAGATGGATAAAACTGCTGTTGTAGAAGTATCCAGAAGAGTTCGCCATAGTGTTTTCGAAAAATATTTTACTAAAAGAAAAAAATATAAAGCCCATGATGGAAAAAATGAGTGTGAAATTGGAGATCAGGTTGAAATTAAGGAGTGTCCTCCATTAAGTCGTGAAAAAAGATGGGTGGTAGTTAAAATCTTGGAAAAGGGTTTTCAAGAATAAAAAGGTATTTTCTATGATTCAGATGACTACAATTTTGAATTCTGCCGATAACTCGGGTGCAAAAAAACTTTATTGCATCAAAGTGTTGGGTGGATCCAAAAGAAAGTATGCAACTATTGGTGATATTATTGTTGTGGCTGTAAAAGAAGCCCTTCCTAATGCTAAGGTAAAAAAAGGGGATGTAAGAAAGGGTGTTATTGTTCGTACTCGAAAAGAAATTAGAAGAGTGGATGGAAGCTATATTCGTTTCGATGAAAATTCGGTGGTGCTTATTGATAATGCGGGCGAGCCTTTAGGAACGCGTATTTTTGGGCCTGTGGCCAGAGAACTTAGGGCTCGTAAGTTTATGAAAATTATCTCGTTGGCACCAGAGGTTTTATAAAGAGGAAATTATGTCGTTTCATTTAAAACAAGGTGATCTCGTAAAAGTAATTGCTGGCAAGGAAAAAGGAAAAACTGGCAAGGTACTCAAAGTATTAAAAGAGAGAGAGCGTGCCATTGTTGAAAAACTCAATATGGTTAAACGCCATGCCAAGCCCAGCAAAACTAGTCCTCAGGGTGGTATTACTGAAAAAGAATCGAGTATTCATCTTTCCAATTTGATGCAGTTTGACGAAAAATCGGGAAAAACTTTAAGAATTGGAGCGCGGTTGGGAAAAGATGGGGCAAAAGTTCGGATATTAAAAAGAAAAGGCCAAATATTGGAGATAAAAGATGCTAAGTGATATTTATAAAAAAGAAATGGTTCCAAAACTGATGAAAGAATTGGGCTATACCAATCCCATGCGAATTCCCAAGTTGCAAAAAATTGTGGTGAATTCCTGTGTTTCGGATGCCATTCAAAATTCTAAAATTTTAGATACTGTAGCTAGTGAAATAGCGCTCATTACAGGTCAGAAGCCTGTATTAACTAAGGCTAAAAAATCGATTGCTAGTTTTAAATTACGTGAAGGCATGCCCATTGGTTGCACAGTAACTTTGCGAAGAGAACGCATGTTCGAATTTTTTAATCGTTTGGTGCGTGTTGCGCTTCCTCGTTCGAGAGATTTTAAAGGATTACCTAAAAGAGGTTTTGATGGAAGAGGTAACTATACCATAGGCATTACCGAACAAATTATTTTTCCTGAAATTACAGCAGATCGAACAGATAAAATTCGAGGCATGAATATTACCATTGTTACTACTGCCAAGACTGATAAGGAAGGCGAGGCTCTTTTGCGAATGATGGGGCTTCCTTTAAGATCATAAACGAGAGGATTGAAATGGCAAAAACTAGTTTAAGAGTGAAGGCAAAAAGAAAACCTAAATTTAAGGTAAGAGGTTATAACCGTTGCCCTTTATGCGGGCGTTCGAGAGCTTTTTTAAGACGGTTTCAAATGTGTCGTTTGTGTTTTCGGAAGAAAGCTCATTTGGGGGAACTTCCTGGTGTAACTAAGGCTAGCTGGTAGAAGGAAAAAGATTATGACAGACCCTATTGCAGATTTATTAACACGTATTCGAAACGCTATTCAAGCAAGACAACAGGTTGTTGTTTTGTCTGCTTCAAAAATGAAGCTTGAGATTTTGAGAATCTTAAAAGAGGCAGGACTGATTGCTCAATTTGTAGTTGAAGAAAAAAAACCACAAAACGATGTTAAAATTTTTCTAAAATATTCAGAAAATAAAAAATCGGTTATTCGAAAGTTAGTGCGTATTAGTAAGCCAGGTCGTCGTGTTTATATGGGTTATTCAGAACTTCGTCTTTTACGGGGATCTGGAGTTCGTATTTTATCAACACCAAAAGGTTTATTGATTGATCGCCATGCTAAGCAATCCAAAGTTGGTGGCGAAGTTCTTTGTGAGGTTAGCTAAGGGGAAATTATGTCACGAGTAGGACTAAAACCAATTGAGATTCCCGATAAGGTTAGGGCCGTTGTTAATGACAATGTTTTGAAAGTAGAGGGCCCTTTGGGAAAAAATGAAGTTACTCTTCATCCCTTTATTGGAGTTACAACTGAAGGGAAGATTATTAAGGTAGCCAGAAACAAGGAAACGCGTGCAGCCAGGGAAGTTCATGGTTTGATGAGAGCTTTAATTCAAAATGCGGTTTCTGGAGTAACCAAAGGTTTCGAAAAACGTTTGGATATTGAAGGTGTGGGTTATCGTGCAGAAGTAAAAGGGCCCATTCTCAATATGAGCCTTGGTTTTTCACACTCTATTGAGATGCCCATTCCTCCAGGAATTAAGGTGGTTGTAGAAAAGCTAACAAAAATGATCATTACTGGTTGTGATAAAAGGCTGGTGGGACAATTTGCAGCTGAAGTGAGAGGATTTAAACCCCCCGAACCTTACAAGGGAAAAGGTATTCGTTACGAAGGTGAACATATTGAAAGAAAAGTAGGAAAAGCTGCAGCAACTGCTGGCGGTGGTGGAGCTAAGTAAGGAGTAAGAAATGGCAACAAGTAAACTTAAACAAAGAATAAAAAGAAAAGTAAGAGCACGAAAAAAGTTTGCAACAAGTGGACGCCCTCGTTTAAGTGTTTATCGAAGTTTGCGTTATGTTTATGCTCAAATCATTGATGATTTGAGTGGTAAAACTCTGGTAGCCGCGAGTTCTTTAGGTAGACCTGCTGGTGGAAATAAAATGGCAGCTTTGGAGGTAGGGAAAGCTATTGCAGAAAAAGCCAAGGTTCAAAAAATTGAAAAGGTTTTTTTTGATCGTAATGGTTTTAAGTATCATGGTGTTATTAAAACATTGGCCGATGCGGCTCGTGAAAGCGGGCTTCAGTTTTAATTGAAGGAAAAATTATGTCAGAAAATGTTTCAAGTCAGCCCGAAGAACAAAAAGAAGGACCCCAGACTGTAGAACGTGTGGTGCATATTAGCCGTGTTGCTAAAGTGGTTAAAGGTGGAAGACGTTTTAGTTTTTCGGCACTTGTAGTTGCTGGTGATGGCAATGGCCATGTTGGATATGGATTGGGTAAAGCTAACGAAGTGCCAGAGGCTATTCGTAAAGCTTCTACTCAAGCTAAAAAAAGAATGATTGAGGTTCCTATTGAACGGGGAACCATTCCTCACGATGTGTTGGGTCGTTATGGAGCCGCTAAAGTTTTACTTCGTGCTGCTGGCCCTGGAACAGGCGTCATTGCTGGGGGCGTGGTTCGTGCTATTTTTGAATCGGCAGGAATTCATAACATTCTTTCCAAATGTTTAGGAACACGTAACCCGCACAATGTGGTGAAAGCGACATTCAATGGAATTCAAAATTTAGTGAAAGTAAATGTGAGAGAGGCCTCTTAAAATGACTGAGAAAAAAATTAAAGTAAAGATGATCCATAGTATTGCTGGAACTTCCAAGAGGCAAAGACAAACAGTAAAGGGTTTAGGACTTAAGAAAATAAACCAAGTGCGTGAGCTCTTAGATAGTCCTGCTATTCGTGGAATGGTTAAAAAAGTTTCTCACTTGGTAACGATTTTATAGTTTGGAGTTTATATGCTTCTTAATGAATTAAGACCTCCCAAGGGGGCAGTAAAAAACAGAAAGCGATTGGGCCGAGGTGAATCTTCGGGCCATGGCAAAACATCGGGACGTGGAAATAAAGGTCAAAAAGCTCGTTCGGGTGGTTTTCATAAGAGAGGATTTGAAGGTGGTCAAATGCCCCTTCAACGCAGGCTTCCCAAGCGTGGCTTTGTATCGCTTTCTAAAAAGATTTTTGCGATTGTTAATATTGCCGCGTTGGCCAAGTTTCCAGCAAATACACAAATTGATTTTGATTTTTTGAAAAAAAATGGCCTGGTTAAAAAGTTAGGGAGTGGATTGAAAATTTTGGGTGATGGAGAAATTAAACATGCTTTGGTGATTAAAGCTGCTTGTTTTTCAGGTGTTGCCAAGGCCAAAATTGAAAAAGCGGGCGGTCAAGCCGTAACCGTACAATAAGGGGGACAAGTGGCGGGAGGAGGACTAGGGGGGTTAACCCGAATTCCAGAGCTGAGAAAAAGGATTTTTTTTACGATATTGATGCTGGGTGTTTATCGGGTGGGAGTTTTTATTCCAACTCCCGGTATTCATGTAGATGCCTTGAAAAGAATTTTTTCGCAAGGTACGGTCTTTGACATTTTTAATCTCTTTTCCGGTGGTGCCTTAGAGCAATTTTCAGTTTTTGCCTTGGGGATTATGCCTTACATCAGTGCCTCGATTATTTTGCAACTTTTAACGGTTTCTATCCCTTCGTTGCAAAAATTATCGAAGGAAGGTGATTATGGGCGTAAAAAAATCACTCAATACACACGGTATGGTACGGTATTGCTTTCTTTGATTCAGGGTTTTGGAATTAGCTATGGTTTGGAACAGCAAAAGGTTCTCCTTCCTGGAGTAGGAGGGATGAGCTTTTATCTCACAACCATGTTAACCCTGGCTTGTGGCACGGCTTTTATTATGTGGTTGGGTGAACAAATTTCCGAGCGTGGTATTGGCAATGGTATTTCGCTTGTTATTTTTGCTGGTATCGTCACTCGAATTCCAGGGGCCTTTCGTGATGCATGGGGAACCAAGGAGCAGTTTGGTGGTTTACTTGGTTTTCTAGTTTTACTGGCTTTTGTTTACTTGGTGATTTCGGCAATTATTTTCTTTGAGCGAAGTCAAAGAAGAGTTCCTATCCAGTATGCTAAAAGAGTGATTGGTAGAAAGCTCTATGGAGGACAAAGTACTCATTTGCCGTTAAAGTTAAATATGGCAGGAGTTATTCCTCCTATTTTTGCATCTTCTATTCTTTTGTTTCCAGCAACTCTAGCGCAGTTTTGGAATAGTGAGTTGATGCAAAAAGTTTCTGCCATGTTAACTGGTGGTCTTTTCCATGATATTCTCTATGTGGGAATGATTGTTTTCTTTTGTTATTTTTATACAGCAGTTACTTTTAATACAACTGATGTAGCAGAAAATTTGAAAAAAAATGGCGGATATATTCCTGGTATTAGGCCTGGCAAATCAACCTCGGATTATATCGATATGATTTTAAGCCGAACAACTTTAGGTGGGGCCATCTACATTGCAGTGATTTGCATTTTGCCCACCATACTTATTCGCCAGTTTGGCATTCCTGCAAGTTTGGCTTCGGTCTTTGGTGGTACTTCACTTCTGATTGTTGTTGGAGTAGCCATGGATACAGTAGCTCAAGTAGAATCTCACTTGCTGACCAGGAATTATGAAGGTTTTTTGGGTGGTAAAACAGGAAAATTTAAGGGGAGACGATCTTGAATTTGATTCTTTTGGGACCACCAGGATGTGGTAAGGGAACCCAATCGGTTCTTTTGAGAAATAAATTGAAGGTACCAGCTATTTCTACTGGTCAAATGCTTCGAGAGGCCTGTGCAGAAGGTACAGAGCAAGGCTTAAAAGCTGAAAAGTACCTTTCTTCGGGTTCTTTGGTACCTGATGATATTGTGATTGCAATTGTTAAGAAACGCTTGAGTTTGGGCGATTGTAGGGATGGTTATATTTTAGATGGGTTTCCCAGAACTTTAAATCAAGCCGATGTTTTAAAGGAATGGCTTGGTCACCAGGGCAAGCAAGTTAATGTGGTCCTTAATTTTGAATTAACCGAGAAGGAACTGGTTCGAAGATTAACGGGACGAAGAGAATGTCGAATTTGTGGAGCGGGTTATCATGTAGAGCAGGCTCCAGAAAAATGTGATCGTTGTGGAGGCGACCTTTATCAAAGAGATGATGATAAAGAAGAAACAATTCGTCGCAGATTGCATATTTATAAAGAACAAACAGCTCCCTTGATTTCGTATTATACCAAAGAAAGCGTTTTAAAAAATATTGATGGTTTGGGGGATAAAACTGCGATTTTTGATCGGATTGAAAAGGCTTTAAATGGGGTATCAGTAAATTGATTGTTTTGAAGTCTCCGGATGAGATTGAAAAAATAGCAAAGGCGGCAAAAATTGTCGCAGAAGTTCTTTTACAATTAAAAGAGGTGGTTTCTCCCGGGATGACAACCGATGACCTCAATAGAATAGCTGCTGAACATATTCGTTTACGAGGTGGTATTCCAACTTTTATTGGTTATAGGGGATATCCTAAAGCAATTTGCACCTCAGTTAATGAAGAGGTGGTACATGGTATTCCAGGACCAAGAGAGTTAAAGGAAGGTGATATTGTTGGCATTGATTGTGGTGTTACTCTCGATGAGTATGTTGGAGATGCTGCTATGACGATGGGAGTAGGGCAGGTTTCTGAATCGGCAGTAAGACTGATGCAAACAACACAGGAAGCTCTGATGCGGGGTATTGATTGTGTTGTGGACGGGGCACGGATTGGGGATATTGGTTATGCTGTTCAATCCTATGCTGAAGCAAAAGGGTATTCGGTTGTAAGAGATTTTGTAGGGCATGGAATTGGCAGGCAGATGCATGAAGAACCACAAGTTCCTAATTTTGGGTTAAAAGGATGTGGCCCCAGGATTCGTGTTGGAATGGTTTTAGCTATCGAACCCATGCTGAATGAGGGAACCCATGAGGTTTCAGTTTTAAAAGATAAGTGGACGGTGGTGACAAAGGATAAAAAATTATCGGCGCATTTTGAGCATACAATTGCTTGCACGCAGGATGGGCCCAGAATTTTAAGTGTGTTGTAAAAAGAGGTTTACGATGGCAAAAGAAGAAGCGATTGAAGTTGAAGGAACTGTATTAGAACCGCTTCCAAATGCCATGTTTAGAGTTGAGTTAGAAAATGGGCACAAGGTTTTGGCCCATATTTCAGGAAAGATGAGGATGCATTTTATTAAAATTCTTCCTGGAGATAAAGTAAGGCTCGAATTATCTCCCTATGATTTAAGCAGGGGGCGTATTATCTATCGGGCCAAGTGATTGGTGGAACTATGAAAGTAAGATCATCGGTTAAGAAAATTTGTGAAAAGTGCAAAATTATCCGTCGTAAAGGGATTGTGCGGATTATTTGTGAAAATAAACGTCATAAGCAAAAGCAAGGTTAATGGAGGATAAATGCCAAGAATAGCAGGAGTAGACATTCCAGGTCGTAAAAGAGTTAAAATCGCTTTAACCTATGTGTATGGTATTGGGCGTTCGCGAGCTATGGACATATTAGAGCGTGCGGGCATTACTCCCGATTCAATTGCAGATGAATTAAGTGATGATCAATTGGCAAAAATTCGTTCGGTTATCGATTCTAGTTACCCTGTAGAAGGAAATTTAAGACGCGAAGTATCCATGAACATTAAGCGTTTAATTGATTTGGGAACGTATCGCGGTCTTCGTCATAAGAAAAATCTTCCAGTGCGAGGACAAAGAACTAAAACAAATTCGAGAACCAGAAAAGGTCCAAGAAAAACGGTTGCCGGCAAAAAGAAAGCGCCAACCAGTAAATAAGAGAGGTTAGATAGAAATGGGAAAAGAAAAACAAAAGTTGCCAACAGTTTCAGGTGAGGCGGTTAAAACTGAGAAGCCTGTAGATAAAAGGGCCTATAAAAGAAAAAAGGTAAGAAAAAATGTGGCGCATGGTGTGGTGCATGTGCAAGCCACTTTTAATAACACCATTATTACCATTACAGATTATCAAGGAAATACTTTGGCTTGGTCTTCTGCTGGAGCTAGGGGTTTTAAGGGATCCAGAAAATCCACTCCTTTTGCAGCTCAAGTGGCAGCAGAAGAAGCGGGTAGAAAGGCATCTGAGCATGGTTTAAGATCGGTTGTTGCTTTTGTAAGGGGGCCTGGGGCAGGTAGAGAAGCGGCACTACGCGCAATTTCATCCGTGGGTATCCGCATTACTAAAATTCAGGATGTAACCCCCATTCCTCATAATGGGTGTCGTCCTCCGAAAAAGAGGAGAGTTTAAATTTTATGGCAAGATATTGTGAATCTGTTTGTCGTTTATGTCGTCGAGAGGGGTTAAAACTTTTCTTGAAAGGCGACCGTTGTTATTCCGAAAAATGTGCTATTGAGCGCAGAGAGTATCCTCCTGGGCAACATGGCCAGGGGCGCAAAAGCAAACTGTCTGAGTTTGGTTTACAGCTTCGTGAAAAACAAAAAGTAAAGCAATACTACGGCGTATTAGAGAGACAATTTCGTAGAATTTTTGAAAAGGCTGAAAGAACTAAGGGTATTACAGGAGAAACTCTTCTTAAACTTTTAGAATCTCGTTTAGATAACATGGTGTATCGCATGGGTTTTGCTAATTCACGAAATGAGGCCAGGCTTTTAGTAACGCAAAGTCATTTTATTGTGAATGGTAAGAAGGTAAATATTCCTTCTTATTTTTTAAAGCCTGGGGACACTGTTTCTGTAAAAGAAAAAAGTCGCAAAGTAACTCGTATTTTAGGGGCCTTAGAGGCAAGTGAGCGGCGTGGAATCCCCGAATGGATTACACTCGATAAAGAACAAATGATGGCAACCATAAAGGCATTGCCGTTACGTGAGCAAATTACCATGCCGATTAGTGAAAATTTAATTGTTGAATCTTATTCGAAGTAATTTTTTATTTTTTTGAAAATTAACTGGAGGCATCAATGACTCTTATCTACAAAAACTGGAGAAATTTAATCCGTCCCCGATTTGTTGAAATCGATCAAGACACCCACACCAATACTTATGGCAAGTTTATTGCCAGACCTTTGGAGAGGGGTTTTGGGATCACCCTGGGAAATAGTTTGAGAAGAATTTTACTCTCATCTTTGCAGGGTGGAGCTGTGGTTTCTGTGAAGATAGAAGGGGTGCTCCACGAATTTTCAACCGTTCCTGGAGTTAAAGAAGATGTAACCAACATCATTCTTAATTTGAAGGAGTTAAAACTTAAACTTCTTCAAGGTGAAGAAGCCACCATTACGCTTAAGGCCGAAGGTCCTGGGGTTATTAAAGCAAGTGACATTGATACGGGTGGAGTTGTTGAGATTTTAAATGGCAATCATCACATTGCCACCTTGGGCGAAGAAGCCAAGCTTGAGATGGAAATGAAAGTAAAGATGGGCAAGGGTTATATTTTGGCTGAACGTAACAAAGATTCTCGGGCAGCTGTTGGTACCATTTTTATGGATTCACAATTTTCACCTGTTGAAAGAGTAACGTATACGGTTACCAATGCTCGTGTGGGACAAGATACCGATTATGATGCTTTAAATTTAGAGTTGTGGACCAATGGAGCTGTGCTTCCTGAAGATGCAGTAGCTTTTGCGGCCAAGATTTTGAAGGATCAGGTGCAGGCATTTATTAATTTCGATGAAAATATTGAACCTCTTCCTGTTGAAGAAAAGGAAGAAAAGGCTCAGTTCAACGAAAACCTTAATCGTCGTGTGGAAGAATTGGAATTATCAGTACGTTCTGCCAATTGTCTCCAAAATGCCAATATTCGCTATATTGGTGAACTGGTGCAAAAGAGCGAGGGTGAAATGTTAAAAACAAAAAATTTCGGCAGAAAATCTCTTAATGAAATTAAAGAAATTTTAACCGAAATGGGTTTATCTTTGGGGATGAAAATTGATGGATGGGTTTTCCCAACTGATGAACAAACAACTCAATCAAACGATATCATTTAAGGCGAAATTATGAGACATCAAGTATCAGGCAGAAAATTAGGCAGAACAACCAGCCATCGTTGGGCTTTATTTCGTAATATGGTTAATTCGTTGGTAGATAAGGAAAGTATCCGTACTACACTGCATAAAGCCAAAGAACTCAGGCGTTTTGCAGATCGTATGATTACTATTGGAAAAAAGAATGATTTATCTGCCAAAAGAGAAGCCTTTAATTTTTTAAGATCCGAAACCATAGTAAAAAAGATTTTTGATGAATTGGCTCCGCGTTTTAAGGATCGCCATGGAGGGTATACCCGTATTGTTAAGTTGGGTTATCGTCCTGGTGATGCGGCAGCAATGGCTTTAATTCAATACTTGCCTGGTGAAGGGGCTGCGAAAGCGAAAGCAAAAGGAGAACCTACATCTCCCAAGGAACCCAAGATAAAAGCCAAGGTAGAAAAGAAAGAAAAAGCTAAAAAAACCACGGCAAAAAAAGAACCAAAAGAAAAAACAAAAAAAGATAAGAAAAAAGCGAAGTAAAAATCAAGAATTCTAAGGGGGGAATTATTGAAATCAATTAGTGAACAGAAAGCCTTTCTTGTTTTATTACTTCTTTTAGGGTGTGTTTTTTTATTTCTTCTTAAACCTGTTCTTATTCCTGTTTTATTAGCCTCTATTCTTGTTCTTCTGATTTATCCTGTTTATGATTCCATCTCTAAAAAATTAAAGAAACCCCATCTTGCTTCCTTTATTACCACGCTGCTTATCCTGTTGATTCTCATCATTCCCTTAAGTTTGGTGATGATTATGGTGATTAATCAATCGATTGATTTTTTTTCAAATTTGGATATTTCCCGTTTTTTTTCTTATCTTATTTCAAGTGATTTTGAACAAAAATGGATTGTTCCCCTGGATTCTTTTCTTAAATCCAACTTTAATCTTGTGCTTGATATAGCCGGCTTATCCAAGAAAATAGCTGCTGAGACGGCGAAGTATGTTTATAGTTATTCACCTGCTGTTTTGGGACAAACAGCCACTTTTATTTTTAGTTTTTTGGTGATGCATGTGAGTATTTATTTTCTTTTTGTGGAGGGAAAACAGGTTTTTAAAATCTTGATGGATTTATCGCCCTTAGAGGTTAAGCACGAACAAAGGCTTACCTCAGAGCTTAGAAACATGGTGATGGCCACAGTGTATGGTTATCTGGTAACGGCTCTTTTTCAGGCTTTTTTGGCCAGTGTTGGTTTTTGGTTTGCCAAGGTTCCAGCGCCCATGGTTTTTGGTTCGCTTACTTTTTTTGCCTCGTTAATTCCCATTGTTGGAGCCACATCCATTTGGCTTCCCATCTCTCTCGTTTTTCTTTTTAAAGGAGATTATGTTTGGGGAACTTTTCTTTTTCTTTATGGTTTTTTACTTATCTCGGGTGTGGATAATTTTTTAAAACCTTACATCATGAAGGGGAAGGCCAAAATTCATATTTTGCTTATTTTCTTTTCTCTTTTGGGGGGAATTCGTCTTTTTGGTCCCATTGGTATTTTAATGGGCCCAGTTATTACAGCTTTGTTTGTTGGGTGTATTCGGATTTACCGTGAAGATTTTTTGAAATCATAAAATGATGACAAAAACTCAAAACAAAAAAATACTTGTAGCTGATGACGAAGAAGAGTTTGTAGCTGTTCTTTCAGAACGGTTACAACAATGTGGTTTTGATGTGAGTTGTGCTTACGATGGAGCAGCCACCATTGAAAAAGCCCGAGCCATTTTGCCTGATCTTATTCTCTTAGACTGGCGGATGCCTTATGGCAAAGGTTCTGCTGTTTTAGAAATGCTTGCCGAAAAAGAAGAAACCAAAAATATTCCTGTTGTTGTGATTAGCGGGATAGATGAAACAGGGATGGATGAGGAAATGCAACGTTTTAAAGTAAAAGCCCGCCTTTATAAACCCTACCAAGACAAACAACTCTTAGACGTTATCAAAGAATGTTTAGGGGATTAAAAATAATATAGTGTTTTAATTTTGAAATAGTACGGTAGTCGTGAGTCATTGCGAGGAGCCGTTAGGCGACGTGGCAATCCAGGTTAATAATTTAAAATTTCCTCATACAAATCATTCCAATCTGGATTTAGTAATTCTATCAGGGCCAATTTCTTTTTTCGAGATCCAGCTTTAATTTGTTTTTCTCTAATTATTGCCTGTTGCATTGTGTTATGAGATTCAAAATAAACTAACATTTTGCAGTCATGTTTTTTAGTAAAACTTTCTTCCATGTTGTTTTTATGTTGGTAGATACGTTGGATTAAATTTGATGTAACTCCAGTATACAAAGTTCCATTTTGTTTATTGGCTATGATATAAGTTGCTGGTTTTTTCATAACCTGGATTGCTTCGGCCCTTAGATGGGCCTCGCAATGACAATTTCTTCTTATTTTAAAAATTAAACTTTTTCATCAACTTTAAAAAATAATTTTTACGTCCCATGGATTTCCATTTTTTTTCAAAAAAAGTTTCTGGAAGTTCGGGCAGGTTGGGCAAAAATCCATCATGAGTGGGTTTAAGCCAGTGCACTTCTCTTAAAAGAGTTTGGGTTTTTTTGGCATAGCTTTGAACATCGGTACCAATGATTAATTTTCCTTCAGGTTTTAATACATGGCTTAAAAGCCATACAAACTCCTTACTTAATAACCTTCGAAAAGCATGACGACCTTTAGGCCAGGGGTCTGGAAAAAGAACATAAATAATTTCGAAGGTATTTTCTGAAAAATATTGGGGAACAACAATTCTGGCATCACCTCCAATGAGAGTGATGTTTTCTAACTTCTTTTTTTGAATATTTTCAGAAAGTTTTAAGAAACGGCTTTTACCCAACTCGATGGCAATGAATTTTTTATGAGGTTGCAAACTCGCCAAGTAAAACAAAAGACCCCCCCGCCCTGGGCCTATTTCTAAGATATCACCGGTTAAATCTTTGGACGATTTCGGAAAAAACTTGAGAGGTTTTTTTACCTCATGATCGAAGGGGAAAAGGCGCATGCCCAAACTTTAGCGGATGATTTTTTGAAAATCAAAAGAAAATAACGCCCCCGCGCTCCTGCGGAGCTTGCCCCCTCTTAAGATAAGAGGGGGTGGGGGGAGTTAAGGAGACATTTTCCTTAAAATTTGCTATCCTCCCATCATGAATTTGGATGAAGCTATCGATCATTATTTAAACTACATCGTTGTTGAAAAAGGCTTATCTAAAAAAACCCTCGAGGCTTATTCGCACGATTTAGCCACCTTTGCAGAATTTGTGAGTGTAGGGGCACAGCGTGCTGTGCCCATTTTGAATGAATTAAATGAACAACATCTCCTTAAATACCTTATTTGGCAAAAAAAGAAGGGTTTGGTGGCCAGAAGTTTGGCTCGTCATTTGGTGGTGCTTCGTAATTTTTTCAAATTTTGTTTTGAAGAAAAATTTACCAAGGAAGATATTTCACAAAAGGTAGATTCGCCCAAGCTGGGACGCAAGCTTCCTCATGCTCCTACACGACTGGATGTTGATAAACTTTTAAATGCTCCCGATTTAAAAACAAAACGCGGCCAAAGAGATAGAGCCATGCTAGAACTGTTGTATGCAAGCGGTTTGCGGGTTTCTGAGCTTGTTAATTTAAAAATGGATGATGTGCATTTAACAGAAGGGTATTTAAAAACTTATGGGAAGGGCAGAAAAGAGCGCTTGGTTCCCATGGGTAAATTTGCCATTTGTGAGATGAAGGAATACTTGGAAGGGGTTCGAAAAAAGATTTTAAAACAAAATGTATCTAAATTTGTTTTTATAAATGGGTCTGGAAAGGTGCTTACTCGCCAGGCTTTTTGGAAGCGCATTAAATTTTATGCCTTGAAAGCCGGTATTAAACAAAATATTTCACCGCATAGTTTGCGTCATTCTTTTGCAACTCATTTGCTGGAAGGTGGGGCCGATTTGCGATCGGTTCAGGTGATGTTGGGGCATGCCGATATTTCCACCACCCAAATTTATACCCATGTTTCTAGAAAACACCTCATTGAGGCCCATGAAAAATTTCATCCGAGGGGATAGGACCCTCATTGACTTATCACTTTTTGAGTCTTATAATTTATTATTATGAAGCTTATTACGAGTCGCCATGGAAGAGAGAATTTTCTCAACGATGCCAGAATTTTACAAAAAACAATGTCTCAAATTCAGGGAAGGGCTCTTATTCCTAAAGGGGTTTATCGATTTAAAACTATGAAAGAGGCTCATCAATGGATGATTCAACAGATGGCCGCTATTCACGCGCGCCAGAAGTTCAAGGCTTGTGGCATTGATTATACTGAAGCTAAAAATAGCATCGAATTTTTTTCATTAGATGGAGTTTCAATTCCTGTTGTTAAAAAAGAATTATTAATTCGCATGAAGGATACAATTCGTCCCAGTGATAAGATGGATGTAGAATTTTTGAAAGTTAGGATCGAAGAAGAAAATAAAAAATAAAGGCCCATGAAAAATCTCATCCAAGAGGATAGCCAACCCCCTTCAAATTACAAATAAAACATATATAAATCAATAGGTTATATAATTTTACTTCAATTTAAAAATTCCTCACAACTTTTTTCAAGGGAAGGCCGATACCGCATTTGAAGATTGGTTTTACTTGAGTTTTCATTCAATTGAGCCCATTCAGGTTGCAGCGGGAGGCATGACATGGCCATTAAAATTACGCCCTATGTTGGTGGCGGCGTTGATATTTTCACAACAAAAAAGGATAACGAAGGTGCGTATTTAGGAACCGAAGAAACGTTTGGCTTTCATGCTAATAATGGCTTGCTCTACATAGAAGGTGCTGCTGTTGTTTCACAAACCCGGAAAAACATTGATGATCAAAAAACAAATGCTCAGATGGACCGCTATGGTTTGGATGTTAGTGCAGGTGCCGAACTTCGTTTAAAAAATATTGGCATTTCGTTAGGGCCCTATGCCGAGATGGGCATTATGCGTGGGCAGGCTCCTTTTGGGAGTGGGCTTTCTGATCCCTTTGTAACCACCAACACCTATGTGGGAGCGGGTGCGCAGTTAGGTTTAGATTTTTTGATGAAGGGAAAAAAGATTGATTTTACAGCCGGCCTTCGTGCGCGTGCGGGTTATCGAAGCATTGGAGTTTCATCGATTTATTTTAATAACAATATTGGTCATTCTGTTGGTGGATCGGCTTTTGGGGCGGGTCTTCGTTTTAGCATTGCGCCAGGAACAATTACAGATGATACAGAATCAGAAGAATCAACTGAGGGTGCAGAAACCGCAGTTGAAGAAGGTGGGCAACCAGTAGAGGGTGCGCCAGTAGAAGGAGCAGCACCAGCGGGTGGTGAAGCGCTGCCTGTAGAAGGGGCAACACCAGCACCAGGCGTAACTCCTGTCCCCGGAGCAGTACCAGTTCCCCCTGGTGGGAGAACACCAGTACCTCCTAGAGTACCTGATGTACCAGGAGTGGTACTTCCTCCTGAAGTACCAGGGGCAGTGCCTGTGGCGCCTTTACCTCCAGTACCAGCTTCTCAATTTTCAGGAAGGTTAAATAAAGTCACTTCGGATCCAGAACCAACTATTAATGATTTAGGTGGTAATACTTTTGATTTTGACCGAACAATTGTTGGGTATGTAACAATTAGAAATATTAATGAAGCGGTAAAAATATTATTAGGTCAGAATAAACCAGCTTTTGATAGAATTATTGCTAGTGGTAATGGTAATAGTGATTCGAAGCTAAGTGGGGATATTCTCACATATAGTGTCAGAGGGGAATTTAAGGGTGTTGATGTTGGAACAGTTTATTACAGAATTCAAGGACGTAGATCAGACCCTTCTCCTGGCACAGTTCTAGTTTCATGGGGGAATATATCTGGAGGACAAAATAGTTTTACAAAGAATGAAGGATCTTGGAAGTTAGAAGAGCAGAAGGCTGCAAATGGTGCAAGTTATGATCCTCCTGTTTATAAGCTTACATGGCATGCTCATACAGTAGCACATATTCCGAATTTTCCCTTTGTTGATGAGGGCAAGAATCTTAAAGAAAGTTCTACTGAGTTAACACGAAAGAGTGTTGAAAGAGCTATTACAGAATTATCACAAGTATTATAGTCTGGGCTTTTAAAAACCCTGTTTAATCTTTACCCACCGCGTCATTTTCTTTTTTTAATTTTCCTTGATTTACTACTTGTATAAGAAGTATACCTCTTATTGCCACTCGGCTCTAAGTTCAAAAGGGGCAATGTCAATTCTATCGTGTTTCATTAAATAATCATGGGAGGTTTTTATGGTCGATTTTAATGCGCTTGCCGGAACAGTTGTTCAGCTCTACCAAAGCGACGGTAAGCTTAATGATGCAGATGCTCTTTTGATCGAAGAAAAATATAATTTAGATACCTTTGGTCACGAAGGGGCTACCCAAATTTGTGAAGGTGTTAATACTCATGGGGTGCTTAGCTCAGATGATAATCTTGATGAATTTTCCGCAGATGATCAAAAAAACCTGATAAGTTTTATTGGTGCAAAACCTAGAGATGCCCGTAATGAAATTACGGCCAGGTTATCTGCTGAGTCTGGTGTATCCTGTGATTCATTTTCTCTTTTTTTCCGTTTGGATGATCCAAATATTCCAGGTGAGTATAGATATGAATTTATAGATTTAGCAAAAAAAGGAGGGCGTGAGAATGAAGTAGATGTGTGTGATTTGTCCTTATTAGCTGGAGGCGCATTCTTTTTTGATTTTCAGAAAGAATCTTTTATGAACAAGGCTAATTATATGAAGACTGTTGAAGTTCCTGGTGCTTGGCCTTGGAGTGATCCTGTTAAAGAACAAGTATTTGATTATGAAAAATTTTATAAACAGCTTCTTGTTGCAAAATGTGGATTTCATTTTCCAACACTTGAGGAAACTGCTCGATTAGAAGAAGTAGATGTAACTACTTATTTAGCGCAGTTGCATAGTGATACAGAAGAATGGGTTTTAGATAGTAGATTGAGCAATTCTACTGCTTTGCTCGATGCTATTAGTAATTTAAGGGCAGAATTTGGTTTTAAGGCTATTCGAGGTGGGGATGACTATTTTCTTGGTATTAGAGATAATTCACAACTTTTGCCAGTATATGGTGTAGCTGGAGTATCTGATTATAAATCTATTATTACATTTCCTAAGCAACAATCTTACCTTGTTACTCATGTTGATAGTAATTGGAAAATTAAAATGGAATATTTTGATTATGAGGGTAACCAGCAATGGTACTTAACAGCTGATTGTTCAGCATTATTGAGAAAAGATACTAATCCTGCAGGAGTTGAGGAATATATTTATAGACGGTTAAAAACTTTAAATCGTGATGAACAGAAAAGTCAATTAGCAGATATTTCCATCCCCATTTCTACAAATTTAACAAATAGTGTTTGGCATGATCTAGTTGATGTGCCATGGGACGAAAGGGATGACTCTGGTGCCAAATCTCTTTTTCCTTTGTTTGTTCAATATATAGGGCTTTATGAAAAAATTATTTATAGTTTACCTTCTTAAAAAAATTACCTACCAGTTCCACATCCCTTTTGTAGTGTAGGGGCGGGTTCCGAATCTTTGTGCCAGGCACGTGTGCAAAGCATTCAAATCCAATAAACCTGGATTAAAGTCCCTATGAAGCTGATGTTACGCCTACATTGAGGGATTGTTGAAAAATGTCTCCCCCACTCTGTCATCCATGCTGCTCTTGTCATCCCGGCGAAGGCCGGGATCCATCTGTACTCTCCCCCTTTGTAAGGGGGAGTTGGAGGGGGTAGAGTCTTACAATCTTGGTGCCAGGCACGCTTGCAAACCATTGGAAAATAATTGATATCAGTGCCACATCGTAGACATGAGGGAGCGAGAACTGCGCCAACCCAAAGGGGCCCCGTTGGGGGGCAACGTAGGGGCTAAAGCAATCCAGGCTCTCTTTAACCTGGATCACCACGTCGGCCATAGGCCTCCTCGTGATGACAAAGATAAATAAATAGGGCACGAAAACCACAACTTTACCTCATGGTTCGATTTTCAAACTTCTTTTGATTTAAAATAATCATTTCCCTCTCATAATCCTTTAAAATTCATGGGTCTATTTTTAGCATGAAAATTGCTTAAGCTTGCTTAGGAGTTTTTGAGTTTTGAATTAATTTCTTGAAAATATCCCATTTATGGGATAATATTAAAATGAAATGGATTGTAAAAGCACCGCCAAAGATTGAAAAAATGTTGAGGGATATTCCTCCCAAGGTTGCAAAGCTTTATGATATGTTTTTAAATGATTTAGAACGCGATGGTCCATTTCCTAAAGGATGGCAGATAGGATTTTTAGCAGGCAAATGGGATGGTTATCTAAAGGCAAAATTAAAAAGGAACTATAGAGTTATCTATCGATATGAATCCAATATCATCACGGTTTTCATTGAAAAGATTGCCGATAGAAAGGACATTTACTAAAAATTATGGAAGCAATTACTATTGAAGGAAAAGCAGGGTGGATTAGGTTTGTTCCCTCACGTATTTCCTATTCGAGGATTTTAGAAATTAAAAAGGACCTTTTGAAGCTTCTTCAAGCCAAGGATGATTATATTTCTTCTGATAAAATGCATGAGATTCTCAAGAAACGCGATCCCCTCATTGGTACTCCTGGTGGAACAATTCAAGCCTACCGTTATAGGGAGGAGATGACTCAGAAAGATCTGGCAAAAAAAACGGGGATCAGGCAAAGCCATATTTCCGAAATGGAAAGAAACAAAAGAACCATCGGTCTTCAAGTGGCTAAAAAATTAGCCAAGGCTCTAAACTGCAACTATCGAAGATTGGTGTAAAATCTTGTGAATCTTGGTGCCAGAATCTTTGTGCCAGGCACGCGTGCAAAGCATTATTTTTTAAGTAAAGCCTTAAGTCGGGACAAATGAAGACGATCTTTGGGTCGGTTCGCACTCTTTTTGGAATGAATAATATCTGTTAAGGAAGCCACATAAATTTTTTCTTCCCTCATTTTAAAAAGTTTTTTTCCTTTCCAAACCTTTTTAAAATTAACTCCGCTAATAGCCGTAAGCACATCAATGGTCAAACCATAAGGGTCGGCATACAAAAGGGTGATCTGCCGATCAATCACCTCTTTATTTGTCGGAGAAGGTTTTACCGCTTGGCCTCCGACAATAGCTATTTCTATCAACCCTTCTTTTTTAAGCAGGCGCCTTACCTTGGAAAGATTTTTTTCTTGGGGTTCCACAAAAATATCCAGATCATAGGTGGTTTGATCAGAGCCATAGAAAGAAGCTCCTATTTGGCCAACAACTCCGTAACGCACCCCCTCTTTGGTCAATTTGCCCAGAATAAGAAAATAAGGATGAACGGTTTTCATGTTATTTAAAGGTAAGAGCGTACTTGTTGCACAAAATCGGCAGAACGGATAACAGCCAAGATATTACGGGTCATTTGCGGAGTTAGCGTAATGACTTTCTGCTTTTTTCTACTATTTTTTTTAGCTCTATTTTTGGTTTTGCGTTTCACAATAAAGATTATAAACCAAGAGATAGAAAATGAAAGTCATTTCGTAATCGTAATCTTGGTGAATCTTGGTGCCAGGCACGCTTGCAAGCCATTGAAAAATCAATGACACCGATAAGCGTTGCCTGAAAATAATCCTTGAAATTTTATATCCAATTGGATATATTCATAAAGTAGATGAAAATCACTTTTTATGGGCTTGTTGAAAAATGTAGTTTTCCACTAATTCTGTCATTCCCGCGGAGGCGGGAATCCAGTCTTTTCAATAAGTTCTGGATCCCTGCCTTCGCAGGGATGACAGAGGAATGACATTCTTCAACAGACCCTTTATACAATTGCTTCTGGTAGATCTCCTGTGTTGGATTACATGAAGGATTTACCAAAAAAGGAACGAGCTCGATTATTGGAAGCGCTTGATCAGATTGAACAGAATAGTTTCAACTCTGTCAGAGTTCAGTTTCGTCATTATCATGAAAGCAAAAAGAATAGCCTTAAAGGATGTAATCAAAAAAGAACTCAAAGATTCTGAGTTTAGTTTTTATTTTCAACACGAAAAATCTATTAGTAAAATTGCTCGGTTGATTCGTGATGCTCGTCTCAAAGTTGGTATTACTCAGGCAGAACTTGCGGCACGCGCAAAAACCAGCCAAACTGTTATTGCTCGCTTAGAATCCGGAATAGATAAGCGTACGCCATCACTTGATCTTTTAGAGCGAATTGCGCGGGCATTAAAAGCAAAACTTTTGGTAAGTTTTGAATATCAAGGGATACTTTAAATTACTACTGCCACATTCCTTTTGTAGGGGTGTAATTTATCGCGTCCCTACATAAAAAATAATCATTTTTCTTTATTTTTCTCTACAACTTTTCCTCCCTGATTTTACGATAAATTTATCCATGAAATGTAACTTCAGATGCTTCTCTCGGTTTCCAACCTTTTGAAAATTCATTGAAATAACTAAATAAAACAAACATAATAATCACTTGAGTTGCTTTTGAATATCGGATGAAAACCGATGTTCTGGAAAATAGATTTATAACTTGCCTGAGCATTGGGTATGCTATATAATCACACCCATGGATGTTGTCTCTGTCATTCAGGATTTCGATGATTTTCTGTTTTCAAAAAATACCTCGTTCTCAGGAATTGTTATAGGTGGTGGCGCACTCGCGCTCATGGGAATCACCACGCGTGGCACAAAGGATATCGATGTTCTTAAATCAAAGTTATTTGCTTACTGTGATCGTGGTCAAGACATTGCCGATTGCATCAAAATGAACCCTTCTCAGGCAGAACTTTTAGAAGCTCTGGATTGGGTTAAAAACCAGGATCAAAACCCCCAGTGGTCCTCACATGTGCAGAAGTGTTTTGCGAAACTGGCGCTGGAATTAAGCTATGACTTTTAAGCGTACAATTATTCCTGAGTTTTACCCATCAGGCGACGAGTTGACATCGTGTTTGATTGGTATTGGTTTTCGGTTGTTCGGAAAACCAGTCCAAAATCCCAACATTGAAGACACCTTGGTTGCCGCGTCGATTGAAGGTCTTAAAGGCGATTGGCGCGTTCAGTCTTTGCTCGTGGATTGGTTGAAGGTTCATGCCGATAAAGTTCTGGCGGATCGTCTAGTGAATCTGGTTTTGAATTTGGATCAAAAAGAATTCAAACATGTTCGAATATTTTGGGCGGCATTTGCACAAATTCGTCATCACGATATCCGGTTTAAGAAACTGCTTTCTCTGGTGTCTTCGAGGAGAATTGGTATTGCAGGTGAGAACAGAAGCTTCTTGATCCAAAGAAACGGTGAGGATTCACGTTTTGCTAAAACGTGTTTGCGTGTTCCCAGTAAATTATTGCGACATCGTCCCGAAGACATCCTGACACCAGCGGAGCTTGTTCAAGTTCATCCATCGTATCGCTTTCGTGTTTTGATTGGCCCCACTCACCGTGCCGATATGTTTGCTCAAATGGAACTCAACCAGAATGTGAGTACCTACGCGTTGGCAAAACAGTGTTACGGTTCCTACCGAACCGCCATGGCAGTGAAAAGGGATTATGCTGTTTTAGCGAAGCGATTGGAATCTTTGTAATCTTGGTGCCAGGCACGCTTGCAAAGCATTTGAAGCAGATGTTACGCCTATATTGAGTAAAATAATCCTTTACAAAAGTTACGTGATTACGTAACATATACTATGTTGAAAAGTCTCAAGTGGTTGGGCAGGTCCCGTGAGATTGTACAAGGCTTTGTTAAGAAAGTTAGAGCTGAAATTGGCTATCAGCTTTATCGTGTTCAGCAGGGGCTTATACCCACAGATTACAAACCGATGGCGAGCGTAGGAAAAGGAGTTTTGGAAATTCGCCTTCATCGGCCCGGTGAACATCGAGTGATCTATGTTGCTAAACTTAAAGACAGAGTTTACATCTTGCATGCTTTTGAAAAGAAAACTCAAAAAACTTCTCAGCGGGATATTGAAATAGCAAAGAAAAATTACCAAGAATTGATTCGTCGAATTGGCAATTTAAAGATCAAGGAGTAAATTATGAAAAAATCCGTTAAAAACGTATTTAAAGATGTTGGTTTTAGTGATGCGGAGTCTGCTAATCTTGAAGCTAGAGCTCGCCTTATCATTCTTCTCGAGAAAGAAATTGTAAGACTTAAACTTACTCAGGCCGAAGTTGCCAAGGAGTTAGAAGTAAAACCACCTAGAGTTTCCGAGTTGATGAACGGCAAAATAGATAAGTTTAGTCTTGATTTACTCATCGTTTATTTGGCTCGTTTGGGTAAGGCGGTCGATTTTAAACTGAAACAAGCTGCTTAAAACACCAATCGTGCAACACCCACATCCAATCGTGCCAGGCACGCTACCACATATCTTTTACCCAAGAATTTTTTTGAGGCCGGTCATCCACGGGCAGCAGATGACTCCGGCATGTTTTATTGTTTGTTCGGATTGTGAAAGATAATAAAGATGTGGGGTTTTAAAATCTTTACCTCGTGTGGCCAGTTTATTAACCTCGATTTCATCAATTTTTTGGGAAGATTTGATTTCAACAAGAATGGGTGGTTGCTTAGGTTTAGACAAAATGAGATCAATTTCACCTCCCTGGTGGGTTTGAAAGTAAGAAAGCTTGTAGTTTTTTTGATAATATTCATTCCAGCGGAAAAATTCCAAAATGACCCAGCTCTCGAAGAAATCTCCATAAGCGGAAGTACTGGGATGCAACTGGGTATCCAAACTTCTTTCTAAAGCTCGTTTAACCCCTAGGTCAAAAAAATAAAATTTAGGGTGGAGTCGCTGACTTTTTCTTACCGATCTGTGAAAAGCCGGTAAATAAAAACCAAGCCAGGTGTCTTCGAGGATTTGATAATAGGATTGAACTGTTTTGATGTCGCATCCAACATCCTTAGCAATTTTATTGTAATTGATAATACAGCCACTCATGAGCGCGGCTATTTCCAAAAAGTCACGGAAGGGATCCAGTTTACGCACCACTTGCTCAATTTGAATTTCTTCGCGCAAATAAGTTAATGCATAAGCATTTAAGTATGCGCTTTTTTCCTCATGAGAATTTAGACTTAATATTTTTGGCAAGCTTCCCCATAAGAGACAAGATTCCAAATGGAATGATTCTCCCATTTCAATGCTTGTAAGCGGATACAAATGATACACATAAGCCCTGCCAGCTAAAAGATTACCATGTCCTCGTTTAAGTTTACGGGCACTTGACCCAGTGAGAATAAATTTTATTCCATGAGATTCGATAAGCGAATGGACCAGGTTAAGTAGCTTAGGTAATCGTTGCACCTCATCCAAAACTACCCAATTGGGCTTTGATTCCATGGAGAGGATTTGTTTTTCCAAAAGCTGCGGAGTTCTTCGATAAAGGTCTTCAATCTCCGGTTTCAAGAGATCGATAAAAAATACATCTTGAGCATCAAACTGATTTTTAATCCAGGTTGATTTGCCTGTTCCTCTGGCTCCAAAAATAAAAAAACTGTTAGATTTTAATGGGTTAAGTATTCTATGGAACATACTCCAATATCTTAACCAAATTTTGGAGTATTGTCTAATAGAATTTTGTAGTAGGGGCAACCCTTGCGGTTGCCCGGAATGATGATACGAGGGCCCGCCTAAGGCGGGCCCCTACGCCAGATAACAGTTATATTTTATATATTTTTACTTGAAAAAAAGTTATAAAATATATAAAATAAGGCCATGGTAATAGCAGATTATATCATTTGGCTTAATGCCCTCTTAAAGCAGGGGAAATTTACCCAGACCTCCCTGGCAACAATTTTAAACGTTACGCATGCTACTTTAAACCGTTGGGTACACCAAAAAACAAAACCTCATCCACGCCAAATCGAAAAAATAAAACAAATATTTCTCCAATATGCCTTTTATGAAAAATTGGAGAAAGAGGCCCCACTTTCTTTATGGCAAAAAAAATTGGAGGCTTTTAAAAAAGAAAACTTTTTAGAACATTTGTTGTTACAAAAAAATTGGCATGATCATTGTCTTTTACAATTTACCTACCATACCAACAGCATTGAGGGGTCTACTCTTACCTTGCGTGACACACAGACGATTCTTTTTGATAACCAAGTTGTGCCACGCCATTCTCTGGTTGAACATTTAGAGGTAAGTAATCACCGCCAAGCCTTTACTAAAATTTTAGAAGCTGCCAAAGAAAAAGAAACACTTACCCTCAATTTAATTTTTGAACTTCATCAAATTTTGATGAGTGGAATTCTGACTGATGCCGGACATTTTAGAAATCATCCAGTACGAATTGTGGGTACTAACCTCATTCCTCCCAATTTTTTAAAAGTTTCAGAAAAAATGGAAGAACTTATCTCCCAAATGCAGGTCACTAAAGACCCTCTAGGAATGATTATGCAACATGCCTGGTTTGAGGCGATTCACCCTTTTAGTGATGGCAATGGACGTATAGGGCGACTTCTTTTAAATTTTCAATTATTAAGCCAAGGCTACCCACTCCTGGTTATTCATACTGAAAACAAAAGTATCTATTACGATACTCTTGAAAAAGCCCAGCTTCAAAATGTGTATTCTCCTCTCATTGAATTTGTTTTGAAAGAAATGGAATCAATCTTGGTGCCAGACACGCTTGCTTAATATTCCATTAACCAAATATAAAATTCAATTTTATATTTGACAATATTATAAAAAAGGCTAATAATTTTATTATGTTAAAACGATACCTCTATCAAAAAATAGGAGAATTGCTCAAAGGATTTCCAGCAGTTTTAATTACCGGCCCCAGGCAATCAGGAAAAACAACGCTCAGCAAACTTGTTGGAAAAAATTTCAATTATGTCTCCTTAGAAAATCCGGATAATTTGGATTTTGCCTTGCATGATCCTAAAGGTTTTTTTTCTCGATATTCTGCCCCTTGTATTCTCGATGAAGTTCAAAAAGCTCCTCTGCTTCTTTCTTATTTACAAGGCATCATCGACGAGTCAAAAAAAACAGGGCAATGGATTTTAACAGGCTCGCATCAACTTCTTCTCATGCAGCATATATCGCAAACCTTGGCTGGAAGAATAGGAGTAACAAGGCTTCTCCCTTTTTCTTTGGGAGAAATCTATGATGAACCTTTTTTAGACCCAAAAGACGCGCTCTACACCGTTAAAAAAGATTTTAAGGCAAAAATTAAATTAACAGATATTATTTTCTCTGGTTTTTTCCCAAGACTGCATACAGAAAAAATTAATCCACGTGATTGGTATTCTTCATACCTGCAAACTTATCTTGAAAGGGATGTAAGAGATCTTTTAAAAGTAAGTGATCTGGGGACTTTTCGAAAATTTATGAAATTATGTGCTGGCAGAAGTGGCCAGCTCCTTAATTATGCTTCCCTGGCTAGTGATGCAGGCATATCCCCACCAACTGTAAAATCATGGCTCAATATTTTAGAAACAAGCTCACTTGTTGCCCTTATTCCCCCCTACCATAAGAATTTCAATAAACGGCTTACTAAATCTCCCAAGTTTTATTTTTTGGATACAGGGCTTTTATGTTATCTTCTCGATATCCGCCAACCTTCTGATATTGAAGTTCATCCATTGAAAGGGGGGATTTTTGAAACTTTCATTTTATCGAACCTTTATAAATTATTCACGCATGCAGGAGAAGTGCCCCCGCTTTATTTTTGGAGGGATCTCACTGGGCATGAAATTGATGTGATTGTTGAACTAGGTACCAAACTCTACCCCATTGAAATCAAATCCTCACAAACACTTGGAACTGCTTCTTTTGAAACTCTTCAATGGTGGTTAGCCTTGCCAGGAAATGAAACTAAAAAAGGTGGGCTTATCCATGCTGGAACAGAAAGCTATGCTCGTAATCAAATTCAAATCTATCCCTGGTGGCAATTTTAAAATGAATATTACCATTAATGATTTTCAAAAATCTCCATCACTTTATCTAAATTTGTTGAGGGTAAGTTGGGCATCGGTTTTGTTTTATCTTTTTTGGGTGCAAAATGTCGGGCTTCAGCATGGTTAGGATCTACTTCTAAAATTCTTTGATAATATCTTTGAGCAGCTTCATCTTGGCCTTGGCTTAGATAAAGCCTGGCTAGTTTTAAATTAATATCAATGTATTCTTCTACGGAAAGTTCGTTATTGTTCATCCGCATCAAACGTTCAAGGTAGGAGGTGGCTTTGAGATGCTCTCCCTGATTGATGTAATAATTTCCTAAAAGTTTTAAAACCCAAGGAGCTGCATTTTTGCGAGTAGAACGATCAAGCACTTCAAGAGCTTTATTTGTTTCTCCCATCGACCAAAGCAGTCTTCCATAATTTTCTTCATAAGAAATGGCATAGCGATGGGTTTTATTGGCCTTTTTAAATTGTTGCTTGGCCATTTGATAATGCTGTGAGGCCGAGTAATAAGACCCCAAACCTTCAAAGGATAAAGCAAGTTTGAAATACACAAGAGGAGATTCGCAACCGGCAGCTGTAGCTCTTTTTAAAAATTCGATGGTGGAAGTTAAATCTTCTCTATCAAAGTTTTCAAAACCTTCACGCACACTTTCATCCCAGGCAGTGCTATGAAAAGGAGATTTTTGATAAGCTTCATAATCCTGCCTAGCATAAGAAGTATCTGCCCAAACCGTATCACTGGGTAAGATAGCTAGAAACAAGAGAGTTAAAAGAGATAAAAGAGCTGTCGTGAGTTCATCTAACATATTGAATTTAATAATCTAATTTATCTTGCAATCCTTCTTATTGCTGTGTTAACTATCCCAACTCTTTTGGAGTGGTAAAAGTGTCCATGGTGGTTAGAGCCTGACCCTACGGAAAACATTATACCTTTTTAAAAACTTATGGTCGAGATTTCAATTCAGGAAATGATTGAGGCAGGAGCCCACTTTGGACATCAAACCCGCAAGTGGAATCCTAAAATGAAACCCTATCTTTATGGAACCCGCTCTGGGGTTCATATTATCGATTTAGGACAAACCTTTGATTTAGCTAAAAAAGCTTTTAATCTTTTAGAAGAAGTAGTGGCAAGTGGGAAACATGTGCTTTTTGTTGGAACCAAAGAACAAGCTCAAACTGTTATTGAAGATGCTGCTACAAAATCCAGTATGCCCTATGTAACACGTCGTTGGATGGGTGGCATGCTTACTAATTTTTCTACCATTCGTCGCAGCGTAGAACGCATGATTGATTTAGAAACACGAAGAACTAATAACGATTTTGCAGGTTTTACCAAAAAAGAACTCCTAGGTGTTGATCGAGCAATTGAAAAATTAAATGCTGCCTTAGGCGGTATTCGTAACATGAATACCATCCCAGGTGCTTTATTTGTAGTGGATCCTAGCCTAGAAGATATTGCTGTGCATGAAGCCAATGTTTTAAATGTGCCTGTGATTGCCATTACCGATTCAAATTGTAACCCCGATCCCATCGATTATGTCATCCCTGCTAACGATGATGCTCTTCGTTCCATTCAAATTTTTACCGAAAGAGCCCTAGAGGCTTGTTTGAGGGGTTTAGAAAAAAGAGAAGCCTTGGCTCGTGGGGCTAGTGATGAAAAAAAGAAAAAAGCTCAAAGAGTGAGTCAACCTGCTGAAGCAGGACGGGCCTATGTTAAAAGAGCTGAAAGTTTTGAAGCAAACGAAAATGAAAAGCTTGATAGCTTTTCTGCTCAGGTAGAAGTTGAAGAAGTTCAAGAAACTATCGTAGAAGAAATTCAAGGACCCAAGGAATAATGGAAATTAGTGCTCATATGGTAAAAGAGCTCCGTGAAAAAACAGGAGCGGGCATGATGGAATGTAAAAAAGCTTTGGCCGAATCAAAAGGCAATATCGATCAGGCCATTGAATACTTGCGTAAAAAGGGATTGCAAGCTTCTGCAAAAAAAGAAGGTCGTATTGCTGCTGATGGATCTATTTTTTCTCTTGTTTCGCCCGATGCAAAAATAGGTGTTCTTTTAGAACTTAATTGCGAAACAGATTTTGTAGCTAAAAATGAAGATTTTATGGCTTTAGGAAATGAACTCATCTCTCTTCTTTCTTTGTCAAATTTAAAAACCATTGAAGAGTTGGGCAATCAGAAATTAAAAAGTGGAAAACTAGTCACTGACAAAATTAATGAAATTGTTGCCAAGATTGGGGAAAAAATTAGTCTTCGTCGTTTTGAAAAAATAGTGGCTGCCTCTGATGAAATAGTTGGAAATTATATTCACATGGGCTCAAAAATTGGTGTTCTTGTAAAAATGAAGGGAACCAAAGAATATACTCAGGTGGTTAGGGATGTTGCTATGCATATTGCAGCTTCTGTTCCTCGTTATTTGGAAAAAGAAGAAATTCCTGCTTCTGTTATTGCCTCTGAAAAAGAAATTTATCGGGAACAACTTAAAACTTCTGGCAAGCCAGAAGCAATTTTAGAAAAAATTCTTGAAGGAAAAATGTCTAAGTTTAGTACAGAAGTTTGTTTGTTGGATCAGGTTTTTATTAAAGATCCAACGGGTAAAAAATCGGTAAGTCAAATTTTGAAAGAAACTAATTTAGGTTTGGTTATTATGGGATTTCTTCGTTACCAAGTGGGAGAAGGAATCGAAAAGAAAAAAGAAGACTTCGCCTCCGAAGTCGCTAAAATGGTTGGATAATGCAGCCTCAATATAAGCGTATTCTTCTCAAGTTAAGCGGCGAGTCCTTAACCGGGCCCGATGGGTTTGGTATTTCCCTCGATAAAGCCAATCAAATTGCTCAAGAAATCAAAGAAATTCATGCATTAGGGGTTCAAATAGCCATTGTGATTGGTGGAGGAAATCTTTTTCGTGGGGGTTCGCAGCAAGGGATCGATCGCGCAACCGCTGATTACATGGGCATGCTAGCCACCATCATGAATGCCCTTGCTTTGCAGGAGTCTTTCGAAAAACTTGGACTTTTTACCCGCGTTTTATCAGCCATTGAAATGCATCAATTGGTAGAGCCTTATATTAGACGCAGAGCCCATAGACATTTAGAGAAGGGCAGAATTGTTATTTTTGCGGCAGGAACCGGCAATCCTTTTTTTACAACAGATACAGCAGCGGCACTACGAGCCATGGAAATGCATGCCGATATTATTTTAAAGGCCACCAAGGTAGATGGAGTTTATGATAAAGATCCTTTAAAAAATCCAAACGCCAAAAAATTTCATGAACTTACTTTTTTGGATGTACTCAATAAGGGTTTAAAGGTTATGGATTCAACTTCCATTTCACTTTGTATGGATCATAAACTTCCCATTATTGTTTTTAATCTTTTTGGTGAAGGCAATATGAAAAAAGTTGTGTTAGGTGAAAAAATTGGAACTAAAGTTACAGGATAGTTTATGTTAGAACCATTATTTCAAAAATCAAAAGCTGGTATGGAAAAGGCATTAGAAGCTTTCCAGAAAGAACTTTCTAAGATGAGAACAGGCCGGGCTTCTCTTGCTGTTCTTGATCATGTACGAGTTTCTTATTATGGACAAATGGCTCCTTTAAACCAAGTAGCTACTTTGGGTGTTCCAGAGCCCCGGCTTATTACCATTGTCCCCTGGGAACCAAAAATGGTTGCTGAGATTGAAAAAGCCATCGTAAAAGCTAATTTAGGTTTTAGCCCTATCAACGATGGAAAAATGGTGCGTCTTCCTATTCCTCCACTTACTGAAGAAAGACGTAAAGATTTGGTCAAATCCATGAAACATCACGGCGAAGAGGGCAGGGTTTCTATACGTCATGCCAGACGCGAAGCCATGGACGAATTAAAAAAGCTTGAGAAGGATCACAAAATTACCGAAGATGATTCTAAAAAAGAATCCGTTCGGATTCAAAAATTAACGGACGAGTACATTGCTAAATTGGATGCAACCTTAGCCAAAAAAGAAGAAGAAATCCTCACTGTTTAATTGATTAATGGAAAATAAAATTAAAAAGATGCCCAAGCATGTGGCCATCATTATGGATGGAAACGGGCGATGGGCCTTAAAACAAGGGCTTGCCAGGCTTGAAGGACACAGAGTGGGGGTTAATCGCTCTGAAGAAATTATCGATTGTGCCCAAGAAATGGGTATTAAATATTTAACCCTCTATGCTTTTTCAATGGAAAACTGGAAAAGACCCAATGAAGAAGTGGATACTTTGATGATGTTACTCAAAGGTTTTTTGGATGCCAAAGAAGAAAAAATGAGAAAAAATGGAATTTGTTTTGAAACCATTGGACAAATTTCATTTCTCCCAAAAGAAGTCTATGAGACCATTGTGCGTGTTAAAAAAAGTACACAAGGGGGAGAAAAAATGACTCTGATTTTAGCTTTAAGTTATGGCTCAAGAGATGAGATTTTAAGAGCTATAAAACAAACAGTTTTAGAGGTAAAAAATGGAAAAATAGCACATGAAGCTATTGATGAAACATTTTTTGCAAATTGTTTAGATACAAAGGGAATTCCAGATCCTGATCTTGTTATACGTACCAGTGGTGAGCACCGTATCAGCAATTTTTTGTTGTGGCAGTTAGCTTATGCCGAACTTTTTTTTACAGATTGTTTTTGGCCAGATTTTACTGAAAATCATTTTAAAAATGCGATAGAAGAATACCAGCTTCGTGAAAGGCGTTATGGCTTAACAAGTAAGCAGATTGAAGGAACTCATCAAAAATGATTGAGGAGTTTTTATGATTCGTTGGATAACAGGTTTAATCATTGCTTCTTTTTTAATTTGGGCTCTTCCCAAAGTTGCTTTTATGCCGCTGGGTTGGGTGATTGTTTGTCTTGCACAATTGGCGTTAAATGAATATTTTCGAATGACAAAACAACCTCTTTTTCTTTTTTTCTTGGGACATTTTTTAGGATTAGTGATGTCGATTGGTTTTATTTTTTTTAAATCTGAAAGTTTATTTATTCTTGTTTTTACTCTCATCGTTATTCTTTTGTTTCATCTTAAAGGAAAAACACCTCTTAAAGATCGTATTTTCAATATGAGCCTTTTTTATTTTGGTTTGAGCTACATTAGTATTTTATTTGCCGTATGGATGCAGGTAAGACAACTCTATCACTGGGAGTTCTGGATTTTTATTATGGTAGCTGCCACTGTTGGGGCAGATACAGGAGGATATGTGGTTGGTAAATGGATAGGTAAGCATAAGTTAGCTCCCATTTTATCTCCTGGAAAAACAATTGAAGGTGTATTGGGTGGATTTATTTTTTCATTTGTTTTTGCCTTGGTTGTCAGGTCTTATTTTTGGAACACTTTCCCTCTCAGTTATCTCATTTTTTTGTGTGTGATGATTACTTGTGTTGGAACTCTGGGAGATTTATCAGAATCACTTTTAAAGCGGGGATTTGATATCAAAGATTCTGGAAGTTTAATTCCTGGTCATGGGGGAATTCTCGATCGAGTGGATGCCTTGCTGTTTACTGGGCCCCTTGTTTATTTGTTTGCAAAAATTATTTTTCTCAAAGGGCTTATTAACCCATGGTAGTTAAAAAGAAAAAAATTGTCATCTTGGGCTCCACAGGTTCTGTTGGACAATCAACCTTAGATTTAGTTCGTTGTCATCCCGATCGTTTTGAAATTTTTGGTTTGGTGGCTGGTTCAAAAATTGACGCACTGATAACGCAAATCAAAGAATTTAAACCTCACATGGTGGCTTTGGCAACAAAGGTTGATGCTGAAAAATTAGTTTCCCAGTTTCAAGGGGATATTGAGGTTTTACATGGGCCAGAAGGTGCTTCTCAAATAGTAACACATGCCAGCGTTGATTTTGTGATGTCGGCTATTGTGGGAGCGGCAGGCTTGCTTCCTACCTTAGCTGCTGCCAAGGCAGGCAAGGTGATTGGGCTAGCTAATAAAGAAAGCATGGTAGTTGCGGGAGAGTTGGTTACAAAAGAAGCTAAAAAATCAGGAAGTTTTATTATTCCCGTGGATAGCGAACATTCGGCTCTTTATCAATGCCTTGCTGGCCAAAGAATAGAGGATGTAAAAAATCTTATTTTAACAGCTTCTGGTGGCCCTTTTTTTAAATTGCCTCAAGAAGAATTTGCATCGATTACAGTAGAAAGAGCTTTAAAACATCCCAATTGGGATATGGGACCAAAAATTACCATCGATTCTGCCACCATGATGAATAAGGGCTTAGAGGTCATGGAAGCGAGATGGCTTTTTGATGTGCCTGTTGCCAAAATTAAAATTTGTGTTCATCCCCAAAGTATTATTCATTCTATGGTGGAATATAAAGATGGTTCTGTGCTGGCTCAGCTTGGAGTGCCCGATATGCGGGTGCCCATTGCTTATGCCCTGGCTTACCCCGAGCGTATTACCACTGGTGCCAAGCCTTTAAAGCTAACAGACTATCGCGAGCTCAATTTTTTTGAACCTGACTTTGAAAAATTTAAAAGTCTGGCTATCGCTTATCGTGTTGCAGAAAGAGGAGAAACCTACCCTGCTGTTTTAAATGCAGCCAATGAAGTAGCTGTTGCTGCTTTTTTATCCCACAAAATCAAATTTGTTGATATACCACTGCTTGTTGAAAAAACATTAGACCAGCACAAGTCCTTTGTTCTTTCTTCGCTGGATGATGTGTTAAAAGCAGATGCCTGGGCTAGAAAAATAACCCAGGAAAATATTTGAGGAGGATTTATGACGCTTGTGTTTTTTATTATTGCCCTTGGAATTTTAGTGATTGTCCACGAATGGGGACATTTTATTATTGCACGCAAGTCGGGCATTAGAGTTGAAAAATTTTCCATTGGTTTTGGTCCTACTCTTTTTAAAATTCAAGGTAGGGAAACCGAGTTTCGCGTGGCTTTGCTCCCCTTGGGAGGTTATGTAAAGCTTTACGGCGAAGACCCAGAAGCTGAAGCAGAAGGTGACGAACAAAAGGCTAAAGCAATTGCAGCAAGCCCAGATTCTTTTACAGGCAAGCCCGCTCGGTTTCGTTTAGCAACGGTTTTAGGTGGCCCAGTGATGAATCTTGTTTTGGCTTTTGTAGTGATGCCTTTTGTTTTTTTAATTGGGCGTCAAGTGCCAGCCATTTTAGAAAAACCACCTGTGATTCTTGGTGTGATGGAAAATTCTCCTGCCAAAGCTGTTAATCTTGAAAAGGGAGATATCATCCAATCAATTAATGAAGAATCTTTTCAAAAGTGGGGTGATGTTCTCAATTGGATTATGTTGCATCCAAATCAAGAAATTAAAATGGTTGTTACAAGGGATGGGGTAGAAAAAGAAATTCACACCACCATTACAGATGCTCCTGATTCAAGACAAAAAATGGGTTATTTGGGAATTGAACCTCAATATTTTTGGGGAAATGATCCCATTGTAGGTGACATTGTTGCCAATGGCCCTGCTTTCTCTTCAGGATTAAAATCTGGAGATTTTATTACAGCTGTTAATGATGAAAAAATTTCTACCTGGACTCAAATGACAGATAAAATCCGAGCCTCCAATGGAAAACCCATTTCACTTGGTTATTTAAGACAGGGAGTGGAAGGGGGGGTAACCATTACTCCTGCCTACAATGAGGATGCTAAGGCTTATTTAATTGGGATTACACGCTTTACCAATCCTGATTTGTATGTGGTGCAAAAATTTTCTCCAGGGAAGGCCATTACCCATGGATTGCAAGAAACTTACCGTTTAAGTCTTTTAACCCTCGATGTTGTTAAAAGACTTTTTTCTTTCGACCTTTCTTATAAAACCCTTGGGGGGCCATTGCAAATTGCGCAGGCTTCTGGCCAGGCTGCCAAGTCTGGTTTGGGAGAATTTTTATATTTTCTTTGTTTTATGAGTTTGCAGTTGGGAATTTTAAATTTACTTCCCATTCCTGTTTTAGATGGGGGGCATGTTTTGTTTATGGCTATCGAAGGTATTATCCGCAGACCATTGTCATTGAAGGTTAAGATGGTTGCTATGCAAACGGGGATGGCTCTTTTATTGGGGCTTATGATTTTAATTACCTTCAATGATGTTGATCGTATTTGGGGTATTGGAGACTTGATTACCAAAGCCAAGGGACTTTTTTAAATGTTTTTGGCTGTTGAAAGTTCTACCAAGTTTTTAAGTATAGCACTGGGTGATGAAAAAAAAGTGTGGGATGAAATTATTTTACCTCCATCGGAGATGACTCATTCCGAAAAACTTTTGCCTGCCATTCAAGAACTTTTACAAAAACATCACATTCATTTGCCTCAATTAAATGGAATATTTTTTTCTCGTGGGCCTGGTGCTTACACCAGTTTGCGGGTTGGTTTATCAACTTGTTTAGGATTGGCTCTCCCAAGCGGTCTTTTTTTGTATCCAGTTTCGAGTTTAAAAGCCAAATGCATGGGTTGTGAAAAAGATGGTTTGGTGGTTTCTGTTTTAAGAGCCGGGAGAGAAAAATTTTATGCGGGTGCGTGGAATAAAAAAGGCCAACAATTGGAGTGTGTTTTTCCCGAATCCACCTTTGTACCTGCGGTTTTAGAAGAAAAATGCAAGGCCTTGGGAGAAGAATTTTTTTTATTAGAGCCTGATTTATTTCCCAAGGCTTCTTCTCAACTCCTTCTTCATTATAATGAAGCTATTTTGCCTTTGTCTCCCACTCAAGCCACCCTCGATTACCTCCAACCCCCTGATTTTGGTAAGTAATGAGGGTCTTGACACTGGCAGCCCTCCTATCTTATATCCCTAAAGATAAGACTATGAAAATATTGAGGTAAACTATGAAACACACACTAACAGCACTTGTAGAAAATGAGTTTGGGGTTTTAACCAGAATAGCGGGGCTTTTTTCGGGACGGGGGTATAATATTCAAAGTCTCACGGTGGCCGAAACCCTTGATCCCAAAGTATCACGCATGACTCTTGTAACCAGTGGATCAGATCCAGTGATTGAACAAATTACCAAGCAACTCAATAAACTGGTGAATGTTATTAAAGTACAAGATGTAACGATGGAAAATCCTGTGGATCGCATTTTAGCTATTATCCGGGTGGTTCTTAATCAAAAAACCCGCCCCGAAATTATCAAAGCCGTGGGTGCATTAGGGGCAGAAATTTTAGATGTTGATAGCAAGTCTTGCATGATCGAAGTAACCGGAGATGAAAATCGAATTAAATCAGCTCTTCATCTTTTTAAGCCTTATGGCATTTTAGATTTTGTGCAAACAGGAGAAATTGCATTGCAAAGAGGCAAAAAAACATGACCACCAATGATGATAAAATTGCAAAAGAAGGCTATCCCTTTATTGGAATTGCTTTCTTAATGGCTTTGGCGGGTTTTCGTTTTAGTATTTTTTTTGGGTTAGCCCTAACGGCTTTATTTGTTTTTGTTGTTTCTTTTTTTAGAAATCCATCCAGAAAAATTCCTGCTGGAGAAGGAATTATTGTGGTTCCTGCAGATGGAACCATTTTGAGTGTTCGTGAAGGAGAAATGTTAGAAGGAAATGATACGACGAGGGTGAGTATTTTTATGTCTCCCCTTAATGTACATGTGAATCGCTCTCCTGTAGCGGGGATGGTAGAAAAAGTAGTTTATAAAAAGGGCCTTTTTTTAAAAGCCTATGATGAAAATGCATCCATACAAAACGAACAAAATCTTGTGGTTGTAAGAACAGCTCATGGTGATCAAATTGGATTTGTTCAAATTGCGGGATGGTTAGCGAGAAGAATTATCTGTTATGCCAAGGAAGGTGAAACTTTAGGTAAAGGGCAAATTTACGGGTTGATTCGTTTTGGTTCGAGGATGGATGTGTATTTGCCAAAAAGTTTTCAAGTGTGTGTTACAGTGGGGGGGAAAGTAAAAGCTGGGGAAACAATTTTAGCTCAGAAGACGGGAACTGTATGAAAAAAATAGGTTTAAGACGTGGAATTTATATTCTCCCCAACCTGTTTACAACAGGAAATCTCTTTTTTGGTTTTTTTTCCATTATTCGTTCCATTAACGAAGATTTTGTTGCTGCAGCTTGGGCCATTTTATTTGCTGGAGTTTGTGATTTTTTAGATGGGCGAGTAGCCAGGTTAACTAAAACCCAGAGTGAATTTGGTTTAGAGTATGATTCGCTTGTTGATTTATCTTCTTTTGGCTTAGCTACTTCCATTTTGATGTACAAGTTTGGCTTGTTTTATTTTAGCCGCATTGGTTGGGCCGCTTGTTTTCTTTATTTTGCTTGTTCAGCTCTCCGTTTAGCCAGGTTTAATGTGCAGGCTGGAAACGTGGAGAAGAAGCATTTTCAAGGGCTTCCTGTTCCTGGGGCTGCTTCTCTTTTGGTAACTTATGTGATACTTTACAGTCATGTTTTGGGAGGCGGCCCTACCGAGAGTTACCTGGTTTTAGCCATGGTATTTTTTGTAGCCCCCTTGATGGTAAGCAATGTTGCCTATCGGAGTTTTAAGAGTTTGGATCGTTCACCCAGAACCCATTTTTTGGTGCTTGTTTTTGTTGTGGTTGGAGTTTTTGTTTTGGCCTCGGCTCCACAAATTGTACTTTTTGTTATTTCGTTGGTGTATGTACTGACGGGAGTGCTAGAAACTATTTTTCGTTCACACTCTAAAATTAAAAGTTTTGCAGATGTGATGAAGCACTTTTTTCAGGCAGGTCCTAAAGAATTGGTGATGCCAGATGAAATACCTCCCTATGAGGAGGAGGAAGAAGAAAAACAAAAGGAAATGTTGCAATGAATCATGTGATTAAAATTTTTGATACAACTCTGCGTGATGGGGAACAATCTCCAGGATGTAGTATGAACCTGGATGAAAAGCTCCGCATGGCCATAGAACTTTCTAAGCTGAATGTAGATATTATTGAGGCGGGGTTTCCTGTTGCCTCTCAAGGTGATTTTGAAGCAGTAAAAACCATTGCAAAAGAAGTGAAGGGCCCTGTGGTTGCTGGTCTTTCGAGAGCCAATAAAATGGATATTGATCGTTGCTGGGAAGCAGTTAAAAATGCCGCACGCCCACGTATTCATACCTTTATTGCAACCTCAGATATTCATTTAAAGTACAAGCTGAATAAAACCAGGGAGCAGGTATTAGAAGAGGCAGCCTTTGCAGTGGCCCATGCCAAACACTACACTCCCGATGTCGAATTTTCGGCTGAAGATGCAACCCGAAGTGATAGGGCTTATTTGGCCAAGGTTTTTGAAACCGTCATTGCTAGCGGAGCTACCACCATCAATGTGCCAGATACGGTGGGCTACACCATTCCATCAGAGTTTGGTGCCCTGATTCGGTACTTGAAGGAAAATGTGCCCAATATCAATCAAGCTGTTATCAGTGTGCATTGCCATAACGATTTGGGTTTAGCTGTGGCTAATTCTCTTGTTGCTGTTGAGAATGGTGCCAGGCAAGTAGAGTGTACAGTAAATGGCATTGGTGAGCGCGCAGGCAATGCTTCTTTGGAAGAAATTGTGATGACGCTTAATGTACGCAAAGATAAAATACCTTACACCACCAGCATTCGCACAGAGCAAATTTATCCGGCATCTAAATTGTTAACTCATATTACCGGTATGCATGTGCAACCTAATAAGGCCATTGTGGGAGATAATGCCTTTGCTCATGAAGCGGGTATTCATCAAGATGGGATTTTAAAATATCAGCAAACTTATGAAATTATGACTCCAGAATCTGTTGGCATTCCGCGTAATAAATTAATTTTGGGAAAGCATTCAGGTCGTCATGCTTTTCGTGAGCGTTTAAATGTGTTGGGTGTGCCCTTAGATGACGTGGAGCTAGATCGAGCTTTCAAGGCTTTTAAAGATTTGGCAGATCGTAAAAAAAATGTTTACGACGAAGATATTCTCTCATTAGTGGAAACCCAAGAAGAAAAAACAAGGGACAAATATATTTTTAAATCTTCGAAAGTGGTGAGTGAAAGTACAAAACTAGCTAGTGCAAGTGTTGTGGTGGAAAAAAATGGTCAAGAAATGTTCGCTACAGAAATGGGAGCTGGCCCTGTGGATGCCGTTTACAAGGCTATTAAAAATCTTACTCATTTTGAGGGCACCTTAGAGCGGTATGGAGTTAATGCCATTACAGGAGGCACAGACGCGCAAGGTGAAGTTTTTGTCACCATTTCGGATAATAAAAAAACAACACGGGGGAGTGGAGCCCATACCGATATTATCGTAGCTTCAGCCATGGCTTTTCTTCAGGCCATTAATCGCATGGGAGAAGCCACCTCCAGAAAGTCACCCCAGGGAATTTAAATGCAGTGTTTTAGTTGTCACAAAGAGATTGCCCTGGGAGGCAATCGTGTTGGAAGACGAGATGATTGTCCTCATTGTGGGCGTGATTTGCATTGTTGTTTCAACTGCATTTTTTATGATCCCAAAGTTTATAATGAATGCCGCGAACTCCAAGCAGATCGGGTATTGGAGAAGGAAAAATCTAATTTTTGCGATTATTTTTCTCCATCAGAAAAAAGTGCAATGGGAAGCACAGCAGTAGATGATGCAAAAAAGAAGTTGGAGGAATTGTTTAAGAAGAAATAAGTGGAGAAGGAAAATATGACGTCATACAAAATTGCAGTTTTAGCTGGAGATGGAATTGGGCCAGAAGTGGTGGGCATGGCTGTGCGGGTTTTAAAAACCATTTCCAAAAAAACAGGGGTGGGTTTTGAGATGGAAGAAGCTCCTGTGGGAGGATGTGCCTGTGATGCAACGGGTAATCCCTTGCCCGAAGCCACTTTAAAACTGGCCAAAAAATCAGATGCTGTTCTTTTAGGTGCTGTGGGTGGACCCAAATGGGAAGGGCTTGATTATTCTGTGCGTCCAGAAAGGGCTCTTTTGGGGTTGCGTGCTGAATTGGGACTCTTTGCTAATTTACGTCCAGCCGTTGTTTTTTCTCCATTGGTAGAGGCTTCTACTTTGAAGCGTGAAGTGATTGAGGGAATCGATTTGATGGTGGTACGTGAATTAACGGGAGATGTTTATTTTGGAAAACCTCGTGGTGTTGAAATACTTCCCAATGGAGAGAAAAGAGGCACTAACACTATGGTGTATACCACCAAGGAAATTGAACGGATTGCCAAGGTGGCTTTTGAATTAGCACGCAAAAGAAAAAAGAAACTTTGTTCTGTAGATAAAGCCAATGTTTTGGAATGTACCGAGCTTTGGCGCTTTGTAGTAAGCCAGGTTCATAAAAATTATGCTGATGTTCTCCTTTCTCACATGTATGTTGATAATTGTGCCATGCAGCTTATTCGTAATCCAAAACAATTTGATGTTGTGGTAACTACCAATTTATTTGGGGATATTTTAAGTGATGAGGCCGCCATGTTAACGGGTTCTATTGGAATGCTTCCTTCGGCTTCACTTAATGAAAAATCCTTGGGGCTTTATGAACCCATCCATGGTTCGGCACCTGATATTGCAGGAAAAAATTTAGCAAATCCCATTGCTACCATTTTATCTGTAGGCATGATGCTTGATTATTCTTTTGGACTTAAAAACGAAGCGGGTTTGATTAAAAAGGCAGTTGAAAATGTATTAAACAAGGGATTACGCACAGCTGATATTTATACTCAAGGTTTTCAAAAAGTAGGAACAAAAGAAATGGGAGAAGCGATTTGTAAAGAATTGTAAAAGATAAAAATGGGTGGCACGGGAACTCGCCCCTACGTAGGGGCAACCCCCCGTGGTTGCCCAAATCACGGGCAGGCACAGGGGCCTGCCCCTACGGATTTAATTGTGATGTGGATTTATGTGCAGGGGCGCGGTTTTCGCGCCCTGTTTGGTTGGGCGGGATGCCCCCGCCCCTACGTCGGTTTAAAAGTATGTTACTCAAAAAATCAAAATATAATGTTGCCATTGCAGGAGCAACTGGTGCTGTTGGTGTGGAGTTTTTAAAAGTTTTGGAAAAAAGAAATTTTCCCATTGGGGAATTGCGTCTTTTGGCCTCCAGTCGGTCTGTTGGAAAAAAAATGAATTTCCGTGGAAAAAATTATCCTGTTTCTGAACTGAAAGAAAATTCTTTTGAGAGTATCGATATTGCACTTTTTTCTGCGGGTGGGGATCAAAGTAAAAAATTTGCTTCTCATGCGGTAGCCGCTGGTGCTGTTGTGATTGATAACTCAAGTGCCTACCGCATGGATCCCAAGGTTCCTTTGGTTGTGCCTGAGGTAAATCCGGAAGATATTGCCAAACATCAGGGAATTATTGCCAATCCCAATTGCACCACCATTATTGCTTTAATGGCCATTTATCCCATTTATAAACTTTCTCGTATTAAACGCATGGTGATTGCAACCTATCAGGCAGTAAGCGGGGCAGGGGCCAAGGCCATTGCTGAATTAAAAAACCAAACACAGGACGATTTAGAAGGGAAAAAAATCAATCCTTCTGTTTTCAAACATGCCATTGCCTTTAATCTTTTTTCTCATGATTCGGCTATTGGAGCAGAAGGGTATTCTCAAGAAGAAATGAAGGTAGTCAACGAAACCAAAAAAATTCTACATGATGATCACATGCTTATTTCACCTACAGCCGTTCGAGTGCCGGTGGTTAGGGCTCATTCTGAGGCCATTCATTTAGAGCTAGAAAAAGAACTCAGTGTGGAAGAAGTAACCGAGGCATTAAAAGCAATGCCTGGAGTAAAAGTTGTGGATGATCGAAAGGCCAATATTTTTCCTATGCCGCGTGCTGTAACCAGCCAGGATGATATTTTTGTGGGGCGTATTCGCAAAGATTTAGGACTTAAAAATGGAATTAATCTTTTTGTGTGTGGTGATCAAATTTTAAAAGGTGCTGCCTTGAATGCCATCCAGATTGCAGAAAAGTTGATTGCCTAAAATTTAATTATAAAAATTTCGATTCCACGCATGTGTTTTAATTTTTTCTAATTCTTCTCCGGTGAGTATTTTTCCATCAGAAGCCGCGCAATTTTCTTTTACATGATTTATTTTTTTCATGCCAGGAATCACAAGGGAAACCTGCGGATGCGAGAGACAAAATTTGAGGGCAGCCTGTGACAGGGTTTTAATTTCATCCCGGACAAGAAATGTGAGTTTGTTCACTTTTTGGCAAACTTCGGGCAGGCGTTCTGGTGTGAAGTAAGTTTTTCGCCAATCTTTGGGATGAAAAATTGTTTGGGGTGTGAGCGTGCCGGTAAGCGACCCTTCGTCAAAAGGGACGCGGGCAATTACAGCAACATTGTGTTTTTGGCAAACCGGAAAAAGTTTTGTTTCTGGTGTTTGATCAAAAATATTGTAAATCACTTGCACGCTATCAATTAATCCAGATGCCACTATCTGCAGTGCGGAGTTTGGCTGGTGATCGTTAAGGGAAACTCCAAAGAAACGAATTTTGCCTTCTTGTTTTAATTTTTCAATTCCCTCCAAAAAATCCCCGTGACCCAGCCAGGTATCGTTCCACACATGCAACTGTTGCAGATCTATAAAATCACGTCGTAAATTTTTGAGGCTTTTTTCGGTGTACTCGATGATGTGTTTTTTAGTGAAGCTTTCTTCCACGGGTACCGCATGTTGTGCTGGCCACTGGTGATTTTTTGGAGGAACTTTTGTTGCAATAAAGATTTCTTTTTTGGGTCGTAATTTTAAGGCCGAAGCAATGAGACCTTCGCTATGACCATGCCCATACACAAAGGCTGTATCGATGAAATTAACACCCAGATCAATGGAAGCAACTAGTGAATCAATGGCTGTTCTATCATCACGTGCACCCCACCTGGAACCCATCGTCCAGGTACCATGCCCAATTTCAGAAACCTGAATTTTTGTTCTTCCAAAGAGACGATATTGCATGGAAAGGGCTTAACAGGTAAAAAAACACCCGTCAAATGAAAACCAATTACATTATAACTATATGATATTACTAAAATAAATAAACATAAAAAAGAGTAATAAAAAAAGAATGATAACACAACTTTTTGTGTTGATTGGCCGATAATTAGATGTAAGGATTTCGTGTATCTATGGCTGATAACGTAACACCAAATAATGCAAATCAAACTGGATCTAGTTCTTGGTATGACAGTATTGCACAACTAGTATCTGATGCAGAAAATCAAGTAGCTGCAGCAGGCAGAACTGCAGAGGATTTTTATGATTCTGCAGCTTCAGCAGCAAGTGATGTTTACGATACGGCTGGGGAAGTCTATGATAGTCTGGCTGCAGGGGCTAATGCAGTTTCGGATTGGCTTGCCAGCGATGACACTCAAACCATTCCTGTTCTTCCGCCTAATCAAACTCTAAACCAATATGTTGAAGTTGTTCGTTCGGATACCCCTGTAGAACCTGTTCGTGCCATCCAGCCAGTAGCTGCTCGTGTGCATGATGAGCCAGGCATGATGGATCGTGCTTATAGTACTATTACAGGGAGTGTGAGAGAGGCTTACGATTATGTTGATAGCACTTCAATTGGTGGTGCTATTATCGATGGGTATCAGTTTTTTATTCCAGATGCAGTAGAAGATTATGTTGCAACTTATTTTCCACCTGTAGAGGTTAATCAAGAAGTCTCTCCTCCCCAAGTTGCGCAAGTGCAAACCTCGCAAGCTCAAGCTGAAGAGTCCAGTTGGCTTGATAAAGCTATTGGTGCTGTCAAAAGTGTTATTAAAGCCGTAACTCCAGATCCGGTTGAAAAAGCTGTTGCCGGTTGGTTTGGTTATCCTCCATCTGAAGAAGTGATTGTTGTTGTCAGTGTTCCACAAGTGGAAGGAAGTCAGCCTGTAGCTGCTGCCGCTACAAATCCAACGGTGGCTCCTGCTGCACAAACACAACAAGCAAAATCAGGGACAGAGGCTAACCGTTCTGCCCAGCGTGTTGCCAGCAGCATGCAACAAGGTGCCGAAAATGTGCCTACCGGCTTTGCAACACCAGATTATGCTTCATACTATGAAGAGGATTTTGTAACCGAAGATGCTCTTGCCGTTGCAGCAGAGCCATCTGATCTTACAGTAGATGAACCCATTGATTTTACAACAGGCGAAACTGACGGAGCAACAGTGGCAGCAACTCTCGCCCCAGTTGATGGGGAAGAAGTTTCTGAAGGTGAAGACGAAGAAGTTTTAGAAACCACACATCAATCAGCTGTAGTAGCTACCCTTACAACTGAAGAAAATAATTCTAGTGAAGCTGGTGGTGTTGTAGTGGGATCTTTTTCACCTGCAGCTCTTGCTTTGGCCAATGGTACTTCAACACTTCCAACTGGAACAAGAGGAACAAGTGAAGGAAACACTTTAACTATCGCACCCAGGCAATCAATGCCTAACGAACTTTTAGAAGATTTTAACGGAACTCATGGAAATAGCGCGCTTGCATCCCATGATCAAAATGAAACAGGTGATGATGTTCTTCGTATTCCTTCCGTTGAAGAAGGAGATTTAGAACCAGGTGTTGAACATGCAACTGTTCTTGTTGCCTCTGATGATGGGCAACAAGAGAGAGAAGGTGTTGCTGAAATTGTTGAAGCTCTTCCTCCGCAGGTAAGTGTACAACCCCATGGTATTTTACTTACTCAAGTCATGGATCTTGCAGCCGCCAGAGATGCTCAAACCCCAGACAATCCTAGAATGGTTGCTGCCTATGTAGGTCTAAGGCAGGCTGGTGTTTTAGCCGATAGTGGAAACGATGGAGATGGTGGGCGTGTAAGCCATGCTGCTGGAGAAGTTTATGTGAGAGGCAATATGAATGTTTCTGATGAAGGTGGTAATTCTAGCCGTGACGGTCGTGATAAAACCACCGAAGATATTTATGCCTATGCCGATTGGTTAGCCTCACGCAATACAAGCTGGGGAAGAAGCGCAACCACCTCCAAACGTCAAAGTACAGTTTAAACTTATTTGTCATCCTTTCCGCATCAATTGGTATTTTTGTGGTATTTTTGCATCAATTGTCATCCCTGCGAAGGCAGGGATCCATCTTAAAATTCAAAGATGGATTCCCGTTTTCACGGGAATGACAATTGATTTCTTCCTTTCCACCCAAATCATTTCGTTGTAAATAAATTACATGGTTACTTTTCTTCGATTGCTTTCATCTGGTTTTGGAGCTGGCTATGTTCCTAAAATTCCAGGAACCGTTGGAAGCCTGTGGGGTTTGGGTTTGGCTTATCTTTTTCGATACCGCTCACTCGATTTTAAACTTCTTGTAGCAGTGATTGGAGTTGTTTTAGCCATTCTCATTGCTTCCATGGCTGAAAAAGTTTTTGAACAAAAAGATTGTCCTAAAATTGTTGTAGATGAAATTATCGGACAATTTATTGCTTTTCTTTTTGTTCCCTTTGCTTTGAATACTGTTATTTTCGGTTTTGTTTTATTTCGTTATTTCGATATTGCAAAATATTTTCCTGCCAATTGGGCCCAAGATCGCTTGCCTGGAGGCTATGGGATTGTGGGGGATGATGTTATTGCTGGTTTGCAAGCAGCCCTTGTGCTTGTCTTTATGAATAAAATTGGAATCTTTATTTTCTAGATAAACGCTAACCACTCGGCATATTTCGAATGCTTTCCACGAATCACTCCAAAATAAAATTCTTGAATTTTTTTCGTTAAGGGGCCGGGCTTACCTGTCCCTATGGTTCTATCGTCAATTTCTCTGATAGGTGTAATTTCGGCGGCCGTTCCACACACAAAAACTTCATCAGCTAAATAAGCCTGATCTCTTGTGATGCGCTCTTCAATGGTTTGAATTTTTTGATCCTTCAAGTAAGTTAAAAGGGTAGCTCTTGTGATGCCATCCAAAATTGAATTTCCAAGGGCCGGAGTATGCACCACTCCGTTTTTGACCATGAAAAAATTTTCGCCAGTGGCTTCAGAAATATAACCTTCGTTATCAAGCATGATGGCTTCTTCGTAACCGCTGGCCAGAGCTTCTCTCTTGGCCCAAATGGAATTGATGTAGTTGCCACAGGTTTTAGATTTATTCATGATAGAATTAACCGTGGGCCTGGTAAAACTAGAAATTTTAGCACGAATGCCGTTTTTAACACCGTCTTCTCCCAAGTAAGTTCCCCAAGGCCAAGCAGCAATAGCAACCCGAATGGGATTTGTGGTGGCATGGAGCCCCATTTCTCCATCTCCCATAAAAGCAATGGGTCTGATGTAAGCACTTTTTAGTTTGTTAGCTCGAATAACTTCTTTGGTGGCATCCATCAGCTGGATTTTAGAGTAAGGAATTTTGATGAGATTAATATGAGCCGAATCAAAAAGACGTTGTATGTGGTCGTTTAATCTAAAAATAGCACTTTTGCCATCCACACATTCGTAACAACGAATGCCTTCAAACACACCAAGACCATAGTGAAGAGTGTGAGTTAAAATATGAACATTGGCCTCATCCCACTTGATGAGTTTTCCATCCATCCAAATGTAAGGTACTTTTTGCATAAAATCTTTTTCTAAAAAAATAGAATAACTAACTTAAGACTGATTGTAAAATGCTTTTAACGTAGTTGGGTAAGGGGCTTTTGCAATTCCTTTTTCAGTAATAATAGCGGCAACTAATTCGTTAGGCGTAACATCAAAGGCAGGGTTACAAATTTTTACAGCCTCTGGAGTAAGTTGGGTTTGTCCAACATGGGTTACTTCTCTCTGTGGTCTTTCTTCAATGGGAATTTCATCACCTGTTAAAGTTAAAAGATCAATGGTTGAAAGAGGGGCTACCACATAAAAGGGAATACCATGATGTTTTGCTAAAAGAGCTACAGAGTAAGTTCCAATTTTGTTGGCTACATCTCCATTAGCTGCAATGCGATCGGCTCCTACAATTACTTTTGTAATCAGCCCTTTTTTCATGAGCCAGCCAGCCATGTTATCGGTAATCACCGTCACAGGAATATCATTTTTGCTAAGCTCCCAAGCGGTAAGCCTAGCCCCTTGTAAGAAAGGTCTTGTTTCATCGGCATACACATCAAAACGTACTCCCTTCGCCCATGCAGCATAGAGAACGCCAAGAGCTGTTCCAAAACCAGCTGTAGCCAAAGCTCCCGCATTGCAATGGGTTAAAACATGATCGCCATTGATAATAAGGGCAGCACCATGGTTTCCCATCACTTGATTAATTTTACCGTCTTCGACGGCTATTTTTACCGCTTCTTGAGTTAAAATTTCTTTGATTGTTTCTACATTTTCAGAAGGATGGTTTTGAGCCAAGGCCATCATGCGTTTTAAACCCCAAGAAAGATTAACAGCTGTTGGCCGGGTTGAATTAATTTCCCCGGCAATTTTTTCTAATTTTGAAAGAAAGGATTTTTTTTTATCGTCCTTAATGCTTAAGGCTCCAAGGGCTAAGCCCATGGCACCAGCTATCCCAATGGCGGGTGCGCCCCTGATTACCATAGTTTTAATAGCCTCTGCTACTTCCTGGTAAGTAGAGTAGGTTTGATAAATTTCCTCACCAGGTAATAATCTTTGATCCAGCATCACAACCTTGTTGTTTTTCCATTCAATGGTTCTAAATTTCATGATGATAATTTCTTTTTAAGGAGATCGTTAACCATGTTGGGATTGGCTTGGCCCTTGGTTTCTTTCATCACCTGGCCTACAAAAAATCCAAATAGTTTGTCTTTCCCAGAGCGGTATTGCTCGTATTGTTTTGGATTGGTGGCAATAACAGCATCAATGGTTTTTTCTAAAGAACCAGAATCTGAAACTTGAACCAAGTTTTTTTCTTTTACAATAATTTCTGCATCTTTTCCTGTTTGAAACATTTCTTCAAAAACGACTTTCGCAATTTTACCACTAATGGTTCCACCATCTACTAAGCGAAGAAGGCTAGCTACTTGCAAGGGACTTACAGGAGAAACTTCAATTGATTTACCCGACTCTTTTAACAAACGCAAAAGCTCAGTTTGAATCCAATTGGCAATAGCCTTGGGTTGATTATGATGCGAGAGGGCACTTTCAAAAAATCGAGCGAGGGATTTTTCGCTTGTTAAAACCCCTGCATCATAATCACTGAGTTGATAATCCTTCACAAAACGAGCAGCCATGGCTTTAGGAAGCTCTGGAAGATTTTTTTTAATTTCATTAATTTGCCCATCCGCAAGAATGAGAGGCACTAGATCAGGATCTGGAAAATAACGGTAATCGTGGGCGTGTTCTTTTGAACGCATGGGTTCGGTAACATTTCGTGCAGAATCCCACAGCCTTGTTTCTTGCACAATTTTTTCACCTGCTTCGATACAAGCTTTTTGCCTTTTAATTTCATATTCGATGGCTTTTTCTACATAGCGAAAGGAGTTAATATTTTTAAGCTCTGTTCGGGTACCAAATTCTTTTTGTCCTATAGGTCTGATGGAAACATTGGCATCACAACGAAGCGAGCCTTCTTCCATGTTTCCATCACACACTTCACAATATTGAAGAATAGCTCGTAAGCTTCGTAAATATTCGCCGGCCTCGAGAGCAGACCGAATATCAGGTTCACTCACTATCTCAACTAAGGGGGTACCAGCCCGGTTTAAATCAACATGAGAACTTTTTTCGTCTCCATGCTCGTGCAATAATTTTCCTGCATCTTCTTCCATGTGAATGCGTGTAATGTGTATTTTGTATGGTTTTTCATTGACAACAATGTCCAAGTGGCCACGAAGGGCGAGAGGTTTTTCAAATTGAGAAATTTGATATCCCTTGGGAAGATCGGGATAAAAGTAGTTTTTTCTGGCCCAAATGGATCGGAGTTGAATTTCACAATGGAGGGCAAGGCCAGCCCTGATAGCCAGGTTTACCGCTTGTTCGTTTAATACAGGCAAAACTCCAGGCAGTCCCAAACAAACAGGGCAGGTTTGGGAATTGGGTTTAGCTCCAAAGCGAGTAGAACAACCACAAAAAAGCTTCGATTGAGTTAAAAGTTGGGCATGTACTTCCAGCCCAATAACAGCTTCAAATTCCATGAGAATTCTTTAAGATATTGGCCTTGACAGAGTCAAGCAGTCAATGATGTAAGAATACTTTTAAAGGGCATTTAATGCAGGCCACCATTTTAGAAGCCATTGGAAATACTCCCATTATCAAACTAAATCGGGTGGGGGGGGCAGCTATGGCTAGTATTTATGGAAAATATGAGGCTGGAAATCCAAGTTATTCGGTTAAAGATCGTATTGCCCTTGCCATGATTGAAGATGCTTATGCTCGGGGACAAATTAAACCTTCTACCCTGATTGTAGATGCCACTGCAGGAAACACAGGGGTGGCTCTTGCCATGGTTTGTGCGGTTAAAAAATTAAAGCTGCTGCTTTTTATGCCTGAGGATGCCAGTTTAGAGCGTCGAAAAATGTTTGATGGTTTTGGAGCTAAGTTGGTTTTGACCCCTCAAAGTGAGGGGGTAGAAGGAGCTATTAAAAGAGCAACAAAGGTTTTACAAGAAAACCCGGATTCTTATTCGCCAAAGCAGTTTGAAAATCCCGTTAATCCAAAGGCACATGCTGAAAACACGGCGGTTGAAATTTTAAATGATTTTCCACATGGGGTTGATGCTCTGGTTTTAGGCGTGGGAACGGGAGGAAGTTTAACGGGCGTAGGGCGTGTTTTAAAGAAAAAAAATAAAAACACGCTCATTGTAGCTGTTGAACCAAAAAAGTCGGCGGTTATTTCAGGTGGTATTTCTGGCTCTCATCAAATTCAACAATTGGGAGTGGGTTTTATTCCTAAAAATCTGGATAAAAGTTTGATTGATCGAGTGATAACGGTAGATGATATTGAGGCTTTTCAAATGACGAAGCGTTTAGCCAAGGAAGAGGGAATGCTTCTAGGAATTTCTTCTGGGGCTAATGTATATGCCGCTTTAAAAATTGCAAAGGAGTTGGGCCCTAAAAAGAAAGTTTTAACTTTTTTAGCTGATGCAGGTCAGCGTTATTTTAGTATTGAGCGTTATTTTAAGGAGTAAGTTATGTCGTATGTGTCTGGTTTAAAATGTCGTGAGTGTGGCAAAGAAAGAGAAAAGGCGCCCATCCATGTGTGCGAACTTTGTTTTGGTCCCTTGGAGGTTGTTTATGATTATGAAAAAATTGGCAAGGATTTAACCAAAAATAAAATTCAAAGTCGTGCACCTAATATGTGGCGTTACCGAGAACTTTTGCCCATTGATGGTGAGCCAACTGTAGGACGTCAAGTGGGCTTTACTCCTCTTCGGAGAGCAGATCGTTTAGCAAAAGTTTTAGGAATCAAAGAGCTTTATATCAAAAACGATGCTGTTAATTATCCTACTCTGTCTTTTAAAGATCGTGTGGTTTCGGTGGCTCTCTCTAAAGCTCGTGAGTTTGGTTTTAAGGTAGTGGCCTGTGCATCTACAGGCAATTTAGCTAATTCGGTTGCAGCCTTGGCTGCCGCCGCTGATTTGCATAGTTTTGTTTTTATTCCCTACGATTTAGAAGCCACTAAAGTTTTAGGTACCATGATTTATGGAACTAATTTGGTGGGAATTAAGGGCACCTATGATGAAGTAAATCGCTTGTGCAGTGAAATTGCCGGTAAATATAATTGGGCTTTTGTCAATATCAACATGAGAGCTTTTTATGCAGAGGGTTCTAAATCCATGGGCTATGAAATTGCCGAACAACTAGGATGGAAAATTCCGCAACATATCGTTGTGCCCATGGCCAGTGGTTCGCTGTTAACCAAAATTCACAAATCTTTTTATGAATTAGAACAATTGGGATTTATTTCTTCTTCCAGTACAAAAATGTATGGGGCTCAAGCTACTGGGTGTGCCCCCATTTCTACTTGTGTAAAAGAAAATCAGGATTTTTTTAAACCCGTTAAACCCAATACCATTGCCAAATCTTTAGCTATTGGAAATCCAGCTGATGGTTATTATGCAGCCAAGGCTATTAAACAAACGGGGGGATGGAGTGAAGATGTAAGTGATGATGAAATTATTGATGCCATTCGATTGTTAGCTGAAACCGAAGGTGTGTTTGCTGAAACAGCCGGAGGGGTTACTTTGGGATGTGCTCAAAAATTAATCAAGGATGGGCGTATCCCGTTAGATGAATCGTTAGTAATTTGCATTACAGGGAATGGTCTTAAAACCCAAGAGGCTGTAGTTCATAAGCTAGATAAGCCGCCCATTATTCAACCTAGTTTAAAAGCATTTGAAGAATTGTATGAAGCGAATAAAAAATCTTAAAGAAAGGAAACACCATGAGTAAAATAGTGAAAAGAAAAGTTTATCTTACTTTTCCGGAGAAACAAGTAACAGAGGCCATTATTTGCGATATGTATGATCAATTTAAAGTAAAATTTAACATTCGTTCGGCCTCGGTTAATGAAACGGTTGGCTTAATGGCTGTTGAGCTGGAAGGGCCGGATGAGAAGGTAACTCAAGCCATGAAATTTTTTCAAAGCCGTGGACTCAAAGTGGAACCTATCGAAATGAGTGTAATTGAGGGGTAAAACTGTCATTCCCGCGAAGGCGGGAATCTATCTTAAATTCAAAGATGGATCCCTGCCTTCGCAGGGATGACAAATGATGCCGGGATGACATAATCCACCCGCAGTTTCATCTAAAGTTATGATTTTAAATTCGATTCTGGAAAAAATTGGAAATACCCCCCTCGTTAAAATTCGTGAGGTTACCAAAGAGCTTTCTCAACAAGTGTCTGTGTACGCCAAACTCGAATATTTTAATCCTGGAGGTTCGGTTAAAGATCGTCCTGCCTACTGGATGATAAAAAAAGCAATTGCCCAAGAAAAATTAACTCAAGATAAAATTATTATGGATCCCACTTCTGGAAACACAGGAGTAGCCTATGCCATGGTGGGTGCTGTTTTAGGGTATAGAGTAGAGTTGGTAATGCCGGCCAATGCTTCACAACAACGCAAAGATATTGCTAAAACCTTTGGAGCCAGCATTACTTTTAGTAGCGAAATGGAAGGATCCGATGGCGCCATCCGTCTTGCACACAAGATTTATCAAGAAAATCCGGGCAAATACTTTATGCCCGATCAATACAATAATCCCGATAATTCCGAAGCTCATTATGAAACAACGGGAGTTGAAATCCTTCAGCAAACCAAGGGGGCTATTACCCACTTTGTGGCTACCATGGGCACTTCTGGAACAGTGATGGGAATTACCCGTAGATTAAAGGAACATAATTCTCACATTGTTTGTATTGGGGCCCAGCCCGCCCATGCCATGCATGGATTGGAGGGTTTAAAGCACATGCCTACTTCCATTGTTCCAGGCATTTATCACGAAAAAAATTTAGATGAAGTGATGTGGATTGAAACTGAGCCTGCTTATGATATGGCTGAAAGATTAGGAAAAGAAGAGGGACTGATTGTGGGGTATTCTTCTGGGGCCGCTATGGTTGCTTCGATGGAAGTAGCCAAAAGGCTTAAAGCAGGTGTTGTGGTAACTGTTTTTTCAGATCATGGAGATCGTTATTTTGAAGGGATGAAGTGGTAATGTATCCCTCTGTCATTCCCGCCCCCGCCTTCGCGAGGGTAAACTCCGGCGGGAATCCATTTTTGGATTTTAAGATGGATCCCTGCCTTCGCAGGGATGACAAATGATGGAGGGATGACCATTGCTTGGTAAGTATGTTAATTATTTCCCAACAATTATTAGATGAAATTTTCGCATACTGCCACCAGGGTTATCCCCACGAAGCTTGTGGTTTTGTCTTGGGTTCTGTTAAGGAAGGCAGACGTTGTGCACAGGTTATACGGAACTGTAGCAATATCCAAAATAAACTGCATGCCCAGGATCCCAAACGTTACACGCGAGATGCTAAAACAGCATACTCCATTGATCCTAAAGAGATGCAAGAGGCAGAAGAATTAGCAAAGAAAAAAGGGCATGAAATTCTATCCATTTATCATTCTCATCCCGAGCATGGAGTTTATTTTTCTGATGAAGATAAGGGGATGGCAGCTCCCTGGGGAGAGCCTTTGTTTCCACAATTATCCTATATTGTGGTTTCAGTTTATAATGGCCGTGTTAAAGAGGCATCAGAATTTTTGTGGAATAGTGATCAAAAAAATTTTATTGAGAAAAAAATTTTATAGAAAGGAAACATATGTCAATCAAAGTAAGAATACCCACTCCTCTTCAGGCTTTAACTCAAAACCAGTCAGAAGTGGAGGTAACAGGTAAAACAGTGGCTGAGGTTTTAGCGTCTTTAGAAGGCAAATTTAAGGGTTTAAAAGAACGCCTTTATGATGAAAAAGGACAGCTTCGTCGCTTTATTAATTTTTATGTAAACGATGAAGATATTCGTTTCTTAAAAGGAGAGCAAACTTCTGTGAAAGATGGTGATGAATTAAGTATTGTTCCTGCCATTGCTGGGGGATGAATGGAGGAAGTTAAAGAAAAAGTTGTTGTGTTAGCTGTTTCAAAAGAACGTAAATCCCAAGAGGCCATGCATTGGGCCTTTCATCATGCCAAAGAAACCCACAAAAAAGTTCGGGCTGTCTATGTGGTTCATCAGGATGAATCTGATGGAAAAAAATACCTGGAAGATTTTGAAAAACAAGCCCGAACTTTTCAGGTAGGTTATGATTCTCGCTTGATGATGGGAGATTATCTTAAAGCTTGTGAAGACTTAAGTAAAGAAGGCGAGAGCGCTGTTATTGTTTTTCTAGAAAAGCAGAAGGGATTTTTTAAAAAACTATTTGAAGGATCCGAGCTAGATGGGTTAAGGATGCGCTTCGTTTGTGAAATGAAGGTATATCGGATTTAAAATTTTTTGGGGCATTTTTCAGCAGCCCCATAAAAGGAGAAATATGCAGGATCAAATTGCACCTCATGGTGGAGAACTTATTAATCTTGTTGTGAGTGGAAAAGAAAGAGATGAACTTTTAGCTAAGGCTAAAGGATTAACCAAGGTTGTTTTAAATGAAAAACAATTATCCGATTTAGACATGATGGCCTGCGGGGCACTTAGCCCTTTAAAAGGTTTCATGAACTCTAAAGATTACAATAGTGTGGTTAAAACCATGCATTTAGCGAATGGGCTACCCTGGTCTTTGCCTATTACTCTTTCTGTTTCTAATGATATAGCGGATAAAGTTAAAGTAGGGGATGAGGTAAGTCTTTGTGATGGAGATGGAACTATTTTAGGGCTTTGTAAGGTAGAAGAAAAATACGATTACAACAAAGAAACAGAAGCCAAAGAAGTTTATAAAACAACAGAGGTGGCTCATCCAGGAGTTGCCTCCATGATGAGCCAGGGGGATGTTAATTTAGCAGGACCCGTGCGTGTGGTGAATCGTGTAAAATATTCTGATTTTGTTTCTTATCGAAAGGATCCCAAAGAACTGAGGCAAATTTTTAAGGAAAAGGGATGGAAAACCATTGTGGGTTTTCAAACTCGTAATCCCATCCATAGAGCTCACGAGTACATCCAAAAATGTGCTCTTGAATTAGTGGATGGTTTGCTTGTTCATCCTTTAGTGGGGGCTACCAAGTCAGATGATGTGCCGGTAGATGTGCGTATGAAATGTTATGAGGTGTTGCTTGCCAATTATTATCCTTCTAAGCGCACGATGATATCAGCTTTTCCAGCAGCCATGCGTTATGCAGGTCCACGTGAAGCAATTTTTCACGCGCTTGTTCGAAAAAATTATGGGTGCACGCATTTTATTGTAGGACGTGATCATGCAGGTGTGGGAAATTATTATGGCACTTACGATGCCCAGCTTATTTTTTCAAATTTTGACCCAATCAAGCTTGGAATTGAGCCTTTCTTTTTTGAACACACCATGTTTTGTAAAAAATGTCAGGGCATGGTTTCTGCTAAAACTTGTCCTCACTCTAAAGAAGAACACATTGCTCTTTCAGGAACCAAAGTTCGTGAAATGTTAGTGGCAGGCATTGAACCTCCTGTTGAGTTTTCGCGTCCTGAAGTGGCCCGTATTTTGATTGGTGCGATGAAGAAATAATCACGGGGGAGGGGGTAATGTTATGAAAGTGGAAATCATTACCATTGGGGATGAAATCCTTTCTGGCGATATTGTAAATACCAATGTTGTCTTTCTTTCGGAAGCATTATGGCTCCAAGGTTTGATTGTAGATTATCAAAGTGCAGTAAGGGATGATCCCAATACCATCCGCCAGGCCTTGCTTTTAGCAGCCAGAAGGGCCGATGTTGTTATTGTAACTGGTGGTTTGGGTCCTACGGGAGATGATTTTACAATTGAAATTGCTGCAAAAACTTTCCATAAAAAATTAGTACAAAATAAATCAAAACAAGCCCTTATTCCCAGTGGGGCCAAGGTTTATTTAAATCCTGTGGGAACAGCGCCGGGCATTGGCTTAAAATTTAAGGGAGTTTCCTTTTATTTTTTACCTGGTGTTCCCAAGGAGATGAAGGCTTTATTTGGAAAAAATATTTTGCCAGAGATTTTAGCCAAGAAAAAAGGGAAAAAAATTTTTAAAAGTAAACTTTTTCGTTGTTTTGGAATGGCCGAAGCCGAACTTGATCATGCTTTAAGTTCTTTTTATCATGATAAAACAGAAATTGGAAATGTGCGTGTGGGATTTAGAGCTCATTTTCCTGAAACTTTGATTAAACTTTCTTCGTGGGGAAAAACAGAAAAAGAGGCGCACAAATTTTTGGAAGAGGGGATTTCTTTTTTAAAAGAAAAGGTTGGGAAAGCCATTTATGGAGAAGGGGAAGAAAGCCTGGAATCGGTTCTTGGTTTTCTTTTAAGTTCTCAGAAAAAAACACTGAGTGTGGCAGAATCGTGCACGGGAGGGCTTATTGCTAGCCGCATTACCAATATTTCTGGCTCAAGTAGTTATTTTAAGGGTGGGGTAGTGGCCTATGATAATCAAATCAAAAAAGATTTTTTAGGTGTTAAAAATGAAACTCTTCAAACTTATGGGGCAGTAAGTTCTGAGTGTGCTTGTGAAATGGCTTTAGGGATGCAAAAAAAAGCTGAAACGGATTTTGCATTAGCTGTCACCGGAATTGCAGGCCCTACGGGGGGAACGGTGGATAAGCCCGTTGGAACAGTTTTTATTGCTTTGGCCACTCCAGATGATGTTGTTTGTTATGATTATTGTTTTAAACTTAATCGTGAATGGTTTAAAGTGCTTGTGGCAAGTCTTGCCATAAATCATTTGAGACTCAATTTATTATCTCAATAAAAACGGGTCTTTCACAATGACAGGACCCGTTTTTATTGCCATTTAATTGAGCATCCCATGGATGGATGTTGATCGGGATTGATGGGTTTGCCACTCGCTAAGTTTGAAATAGCTTCTTTTAATTCTTGTTTGGTGACTTTGCTTTCATTTTGCCAGTTGTCATCTAGCCTGCCATGATAAACCAGTTTTTGTTGTGCATCAAAAAGATACAAATCGGGTGTGCATTGGGCTTGAAATTTTTTTGCAATTTCTTGCGTAGCATCTACTAAGTAGGGAAAAGAGATGTTCCATTCCTTTATTTTTTTAATCATTTTGTCCGGGGCATCTTCGGGATAATCGGGATGAATGTTTGGATTAATCCCCACGGTATTGATTTCTAAATTTTTTATATCACTTGCTAATTTGATAAGCCTGGGCCAAATGGCAATGGCATAGGGGCAATGATTACAGGTAAAAGCAACGAGCAAACCCTTTGCACCAAAGAGATCATCGGAGCTTATTTTTTTCCCATTGGGATCGGGCAAATGAAATGAGGGAATTTTTGTTTTTAAGGGAATATCGATGGATTCGACTAAGGCCATATGGTAATATTCTCACGTTTTAATTTTATCCACATATCATAAACCTAAAAAAGGAGAAGATATATTATGAAGAAGTTTATTGCTGTTATGATCATTTTGGGAATAGCAGTCATAGCCCAAAAGGCTCATAGTTTTTCAATTCCCAATGTTACTGGAACCCAAGCAGAATCTGTTACAAAAGACGTTGCTGGGACAGTGGCCAAAGATGCCGTTGTTAAAGATCTTAACAAATATTTAGCCGGCCAAAACTGCACCTGTAATACAGATGGTTCTGTAACAGGTTGTGACCTCAATGCCATTGGTAAGAAAGTAAATGATAATCGTCAGGGGCTTAAGCTTGCTTTGAATCGCGATGTTCATTTTTATTCTAAAGCTCAAAGCCAAGCTTGTGGCTGGAGAGTGCGTGATACCATTAAGCATACTTACAGTTATTGGTACTGGTATACTCCTTACGATCCTACGATGGGGAAGAAAATCAAACTTTGGGTTGAGTAGACATAAAAAAACCCGCCCCCATCGAGAGGGCGGGTTGTCGGTGTTGATTAGAAATTATTATGGAGGTGGTGGAGGTGCTGGAACATTGATAGAGCACTGTCCACAACCCTGTCCTTGGAGCACAGCATTACACGGTTGAATTTTGCGTGTGTTATCAGTGGGATGATTTTGGAGCGGACCACTAAAATTAGCTACAAACAGGTTGTTAGCTCCCGAGTATTTAAGTGGGGAAGTCACATAGGTTACGTTAACATTTTGAGGTAATCCCGCACAGCTTACAGCATTGGTGATATTAAAACCCTGAGTTTGACCAGGACCTGGAGCATTACCAGACAGGGTAACCTGGCATCCTCCCGCACAGTTCTGAAGTGTAACGCTACTTTGTGGAGGAGGTGGTGGTGGTTGTCCGCCACAAAGTCCTGCATTGCAGGTATTGGAGAGGCATTCTGAAGGTTGTGCACAAACCTGTCCATCTGCTTTTAGTTGTGGTGGTGGAGGTTGTTGTTGTTGTTGTTGTTGTGCACCGCCACAAAGTCCTGCACTGCAGGTATTGGAGAGACATTCGGTAGCGAGTGTACAAGATAGGCCATCTGCTTTTAACAGTGGATTGCCAGAACCACCACCTACAAAGGTACTCAATTGGTTTTGTTGCGAGCCACTTAGCCATCCCATACAACTGATGGCTGGTTGACCTGCACTTATTTGAGCCATAACACAACTTGTAAAGGCACCACTTTCTAAGTAGTTAGAGTCTGCTGGAAAATAACCCGTAATATTGTCGGTTCCTGCTGTTGATGTTGATTTGACATAAGCGCCTACACCTTCATAGCAAGCCTCTGTTGAGCAATAATCAAGTCCTTGGCTGTTATACACATCTTTGAAAGCTGCTCCCAGATTTCTACATTTTGTAAATCCACTACATGAAATGTTACTAGCACTATTATACATGGTTTCTAGAAAAGCTTTCCGGTTATTAGCCATGGGGCTCGTAAGATTGCTTCCATAGCCCGCTACAAGCCCTGATACCATATCTTGATCAAATCTAACTGGTTCGTCTGCACCTATTGTTGCAGCTTTGTCTGCAGCTGTACGGTATAGGTTATGTATAAATTCAAAAGTAGTACTACCGCCCTCTCTCATCCCCGATATAGCTGTATCTGCAGACATTTTTGTAAAAGTTCGTCCTAATGCATAAAATTCTGCTGAGGGCATATCATCAGTAGCAAAGCCGGCATCAATGAAGTTGGTGTATGCAAGGTCTCTGGTTGAAGCCAGATTACTTGCAGCGCTCGAATAGGTAGAGTGTATTATAGAAGTATCAAAACCACTGATGTTGTCTCCGAGAAATCCAGTCATGCGTGTCACAACGTCACTGGGCAGTTCTCCTTGCAGCATAGCTCTTATCATTGCATAGGGGTCGCCAAAGCCCAACGCACTATAGTCTCCTTTGTCAGGGCCAACATAGAAACTGGTAAAGAGAGCATTCATAATCCCAAATTGTTTGCCTAAAGACTCGTTTTCAGCGTTTAAAGATCCACCTTTAAAGAAACCTAAAATAGTCAGATAGCGTTGCCCTGGGTTGGGAATTACTTCCGAAAAATCAATTCCCCAATTTGTAAAACCAATAGGAGTTGGGCTCATCATGGTTTGCATGGCCAGAGTTGTTTTTACAGTCACTTCATTATCTTGTAGGGCTGCTGTTAAGTCTCCAGCAGGGTCGACGGAACCCCCAATGAAGGTTTCATAATGTTTTACACCACAATCAATGCTTGCTACTAGTTGAGGTCTAAAAGAAGCCGTTGGATCTGTAACGTCTGTAGGACGAATATCGTTTAAATCGGAAATGGGACAAACATATTCTCCAGCTATACCAGTTGTTGTACTACAAACTAAAAGCCCTTCCATGGTGTATAATTCTACACTACATTCAGCTTCACCTGTGGCTGTGAGTAGATTATCCAAAGCATCAGTTTCATCTTCAGCTACTGCTGCATCTACTGTTGCTGTGGAAATAAGAGCAGAAACAGAGCTACTTTCTGTTGCAGCTTGTGGAGCCATTAAATTTCCTGTAATGGTAAGAACAGCTGTCTCTGAGTCTCCATCTTCTGCAGAGTCTCCACACTGAATAAATCCTATAGATATGAAAGTTAAAAAACTGAGCAAAATGATGTTGAATTGTGTAACTCGCATACCCCCTCCTTTTGATTTCCCTATCAGTTAAAGCAATAAGAATACCAAGTTTTTGACATTAAAAAATCTAATAATTTTAAATACTTAATATTATCTTGAGGTGATAAATGGGGTATTTTTAACCCAGACTGTGTCCTTTTTGGCAGAGCATTTTTGTCTTAGTTTTTGATCTCAAGTGTTTTTTTCTTGCCAAGTGAACGGGGAGTGAACAAAAGTAACAGGAACAATTAAACCGGAGGTATCATGGATTCTATTCAACCCACATCAGATAAAAACAAGGCCATTGCATTAGCAGTAGGCACAATCGAAAAACAATTTGGTAAAGGCTCTATTATGCGTCTTGGAGAAAAAGAAAATTTATTAGCTGGATTAGTTGATACCATTTCTACAGGATCTCTTGCTCTTGATCTAGCTCTAGGTATTGGTGGACTGCCCAGAGGAAGAATTGCAGAAATTTATGGGCCAGAATCTTCTGGTAAAACAACTTTAACTCTTCATGTGGTGGCCGAAGCGCAAAAAAAAGGTGGCATTTGTGCCTTTATCGATGCCGAGCATGCCCTCGATGTAAACTATGCTCGTAAATTGGGAGTAAAAACTGAAGATCTTCTTATTTCTCAACCCGACAATGGAGAACAAGCTTTAGAAATTGCCGAAACATTGGTGCGCTCTAATGCAGTTGATGTGATTGTAATAGATTCTGTTGCAGCTCTTGTTCCCAGGTCAGAAATAGAAGGTGATATGGGAGATGCACAAATGGGAGCCCAAGCAAGGCTGATGAGCCAAGCGCTTCGAAAACTCACAGGTACTGTTTCACGTTCTAAAACCCTTCTTATTTTTATCAACCAAATTCGTATGAAAATTGGTGTGATGTTTGGAAATCCTGAAACCACTACTGGAGGTAATGCCTTAAAGTTTTATGCCACTGTTCGTTTAGATATTCGCCGCATTGGGGCCCTTAAAAAAGGGGATGATGTAATCGGAAATAGAACACGGGTGAAGGTTGTTAAAAATAAAATGGCTCCTCCTTTTAGGGAGGTTGAGTTCGATATGATTTATGGCGAGGGTATTTCCAAGATGGGAGATCTGTTAGAATTAGCCACGGGGCATAATATCATAGAAAAAAGTGGTTCTTGGTATGCCTATGGAGAAGAAAAAATTGGCCAGGGAACAGACCAGGCCAAGCAGTTTCTTGTAGACCATCAAGATATTTCCCAGCGCATTGAAATTGAACTTAAGAAAAAGTTTGGACTTATTCCAGCAGAGGTGGCCTCAGTAACTGATCTGCAGGCAAAGGCCAAAAAAGCAAAAGCATAAGTTTTTTATTCATTGAAGCCTTGTTCAAAATAAGTTAATCGCTGGCCTCATGCTGACAGGAAACGAAATCCGCCAAAAGTTCCTTAAATATTTTGAGTCCAAAAAACATCATCTTGTTTCAAGTAGCTCACTTGTTCCTTTTAACGATCCTACCTTGTTTTTTGTAAATGCAGGGATGGTTCCGTTTAAAAATCTTTTTACCGGGGAAGAAAAACACGATTATACGAGAGCTGTTAGTTCTCAGAAGTGTATGCGTGTTTCTGGTAAGCACAACGATTTAGAAAATGTAGGCCGTACACCTCGTCATCATACCTTTTTTGAAATGTTGGGAAATTTTTCGTTTGGAGATTATTTTAAAAAAGAAGCCATTGTTTATGCTTGGGAATTTTTAACAGAAACAGTGAAAATTCCCGCAGATGTGCTTTGGGTAACGGTGTTTCGAGAAGATTTTGAGGCTGAAAAGCTCTGGCAAAAGGAAGTGAACTTCCCTCAAAAAAGAATGATCCGTTTAGATGAAGCCGATAATTTTTGGTCCATGGGAGAGGTAGGCCCTTGCGGCCCATGCTCCGAAATTCATATTGATTTGGGTGCTACCTTAAAAAGCAAACCTTCCCCAGGAAATCCTGCCACCCATCCCGACGATTTTATGGAAATTTGGAACTTGGTGTTCATGCAATTTGAGCGCACTGTAAAAGGTGCGCAAACACCACTTCCAAAACCATCGATAGATACTGGTATGGGCTTAGAACGTCTCGCCGCTGTTTTACAGAAAAAAAATTCCAATTACGAAACCGATTTATTTTTTCCACTCATTCATTTTTTTTCAAAAAGAACCGGTGTTGCTTACGGAAAAAATCCAGAGCAGGATGTTTCACTTCGGGTACTAGCCGACCATTTAAGAGCCATGACTTTTTTAATTGGAGATGGAGTTCTTCCTTCTAACGAAGGACGTGGTTATGTTTTAAGGCGCATCATGCGCCGAGCTATTCGCCATGGACGTTTGCTTAAAATGAATGAACCCTTCTTTTATGAAGGAGTTAAAACCCTTGTGGCAGAAATGAGAGCCGCCTATCCAGATTTAGAAAAAAATCAAGAGTTCATTTTAAAGGCAGCTAAAATAGAAGAAGAAAATTTTCTTGAAACTTTGGAAAAAGGTTTGAAAATGATTGAGGAAGAAACCTCACATCAAAAAGGAAAAATTTTTGATGGGGCCACCGCCTTTAAATTGTACGATACCTTTGGTTTTCCACTCGATCTCACTGAAATTATTTTAGCTGAAAAAGGAATGAGTGTAGATAAAACTCGTTTTGATTCAGCCATGGAAGATCAAAAGAAACGTGCGCGTGCTGCCTGGAAGGGCAGTGGACAAGAAAAAGTGGGAGCCATTTATCAACAATTAGTTCAAGAAAAAGGTAAAACCCACTTCGTGGGGTATGAAGGTTTAGAGGCCAACTCTACAATTGTGGCTTTGATCAAAGAAGGAAACCCTGTAGAGCAAGCAGAAAACGGTGTTGAAGTGGAAGTGATTTCCAACGATTCTCCTTTTTATGGAGAATCTGGCGGACAAGTGGGGGATAAGGGAGTTATTACATCAGGTAAAGCCAAGTTAGAAATTGATGACACTCAAAAACCAGTGGATGGATTAATTGTTCATCAAGGAAAAGTGATTTCAGGTTTGATAAAGGTAGGAGATAAAATTCATTTACAGGTTAATTTAGTTTGTCGTCGTTCCACCATGTTAAACCACACAGCCACTCACATTTTGCATGCAGCCTTGCGGGAACTTTTAGGAGATCATGTAAAGCAGGCAGGATCACTTGTTACGCCCGAACGTCTTCGTTTTGATTTTTCTCATTTTGCAGCTTTAACGCGGGAAGAAATTCAAAAGATTGAAAGGCGTGTAAATGAGGTAATTCAAGCAAACTATGTTGTAACCAAAGAAGAACACAGTTTTGATGAAGCTAAGAAAAAAGGAGCCACTGCTTTTTTTGGTGATAAATATGGGGATCGGGTGAGGGTGGTAACCATTGGACCTTACAGCATGGAATTGTGTGGAGGTACGCATCTTGATGCCTCAGGTGAAATTGGGATTTTTAAAATTACAAGTGAATCTTCTGTAGCTTCTGGGGTGCGACGTATTGAGGCAGTTACCGGAATGAAAGCCATTGCTCTTTTTCAAGAGATGGAAGCCCTGTTGGGTGAACTAGCTTCTTTGTTAAAATCATCTCCCGAGGAGCTTTCCCTTAAAATTAAAAAAACAAGTGAGCGCATTCGAGAATTGGAACAAGAAATAACGCGTTTAAAATCAAAGGTAGCAAGTGGTGGGGGAGGGGGAAGCGATTATTTACAAAATGTAAAAGAAATTAAAGGAGTGCGTTTTCTTTCCATTGAAATTGAGATGGATGATCCAAAAGCCCTGCGCGAATTTTCTGATCAAGTCAAATCCCGCTTAGGGAGTGGAATTGCAGTTATTGCCGCCAAAGGAGCGGATAAAGTTTTATTGATTGTTACTGTAAGTGCTGATTTGACTGCAAAATACAATGCAGGAAAAATAATTTCTGAAATTGCCCCCATCGTGGGAGGAAAAGGTGGCGGCCGTCCCGATATGGCCCAAGCTGGTGGCCCTGATGTTTCTAAGCTTTCCGAAGCCCTTAAAAAAGCCGAATCGCTTATTTAAAGCCGTATTGACAAATCATTTTTTAAGTGTATCCTTTAGTGTATACTATGTACCAACATATTACACTCAAACAATTAAGACCTAAGCTACCCAAGGTTATAAATAGCGTTGATGAACGTTTAGATCGTTTTGTGATTTCCAAAAGAGGGGATCCTATTGCTATTTTACTTTCCATCGATGATTATGAAAGTATGATTGAAACTTTAAATGAAATATCTGACAAAGAAAATCTAAAGAAAATTCGTTTGGGATTAAAAGAAGCAAAAAAAGGTAACACAATCAGTTGGACTAGGATTAAAACCAAACACAAACTCTAGTTTTTTCATGTACAAAGTTGTACTTACCAAACAAGCGGAAAATTTTTTTAATCTTGTCATGAAATCCCAGCCTCAAATGGGGCTTCGAATTTCAAAGGTGATTGATTTATTATCCGAAGAACCCCAGTGCGGTGTTCCGCTTCATGGAGAGCTTAAGGGTTTGTATAAATACCGGGTTGGCACTTATCGCATTATCTATCAAATTTCTCACTCAAAACTCATCATTACTGTTATTGACAAGTGACGGGTTTGTTTTCTTTTCTGTTTTCTAAGGAAAACACTTGTAAAGTGTAACTATATCAGTTACACTTAAACGTGATTGAAAGCTTTGCTCACAAGGGGTTGGAAGGTTTTTTCTATGAGGGAACCAAAAAGGGCATTCAACCTAAAGATGCCCAAAAATTAGGGGATATCCTGGATAGCCTTCATGCTGCAGTAACCATTAAAGACCTGAATTATCCTGGGTCTCACTTGCATGAATTGAAAGGGCAATTAAAAGGTTTTTGGTCAGTAAGAGTCACTGGGAATTGGAGGGTGATTTTTGAATTTGAAAATGGAAATGCCTATCAAGTGGACTATGTCGATTATCATTAAGGGTCTGTTGAAGAATGTCATTCCTCTGTCATCCCTGCGAAGGCAGGGATCCAGAACTTATTGAAAAGACTGGATTCCCGCCTCCGCGGGAATGACAGAATTAGTGGAAAACTACATTTTTCAACAAGCCCATTAAGGAGTTTGGTTATGAAAAAAGAACGTAAACGTGCTCCCACCCATCCTGGTGGTATTTTAAAAAGACATTATTTGGAACCCCTTGAGCTAACTGTATCTAAAGTAGCCCAGGTTCTTGGGGTATCCAGAAAAACACTTTCCATGTTAGTGAACGAAAGATGTGGGGTTTCTCCTGAACTGGCTCTCCGTCTGGCTAAGGCTTTTAATACCACGCCTGAACTCTGGTTGAATTTACAGCAACATTATGATTTGTGGGGAGCATCAACCACTTCAAAAAACTGGAAAAGGGTACATCAATTTTCCATGGTCATATAAAAATCCCACAGGAAGTGCTTTAAACGGAATTAGCAATTCACAACAACAAGAAAAGCTGAATTTCTCATTTAATTTTTTACTTTATCTTTTTAAAATCACTTAAGGTTTGTTTAATGGCTAAAGATTTTTCGGACAAGAGGGATTTTTTTTCATGATCAAGTAGTTTTTGAATTAAAGTCTTACGAAGAGTTTCAATTTTTTTATAAGCTTGATCGATTGTTATTTTTGATTCAGCAAGCAGAAAATGACATGCTTCTTTTCGGAGAGTGGCACCCTGAAGGCTGATGAGTAAGGTTTCAGCGTTAAGGCCGGCATCAATTTGGGCACCTGTTTCAATCAAATCTTTTATTTTGTATTCAGGAACACGAGTTAAAAGCCAATCGAGATCAAACAAATCTTTTTCAGAGCAGCGGCTTACTAAAGTTCCAATTTTTGTTGCAAGCAAGGTATTAATATCAGCAACCCAAATTGAGTCTTTTGTTTTCACACCTAGGCCTATACGATGCAATTGTTCATCCAAAACAATATCGATGGTAAATTGATGGTTTAAAAATTGAACAAGGGAATGATAATAATTGGAAGAGCTAGATTCACTAGAAAAAATGGCTCCTTTTGATTTCAGGGATTGAACAGCACGAAGGGTTGTTTGGTAAGAGATTAAATCTCCAACAAATAAATCTAAATCATCTGATTTGCGGTGTTCCGCATAAAAACCAGCTAAAGCTGTTCCTCCTACAAGCCACACTTTTTTATCCACTTGTGAAAAAATATGGATAAGTGTTTTGTCGAGGGTTAATGGTGTACTTTTTTTCGAGAGGTATGGGAAGGGAGGTGTATCTGGGATGCGTAAAGTGGCCATAAAATCTCCAATTGTTTTCGACGCGCGGGTTTAATTAATTTTTTATAACGATCAAATTCCAAAATAATTTTTTTACCCAAAAGAGTTTGTGATTCATGAAAGCCACACACCTGTACAAGGCGGGCTATAGCAGGAAATCTAAATTCACGGGCTGCTTTAACAAAAGCTTCCATGTTGGGATAAAGGGAATCCCATAAAAAAGCAGTTTGATAGTGAGACAAAAGGGAACGATTTTGAAGAAAAAAATAAGCTGGTATGTTGAGGGCGTTGGCTAAGTGAATAATAGAAGCTGTTTCAATATTGACCCAATCTTTTTTGCCCCCTTGATTAAACCATTTTGTAACTGTAGCCCTAGAGACATTTGCCAAACGTGATAGGTCAGCATAGTTTAACCCTCTTATTTCACATATATTTTTAACATTTTGTAAATACATAGTATTTTAATAAATTTGTTTCTTATAATAAACAAAAAAGGAATGAAAGTCAAGGGTATGGTGTGGAAAACACTGGTTTTTAAAGTTTTCATCCATTAAGACGCATCCATGTCTTTTTCCTTTCGTGTTTTAAAAAAATCCAAGGATACCAGCGCGCGTTTGGGGGAAATTCAGACGCCCCATGGCATTATTCAAACCCCCGTTTTTATGCCTGTGGGAACTGTAGGCACAGTAAAGGCTACAACACCTAGAGATTTAAAGGAACTGGGAGCACAAATTATTTTAGGGAATACTTATCATTTGTATCTTCGCCCAGGGCATGAACTCATCAAAAAATTAGGAGGGCTTCATCGTTTTGTTGGTTGGGATGGCCCCATGCTTACCGATAGTGGAGGATACCAGGTTTTTAGTTTAGGACGGGAAGACAGACAAATACCAAAAGAGACCCCTCACCCCAAGGAGAGGGGATTATTTCGAAAAACAAAATTAGCAAAAATTTCAGATGAGGGAGTTACCTTTCAATCTCATATCGATGGAAGCACACATTTTCTCTCCCCCGAAAAATCCATCGAGATTCAAGAAGCTCTGGGAGCTGATATCATTATGGCGTTTGATGATTGCACAGCCTATCCCACCACACATGATCAAACTTTTATCTCTTTAAACCGTACCTTAGATTGGGAAAGGCGTTCGCTTGCGTGTAAAAAAAGAGAAGATCAGTCTCTTTTTGCCATTGTACAGGGAGGATTTTTTGAGGATCTCAGAAAAAAATCAGTTGAAGAAATTTTAGCTATGGAAAAAGAAAAATTCTTTGGTGGGATTGCACTTGGTGGTTTATCTGTTGGCGAGCCAATTGAAAAAATGTACGAAATGGCTTCTTTCACAGCAAATCTTCTCCCTATAGATCGCCCGCGTTATTTGATGGGAGTAGGAATGCCTGCCGATTTAGTAACTTGTATCGATTTAGGCATGGATATGTTTGATTGTGTAATTCCTACACGGAATGCCAGGAATGGGATGCTTTTTACCAAACGTGGGCCAATTCAAATCAAGCAGGTTCAATATGCTGAAGATCCACGCCCCGTTGAAGAAGGGTGCACTTGTTACACGTGTTGTAATTTCTCACGGGCTTACTTAAGACATCTGCACATGGCCAAGGAAATTTTGTCTTCAATTCTTTCTACAATTCATAATTTACATTACTATCTGAATTTGTTAGGTGAGATTCGGTTGTCCATCCAAGAAAATCAGTTTTTGGATTTTAAGAAACATTTTTTTGAACTTCAAAAAGAAGAGGAGACTCCATGTTAGTATCAAGTGTTTATGCCCAAGAAGCTGTAGCCAGTAAGCCTCCAGCCTCCAGTTTATTTAGTACTTTTTTTCCATTCATTATTGTTTTTGTTATTTTTTATATTCTCATTTTTCGTCCTCAACAAAAACAACAAAAACAAAAAAAACTGATGCTTGCGGGGCTTAAAAGAGGGGATGATGTTGTTACAGCTGGTGGTATTCATGGCAAGGTAGTTGATCTAGCTGACGATGTGGTTTCCTTGCAAATTGCAACCAATGTGATCGTTAAAATGGAGCGGGCTCAAGTGAGTGTGGTCAAAACTTCCTAAAATATGAGCAGCCAGTGGAAAATCAAATTTTTTATCATTCTTTCTCTTACTTTTTTTTCTATTTATATTCTCATTCCTTCTATTTTTGATTTTCAAAAAAGAATTAAAGGTACGGTTGCTTCTACCCAAGCAGAGTGGTTTAGCCGTCTTTTTGTTTCTGCACCTATCAATTTGGGTTTGGATTTAAGAGGTGGATTGTATTTGGAAATGGATGTTGATTTACATGAGGCTCTCAAAAATCGTTTCGATCTTTTATTGATGGAGCTTGAAAACCAGTTCAAGGAAAAGGGCATTGAAGCAATCGTTGAAACTCCAGATATCGTGGATGTTGCTAAAGTGTTTTTGCCTTTAACAAAAGAGAGTGAATTTGAAAATATCATCACAGATTATTTTGACGATGTTTTAGACACACCCGAAAACAGACCTTCTCAAGTGATTGGTGATCAAAAAGTTATTTTTTTAAAAATAACACATGAATATGCTCGTCATGTTCGTGAAATGACGGTTAAACAAGCCGAAGAAGCTGTAAGAAACCGCATTGATCGTTATGGTGTTGCTGAAGCTGCTATTCAAAGACAAGGTGATAATCGTTTGGTGGTGGAGCTACCTGGTATTGATGATCCAGATCGAGTGATTGATATTATTCGTCGTACAGGATTGCTTGAATTTAAAATGGTTGATGATTCAATTGAGCGAGCTGATTTGATAAAAATAGTAAGTGAGACAAGGGAAGCTCAAAAAATTGGTGAAGGGTATGCCAAAGAAATGGTTGAAAAGATCAATCAGGCTTTAGCAGATCGCATTCCCAAGGATGCCGAAGTGCTTTTTGAATTAGAGCGCGATCCTATCAGTAAACAGGTAGTAAATGCCACTCCCCTCTTGGTTAAAAAACGTGCAGAGGTAACAGGAGATATGTTGCGTAATTCCCAAGTGGGTGTTGCTGATAACGAACCTTACGTGAGTCTTTCTTTTAATAAAATTGGAGCTAATAATTTTGGTCAGGTTACTAAAGCCAATGTGGGTAAAAGAATGGCCATTGTTTTGGATGGAAATATTTCAACAGCTCCTGTGATTCAAAGCCCCATTTTAAATGGGGAAGCTCAAATTACCTTGGGTTATGGAAGTTATCAAAGCCTTTTAAAAGAAGCTGAAGATTTAACTCTTCTTCTGCGCGAAGGGGCGCTTCCTGCCTCCCTCACCATTGCAACAAAAACAGTGATTGGCCCTTCGCTAGGTCGTGATTCAATTCGCCAAGGGTTACACTCTCTTCTCATTGCAAGCTTAGTCATCGCTGTTTTTATGATTTTTTATTATCGATGGAGTGGCATTTTAGCCAATGTGGCTTTGCTTTTTAATATTATTTTTATTTTTGCCATTTTAAGTTTTTTTAGAGCTTCCCTAACGCTGCCTGGTATTGCAGGAATTGTTCTCACTATGGGAATGGCTGTGGATGCCAACATTATTATTTTTGAAAGAATGCGTGAAGAAAAAAGATTGGGCAAGGCGGCCAAATCAATTGTAGAAAGTGGTTATGCTCATGCCATGTCGGCGATTGTAGATTCTAATCTTACAACCCTTATTTCTGGAATTGTTTTGTTTCAGTTTGGAACAGGCCCCATCAAGGGATTTGCCACAACCTTGATTATTGGGATTGTAACAACCATGTACACGGCTATTGTGGTAACCCGTGTTGGTTATGATTTTTTCGTTTATAAAAAACATATTAAATCAGTGAGTATTTAAATGACACATTCATCTTCCTCTATTTTTCCATTTATGCGGTATAGATGGCATTTTTTTTCTGTTTCTATTCTTTTTATGCTCGCTAGTTTTTACATGCTTGCTTTTAAGGGATTTAATTTTGGTGTTGATTTTAAAGGTGGTATTAAACTTGTTTATCAATTCAAAGAAAACGTTTCCGAAAACAAAATTCGTGAAGTGATGGAAGGTTTAAGTTTAGGTGAAGCTCAAATTGTGATCTATGGCAAAAAAGAAGATAATACTTATCTGCTTAAAGTAAAAGATCAACCTGGACGTAATCTTCCCAAGGAAATTTCGGAGAATTTATCTAAAAATACCTCTTTAAGTTCTTTTACACTCATTTCTGAAGAATTTGTGGGACCCAAAGTAGGTGCAGAGCTGAGGAGAAGAGGTTTTTTTGCCATTGTTCTCACATGGCTTCTTATTTTGGTGTATATTGGATTTCGTTTTGATTTTTTATTTGCGCCTGGAGCTGTTATTGCTCTTTTACATGATGTGATGATTACAATTGGTTTTTTTATTTTTTTCGGGAAAGAATTTAATCTCCCCATTTTAGCAGCCCTTTTAACCATTACTGGTTATTCCATTAACGATACCATTGTTATTTACGATCGTGTTCGTGAAAATTTGAAAAAACTTCCCTCATCAACTCCTCTGGGGGATATTTTGGATCAGTCTATTTCCGAAACCATGTCTCGTACCATTGTTACTTCTCTCACTGTTTTATTTGCGGTTCTGATTCTTTATTTTTTGGGTGGAGCTGTCTTGCATGATTTTGCTTTTAGTATGATTGTGGGAATTATTGCAGGAACTTATTCCACCGTATTTATTGCTTCTCCTTGTTACTTGGGCCTTTGCCATTTGTTTCCGCATCAGGGAATAAGGGCTATGAAGACAACCAAAAGGTAGATCATGAAAAATTGGGATGTTCTTACTCAACCTCTAGATGCGGTTAATGCCTTATCGCGTGAGTTGGGTGTTAGTTTACCTACAGCCCGTGTGCTTTTTAATCGTGGGTTAACAGAAGCAAGCCAAGCCCGCTTTTTTTTAAATCAGAGTTTAAAAGATTTTCCTGATCCCTTTTTGTTAAAAGACATGAGAGTTACTATAGCTCGTATTATCCAGGCTATAGAATCCAAAGAAAAGATTGTTATTTATGGAGATTACGATGTGGATGGTACCTCGGCTACTTCGATGCTGATGCTGTTTTTTGCTGAGATTGGTTATCCCATTTTTTATTATATTCCTCACCGCATTAAGGAAGGGTATTCGCTTAATCTTTCTGCTCTAGAGAAGCTTAAAAACGAAGGAGCCAATCTTATTATTACCGTTGATAATGGCATTGCTGCTGTAGATGAAGTTGCAGCTGGGATACAAATGGGGATGGATATTATTATTACCGATCATCATCAGATTCCAAAAAAACTTCCACCTGCTTTTGCCATTATTAATCCTCTTCAGGCCGGGTGTGAATATCCCGATAAACATATTTGCGGAACGGGAGTGGCTTTTAATTTAATCATGGCCTTAAGGCAGGCTTTAAGACAAAAAAATTATTTTGAAAAAGAACCCAACCTCAAAAAATATTTAGAGTTTGTAGCCTTGGCTACTGTTGCTGATGTAGTTCCTTTGGTTGGCATCAATCGGCTTTTTGTGCGGTATGGATTAGCCTCGCTTCAAAATACAGAATGGCCTGGATTTTTTGCCCTTTGTCAAGTTTCTGGCCTTACCTCTGGAAGTGAGATCACAGCCCATCATCTGGGTTTTCGTTTAGGGCCACGAATTAATGCAGCTGGCAGACTCTACGATGCTTCTCTGGGGGTGAGGCTTTTAACCACTCAAAAAAAAGAAGAAGCTTTCCAATTAGCTGATACTCTCAATCAAGCTAATGATGAAAGAAGAGTGATCGAAGAAAAAATTCTTGATGAAGCTTTGTTGCAAGCCCAAGCCCAAAACTCAGATCCCGTTTTAGTTTTAAAATCAAACCAGTGGCATGCGGGTGTTTTAGGAATTGTAGCTTCACGTTTGGTTCACAGATTTTCAAAACCTGTTATTTTATTAACGGAAGAAAACGGATTATTAAAAGGCTCTGCCCGGTCTATTTCTGGTATTCATTTGGTTGCCTGTTTAAAAGAATGTGAAAGCCTGCTTGAAAAATTTGGAGGGCATGAAATGGCAGCTGGGCTTACCTTAAAACCAGAAAATTTAGTTTCCTTCAAAGAAGCTTTTGGAAAAGCCGTAGCTAAAAATTTACAACCCAGGGGCAAGACGCTTTCTATTGATGCCCTCATTGGATTTTCTGAAATTGAAGATCGTTTATTAAAAGAAATGGGCTTGTTAGGTCCTTTTGGGCAAGGTAATCCCGAACCACTTTTTTGTTTAAACGGGATAAAAATCGATTCACATCAAATAGTTGGTAAGAAACATGTTAAGTTTTATGTGAGTTCTGAGCAAAAGAGCATAGAGGCCATTGCCTTTGGTATGGCAGAGCGTTTTCCCATTCCCATCCCCCCCTTAAACCTGGTGTTTCGCTTCCGAAAAAACACTTTTAAAGGGCAAACTCACCTGGTTTTAGAGGTTGCTGACTTCCAAATTATTTAATAATGCATTGCGTTATTTTTTGTGTTGACACTTCATGACGCGTTGTGTTAGTTCTTTTTAACATTAAACATCTACTTGGAGGTTGCCAATGCCCGTAAAGAATAAATCAAAACAAGCTCATAATCAGTTCTTAAAGGACAGATTGGGGAAAATTAATGAAGTTATTGCTAAGTTGGAAGGTGAAGTAGAAAAAGCGTTAGGTCATTTGAAAAAACGCAGCGAAAAATCAAGCAAGCTCATTAAAAAGAATTTTGATGAGATTGTTGGTAAGATTAGTTCCACAGAGTTATCTAAAGAAGTAAAAAAGGTAGCTGATGAAATTTTGGCCAACATTAAGAAAGTTGATTTAGATGCAGCCCGCGGGCTTATTAACGAAGTAAGAGGCAGTGTGGACGAATTAGTACAAAAGTTTCAGTCGTATGGTTTGTTAGAAAAAGCTGTTGATGCAGCACAAAATACACGTCGTCAAGTTTTTAAACTTTTTTCAATTCCCAGTAAGGATGAAGTGGATGAATTGAACCGTAAGGTAAATTCTTTGGAAAGAAAAATTAAAACCCTTTCTCATAAGAAAGAAGAAGTAGCGGCGGCTTAAAAGTTTATCAGTCTACCTCCCTCTAAAAGAGGCCTGTTGGTTGTTACAAATCGGCGGGCCTTTTCTTTTTATATAATTATAATTAAAACCCGTAGGGGCAACCCCCTTGTGGTTGCCCAAAATAACTTGCCAACCCCATTAGTATAGTGTACTATAGTGTTATACATGGCTCAGTTTAAATTCATAATCTGGCAAACTTTATGAAGAAATATGTAAAAAGATTGAAAGTTTATGATCGGATTGATTTTGATCCCAAAGCAATTATTGCAGGCATGAGACGATTGAAGGGCAATCGTCGAAAGCCAACAAGCGTTGCTCTTGAGGAAGAACTGCTTGATGAATTAAAATCACTCGCCGACAAACGAGGCGTGCCTTATCAAGTTCTTATGCGTCTTTTGATAGCAGATGGAATAAAGCGTCTGAAAGCAGCGTAAAATGTTGAAGCTTGATGCCAGGCACGCTTGCAAATCGGAACCTATTTTTTTAAGCAAATAATCGGGTTGTAATGTGATAGCGCATATGCTATCATCTTTTATGCTAGAGGATCTGGCAAATCCAAAGAATGTAAGATTTAAGGATCTGTTAAATATTTGTATTCATTACTTTGGAAAACCAAGAATTAGAGGGAGTCATTGCAAAAATGAAAGACCTTGTAGATAAATATACCTACCGCGTTGAATGGTCCGAAGAGGATAATGCCCATATTGCAACTTGTCTTGAGTTACCTACCCTTAAAGCCCACGGCAAAAAAATCGAGATGGCCATTAAAGCTATTAAAAAAGTTGTGTCGGCCACGCTTAAATGGATGAAGGATGACAAAGAAGAAATTCCAGAACCATTTTCAACAAAGCAATTCAAGGGTAATTTAACATTAAGAACCTCCCCAGAAGTTCATCGTCAATTAGCAACTCAGGCTGCTGAGCAGGGTGTTTCGATTAATCAATACATTCTCTCAAGAGTGATGGATCAATAATATGCCTCAACAACGTATTGGTGCCAGGCACGCTTACACGAACTTGTTATGGTGCTGGAAGGGCGGCACCTTTTATTTTTTATTAGTTTAGGAAGTTTCTTCGGAATGAAGCATTTCGCTAATTAAATCTGCTGCCCATCGATAAACATTATTTTCGGTAACTTTTGCTTTCATCCGTATCATGCAACGCTTTTGTTCCTCAATAGGCATGTTAAGGGCAACATGAATAGTTTCAGCAAAATCTGCACGTGCATAGGGGTTCACCTGAAGAGCTTCTTGAAATTCTCGGGCAACACCCGTAAATTCTGAAAGGATAAGCACACCATCATCATGATTACGAGCTGCCACAAATTCCTTGGCTACCAAATTCATTCCATCGGCCAAAGAACTAACAATGCACACATCTGCCATACGTAGAAATGTGTAAACAGTTTCGCTATTGTGATGTTCTTTTAAAAGAAGAACTGGTTTCCATTTGTCTGTGCCATGTTTCCAATTGATTCGATCCGTGATTTCTTCAATCTCTTTCACCAAATCGCGATAACGCGGAATATGAATACGCGAAGGACTAACCAGTTGCACAAAACTAATTTTTTCTTTAAATGCAGGATATTTTTCTAGAAAACGATCGATAGCCCCCAAGCGCTCAGGAATGCCCTTTGTATAATCTAACCTGTCAACACTTATCACCAATCGTTTATCCTTTAAATCAAGTTCTTCTTTGAAAGCATCCATTTTTTTCTGGATTTTTTCATCTCCTGGTATTCCTTTGTCGGTCCAGGGTTCGATACTGATGGGAAAAGGTTTCACAAATGTAGTTCCTTTTTCATGAATAATAGCAGAACGGTCCCAATCGATTCTGACAGGAAGTAAATTGTTCACTGTATTTAAAAAATGGGTACAGTAGGACTGAAGGTGAAATCCGATAAAATGAGCACCCAGCATTCCTTCTAAAATTTCCCTTTTCCATGGGCATATCTGAAAAATCTCAGTTGTTGGCCAGGGAATATGCCAAAATAACCCTACAACTGCATCTGCACGTTTTTCACGCACAAATTTTGGTAAAAGAGTAAAATGATAATCTTGTACCAACACAAAAGGTTTTTCTTTGCCAAGCTCTCCAAATATGGCATTGGCAAAAATACTATTAACATGCTGGTAAGTTGACCAATCTTTTTCCTCAAAATGAGGACGGTGATGAGTAAGATGACATAGTGGCCAAAGAGCCTCGTTGGAAAACCCATAATAGTAACCCTGTTCTTCTTCTTTGCTAAGCCATACTCTTTTTAAGGTATACAAGGGAGCCTCTGGAGGAACCAAAATTTTTCCATCTTTGTCTGTGACCTCCCGATCAGCATCTCCTGCTCCATGAGCAATCCACAATCCACTTGTGGCACGTAATATTGGATCAAGTGCTGTTACAACACCCCCAGCAGGTACCACAACTTTTCTTCGGCCATGTTCTTTTATATGCATGTAGGGTTCGCGATTTGATACTACAATCATGGAGCGATTGCCAAAATGAGCAAGTGCATGTGCCTTCAAACGAGAAGCAGTCCAAACATCACTTGCTAACGAAGTAGAAATTTCTTGAGCTGTTTCTCTGGCGGAACGCAGCCGAGCTGTAAGTTTTTCTACTTCACGAGTTACTGGTTTTAAAAGGGATTCAGTAGCTGGTGGGAGAGATTCTTTTTCTGATTTCATCCAGCCAACCAATTTATCAATGGCATTTTGAAATAATCGACGAGATAAAAAATAAGTAGCTGCCGAAAGAAAAAGGGCCAGAATAGCAACACTGAATGTTGTCCATGTAACAAGTGATCTTACACGTTCGTTAATGTAAGAAGCTTCATGAACAACCACAAGAATTCCTAAAAATGCTTTAGAACGATTTTTAAGTGGATAAATAAAACTATGGAGAACAAGACCTTTTTCTTCCTGGAAAAGAATTTGTTCTTCTTCAGATTTATCTACCCTATTCTCATTTATACTTTCACAGTCTTTTATTTCCAACAGGGCAATAGATCTTGCAATCATGTTCCCTTTAAAATCACAAAGAAGAATTCCCATCGTTCTACCCTGACCTGCAATTCTTTCGGCAAGATCTTCCTCATCGGCCAAAGGTGGGTTTTGTAAGAGACGCAGAGCAGCTGGTGCCATACTTTTTGCAATAATCTTTGCGCGTCTATGAAGATCATCTAAAAGAATTTCTTTCTCCTGTACAATACGAGAATAAGAAAAAATAAGGATGCCCACACAGAACACAGCAAGAATGATCATGCTATATTTTAAAATTTGTCTATTCATAGATATTTGCTTAACCTATAATCTTCTATAAAAGTTATGTCTATTCAACAAAATATGGTTATGGATTCTTTTTTTGAGCATCTAAAAAAAGCTTCTGCTTCAGTTCTTTTTCTAGACTATGATGGTACACTAGCTCCATTTTGTATCGAACGAGACAAAGCGTATCCATATCCTGGCGTGTGTGCACTTCTCGAAAAAATTCTCTTTTCTTCTCGCACACATCTTGTGTTGATATCTGGTAGAAGGCCACTGGATTTAATTTCACTTTTGAATCTTCCAACTCATCCAGAAATTTGGGGTTCTCACGGATGGGAAAGATGTTTGCCGGATGGTACTTGTCAAATTGGAAAAATAGATGAGCTTTGTCTTAAAGGGCTAGTAGAAGCTGATGCCTGGATAGAAGAAAAAGGATGGATTTCATACATTGAACAAAAACCAGCTTGTATGGCCTTGCACGTAAGGGGAATGGATAAAAATAAAGCAGTACAAATTTTACAGGAGGCCAAGGAAAAATGGCTTGTGTTGGCAAAGGAAACAGGTCTCCAGCTTCTAGCTTTTGACGGTGGGCTTGAATTGCGTGCGCCAGGTAGAAATAAAGGGACAGCCGTGGAAACAGTTCTTTCTGAAGTAGGGCCTCAAACTCAAGTAGCTTATTTAGGAGACGATTTGACTGACGAAGATGCTTTCAAAGTCATCAAAAAAAATGGTTTGGCTATTTTAGTGCGGTCTGACTTTCGAAACACAAGTGCTGATATCTGGCTTAAACCTCCAGAGGAACTTCTGGAGTTTCTTGCTCGGTGGGCTGATGCCGTTCAAGCATAAAATATGATTATTATTGTTCCATCGCAATGGCTGTATTAATAACTGCCATATGAGAATATGCTTGAGGAAAATTTCCTAGAAGCTCTCCTGTTTTTGGATCAATATCTTCTGACAAAAGTCCCAAATGATTAGAATGAGCTAGTACATTTTTGAATATTTCGAGAGCTTTCTCTTTTTCTCCAATGGAATGTAGGGCTTTAGCTATCCATAAAGTTGCCACAATAAACGCACTTTTGGGTTTTCCAAAGTCATCGTAGCTCGTGTAGCGAAATCCTAAACCATTATGAATGAGTGCTTTTTCACATTGATGTACTGTAGAAATCCAACTTGCATCATCTGCTTTCAGAAAGCCATAACGTTGTATCAAAAGAAGACTAGCATCAAGATTATTTGAACCATAAATCTGAACGAAAGATTTGAGTTTGTTATTCCATCCTCTTTTTCTGATATCTTTTTTTATTTTTTCACATACTGGGGTCCAGTTTAAAACGGCGTATTTTTTGTCTAACTTTTGGGCAATTTTGATTCCACGATCAAGGGCCGCCCATGAAAGAACCTTCGAGAAGGTAAAATGTGCACCACGGTGTCTAAATTCCCATATTCCAGCATCAGGAGTAACCCAATCACGTGAGATGGTGTTAACCAAAAACTTAACAAGCGCCCATCCTTCATCTGGCATTTGTTCAATTTTGTAATGGAAGTAGTAAAGATAAATTGTATTCAAAATTTCACCAAAAATATCGTTTTGACGCATATCAAAAGCTTTGTTTCCAATCCTCACAGGCTTTGAATTTTTATAGCCCTTGAGATGTTTGAGTATTTTTTCATCATAATGACCTCTGCCACCAATGCCGTAAACAATTTGCACCTTAGATTTTTTGCTTTCAAAGAGGCGCAATAAAAAATGGATAAAAGCTTTAGCTTCTTCAAAATGACCAATACTTTTTAATGCTTCAAGCATCAAAGAAGCATCACGCAGCCAGCAGAAACGGTAATCCCAATTTCTGACATCACCTATAATTTCAGGAAGAGAAGTGGTGGGAGCAGCAATAATAGCACCTGAATCTTCATAGGTCATGAGTTTGAGAGTTAAAGCTGAACGTAAAACATAATCTTGAGCTAACTTGGGCAATTGGCAATGGGCTGCCCATGTTTCCCAATAAGCACGAGTTTTAAAAAATGAATTGTTTATATAATGAAAGGTGGGTGACTCTATTTTTTCATGATAAGTGAGCAAGAAATAGTGATCTTTATTTAGTATAATTTCCTCACTTGAAATAATTTTGTTGATGGGTAGGCTTGAGTAGAGAAAGATGGATTCAAGTCCGTGTGAAGCAGTAATAAGTTCTTTTCTTGGGATAATATTAGTTTTGCCACGGGCATAATCTAGCCGTGGAGCAAAATTTACCTTGATAACAGGTCGGCCTTTCAAGGGTTTAATAATGCGATGAATTTCTATCGGTTTAAAATATTCTTTTTCCTCCCGATAACGAGGCATGTAGTCAATAAGAGCAAACGCATTTGTACCGTCATCAAATTCCGTTTGAAGAATATTTGTTTTGGGAATGTAGTATTGTTTAACGGTACCACCGTAAGCTGCCTGTATTTGAAAGCTTCCTCCCTTAGAATCAAGAAGTTTAGCAAAAACAGAAGCGCTATCAAATTTGGGTAAACAGCACCAATCGATACTTCCCCTTTCACTAACCAAAGCTGCTGATTTACAATTGCCAATAATACCGTAACGCATGTGTTTTTTTATACCATATAGAATTTGATTGATAAAAGGAACTAAGAACTAAAAGTCTTGGCACCTGTTTCTGTTTTCTACAAAAAATCATGATAATCTACATTCAACGCTCTAGCTAATTTCTTTGCGGTTGTTACTCCAATAGGACGTCGGCTTTTTAAAATATCACAAATAATGCTTACCGATAGGCCAGACTTGGCACTTAATTTTTTTTGAGTCCAATTATAGAGAACCAATAGTCCCTTGATTTTGCCAATAGGGGTATTTGTATCAGGAGTTGTTCTCTTTAAGAATGATTCCATGTTTTCATCTGAAAGAGGCTCGTTGGAACTGGTGATTTCAGTAAATACTTTTCTAATTTTAGCTTTATGTTGTTTGTTCAACCGGAAAGGAGCCTTTATGGCAACTACTCCTTCAGATGTTGGTATGTTAAAAGTCATACAGTAATTTTCCATTCCATAGTTAGAATACACAAAAATGTGTATTACGTCAAATAACACCATAGCTCGGTGCTAGAACATTTTTCTAAATCATGAATCGTCGCGAGCGACCCTGAGCAAGAAAGTGTTGCGAGGAGCTTGGGCGACGAAGCAATCCAGGTTAATTAAACCTGGATCGCCACGTCGGCCTTTGGCCTCCTCGCGATGGGCATAATACTCACAAAGTGTTGCTGAATGAATTGGCAACACGTTGGAAATACTAAAGAATACAGAGAAAAAGAGATCGAATCTCGGAGGCGA
>MGRJ01000029.1 GCA_001798135.1 Deltaproteobacteria bacterium RIFCSPHIGHO2_02_FULL_40_28 | reverse complement strand
CAATATCTCAACTGGTATTGCTACTTCCATAACCTCAAAATTAGCAACACTTTGTGAGTATTATGCCCGCGATGACAGACTCTAGAGCCCCTCTCTTTCATTCTTCAATTCCCGAGCAAGCATTTCTTTTAAAGCTTGTCTTGGGGATAAACCCTCGTACAAAATACGATACACAAATTCTGCATTAGGCATTTCAACTTTTTGTTTCCTGGCTAATTCATGAACCGACTCCGCTGTTGCAATACCTTCTACTACACCTGAAAGATTTTTTTTAATTTCATCTAAGGATATCCCACGCCCTAATTCTATTCCTACTTTACGATTACGTGATAAATCTCCCGTACACGTCAGAATTAAATCCCCTAAACCCGAAAGCCCAGAAAAAGTAAGTGGATTAGCACCCTGGTTTACTCCTAGTTTAATCATCTCGTGTAAACAGCGCGTAATAAGCCCCGCACGAGAATTAAGCCCAAAACCTAAACCCTCTGCAATACCTGTTGCAATGGCCATCACATTTTTCAAGGCTCCACCTAATTCAACACCAACAACATCATCACTCGTATAAAGCCTTAAAAAGGGTAACGAGAGAGTTTGTTGAACTTGGGTAGCAATAGATTGATTTTTTGAAGCAACCACAGCCCCACTGGGTTCTCCTTTTGCTAGTTCTAAAGCAAAGGTGGGCCCAGAAAGAGCAACAAATCTTTCTTCGCTGTCTTTAATTTCATCTAAAAAAATTTGAGAACCTAGCTTTAAAGTATTTTGTTCAATTCCTTTGGCTGTATTGATGAGAATCGGTTTTTTCAAAAGGTGAGGGTTAATTTTTTTTAAAACAGATCGAATCATTTGGCAGGGAATTGCAAACACAATAAAATGAGCATCCTTTAAAGTTTTTTCTAAATTGTCACCTCTTCCCCACAACATAACCTCGTGCCCTGCCCCTTTCCACAAGTGGGCCAGTGTAGTGCCAAAACTTCCAGCTCCCATAATTGCAATGTGTTTTGCCGATGAAAAAATCACGTATCAAGTATACCAATCATTTCGTTTGGTTACCATCATAATGACGCATAATGTTAGGAATAAAATTTGACAGGCTCCCCTTCTTCCATGCTAGGTGTGGGGTAGAGAGAGGTAGAAAATGGCTGATGATTATTCTTTTGATAGACCAGAAAAAAGAACACATCGCCGTATTGATGTAGACATTGACGTTAATTTAATTGTGGACGGAAAAAAAATTGATACCACAGCTACAAATTTAAGTTGTGGTGGAATTTTTGTTCCCGTTGATTATGAAGTTATCCCCAAGCAACTCGAAGTTGAATTAACCATCCATCTGCCAGATCATGCAAAACCTGTAAAAGTTTTTGGAGTCATAAGCCGTGCAGGTAAAGAAAATCCTTCAAGCCAAAAAGAAGGTGTTGCGATTCGTTTTAACCGCCTGTACGACGAAAATATACTTGCCATTGATCGATTCATCAAAAGCCGAATGCACTAATAATTTGAATCTTACAGAGCGGGTCCTGCCGCCAGGAGGTTTCCCGCTGGTGCTCGCCCTAAGGCTGCGCGCCATCGGAAGCCCTCCTCCTGGCGTCACCCGCTCATAAAATATTCCATAATTTTTGCATTGACCTCTCTTCCACCTCTTGTATCCTATCACCCATGAATCAAATTCTCCTTTATGTGCTCCTAGGGCTTATTGCAGGTTTAGCCAGTGGGATGTTTGGAATAGGTGGGGGGCTTATTATGGTTCCAGCCTTAGTTTTCTTTTGTGGGATGAGCCAACATATGGCTCAAGGCACATCCCTTGCTGTGATGATTCCACCCGTTGGCCTTTTAGCTGTATGGAAATACCATCAAGCTGGAAACTTAAAACCCATGGTGGCTCTTTGGATTGCCATTGGATTTATTGTAGGAGCCCTTGTGGGAGCAAGTTTTATTCAACCAATTGAAGATACCCATCTTAAAAAAATATTTGGTGTTTTTTTAGGATTAGTATCCCTTAAACTGATTTTAGGAAAATAATGCAAAACTTTGATGAAAAGTTAACAAGCTTACCTGGCTGGAAAATTGTTGAGGGCCGGTTAACTAAAATTTTTAAGTTTACTAGTTTTCCAACTGCTGTTTTATTTGTAAACCGTTTGGTGGATCCTGCTGAAGAATTACTCCACTATCCCGAGGTTACCTTGCTTTTTAATCAAGTAAGAATTAGCCTGATTGATCTTCATTCTAATCAATTAACAGACAAAGATTTTGAGTTTGCTAAAAAAGCAGAGGAACTTGTTTCATGACATCTTTGGTTTCTAAAATTATTCATACATTAGATCATGTGCGTGCTTTTGAAAAAAAATCGAATGATTTTCCTCTCGATTATTGGCTTAAAATATATCTGGATATTCCTACCTTGCTTCGTTGGGCTAAACTTTCCAGAGGGCTCTCCATTTTAGAGGTGGGATGCGGCACAGGAAAATATTCACAAACTATTTCTAAAAAAATTCATTGTAAAAACTATACAGCTATTGATGCAGATACCCAAACCATTATCCGTGCCGAATCAAAAAACGCTGAGGATTCCAAAATTATTTTTCAGAGAGCTGATGTTTTAAGACTCCCCTTTAATAAATCTTCGTTTGATGTAGTTATTATGCTTGATACTCTCCATCATGTGGCCGATTGGCGACGCGCTATTCGTGAAATAAAAAGAGTGCTAAAGCCCAAAGGGAAATTTTTGTTTCGTGATTATAGCATGGATACTTACTCGATGCCGCTTTTAGGGATTATCACAAGACAAATTGTTGATCGCCCCTTTGACCACATGTTTGATCAAGTAGAATTTTCTACTTACCTTTCTAAAAGTGGTTTTCATATTACACATCAAAATGATTCGAGTTGGTTTTTACTTATGGTAGCCGAGAAAACATCGCAGTAGAAAGTTTTTCTGCAGTATAAGAATTAACAAGATTAATAAATAATTCTACTTTATCCAAAGAGGCTTCTACAATATTTACAAAAGCACATCCTACTTCAAAAAAACCTCCATCACTTAAAGGGTGTTCTGATCTTTTCCAAATCACACGAGCTAAAAAATAATTACCGGCTTTCATTACTTGAGCGCGATTTTCTTTTACCTCTTCTAAAACCGAATTATTTAAATAAATAAGCAGGTATTCGCCCGCAGCATAAGATTTGGCCGAACGAAAACAAAAACCAGAGGCCGAAACATTACGGGTTAAAACAATATTTGCATCCACTGAACGCCATTCTGTAAAACGAATGATGTGTTGAGTTGTAACAACATTCATCCTTGGAAATTCTCTTTGATCCATTCTTTGATCCATCATGAATAAAAAGAATTATAGAATTAGCTCTTAAGAGATGCAAGAGAGGATTTGCTTGAAAACAATTTTTCTTGAAGTAAACGAATGCGTTTATCAAATTCCATTTGCACTTGATTTATTTTTTGCAAAGCCTCTTCGAGGCCTTGTAATTTTTGCTGCGCTACTGACATGCCACTCAGAATTACTAATTGCCCCTTGATCGCCACAATATCTTTTCTTACTGATTGGGCTTCACCACCTAAAAATGCCACTAGATTTTTGGTTGCTCTTTCCATTTTTTTCTTCATTCCCTTCAATGAAAGCAAATGGCATGCCAACAAAAAATTTTGATTTAAAGGAATTTACATGAGGAAGAAGATCTTGGAAAGACATTTATTAAAAAAATGTCTCATTTTGAGGGGGAAGAATGTCAAATTAATGGCGATTAAAAGCTAATGATATATATTTACCTGGGCAAATATATTCAACATTGGATGATTATTTCGAAAGACGTTCTAAAAATTCTGCGTAAGTACGTACAAGAACGCCAGTACCGCCAATGGATTCGTAATCGCGTGATTTATCTGACCAAGAAGGCCCTGCAATATCGATATGAGCCCACTTCACTTTGGGTTCTACAAATTCCTGCAAAAATAATCCCGCTGTAATGGTGCCCCCATAACCAGATCCCACATTTTTATAATCGGCAATGGGAGATTTAAGTTCATCTTTGTAATCTTCTGCCAAGGGAAGCTGCCACATTTTTTCACCCGCATCCTTGCCACAGGAAATAAGAGATTCGATAAGTTTTTCATCATTTCCCATAATTCCAGAAATGCGATCACCCAAGGCCACCAAACAAGCTCCGGTTAAAGTGGCACAATCAATCATGTAGGTTGGCTTTCTTTTTTGAGCATAGGTCATGGCATCAATTAAAGTAAGCCTTCCTTCAGCATCGGTATTAAGCACTTCAATTGTTTTTCCCTTCATGGAAGTGATAATATCTCCCGGTCTAATCGCACTGGCATCGGGCATGTTTTCTGCCGCAGCAACATACCCCCATACTTCTACTTTGGGCGCTAAACGCGAAATAACCGACATCAATCCAATAACCGCAGCAGCTCCCGACATATCATCCTTCATGGTTTCCATTTGTTTAGGTGGTTTTAAAGATAATCCACCCGAATCAAAAGTAATGCCCTTGCCTACCAAAGCCACATGAGTCTTGGATTTCCCAGAAGGTTTGTAATGCATTTCGATAAAGGCCGGGGGATTTTTACTTCCTTGAGCAACCCCCAAGTACGAGCCCATCTTTAATCGTTTAATTTCAGCAGATCCTAAAATGCGTGTTTTTACACCTTTTAACCCCCTAGCCGATCGGCTTAGTTCCATGGGAGTCATATGATTGGCCGTTGTGTTGATAAGATCCCTTGCTAAAAAAATTCCAGCTCCCAAAGCCACTGCTTTTTCAAAACCTTTTTTGAGAAAAGAAATTTTTTTGGAATCATCGATAATCAAAGATACTTCTTCGAGATAAAAAGAATTCTTACTTTTCTTTTTGTAACGCAAAAATTCATAAGTGGCCAAAATAAGCCCCTCTCCCAGGGCTTGTGCTATTTTAGCAGGATCTTTTAAAGCGAGATTTCCAAACTTTAAGCCAAGGGTAATTTTTTTTGTTTTGAGTTGGCTGGCTATTTTTGAAATACGACCACCAGCCTTGCGAAGACATTCGTATTCTATTTTATCTTTATCTCCCAAACCAAAAACCCCGGCATAAAGGGCTGGGATTTTTTTATGGGAAATCACCACTTTTGATTGTCCCCATTTTCCCTCGAAATTTTCCCTTTTTAAAAGCTGTGTGAGCAGGGTTCCCAGTTTTTTATCGAGGGTTTTAAAATTTTGATCTTTTGCAAATTCTTTATTTACCAACACCATCATTAAATCTGATTTTGCTTTGGTTACATCACCAGTACTCACTGAAAACTTCATGAAAACCTCCATGGGGTATAATTGATATAATGGGATTGTTGAAAAATGTCTCTCCTCTGTCATCCCTGCGAAAGCAGGGATCCAGAACTTATTGAAAAGACTGGATTCCCGCCTTCGCGGGAATGACAGAATTGGTGGAAAACTATATTTTTCAACAGACCCATAATTTATCGGATAACAGAGTTTTTTTCCAACTGAATCTTTTTACATATAAATGTTTCTTTTTTTTTAATTTGTTTGAGTTTTTTAAGGAAATGGTAAACATTTAGAAATTATGCAGTTTTTAGAATTGCTTCAAAGTATCGAGAAGTCCGGGGTTCGTTATCTCATTGTTGGCGGAATAGCCGTAAATTTGCACGGTATTGTTCGGCCCACTAAGGATCTTGATTTAGTGGTTTATCTCGAAAGAGAAAACCTCCTCCGTTTCATTCATCTGATGACAAACTTGGGTTTTCATCCAAAGGTGCCCGTTAAAGCCGAAGAGTTTGCCGATCCGAAAAAAAGACAGGACTGGATCGATAACAAAAATATGATTGTTTTCAGTTTTTATCACAAAGACGATATGATGAAAGTCATTGATATTTTCGTGCAACATCCTCTTCCTTTTGAAAATATGTACAACAATAGAGAAGTAATTGCAGTCGGAGACTTTAATACTTCTGTTATTTCCATATCCGACCTGATAAAATTAAAAAAAGCTGCGGGGCGTCTTCAGGATCAATCTGACATCCGCGCACTCCATAAAATTCTCCGGCTACGAAAGGATAAGGGGCCATGAAAAAAAAGAAAAGTGATACAGAAATGAAAGGATTCGAATTTTATCGCACGGACGAAGAACTTCTCGATTATATGGCCATCCCTGCCGACAAAAAACTTCGTTGGTTGGAGGATATGTGGAACTTCAACAAGCAAGTGGCACTTAAAAACCCCCAAATTGCCAAGATTCAGGAGATGTTTCGCCGAGGCGAATTGTAGCCTTAACTGAGCAGTTTTTTAACGTAACGAAGCTTTTTCTCAATGTAGTCTTCATCAAGTTTTTTTCCAAAAAGTTCCCTTAATTCTTCGATGTCTCTTTTATCAATGCTTCTATCGGCTATGCTTTTAAGAACAATCAAATCTTCTGGGGTAGCTATGCGTATAAAAATATTACCCAGTTTTTTTTCTACAGCACGATGAACAACATCGGCACCCACGTAATGATCTGCATATAAAAGATCGATGGGCACATTATCTATTTTGGTTTTAATTTGATAATCACCAGCGCTCCGTGTTTCGTATCCTAATTTTAAAAACAGATCTGAAATTTTCTTTAAATCATTAACTAAAATATAAAAATCCATGTCAACTGTGTTGGCTCTGCCGTTGTGAAGTAACATGGCCAAGCCGCCAATAAGACAATATTCAATTTTTTCTTTTTTAAAAATTTGAACAACTTTAATGAGAGTTTCAAGCATAATATTGCCTTAAAAGATCTGAGAGTTTGGGAATATGAGTTTTGGCCCTACCTCGAAGTTTAACAATTTGATAAATGAAAAAAGGATCAATACGCCTTTTTTCTTCTAAGTGTGGCAAATATTTTTTTTCTGTTTGAGATGCTTTGTACACTAAAGCTACAAGTTCATCAAAATAATGATAGTGTGGATTAAGCGTGTAATAATTGGGATTATAAAACTGTTTGATAAGGCTATTTTTTTTCAACTGATGAAGGGCTTTAAAAACTTGTGTAGGCGATTTGCCAATATGAGCTGCTATTTGCCTTCCAGAATAACCACCCCTCATTCCTAAAAACTTGATTATCCTGGCTTTTGTTTCACTTCCAAAAATTTCTTTCATACTGTACCTATTGTATAGGTACATATAAAAATGGTCAAGAAAAAGGTTATTGCGGTTCTGAATAAGAAGAAACTAAAACTTGTCTGTGACCAGAACCAGAAGGAGAAGAAACAATTCCCTCCAGCTCCATTTTTTCAATCATCCGGGCAGCTCTGTTATAACCAACACGCAATTTTCTTTGAATCATTGAAATAGAGGCCTGTCTGGTTTCGGCTACAATGGCAACCGCTTGATCATACAAAGTATCGGTTTCAGCTTCGCCCCCTTCCAAGCCATCTACCCCTTCGGTTTCTATAGGCTTTAAGATAGCCTCATTGTAGATGGGGCGCCCTTGTTTTTTTAGATGATCCACTACACGTGAAATTTCGGCATCGGTAATATAAGTACCATGCACACGCACCATACGAGAAGTTCCTGGAGGAATAAACAACATATCCCCGGCACCTAAAAGACGCTCGGCCCCAATAGTATCTAAAATGGTGCGGGCATCGTATTTAGAAGAAACCTTAAACGAAATACGCGCTGGAAAATTGGCTTTAATAACTCCAGTTAACACGTCCACCGATGGCCGCTGAGTTGCTAAAATCAAGTGAACCCCAGCAGCACGGGCCATTTGAGCTAAACGAGTAATGGATTCTTCTACCTCACGGGATGAAACCATCATCAAATCAGCCAACTCATCAATCAGCACAACAATATAGGGAATTTTTCCTTCATGAATGACAGGCTCTTCACTTCCCCCTGTAATTTCTTCACCACGACCTGCTGATTTACTAACAAAATTTCCACTGATAATCTTTTTATTGTAAGATAAAATATCTCGCGCGTTCACATCGGACATTAAATGATAACGTCTTTCCATTTCCCGCACAGCCCAACGCAGAGCCAGGGATGCCTTCTTGGGATCTGTAACCACAGGCAAAAGTAAATGGGGAATGCCTTCATAAATGGAGAGTTCCAGCATTTTAGGATCTACCATCAATAAACGCACATCTTCGGGTGAGGCCTTGTATAAAATAGAAAGAATCATTGAATTAACTGAAACTGATTTTCCAGAACCGGTAGCCCCCGCAACAAGAAGATGAGGCATCTTTGCCAAATCGGTTATAAAAGGTGTGCCTTCGATATCTTTTCCCAAAGCCAACATCAGTTTAGCTTCACTTTTTTGAAATTTTTCATCGGCAATTACTTCTTTTAACCACACCGTCTCACGAGCATTGTTAGGAATCTCAATACCCACAGCTGGCTTATTAGGCAATGGTGCCACAATACGCACCGAACGCCCTCCCATGGCCATAGAAAGATCATCAACCAAATTAGCAATGCGTGATAATTTAACCCCGGGGGCTGGCTGAAATTCGTACATCGTAATCACGGGGCCAGGATGAATTTCGGTTACTTGCCCTTGAACATCAAAATCTCCTAATTTTTTTTCTAAAAGCCGGGCATTCATCTTTAAACTTTCCTCATCCACCGGAATAGTTTCACGCGCTTCAGCATCAAGTAAATTTAAAGAAGGAAAAGTGTAACCTTTGGCTAAATTTTGAAATTCTAATTGTGATGTATGAGGTTTGACTGTTTTAGTTTTATCAATACGATCAAAAATTTTGGGCTCCACAAAAGCTAGTTGTTTTGGCTTTGCTGGTAATTCAATGGTTGGTTTTTCTAAAAGCGCTGTTCGATTTATTTTTACCTCTTGAGCGGGTAGAGCAATTTCTTTAACTCTCCACTTAGAAATCATTTTTTTAATTCTAGCCCAATAAATTTGAATCCATTGCCCCGTTGTTTTAATAAAAGCAACACTTCTGGTGAAGAAAAAATTTCCCATTTCCCTCAAAGAAAAACGTGTAGCCCAAATAAAGGTAAGAATTGCTCCTACTAACACCAAAAGATAAGTACCAGGACGCCCTAGGTACTCAATTCCCCCAGAGGCTAAAAGACTCCCCAAAAGACCACCAGCCTCAATACGAGCGTCACCTAGACGCACTTGGGACACCAATAATTGAAATAAAACTGACAAAAAAATGATAAAAAGAAAATAAACAGGAATTTGATGTGTTCTTAAACTGGAGATAGTGCCCTTAAAAAAAAGAAGAGAAATAAAAATAAAAAAAATACCGATGCAATAAGAAGCTAAACCAAAAAGAAAAATGAGAGAATCTGAAAGATAAGCTCCAAAAATCCCTCCCCAATTATGAATGGTGCGTCCTGTATTATGGCTTAAAAAGGAAGGATCCAAAGAGTGATAAGAAAACAAACTCAGGTAGAAAAAAATACCTAGCCCCAAAAAAAAGACGGCATACATTTCCCTTTTAAAAAGAGAAATCCCTTTAGGAATATTTTTTGAGGAAGCTTTGGAAGCCAATATTTCACCCTCTCCCCTGCCCCTCTCCCCTCAAGGGAGAGGGGACTTCTTTTTTCTAATCCGCTCGCCTACGAATAAAGGCCGGGATGTCGTATTCATCATCGATATTAGCAAGATCAACTTCCGACATCATTTTTTTGAGATCGGTTTCTTCTTTTTCGAAATTAATCTTGGCTTTAAATGGCGGATCTTCTTTTTCAAAAGCAACCTCAGCTAACATGGGCGTGGCCTGAGGCACAGGAGCCCTTTTTGGGGTTTCAAAACGAGGGGTTGTTTCAAACATGCTTCTGGGAGTTTCCGTTTCAAACCGAGATCTGGTTTCAACACGTTCTCCAGGCTGAAAATGTGGAGACTCTGAAGGTGTATACTGAGAAGGGCGTGAAACAGCAGAAGCAGGAGTTGTTGTTTGGGATCCAGCAGGTTGGGTTTGAGATTGAGCCTTAGCTCTAGCCCAACTTTTTAAAACATAAGGCTGACGCTCTGGCATATTTACAACTTTACTGTCTCCTTCTCTCTGAAAACCAGTGGCAATAACAGTAACACGCAAATCATCTTTCATTTTATCGTCAATCACAGCTCCAAAAATAATATGAGCTTCAGGATGAGCTTCTTCTTGAATTAATTTAGAAGCTTCGTTTACTTCAAATAAAGTCATGTTTGAGCTACCAGTAATATTTAAAAGGATGCCCGTCGCTCCAGCAATGGAAACATTTTCTAAAAGAGGCGAAGAAATAGCTTGCTTCGCTGCTTCTAGCGCCCGGTTTTCTCCATGAGCCCTGCCTGTACCCATCAAGGCCATACCTGTTTCTCGCATCACGGTTTTAACATCTGCAAAATCTAAATTGATAAGCCCAGGAATGGTAATTAAATCTGAAATTCCCTTAACGGCCTGCAAAAGAACATCATCAGCCATTTTGAAAGAATCCAAAATAGGAGTGTCTTTAGTGGCTACTGTAAGTAAACGCTCATTTGGAATGGTAATCAAGGTATCCACTTCTTTTCTTAATTCTTGAATGCCAATTTCTGCTTGAGATAATCGCCTTTTCCCCTCAAATGAAAAAGGTTTGGTAACAACACCTACCGTTAAAGCTCCTACTTCTTTGGCAATACGTGCAATAACAGGAGAGGCGCCCGTTCCCGTACCACCACCCATACCCGCTGTAATAAATACCATATCGGCACCAGCTAAGGCTTCTTGAATACATCTTACATCCTCTAAGGCTGCATCTCGTCCTACGGTTGGATTACTCCCTGCCCCTAAACCACGGGTGAGATCGTTTCCAAGCTGGATTTTCACCATGGCCTCGTGATTTCTCAAGGCTTGCACATCTGTATTTCCTACAATGAACTCAACCCCATCTAACTTGGAGCGAATCATGGTTCGGACTGCATTTCCACCACCACCACCTACCCCAATGACTTTAATTTTTGCGGCATGAGCTAAATTTTCTTCAAATTCAAACATATTATCCTCCTTAACTGTCATCCCCGCCCCTGCCTTCGCAGGGGTAAACTCCAGCGGGAATCCAGTCTTTTCAAAAGTTTCTGGATCCCTGCCTTCGCAGGGATGACACAAAACCGTTTAAAAAATTTCAACGATCCAGTTTTTCATTCGTTCTTTTACTTTTTGATAAACCCCATCTTCTCTCACTTTAAACTTGGCATCTTGCAGACTTTTACTCCCACACATCACTAAACCAACACCAGTAGAATACATGGGGGATCTAACAACATCTACCAATCCTCCCATACCCTTGGGAATACCACGCCTTACAGGAAAATCGAATACCTGTTCTGCAAGTTCGGGCATTCCAGAAAGAAGAGTTGCCCCTCCAGTTAACACAACACCCGAAGCTATCATTTCTTCAAAACCAGATTTCACCATTTCTTGACGAACTAGCGAAAAAATCTCTTCTACCCTTGGTTCGATAATTTCAGCCAAGATTTGACGAGAGAGCACCCTGGGCTTTCTTCCACCAACCGAAGGCACTTCAATGGTTTCGTCTTTTTGAATCAAGGAAGCCAAGGCACAGCCATATTTTTGCTTAATTTTTTCGGCCTCGCCAACGGGAGTTCTAAGCCCCACAGCAATATCATTGGTAATGTGGTTACCCCCTAAGGTTAAAACCGAGGTGTAAACAATGCTGCCTTCTGAAAACACCACAATATCTGTTGTGCCCCCACCAATATCAACCATCACCACCCCAAGCTCTTTTTCATCCGAGCTTAAAACAGCCTCAGCACTGGCCAGTGGTTCTAAAACAATGTCATTTACATTTAAACCACATCGATTGGCACACTTAACAATGTTTTGAGCTGAAGTAACAGCAGCAGAAATAATATGAACCTTGGCCTCTAACCTTACTCCAGACATACCAAGAGGCTCTTTAATACCGTCTTGATCGTCTACAATAAATTCTTGAGGAATAACATGAATCACTTCGCGATCCATGGGAATAGCCACCGCTTGAGCCGCATCAATCACACGGGATATGTCATTTTCGCTTACTTCCTTATTTTTTACAGCCACAATGCCATGACTATTAATACCCTTGATATGCCCCCCAGCAATGCCAGCATAAACTGAAGTAATATCGCAACCAGCCATTAGTTCGGCTTCTTCAATAGCTTTTTTAATGGATTCTACCGTTGCTTCGATATTAACCACCACCCCTTTTCGTAAACCCCTAGATGGGTGTGATCCAATACCAATGATGTCAATTCCATCGTGAGTTACCTCCCCCACAATGGCACAAACCTTTGTAGTGCCTATATCCAGGCCAACAACCAGGTTATCCTTTCGCGCCATATTTTTTCTCCCCTTTTAACAGGCTGTTCCAAAAGCCCATCTTTTTATGATCTGACAAAAATTTTTCCTGCCACGTGTAAATCAACTGTAGAAAAGAAATCCCCCCTTTTGAGCATGGCTTCACGTAAATTTCCCCATTTTTTGATTTGTTGATCCCAATTGGTACGACCAAAATAAATTTTCATTTGAGGACAATTCCCATTTAAACAACCATTTTTTGCATGGGCCACAACCATTTCGATACTACCCATCTCGTTAAAAAAAATTTTTCTGATCGGAAAAGAACTATTACCTTCATCCTTACCAAATTTTTCGATCATTTCAAAGACCATATTCAACTTAGAACGATAAAATTTTGGAAATTTTGCCAAACGAGCGTCCACAAAACCTAAAACAAGGGGAAGATCTGGTTTCACATCGTTTGTTTTCATAAAAAGAATGCCTTCGGTAGAAACTAAGTAGTGTTCAAAACCACTCATCTCACCTTTTTTATCCTTTACAGTAGCAGCTACAACACAAAGGGGAATGTATTCCTCAACCTCAATGATGAGCCCTTGTGGAAAATTACGCCTTACGCGTACATGATGAACCCAGGGGTGCCGTAAGATTTGCCAACTGATTTGGCTTAAACTAATCGAAAAAAGGTTTTGACCAAAAGGAGCTCTAGCTAAACGCACAACTTCCTCACCCTTTAAATGGGTTAAACGCCCTCTCACTTCGATTTCTGTAATTTGAAAATGGGTCGACCCCCAAAAAAACCTGATTCCTCCCCAAGTGCCAAGAAGAGCAAGCCCCAAAAAAACAAAAATCTTCATCCAATCCAAAAAACTTCTTCTCGCCCTATAAATAGGGTGCTCTTTTTTTACCTTGCGGTTTCCTCTGTTCCAAAAAAATAATTTCATACCGTGTTCTTCAATCTAGCCCCTTTTACAATGCGATCACATAAATCCTCAAAAGAAATACCTACAGCCCCAGCTGCTTTTGGAAGTAATGAGGTTGCTGTCATTCCTGGGATGGTATTTACCTCCAAAAAATAAGCCTTATCTCCTTTTAACATATAATCCATCCGTACAGCCCCCTCACATTGAAGAATGTTATAAATTTTTTGTGAATCCTCCTGAATTTTTTTGGTCACATTTTTTTTAATGCCCGCCGGCACTTCATACTCTGTTGCTCCTTTTGTATACTTGGATTGATAATCATAAAACCCACTTTTGGGCTTGATTTCAACAATGGAAAGAGCATTTCCATCAAGGACTCCCACTGTAATTTCCCTGCCTTGAATATATTGTTCTACTAAAACACATTCATCGTAGTTAAAGGCCTCGCAAATGGCAGGAATCAACTTTTCCTTTTTTATCACTCGTGTAATACCAATAGTAGAACCTTCTGCATTTGGTTTTACAATCAAAGGGGGTTTTAACTTTAATTTTGGAAGCCACGACTTTAAAGAATCACTTTTATAAATTACTGCATAGCGAGGTGAAGTAAATCCTGCCTCTATCACGGCACGTTTGGTCATGAGCTTATCAAAACAAAGAGCTGAAGCTAAAATCGATGGACCTGTATAGGGAATTTTGAGCCATTCGAGAATGCCTTGCACACTTCCATCTTCACCATAACGTCCATGAAGGGCAATAAAAACAGCGTCGGGTTTTTCGTTTTGCAAAGTAGAAATAAAACCAGCATCACATACATCAACGCTCACAACCTGATGTCCCTTTGTTCCCAAAGCCTTGGCCACAGCAATACCAGAGCGAAGTGAAATTTCGCGTTCTTTGGATAAACCGCCCATGAGAACACAAATTTTCATATTGATTTTAATCCTCTATTCAACACCATCAACACCATAATTAATCCGTAGGGGCAACCCCCCGTGGTTGCCCGCTCATGGGCGGCCACAGGGGGCCGCCCCTACAATAAGAGCGCCACCCGCTAATCCTCTCCAATCACTTTAACTTCTAATTCCAATAAAATCCCTGTTTTTTCCTTCACTTTGTCTTTCATCAACCCAATTAAAACCAAAACATCTTTAGCGGTGGCGTCTTTTTCGTTAATAATAAAATTGGCATGCTTGGGCGATACCCTGGCTCCACCTACACGAATATTTTTAAGCCCTGCCTCTTCAATCAATTGAGCTGCATAAACTTTGGTTGTTTTTTTAGAATCAGTTTGAGGATTTTTAAAAACTGACCCCATGTTGGGATAATTAATAGGCTGGGTTTCAACTCTCTTTTTCTGAAAATCTTCCAAGCGAGAAGCAATTGCTTTGGGATCCCCTTTTTTTAAGCGAAACAAACCACATAAAATAACAGATCCTTTGGAAATTTTGAGGTGGCGATAAGTAAAATCAAGTTTTTCTCTAGAAATATTCTTAAGTTCTCCTTCTTCTGTTAAAAGAGTAACTTCTCGAATGAGATCTTTAATCTCTACACCTCTAGCTCCTGCATTCATGGCAATGGCTCCACCAATGGAACCAGGAATACCAATTAATTCTTCAGAACCAGTAAGGCCTAATTCACAACTCAAATTAACAAAACGATTAATGCCCACACCACTTTCAACTAAAATATCGGCATAGTCTTCACCTTCTGCAACCTTTTCAATTTTTTTAAGCTGCGAAAGAGTAACAACAATTCCACGAATACCTCCATCTCGCACCAGGGTATTACTTCCTAAACCATGAATAAAAAGAGGAATGTTTTCTTCTTTTACAATTCGATAAATGGTTTTAATATCTTCAATGTTACTGGGCTTAAAATAAATATCGGCAATACCTCCAGTGCGCACACTGGTATGGCGGCTCATAGGTTCTTTATAAAAAACCTCGCCCTTCAATTCACACACAAGACGATCACGTAATTTATCTGAGATTTCCACCTTACGTGGTGATTGACGATTCCATTTTTTTAAAATTTCTTCTTTCCAGTCAGTCATACGGTAGAAACGGGTCCTGTCATTGGGGAAACCTTAAGGTTTCCCCATGCCACCCGTTTTTTCTATGTTTGTAATTCCATTTTCTTTAATTTCTGCGCACACTCTTTTCCATACTTTGTAATATCACCAGCACCCAAAGTTAGCAAAATATCTCCTTTACGTAACAACTTAATCACTTCATCACTTATTTTTTTATTTTTTGGAAAATAATAAACATTTTTTTTATCTTGATGGATAGCTTTTACCAATTTTTTTGCGTTAACTCCTGGAATTGGTTTTTCACTGGCAGCATAAATATCGGTTAATACCAAAACATTGGCTCCATCAAATGATGATTTAAACTGAGAAAAAAGATCTTTGGTCCGAGTATATCGATGAGGCTGAAAAAAAACAACGAGCCTTCCTGCATAAGAACCACGAATCGCTGCAATAGTTGCTTTAATTTCCTGGGGATGATGACCATAATCATCAATCACAGTAATATCTGAATTTTGCAGTAAAACCTGACATCGTCTTTCAATGCCTTGAAAAGATTTTAATGCATCAAGCCATTTTTTTTGAGTAATGCCTACTTCTTTAGCAATTGCAATGGCTGCTAAAGAGTTAGCTACATTGTGTTCTCCTGTTAAATTAAGAGTTACCTCTGTTTCAAAAACACCATGGGTATAAAGATCGTAAGTGGTTAAGGCCCCATGAAAAGTAATATTTTTAGCCATGAGATCTGCTTTTGCCACCGTACCATAGGTAATTAAACGTTCATCCAACTGACTAATCAGTTCAGAAACCACAGGATGATCCACACAACAAATAACTACTCCATAAAAAGGCACTTTTTTTGCAAATTCGAGATAGGCTTTTTTCACTCCTTCAAAATTTTTGTAATAATCCATGTGTTCGCGATCGATATTGGTAATAATGGCAATGGCTGGATCTAAAATTAAAAAAGAGCCATCCGATTCATCTGACTCGGCTACCATAAATTCTCCGCGTCCCAGCCTTGCATTCGAACGAAAACTATTTACTTTACCGCCAATAATGACAGTTGGATCCAGCCCCCCGTGATAAAGCATGGAGGCAATAAGTGAAGTGGTGGTTGTTTTGCCGTGGGTACCTGCCACAGCAATTCCATACTTGGAAAAACGCATCAATTGAGCCAGCATTTGAGCCCTACGAATAACAGGTACTTGCCTTGCATGAGCTTCGAGTAGTTCTGGATTATCAGATTTAACAGCAGTACTCATTACAACAACACTCACTTCTTTTAAATTACTTCTGCGATGACCAATATAAATTCTCGCACCTAGTTTTTTAAGTCTTTGAGTGTACTTGGATTGTTTTAAATCGGAACCACTCACCGGATAGCCTAAATTTAAAAGCACTTCGGCAATACCACTCATGCCTACACCACCAATACCTACAAAATGAATTTTTTGTTTTTTATACATACCTTGTAGGGGCACTTTGCCCCGTGCCCCTACTCACACAATTCTTTGAGTGATTCCGCTACATCACTTGCAGCTCTTGGCTTTGCCAGTTGCTTCGCATTGTGCTCCATGGTTTTTCTCAAATCATCATCACTCAAGATTTTTTTAATGAGTGAAAACAAATTTTCCAGATCAATATTTTTTTGTTCTACAATGAAAGCAGCCTTCTTTTTTTCTAACTCGCGTGCGTTAAATAACTGGTGATCATCTGCTGCAAAGGGATAGGGAATTAAAATAGAAGCCAAACCCCAAAGAGCCAATTCTGTTATGGTACCCGCCCCAGAACGCGCCACAACACAAGTAGCTAGTCTGTAGTAATGAGCCATATTATCAATGTAGGATTTTATTTCAATATGATCTGAAATTTTTTGGGCTTCCATTTGCATGTTATCAAAATCAGTTGGTCCTGTTTGATGCACAATAACAAGATGAGGAAACTCCCTTACTAGTTTTGGATAAAGTTTAAGCATGGTTTCATTAAGAACATGGGCTCCCTGGGATCCTCCACAAATTAAGAGAAGAGGTTTAGAAGGAAGGCGGGCCTGCCCGCCAAAGTCTTGACGAAGGCGGGGATTAATTGGCACTCTTTCTTTTAAAACAGGATTCCCAAAAAAACGAATTTTTTTCTGAGAAAAAAATTTTTGAGAACCCTCGAAAGTTAAAAAAACCAGGTGCACCCATTTTCCCAACAAACGATTAGTAAAACCTGGAATAGCGTTTTGATCAATAACAGCTGTTTTAAATCCAAACATACGAGCCACTAAAACAAAAGGTCCTGAGACATAACCCCCAATACCTAAAACAACATTCGGTTTTTCTTTTATTAAAACCAAAAAACTTTTACCCATGGCATAAGGTAGCCAAAAAAGAGCCTTAAGCCTTGCTAAAAAAAATTTTCCTTTCAAGGGGGCCATGCGAATTAAAATAAGTGGATGCTGATAGGCAGGAACCAGTTTTACCTCTAAGCCTTGCGGGGTTCCTACAAAAATAACCGTCCCAAATCTGGCTTTCCATTCTTCTGCTATGGCCAGCCCACAATAGAGATGCCCGCCCGTTCCACCACCCGCAATCATGAGTTTTAAACCTTCCAATTAATGTTCATCCCCCGTATTCATGGAAATATTGAGAAGAATTCCCACACTCATTAAACACATCACCAGTGAAGAACCCCCATAGCTTAAAAAAGGAAGAGTAAGACCCTTGGTAGGAAGCAAACCCATCACCACAGCCATGTTAATCAATGCCTGAAAACCAATCAGACAAGTAATTCCAAAAGCTAAATACATTCCAAAAGGATCTTTACTTTTGAGGGCAATGGCAAAACCACGAAACATAAAAAAAGCAAATAAAGCAATCACAGCAAGCACTCCAATAAGACCCAACTCTTCTCCAACTACCGAAAAAATAAAATCGGTGTGTGCTTCTGGGAGATAAAAAAGTTTTTGTTTTCCCTCTCCAAGACCAACCCCAGTTAAACCTCCCGACTGGAAAGCCACATAAGACTGAATGATTTGAAAACCAGCGTCTAACCGATGCTGCCAAGGATCTAAAAAAGCTAAAATTCTTTGTCTTCGAAAATCAACAGAAAAAATGAGCACATAGAGAGCAGGAATAGAAAGACCAACAAGCCCCAAAAGATAAACAAGACGTGTACCTGAAATAAAAAGCATCATCATGATAATTGAACCCAAGGTAAAAACAGAACCCAAATCACGCTGAGCTAAAATTAAAAAAAGAAACAAACTACTCACAAGTAAAATAGGCAAAAATCCTTTTGCAAAATCTCTCACTTTTTCTCTTTTTTTAGAAAGCGCATAGGCCACAAAAAGAATAACTGCTAATTTAGCAAACTCGGTTGGCTGAAGCGAAAACCCACCAATGTGAATCCAACGCTTCACTCCAGAAGAACCTCCTCCATGCCCTATAAAAAGCACAGCTACCAAAAGAGAAATAATAAGAACTAAAAGTGGATAAACTAATTTTTTATAGGCCTGATAGGGAATGCTTTTAGTAATAAAAAGACACAACAAACCAAAACTAACAAAGAAAAGATTTTTTTTAAGGAAGTAGTAGGTATCGTGATAAGTTTCTTTGGCGGTTACCGCACTACTCGAAAAAACCATCACTGTTCCTATAAAAACCAAAAGCAAGGTGACAAACAGAAGGTACACATCAAAGGTTTTATTTTTCATGATGCCCCTTCCCCGTAATAATGAACCCAGTGAGAGAAATCGGTTCCACGTTCAGCATAATTTTTATATTGATCAAAACTAGAACAAGCTGGGGAAAGTAAAACCGTATCTCCTTTTTGACCTAATTCAAAACTTTTCTGAATGGCGTCACGCATAGTTGAAACCTTGATTGTTTTTGTGCTACTTCCTAAAGCACTCACAATTTTATTTTTGGCTTCACCAAGAACCAAAAGAAGTTTTACTTTTGCTTTAATCATCGAGGCCAAAGGAGCATAATCCCCACCCTTATCTTTACCTCCCAGAATTAAGATTATATTTTTTTCAAAAGAGGCCAAGGACATCACAACCGATCCCACATTGGTTCCCTTGGAATCATCATAAAATTTCATTCCTAAAAATTCTCCAACATATTCCAAGCGATGTTTTAAGGCCGTAAAACTTTTAAGGGCTTGTCTAACCGATTGTGAATTAACTCCTGCAAGAGTAGCCGCCAAAACCGCTGCCAACATGTTTTCTTGGTTATGTAACCCTTGAAGGGAACATTCATTTAAAGGATACATTTCCTCAATTCCCTTGTAACGAATAACCAAGGCATTTTTTTTAACAAACCCACCTTCTGGTAATTGATTAACCAAGCTAAAAGGAATGGCCTTTGATTTTACTTTTTTAGCCATGTGAATACATTTTGGATCATCTGCATTATAAATAAAAAAATCACCCGGCCCCTGATTCATACTAATACGGGCCTTGGCAGCTGCATATTCATCAATGGTTTGATAACGATCGAGGTGGTCTTCGGTTACATTAAGCATCATGGCAATAAAGGGATGAAAGGTATCAATGGTTTCTAGCTGATAACTAGAAACTTCCACCACATAAAAACTGGACGGGGGTTCGTTAACAGCAGAAATAAGTGGCATTCCGATATTGCCTTTTAAACTTGAGGTGCATTGCGCGTTTTTAAAGATAAAATCCAAAAGCGTGACAGTTGTTGATTTTCCATTCGTCCCCGTCACTGCCAGAATTTTTCCATCTAAATAACGTGATGCAAATTCCAGTTCACCAACGACTGGAATACCTCCAGAAAGCCATGGTCTGGTTAACGGAACCCCCGGGCTGATTAAAAACAAATCACATTCTTTAACTTCATTTTTTGGAAAATCCTTAAAAAAAAGTTTTGCCCCCCTGGATGCATAAGTGTTAAGGGCTGCCTCAAAATTTTCTCTAGATAATTCCTCAAATCCAACACAAGGTATTCTTTGCGAACAAAAAAAATCCAAAAGATCAGTCCCACTTTTACCAAGTCCAATAACACAGGGAAATTGAGGCAATTTTTTTTTCATCTTAATTTTAATGTTGCCAGTGATAAAAGAGCCAAAATAAAAGAAATAATCCAAAATCTTACAATCACCTTTGGTTCGCTCCAACCTTTAAGTTCAAAATGATGATGAAGTGGAGCCATTCGAAAAATTCTTTGCCCTGTAAATTTAAATGAAATAACTTGTGTGATAACAGAAAGAGTTTCTAAAACAAAAAGACCACCAATCATGATTAATAAAATTTCTTGTTTAGCCATCAAGGCTACTAATCCCAATAAACCTCCTAGTCCCAAAGCTCCCACATCTCCTAAAAAAATATCGGCCGGATAGGCATTGTACCAAAGAAAAGCCAAAAGAGCTCCTGCTACAGCCCCACATACTACACTGACTTCTGCAGCTTGTGAAACATAAGGCAATTGGAGATAGTTTGAAATAACAGCATTGCCTGCAATATAAGTAAAAAGGGCATAGGTAGAAAAAGAAGTCATGGAAGGGATAGAAACCAACCCATCTAAACCATCTGTTAAATTTACTGCATTGGCACAACCAACAACAACAAAAAGGGTTAAAAAAAGATAACCTGCAGAAAGATCAGGTTGAAAACCTTTAGCAAAAGGAAAATAAAGTTTTGTATCAAGCCCTTGGTAACCATAAAGCCAAAGTGCAACAACAAGACAAATGATGACTTCTAAAATAATTTTATACCGTCCTGGAAAACCCTTGGCATCTTTTTTAACCACTTTGCGATAATCATCAATAAAGCCAATAGCTGACATACTGAGCAGAACAAAAAGACAGGCCCAAACAAAAGAATTGGTGAGATTAGTCCATAAAAGTACAGAAACTGTAATGCATCCCACTAATAAAACTCCACCCATGGTGGGAGTTCCTTTTTTACCTAAATGGGTTTGTGGGCCATCATCACGAATGATTTGAGAAAATTGTTTTAATTTTAGATAGGCAATCCATTTTCCCCCAAAGGCAAAAAATAAAAACAAAGAAGTAAACAAGGCCACAAAACTTCGAAATGTGATGTATTTAACAACATTAAAACCGCCAAACAAATCATGAAGTGGGTACAAAAGATGATAAAGCATATTATTTCCTCTGATGATAAAAAAATTCCAATACTCTTTCTAATTTCATTCCCCGCGAACCCTTGATTAAAACTACATCGTCTTTTTTTACTTTTACCTCAAGTTTTTTGAGTAATTGATCCATTTGATTCTCTTGAAAGACAAAAACATTTTTAGCTGATGAACTAAAACCTGATTGTATTTTTTCTGCACTAGGGCCATAGGCAAAAAGAATTTCAACATTATTTTTTTTTGCATCAGACCCCACTTCATAATGATATTCATCTGCCTTACTGCCTAACTCTAGCATGCTTCCCAGCACTGCGATTTTTCTTCGTGAAGGAAATTTAAGTTTCATATTTTCTAACGCCATTTTCATAGAATCAGGATTGGCATTATAACAATCATTTAAAATCGTCATGAAGCTTAATTGAATTTCTTCTCCCCTCATTTGAACCGGTTGAAATTGTCCCAAGGCTTTTTGTATTTTATCCACACCCACGCCCAAGAGTTTACTCACAGTATAACTGGCTACAAAATTAGTTAGATGATGAAATCCCACCACAGGAAGTGAAAAACGAGTCATACTGGTATGGTCATGAATGGTGAAATTGTTTTTTTCATCACTAAACTCGATATCACTGACCCAAACATCAGCCTGATCTTGGATGGAATAAGTAATTCTTTGCGCCTTCGTGGACAAATTTTTGGTTCGCTGACAATCAAGGTTAATAACAGCATAGGCTTTTGAATCGAGCTCTTCAAATAATTCCCCCTTGGCTCTAGCTACTCCATCCAAATCTCCTACTCCCTCTAAATGAGCTGCTCCCACATTTGTAATCAAACCAATAGTGGGTTGTGCAATTTGTGTGAGTCTTCTAATTTCACCAAAGGCATTCATGCCCATTTCTAAAACAACAAATTGATGAGATTGATTGAGTGTAAAAAGAGTTAATGGCAAACCAATGAGGTTGTTTAAGTTTCCCTCTGTTTTGCAGACCTTCCCTTTTGTTGATAAAAACAAAGAAAGCATTTCCTTTGTTGAGGTTTTTCCACTACTGCCTGTAATGGCAATAACAGGAATATTAAATTTTTGTCTCCAAGCGCAAGCTATATCTCCCAAGGCTTTTAAGGTATTGGGAACCAAAATTGCCAGAAGTGATGGATTTTTTTTTAAAATTTTTTGTATGCTTAAATTTTCTATAATCACCCCGTGAGCCTTTTGGGAAACTTCTTCTACAAACTGGTGTCCATCAAAACGTTTTCCTTTTAAGGCCAAATAAAATTCATCTTTTTGGATTTTACGTGAATCGGTGGAAATGCCCGTTACAATTTCTGAAGAATTTCCTTGAATTAACTTTCCACCAGTTACCTTTAAAATTTCCTGTACAGTTAATTTCATAATAAAATTAGATTCAAAGATGGATTCCCATTTTCATGGGAATGACAGAACCCACCCTCTCCCTAACCCTCCCCCCTCAAGGGGGAGGGGACAAGACAGCGTCACCCGGATAATAGTTTCAATAAAATTTTTTGATCCGAGAATGGAAATTTTTTATCTCCTATAATCTGATAATCTTCGTGTCCTTTTCCTGCAACCAGCAAAATATCCCCTGGAGCTGAAATTTCCAGGGCCATTTGTAATGCCTTTCGTCGATCCAATTCCACCACATATCCCTTTTTATCCCTCATTTCTTTCTGGCCCGATTTTTTTAATCCCGGGATAATCTCATCAACAATTTTTTGAGGATTTTCTGTACGTGGATTATCAGAGGTAACAAGACAAATATCAGAAAGCTTCCCCACCTCCATGCCCATTAAAGGTCTTTTTTTCGTATCCCGATCTCCCCCACAACCAAAAACAGTAATGATTTTTTTGTGTGGTAATTCTTTTAAAGTTTCTAAAACATTTTTGAGAGCATCGGGCGTGTGAGCATAATCTACAAAAATCAATCTCCCTTGCCTATCCGAAATTCTTTCTAATCGACCTGGCACAGAGGGCATGGCGGCAAAAGCCTGGAGTATTTTATCTTCTTTCACTTCTGAATGTTTAGCTGCTAAAAAAGCTGCCAATAAATTAAGAAGATTAAACTTACCTAAAAGTGGGGTAAAAAAATTAATTTCTCCCTCTAAACTTTTAACTTTTGCCTCCATCCCCTTTGAAGAATAGGAAAACTTTTTAATCACATAGTCTGCTTGATCGCAAAACCCGTAGCTTACGACCTTTAAGGATGAATTTTTTATTTTTTGGAATAATCTTTTTCCATAAATATCATCTATCCCAATCACAGCCATCTTGTTTTGCTTCACACTTGCAGGTAAAAGTTTGGTAAAAAAAATTTCTTTGGCGAGATAATAATCTTCCATGCTGGGATGATAATCCAAATGATCTTGGGTTAAATTGGTAAATACCCCCATATCAAAATCAATACAGTCTGTTCGATGTTGCATCAGAGCATGTGAAGAAACTTCCAAGGCTACATAACCCACCCCTGCCTGATGCATTTGAGAAAACATTTCCTGCAAAACCCGGGATTCGGGAGTGGTGTGACTTGAGGGCACTACTGTTTGATGATAACGCGTATTAATGGTTCCACTCACTCCAACCATAAGGCCCTCTTGCAACCAAATTTTCTCCATCATGTAGGTTAAACTTGTTTTGCCATTGGTACCTGTAATACCGCATACATACATTTTTTTTGTGGGAGAGCCAAACCACTTGGCAGAAAGTGCAGCTAAAATAGATCTTGCTCCCAAAACCCGGATTTGCGCGGCTTCCAAATTGTCAAAGAACGATCCCTCAAAAACAACAGCACTAGCGCCCCTGGCTACAGCCTCTGGAATGTAGCTTCTGCCATCATTTTTTGTGCCTGGCATTGCCACAAAGAGGGAGCCTTTCATCACATCTTGTGTATGAAAAGCAATATCCGTAATTTCAATTTCAATGTCCCCTTTGGCTTTAACGCCTGTAAGCTGATCTACCAAAAAAGAAAGTTTCATTGATCCACCACAGTGTGGTCCACCACAGTCACATCCCGACTCATATCCTGACTGAAACTTCGATTAGCCAATTTAATTTCTTCGCGCATCAGCCCTTTATAAGCCAAAGCCTCTTGTGCAATTCCTTTAAAAACAGGAGCTGCAACAGCGCCCCCTGTATGAATAGGTTGTGGCGAATCGTACACAACATAAATAACATACTCAGGTTTTTTTGCTGGAATATAACCAATGAAGGAACTCACATAATTATGTTCATCATAGGTGCGTGTTTTAGGATTAACTTTTTGTGCTGTGCCTGTTTTGCCTGCCACAGAAAATCCTTCGATCGCTGCAAGCCTTCCTGTGCCAGCACCAACAACATCTATCAACATAGAGGAAAGAGATTTCGCAACATCACTGCTAACAACCTGACGTTCCACAATGGGTTTGTTTTCTAAAACAACATCACCTGCCACAGCAGTCACACGACCTACTAAAATAGGTCGCATCAAATTGCCTTCATTAGCTAAAGTAGAATAAGCTTTAAGCATCTGAAGCCCGTTAACAGTTAACCCTTGCCCAAAGGCCATATTACTTCTATCAATTTCTTTCCATTTTGATTTGTGTGGCACAAAACCACTTGATTCTAAGGGATACCCAAGACCCGAAGCTTGGCTAAAACCAAAATCAATCATGGTTTTATAGAAAAAATCCTTTCCCACTTTTTCACCAATTTTAGTTACTCCAATATTAGAAGAATATTTTACAATTTCACCCAGAGTAAGAGTCCCATAGGGATTGTGATCTCTAATAACTCGATTACCCACTTTGTAATTCCCATTTTCACAATAAAATTTATCCCCTATTTTAATTTTATGTGATTCTAAACCTGCTGCCACAATAAAAGGTTTAAAAGTGGATCCGGGTTCAAAGCTATCAATAAAAGCATGATTTTTCCAAGAAGCTTGTGCATATTCCCAATAAACATTGGGATTAAAAGATGGATAATTGGCTACAGCTAAAAGTTCACCTGTGCGGGGGTTGGCAATCATTGCAAAACCCGAAGCTGCCTTATATTTTTTTCCTGTCTCCCATAGATATTTTTCGGCAATAAATTGTAAATTCATATCCAAGGTTAAATACACATTGTGATTTGTTTCCTGGTTTTCAATGGATGTGTAAAGCCTGCCTTTAGCATCACGGCTGGCTACAACACGACTTGATGAAGATTTAAGAAAAGAATCGAGGGACAACTCTAGCCCTCCCAAGGCTTTGGCATCATAACCTACAGCTCCCAAAACATTTCCTGCCAATTCTTTATTGGGATAAAACCTGCGATATTCAGAAACAGTAGAAACTCCTTTTAATTTAAGATTGGCAACTTCGTTTCCTTTATCCAAATCTATCCGGCGGACAAGCCACTCAAATTTTTTATGAGAATTAATTTTTGGCCAAATTTTTTGAACAGGAATGGAAAGAATACGTGATAATTCAGAAATGACTTTGTTTTTATCCCCAATTTGTAAGGGGTGCAGTGCAATTGAAATCGTTTGAACATCCATGGCTAAGGGATGTCCATTGCGATCATAGATAGACCCTCTTTTAGGTTCTATGGGTAGGGTTGCCTGGTATTGTTTTAAGGCTAAATTTTCTACCTGGGCATTTTCGACAATGTGAAGCTGATACCCTCGAAACAAAATGAGAATTAAAAAAATTCCCAGACAAAAATTGATCATGAGAATCCTAATTTTAATCATTTTAAGAGATGTCTGGCTAACCTCTCTCATTCTTACTCCAGGGCTTGAACACGATTGATGGGGGTAGCAACCATCCCTAACTTGCCTGTTGCAATGCTTGAGAGACGAGTAGGGGATTTAAGTGTTGCCACCTCTAGTTTTAGTCTTCTATTTTCTTCCTCTAAAAGATGCTGTTTGGATCTTAAGATGTTAAGCTCGTATCCGGTTTGTACAATTTGTACGCGTGACCAAATGTAGAACAGACACAAGGTAGAAGCAAAGGCGACTAAAAAAAGAATTCGCAGTACAGTTTTATTTCTAAAAAAATCATCCTTGGTATAGGCTCTTTGTCTTTTCATTAAATCCCTACCCAGCATTTGCGATGAAAGAATACGACTCAAGTTATCCTCCGCTCTAAAACCCTTAGTTTTGCACTGCGTGCGCGAGGGTTTTCTTTAATTTCTAAATCTGTTGGCACCACTGGTTTTTTAGTGATGCGTTTAAAACCTTGGGTTATCCCTTCGGAACTAACCACTTCGTTAAAAGCTTTTTTTACTTCCCTATCCTCCAAGGAATGAAATGAAATCACTACAGCTCTTCCTCCTTTTGAAAGGTGATTTTTAATTCCAGAGAGTAGTTTTTTTAATTCTTCCATCTCATCGTTTACAAAAATTCGAAGAGCCTGAAAAATCCGTGTTGCTGGATGAATTTTTTGTCTTCGGTAAAGCGGCCCTAATTCTTTTTCCACTATCTCTTTGAGATCGAAGGTGGTTTTAAATTCTTGATGGGCTCTCACCCTTACAATGGCCTTGGCTATTTTGCGTGAATACCTTTCTTCTCCAAAATGGAAAAAAATATTAGCAAGTTCTTCCTCACTTCGTTCCATAATAACATGGGCTGCGGTTTCTGTTTCATTTGGATTAAGCCTCATATCAAGAGGACCGTCTCTTAAAAAAGAAAGCCCCCTTTGGGCATCATCAAGTTGATTACTAGAAATTCCAAGATCAGCCAAAATGCCATCAAAGTTTTCTTTTTTTTCAAAGACCTCTGAAAACCTAGCTCTTCTTACCTCAACTCTAGAATCTGAAAATTTTGTACTTAAAAGATCTACAGCTTTCGGGTCTTGATCACACACAATTAAACGTCCATTGAGATCCAGCTTTTTTAAAATTTCTTCGGCATGTCCTCCAGCTCCACCTGTTACATCCAGGTAATACCCGGAAGGGTTGGTTACCAAAAAATCAACCGCAACTTTTCTTAAAACAGTGATGTGCATCCCATGGAACTAATTCATTGATACAACAGGATCGGGGTTTCCCGATGCCTCGCCAGCCCAGTTCATAGCTCCAGCATGTTCTGGCCCTGGATTTTTCAGAAAACTTAAAATAGCTTCGGAAATAGTGGAATAATCTTCTAAACTTTGATCTGCCCCCGTGAATTTAAGAATTTCACGCGTTTGTTTGTTGGGATGAACAATTTTGATATCTCCATTAATGCTGCGAAGCGATTGGGCTTCTGCCACCAGGCTTTGAATGGCTTTGAAATGAATATGATCAACTTGTGCTAAATCGAGCAAAAATTTTCTAAATCTGCATTTTTTGAAAGAGGTAATCATTTTTTGGATCAGTTCTAATTCTAAAAGCGTTACCTCTCCATACACATGGAGAATAGAAATATCAGAAACTTTGGTGCAATCGATCATTTATAATCCCAAGTCCGCCAAACTTTTAGTGAGACTAACCATTTGTTTTTGAGAATCATCAAACACATCTTTCCAACGAGCCTTCGACCAAATTTCAATGCGTTTAATCATTCCCACAAACACGATTTCATTTTTCAAAGCTGCATACTCCCGCAGGGTGGGAGGGATCAAAATACGTCCTTGTTTATCGATAGGGCATTCGGTTGCCGCCGAAATAAATACTCTTTGCAAGGCCCTTACTTCCTCTTTGAACTGAGGAAGGGCTGCCACTTTATTTTCAATTACCTGCCATTCGGCCACAGGATAGGCCCACAAACAGCCATCAAAGTTGGTGATAATAAGGCGCTCGTCGTAGTTAGCCACCAAGACCTCACGAAACCGTGAAGGAATCGAGCTTCTTCCCTTCGTATCAATGCTATGTTCATATCTCCCACGAAACATACCATGCACACCCTCTTATACCACTTTATACCACCTTTTGGGCAGAGTAAACACAATTCCTTCCCTTGTCAAGACAACCATTGACGTCCCTTATTGAAGAGATTAGGATGCAATTATGTTTCGCTTAGGACCATGGGAAATTGTTTTAATTGTAGCCGTTGTTATCATCATCTTCGGCCCCAAACGCTTGCCAGAGTTGGGCCGTGGTATTGGTCAATTCTTTAAAAACTTCAAAAACTCCATTAAAGGGGATCACGACGATCCTAAACCTTAAGCGTCAAATTTCTAGCACCCACCCCCCTCGTTAATCTCAAAATCTAGTATTATTTCACAAGCTTATAAAATGGCCTCTTGGCATTCTACTTGCTGTGTATTCCAGTATGAGCTGGTGGAATAGCTGGAATGACTTTACAAGCGCAATAACTGGGGCTACGCCCGAACCCGGTGTGTGTGAAGATCCGCCCGCCCCATTGGGGCTCGCTCCTTCGGGGGCTACCCCATCAGAGTCTGTTACCCCTGCAGAAACACCAGCTTCAACTAACCCAGAAAATTTTGTATTTTATGACACTCCACTTTGTACGGATACCTACACTGAACAACCTCCCATGTCTTTGGATATTACCCCTCCTTCTGGCCATATAAGAAATATTTGCGCGATGACAAGTAATGATCCCTTTTGTGAATCTCTTCCAGCCCAAGTAGGAATTGATTTAACCAAAGTAGAAGAATTTCGAGGAACACCTTATGGAACCGGAACTAAAGGAACATATAACTGTGTTACCTTTGTGTGGGAATGTTTGGAAACTTGCGGTTATGCAGACCATGTAGATGCAACAAGCCAGGAAGATTTTAAAAGGCAATGCATGGTTGTTTGTAAGGCAGATCAAATTCCTACCCTTGTTGCAAAAAATGATACCAAAATTAAAGGGCCGGTAGGTGCTATTGCCAACTATGGCATTGGACGGGAAATCACTCTACCAGAAGCACAACCTGGTGATGTGATTCAATACTGGTACTGGGGAACCAATAAAGACACTGGTGAAAAAATGCTCATTGGCCATGCGGGCATTGTAGAAGCAGTGCTACCAGATGGAAAAATAAAATTGTACGGAGCACATCAATCTCAGGGAAAAGTTACAACCATCACCATGAATCCTAAAAATAATTACCGAACCTATGTGGCCAGACCTTTTGTAACGATAACATAACGTCTTAAAGGGGGTGGAAGATCTTGAGGGCGCGCCAATGGGCGCCCCTACACAAGAATATTCGTCAACATCTTGACCGTTTTTCAAATTGAGATTTTTGCAAAACCCTATTTTTTTGTCATCCCCGTGAAAACGGGGATCCATCTTAAAAAATTAAAGATAGATTCCCGCCTCCGCGGGAATGACAAAGATTAGAGGTGGGCAAAAAATCTCTATGTTTACAATGAGTTTTCCAACTGGGGCGCCTCAAAGGGCACCTCTACACATTTAAGGATACTCCGTTTTTCAAAAAACTAATCTATGGCACAAGGGTTGCATCATTAACTCAATGGGAAGGATAGTATGCAAGTTTGGGGTAAGTCTGAAGCTTTAGAACTGTATCAGGATGTAGAAGTGGTAGTAGGGGCGTATGACCATACGCCCTTACTACCTACTCCCACCTGCATTGAAGCCGAAGCCATTGAAATAACCACACAAAAACAAGCACCTGGTTGGAGGTCGACCTTCCTTCGCTTTGGGTCTCAAACCCAGGTTTTAAACGAATTTCGCCTCCTTTTATTACTCAACAAATAATACACACCTGGGGTTTGGCCCTTGGAGCTGGTTTGGTTTTCAAAATTGATCCTCATTTAATCCCGGAAGATAAAACAACGTAAGGGCTGAGCCGGGGGGAGTGTTTTTTGAGGAGCGAGGACTGTCTGACGAGCCTTCAAGGCGAGGAGTTCCGCAGCGACGAAAAAAACACTCCCCCCGGCGCCCTACATCTATTGCCCCGAAACAGCTAATTGATTTACCAATAAACTAGCGCCTCCGTAAGATCCAAAAAGATGCGGGAAAAAATAATTGGCATCATCACCAAGAGCTTCAATGTTTTTAAGAAAATCAAAAAAATTACCTGCAATTGTAAAATCGGCAATGGGACAAACTTTTGCTCCATTTTCAATCCAATACCCTAACGCCCCATACGAAAACTCACCTGAAATAGGAGAAGCTGCAGAACCATGAAGCTCGGTAATTAAAATACCCTTTTTCATGGTGGAAATCATTTGTAAAACAGGAATTGTTTTTCCTGTAAACTTTAAATTGGCTGCAGAAACTTGCGGGGAGGATTCGAGCCCCCCACTTGCATTACCCGTCGTTTTAACATCACACTTACTGGCCGTGTAAATGTTGTGACAAAAACCTTGTAAAATTCCGTTTTGAATTAAAGAACGGCTTTGTACCACACTCCCTTCGGCATCATAACTATGGGGCACTAAGCCAAAAAGGCCTTCATCAACAATTGAAAAATTGGGCGCCATCACTTTTTCCCCTAATTGCCCCTCAAAGCGAGTCATTTTGCGATAAGCAAAATCACCGCTAAAAATACTCCAAAAATTCATCAGAAGCTGAGCTAAAGTTCGAGGAGAAAAAATAATAGGCCATAAACCTGTAGTTCCCTTTTGGGGATTAACCCTGCCTATAGCCTCTGTTGCTACATCATTCACTATATCAGCTGGTATAAAATCTTTAAAATTTGTTACCCTTTTACCATCATAACAATTAACAAGACGGCCATCCTTCCCCTGTGCTGTAATAGAAAGACTTCCTCCCATCTGGGCATTTTCTTCTACAACCATCACACCCTTGGAATTAGCTACAATGCGGGCCACATGATCATATCCACACACCACATGGGGAACATTTGTAATCAGGGGAGAAAAATTTTTAGCCCTTCCTTCCATGATTAAAGTAATTTCTTCTAATTGGTCCAAAGAAAGAGCAGGAATGGAGGAATCAATTTGATTTAAAATAACTGGTTTTGGAGAAGGCTCACTTAAATTAAAAGAAGGATCGGGATCCAAAAAATGTGAAACTTCTTTGGCTTTTAAAATAGCTTCTGAAATTTTTTTTCCATCTACCGATTCCAATGAAGACGATCCCCAATGACCACCACAGCCAACCCACACACCTATTTTGATTTCATCTGCCACCTCAACAGAATCGATTTTACCTTCAAAAAGAGAAACACCCTTTTGAGAACGTAAAAGCCCAGATAAAAAAAGATGATCGACACCATATTTTTTTTTATCGGCGAGAGCAGAATTGAAAACTTGAATTACTTTATCTTTAAGCATGTATTTATTCCAATAAATCATCTCCAATATTTCCCCTCTCCCCTTGGGGGAGAGGGTGCAGGGTGAGGGGTGTTAAAATTTTCACCCTCTCCCTAACCCTCCCCCCTCAAGGGGGAGGGGATAAAATATCATCTCCCTCCCACCAACAAATCCTGCACACGAATGGGAGGCTGGCCTACATCCACGGGCACCCAGCCCGAAGCTGCACCACACAAACCTTGCGCTAATTTTAATTCGCTTCCAACACGATCAATTTTTTTTAAAATTTCCTCTCCGCGACCAATTAAAACAGCACCCCGCACAGGTTCTGCTATCAAGCCTTTGCGAATCATATAGCCTTCTGTTACTGCAAAATTAAATTCTCCTGTGGCCGGATTTACCGAACCCCCACCTAGTTTTTTGGCGTATAAACCATAATCGGTTTCGGTAATCATTTGAGTTAAACTAGAAGTGCCCGGCAAAATAAAAGTATTATTCATCCGTGAGGTAGGCGAAAAACGATAAGATTGCCGACGTGAAGAACCCGTTACCTTCAACCCCAATCTTTCTCCATTTAAACGATCAACTAAAAAAGATTTAAGTACCCCATTTTCAATAAGTAAATTTCTTTGAGTGGGAAAACCTTCATCATCCATGGTTTGAGAACCCCATTCAGATTTTAATGTTCCATCATCAACCGCTGATACGCAAGATGAAGCAATCACTTGCCCCATACTTTCAGCAAACACCGTTGATTTTTTGGCCACAGCACTGGCCTCTAATAAATGCCCACAGGCCTCATGAAAAATAACCCCGCCAAAACCCGAATCGATAATTACCGTCATGCGGCCCCGGGGGCTAGGCCCTGCCGTTAACATACGCAAAGCTGATTCTGCCGAATTTTTCGCACACGCATCAACATCAAGTGATTCGAAAAAATCAAAACCCTTCGAGGCACCCGGAGACTCTGTTCCCACTTGCTTTTCCTGCCCACAACCTGCAATGCTTGTTACATAAAACCTTCCGCGCGTGCGGGTATCGTTTTTAATCATCCCATCCGAATTAGCCACCAACACGTTTTGAACTTCATCCAAGTAACTCGCATTAACCTGCACAATCTCAGGCGAAACCAGCCTTGCTACCTCATTGGCCTTGCGTAAAAGTGCAATCCCCACTTCGTGGGTTTGCAGGCCCCCTTTGGGGGTCACCCGTTCGGGTGATTGTTGGGCGTTACTTCTTTGAACTTGCGAAGTATCCAAAGCCACTTTTTTACCTGGGCCTTTATTAGAAACAGCACTGGCTACTTCCCTGGCAATTTTTCCTAAACCTTCACGGCTTAAATCGTTGGTGTAGGCATAAAATTCTTTGCCATCTTTAACCACCCTTACCCCGGCCCCTGTGTTTTCGTTATGAGCCACACTTTTAATTGTATTTTCAGAAAGTTCTGCCGTGTGGCGTTTGGTTTCTTCCATGAAAAGATCAGACCAATCTCCACCAGTAGAAAGAGCTTCTTCTAAAACCTGGGTGATATGGGGTTTGGAAAGCATGAAAGGAAATTATATACTAGACCCTTAAAACCATAAAACTTTTTCTTGTCTTTCATCGTTTTTTAACGCAATGCATTATTTTAGCAACTTTTGCTTGATTGTGCCGAAAATATAGGGTTAGTGAAGCCCTTTTAAGGAGTCCATCGGATGGCTGATCGTTTGATTGTTGATGATGCAAGACCAGTGCTCTCACCCCCTGCCCCTGAGGAAGGTGATGAAGCCCTAGCACCCCCTGTCCTTCTAGGATCAGAGGAAGAGGGAGATGGGTTTGCCTTGGCCGGGGATGAAGAAACACTTAATGATGTAGAATCTGGCAAAAAGAAAAGTGACCCCGTCCCTACTGCCCAACCCCAAGAAGCTAGCCTAAGCCTCCAAGAAATCTGGCGTCTACCTGATAAATATTATCTCCTTCAAAATGCTCCCTACGCTATTGAAAAAATCAACGAGGTAGTAAAGATTCCTCAAACACTCCGGATCACGGATGGAGACGGACGAGTGATTGAAAGAAAACAAGAAGTCACCATCTATGAAATTATTTTTAAGTCCCCCATTACTCCAATCAAGGCCAAAGAGATCACGATTCTTTCGGAAACAATAATCGAGGATGTCCCTGATTCTTTTCGTTATCGGCACAATGTGTGGGTAACCAATGATCAACTCCCCGACGGAACACTCATTGATTCTATTCCCACTGATGAACAAGTACAAACCTTCAATCCTCCGGATAGTGGCACAGAACACGTTACAATTGCCAACCGAACCACCCCTGTTGTTTATACCCCTCATCTCGAAACAGACGGGACAATTAATCTTCGCCTCTATACAGACACAGTTTGGCGCGGAAATTGTTATGAGCGTAATCGTTTTGGCTACACAGACATAATCCATGCCTCCCAAGAATTAGGGGTACAAATCCCAGCAGAGCGGCAGGGATTCGATGATACGCAAAGGGAATACATTGATACCCAAACACAACACCATATCGACGCCCTAGGATACTTGATTGATGAAAAAGGCTATAAAGTCGATTTAGAAGGAAAGCCTGTTTTTAAAGAACGAACCTATCGTACACAAAACACTTGGCAGACAATCACGCTTACCCCCGTACCGGGCCAAGAAATCCCTCCTTCTGGCAAATTTTATATCCCCAGCATGGACAATATTCTTTTTTTAGATGAGTCTACTCAATACCCTATCGAACAAACGGGACAAGGGTTTACTATCCATCCCACTGTAACAGGGATGGTTGAAATTAGGGGTTGGTTTTTGGATGACTATAGTACAAAACCAGATGGAGAGCCCCCCATTTATCGTTTCTATTGGACCCAAAAACTGGGCTCCATAACGCCAACAGAATTAGCAGCACAACCAGTAACAGCGCCAGAACCTGAAGCAGCACCCCAAACAGAGGAGTTAGAAAAACCATCTCGTGTAGAAAGAAAACCCGAAGAACCCTGGGATGTGAAAAACAGAGTGTACACCGATAAAAAAACAGGGGAACAAGTTATTGTCACTACATCCACGGGATTTGTTAGTGTTACAAAACAAGGAACACCCATTTTAAGAAAAATTGTCATCACTGAAATAGCAAGCAGCGCACAGGACGGCCAGATCACCTTTACCCGTGAAGTGGAACGTTTTGGAAAAGATCCTTTCGTGTGGGATTTATTGGAACGCCGTGTGAAAAAAACAACGATCATTAATCCTGGGCCCGATTCAAGCAGTCCATCAGCGGATGACGTGGTAATTGAAACCCGCATTGAATATGATGACTGGCTTAACAATATTCACACTACAAGCATCACCCAGCAAAATCAAACCACCATCACAGAACATGGGGGGGAAACCACCACAAGAACCTACGAGCCAGGGGCTCCATTGGCAGAGCATGAAATTGCTGCTCCTCAGGTTACTCGTGATAAAAACGAATATGACATAAGACGCAGAATCACTACCGGCGTTGGAGCTGAAGTGGGTTCTGGAAATTTATCTTTTTATGGCTATAACTACGAGGGGCACTCTTTTACTCCAGCCCTGATGGTGGGAATGAGACAGTATCTTGTGCAGGGTGATGTCCTTGATGGTTTTATGGACGTGGATATTTTTGTAGATGGTTTCTCCACAAGTGATTACACCTCCCCTTTTCCGGGAATCGATGGCAGGGAAGCCACACTTGCGGGAGGGGCTGGCTTTGGCTTTAGGGAACATGCAACCCTTGGCATTACTGATCATGATGGCGATGATTGGGCCATTGCAGCAGGAATTCGCTTTGGGGCCAGGGGTCTCTCCGCTCAAGAAGGAGATATCCCAGTTGGTACTGCCCCCTATCTGGCCCACGCCAGTGGTTTGGGTTTGAACATGCGTGTGGCCCCCATTGTACAAGCTACATTTTTGAACCATGCTCTTACTGTTTATGGGAGTCGCGACTCGATCGCTTTTGGTTCTGTTCCCTTTACAGCCTATGCCCACGGGGAAACAGGTTTGCCTGTTCAATTTAGCAACACAGTCCAGGCAAGTGGTAACGAATGGGTTGTTGGCGCTGTGGTTGATCCTTTAAAAATCATCGATGAAATTCAGGAGGGATTTTAAATGCCTGCTCCATCTTTATTGCTAACTCTCCTCGCGGCCTGCTTTACCGATAAAGGAACAACCGATTGGTCGCTGTCTTATCCTGATGCCGATGGGGATGGGGCCCCCAGTAGTATTGATTGTGATGACAGCAATGCGGAGGCCCAGCCCGGTAATGCCGAAACCTGGTACGATGGCGTTGATGGAGATTGCGATGGGTTAAGCGATTTTGACCAGGATGGTGATGGGTATGTTGCTGATGATTATGCTCCTACCTTAGATGACATTATCGATGGCCTGCCTGGTGGTGACTGCGACGACACCAACCAGGATATCAATCCCCGTGCCCCCGAAGCTGAAACCGCTGATGGAATTGACTCGGATTGTGATGGCCAAGACATTGAAGATGCCACTGTGTACGTTGATGCATGGGAAGACAACGATGGCGATGGGTATGGCGACCCAGAAACAGGAACCTCGATTCCTGAAGATGATACCGAAGGATACGTTTTTAATGATGATGATTGCGATGACACCAACCCCGATGTGAATATTTTAACCTGGTATGCCGATACCGACGGAGATGGTTTGGGCGACCCAGACAATCCCGCCACGAGTGCCGCACTAGACACCTGTGAACTTCCTGAAGGTTACGTAGAAAATACAGATGACTGCGATGATAACAATCTGGATGTGGGTGTTATCACCTGGTACGAAGATGCCGACAGCGATGGCTATGGAAATCCTGACTCTTTTGTAACCAGTACAGAAACCGGCAGCTGCCTTCCTCCCGAAGGCTATGTTGATAATGCCGATGATTGTGATGATCTCGATGCCCTTGTTGGAATTAAAACTTGGTATGAGGATAATGATACCGATGGTTATGGCTCTTCAACCAGCACAACCAGCGTTGAAGAAGGTAGCTGCGATACACCCTTAGGTCACGTGGATTACGACGGAGATTGCGACGACACCAGTACACTCTACAACCCGGATGCCGACGAATCTTGCACCGATACCGAAGATTACAACTGTGATGGCTCCATTGGTTATACGGATGCCGACGTGGATGGCTTTGCAGCCTGCGAAGAATGCGATGATAGCGATCCAGCCATTAATCCGGATGCTATAGAAGTTTGCGATGGTGCCGATAATAACTGCGATGGCACTATTGACGAAGACACTGCCTCTGATGCCCGCACCTGGTATGAAGATTCTGATGGAGATGGCTATGGAAATCCTTTAAGCACACAAGCGGCTTGCACACGCCCTGCAGGGTTTGTTTCTAACACCAGCGACTGTGATGATACCGATCCAACAACCAATGTGCTTACTTGGTACGAAGACATTGATGAAGATGGCTATGGCAATGCCAGCTCTTCAACCGATAGCACCGTTACTGGCAGTTGCACAACCCCCACGGGTTATACGGCAGATGCTACAGACTGCGATGACACCGATCCTACTCGCAACCCCGGCGAAACCGAGGTTTGCGATGCCTTTGATACCGATGAAGATTGTAGCGGCGCTGCCGACAACGATGATCTTCCCACCACGGGCCTCACCACTTTTTATCCCGATGGAGACGGGGATGGTTATGGAGACACCTCCAGCACAGGAAGTTCCCTATGCGATGCTACAGCAACTTACAGCACCACCGACCACACCGATTGTGACGATGGAGACAACACCATCCATCCAGGGGCCTCAGAAATTTGCGATAGCGTTGATGAAGATTGTGATGGCACGGCTGATGATTCAGCCACCGATGCCTCCACATGGTATTACGATGGGGATAGCGACGGCTATGGGGCCTCATCTCCTACAACAGCGGCCTGTACAGCCCCAACGGGTTATGTGGCCACAAGCGGTGACTGCGATGATGGCGATGCAGATCGTAACCCCGGCGAAACCGAGGTTTGCGATACCTCTAACACCGATGAAGATTGCGATGGCACCGCCGATAATAATGATTTGCCAGCCACAGGTCTTACTACCTTCTTCCCCGATGTGGATAATGATACTTATGGTGATGAAACCAGTACCGGAAGCAATTTATGTGATGCCACAACAACCTACGAAGTAAGTAACAATACCGATTGCGATGATGGCAATGCAAACCGTTACACCGGTTCAACCGTTACTGATTCAACCATTGATGGACTTCCCAATGATTGCAGCCTTTCTTATGAAGGACCTTTTGCAACCACAGTCAGTGGTATTCGCTACACAGGAACTGACTTGTTTGGTTATGGAAATACGACTTTAGCTGCTGGTAATTTTAATGGAGATGGGTACGATGATATATTAGCAGGTGAACCCTATAGTGATACGGCTGGAATCAATGCGGGTGCTGCTTTTGCTGTTTTGGGAAGTGCCTCCCCCGCATCATCTGCTATTGCTTCTGCTGCAAGCCATACCAGTACTGGTGAAGCTGCTGGTGATAATTATGGTCTTGCTGTTGCCAATGCGGGCGATGTGGATGGAGATGGTTATGATGAAGCCTTTGTAGGTGCCCCTTTTGCTAATTCAACTTATCTCTACGGAGCTGGTTATCTTTTTTATGGCCCACTTTCCGGCACCGTCTCTGCTTCTTCTGCCAACGCAATAATTGATGGTCTCAGTGCCAACGAATACATGGGATGGGCTGCAACCCATGCTGATATTGATGGAGACGGGGACGATGAATTATTTACCTCGGCTGCAGGGTACAGCAGCAATACAGGTGCAGTTCTTCTTTTTGATGGAAGTGGCACACGTTATTCTGGGGCCTACGATCGTACCGATGCTGATGCCTTGATGACAGGCACAAGCTCGGGTGATGTAGCAGGCGCTTCCATGAGTACAGGTGATGTAGATGGAGATGGCACACCTGATTTAGCTGTTTCCCAAACCGAGTATGATGCTTCTGACACAGGGCGTGTTAACCTTGTTTTAGGAACAGACATCACAAGCGGAACACTTGATTCTATAAGTTGGATCACCATCGATGGAGCCGCCTCTTCCAAACTAGGACACCAGGTTCTTATCATTCCCGATATGGATGGGGATGGTCAGGATGAAGTATTGGTTTGTGCCCCTTACGAAACTGTGAGTGCTAGCTATGATGGAGCCTGCCACCTCTTTTTAACTAATGGAGCTAACAGTGCCACCTTTAGTGCAGCAGCGGGCGGCAGTCTTGACACAACCGATGCCGATTATACATTAACTGGTCCTGCAACAGAGCAAAATCTTTTTGGAAATAGTGCGGCAGCAGCAGACACGGATGGAGATGGGGTAGCAGAAATAGCCCTATCAGCTTATTCGGATGATACTTATGGAACCGATGCCGGTCTTGTAGGGCTTTGGAATGGAGCCACTCTTCTTGGTTTTACACCAGGTACTTTTTCTATCGATACCGATCAGGAAGGTTTAACCCGTTGGTATGGGGCAACGGATGATGAAGCTGGAACTGCCATGGTTTTTGCCGATCCTGATGGAGATGGAGATTATGATTTATTCATCGCTTCTCCAAAAGCAAGTTCACAAGCTGGAACTTTAGACATGCAACGCAATGCCTATTAATTTTTGCAGGGCTTGTTTTGATTTTAAAGCAAGTTCTTCATTTTTTTTCTTTTTATCTTTTTCCAAAACATCCAGTGGTTTTAAAATCCCCATATTGGCCTTCATGGGTTGAAAATGTTTTGAATCGGCATGGGTAATATAATGGCAAAGAGCCCCCAGCATTGTTGTTTGTGGCAAAATAAACGCCTCCAAATTTTTCATCACCAAAGCCAAATTAATTCCTGCTAAAAGTCCTGTAGCAATATTTCCCATATAACCTTCTACTCCTGTTATTTGCCCTGCAAAAAATAAATTATCTCTTTCTTTAAACTGAAGTGTCGGCCTTAAAACCTTAGGGGAGTTAAGAAAGGTGTTTCGATGCATTTGCCCAAAACGAACAAACTCGGCATTTTTTAAACCAGGAATCATTCGAAAAATCCGCTCTTGTTCGGGATATTTTAAATTAGTTTGAAACCCAACCAAATTGTACAAACTAGCTGCCACATTATCTTGTCTTAATTGAACAACAGCATACGGCCACCTTCCTGTTCTGGGATCATCAAGCCCCACAGGCTTCATCGGACCAAAAGCCAAAGAACGCTCCCCACGGGAGGCAAGAACTTCAACAGGAAGACATCCTTCGAAGTAGATCGCCCCTCCCACAAGGGGAGGGGGGATATGTTCAATGTTCTTCTCGAAATCTTTTAATGGAATGCGTTCTGCTTTTAAAAGTTCTTGTACAAAATTTTGATATTCTTCTTTATTCAAAGGGCAATTAATATAATCACCACCTTCTTTTTCACCCACTCCATACCGCGAAGCCTTAAAAGCAATGTTCATATCAACACTAGCAGCTTCTACAATGGGAGACAGGGCATCAAAAAAATAAAGATGTTCCTCTTTCGTTAATTTTTGAAGAGTATGGGAAAGATTTTTAGAAGTAAGCGGTCCTGAAGCAATAATTGTTGGTCCTTCTGGGATATCAAATATTTCTTCCCGAATAATTTTAATGTGTGCGTTTTGATTTAAAGCATGCGTCACATTTTCTGAAAAAACTTTTCGATCAACCGCCAAGGCTCCGCCAGCAGGTAACGCTGCTTTTTGAGCACATTCCATCAAAAGAGAGCCCAACATTTTAAGTTCGTTAAATAAAATTCCAGAAGCTTTATTGGGAAGAATGGAACCCAGAGAATTGGAACAAACCAGTTCGGCTAAATCTCCCCCAGAGTGGGCTCCTGTTTGAACTTGAGGACGCATTTCATAGAGGTAAACATCAATTCCTCGCTTGGCCAACTGCCATGCAGCCTCACAGCCTGCCAAACCCCCACCAATAATTGTTACATGTGTCACCCCATAACCCTACACCCATCAACTTCCCTTTGACAAGTTCAGGGTCGCTCGGGTCTCTCCCCCTCCCCCTGCACCCCCTCCCTCAAGGGAGGGGGGATATTTTCTCTCCCCTCTCCTTGGGGAGAGGGGCGGGGGTGAGGGGAAAATAAATAAAAAGGGTTGAAAAAATAAAGTATATCAAGTATAATTGATATACTTGTTTTAAGGAGAAAAAATGGCTCAACTTAATTTTTATGTCCCTGATATTTTAGAAAAAAGCATCCGGCAAGCTGCTCAAAAAAAGGGGGAAAAAGTATCAGCTTATCTTGCAAGCTTGGTAAAAGAAAAACTTGCCCCTCGTGGTTGGAAGAAAAATTTCTTTACCAAAATTGTGGGTGGTTGGCAGGAAAATTTCCCAGAAATTGAACGGCTCCCATGCAACGATGATGAATTTGAATGAGCTACTTAATCGACACCAATATTTGTATCGCCCTTCTTAAAGGACATGATCATACACTTGTAGATAAAATCCATTCGCTGAATCCAGTGGAAATTTTTTTGTGCAGCGTGGTGAAAGCCGAGCTCGTTTATGGAGCCAGACTCAGCCAAAAAGTGGATGAAAATCTCCGTATCCTCAAAATATTTTTTGAACAATTTGATTCTTTTCCTTTTGATGATCAAGCCATCGATCATTATGGCATCATTCGAACCAGCCTTAAAAAAGTGGGGACTCCCATTGGAGCCAATGACATGCTGATTGCAGCTACAGCTCTAGCCTACGACCTCACTTTAGTAACCAGAAACCGTAACGAATTTGTACGAGTTCCTAACCTTCGGCTAGAATATTGGTAGAAAAGTCCTGCAGACGGCAGTTAAAAAAAGGGGCCCCAAAGGGCCCCTGACCTCTCACCCCAACGAGCAAAAAAGTCTAGGATAAATAATCCTCGTACAGCTGAACATAAAGTTCTTCATCTGGTTTGGAAGTTGCGATGCTGTCTTGATTAATTTCTCCTTCATCATCCAAGGTAAAATTCCATTCGTTTTCACCCAAGCTTACTTCCTTGTAAGCCTCACTTTGAGGATGATAATATTCAAAACGAATTCCAATACGGCCCTCATTTTCAAAAACATCCATGTTGCGAGCTTTTATTTTAATGCGCTTATCAAATAAACTTAAGCCTATCATGCAGGCTCCACACGAATAAAATCCTGTTCCATCACTATCTAGGGTGGAAATGCGTTGTAAAAAGCGGCCTTTGTTATTTTCAAAAATCAAAAAACCAGCTTCAGCACAACAATTTTCCCCACCTGTTAAAAATCCACAAAGTAAATCCAGGTCGCCATCACTATCAATATCCTTCCAAAGGGTATCAAGGTCTGTAATGGGATTACTAGCACCTGTAAATCCAGAGGAAAAATTAAAAGCAGAAAATTGAGTTTGATTCCCCTTTTCAATTTGAATTCCCAGAGCATGGTCACCAAAAACATTGCGATAAGTGCCAACTGAAACATTTGAGAGAGAGTCCTCACTCAATTGAACTTGCTCAGTACTGTGAGGTTTAAATCTCTTCCCCATGGGAAGTTCTAAAAATTCCCCTGTTGAAACATTTCTGGTTACATTTGGAAAAAAACTATTTAAAACTCCCATTTTTGCTCCTTTTGGGTCTGTTGAAGAATGTCATTCCTCTGTCATCCCTGCGAAGGCAGGGATCCAGAACTTATTGAAAAGACTGGATTCCCGCCTCCGCGGGAATGACAAAATTGGTGGAAAACTACTTTTTTCAACAGACTCCTTTTTTAAAACGTCCATTCTATGAACACTTTAAGCAAAGATAATGCCATCATGCGTTATTAAAAATAATAAATAATATTAGCTATTTATAAAGACAGTGTACAAAATATGGGGACTTTACTCCTCAAATTGGACATGCCTCTGGGGTTAATTTTTAACATACACTACCATACATTTATATCCACAGTTTTATGCACAGATGTGGATAAGTGAGTAGAAGAAAAAATTTTTAGCAAAAGCGTCTCGGAGCCAATTTGTCCATCCGAAAAAAATAAACAAATTGGCGAGAGCGAGCGACTTTAAGGCTCGATGCCTTAAAGATCGCGTCTTTTGCTAAAAATTTTTTCTTCTACTCACTTATCCAACAATGGTTTACAAGCGTGCCCGGCACCAAAAAAATATTGCAAAAACCAAGAAACATAGCAGGATGGGGGCCGATACACGAAACACCATGAGTATCCTTTCAACCATCGGAAATTTGGCTTCTACCGAAGAAGCACTTGAAACAACAAGCGTGCTAGCGGGTGCGGGAGCAGGAGTTGCTCTTTATTCGGCTGCTGGACTTATTCTCCCACTTGCTATTGCAGGAGGAGTTACTGCTGCTGGAGTTGTTGGCTATGGTTATTGGCAGGCAGCTAAAGATCATTCGGATAAATTACAAGCTGTGATTCACGGTCATCCCATTGATCTCCCGGGAAGTGGTTATTCAGATTCCCTGCCCGATCATGATTATGATTTTGATACCGCCCTGCCCTTGTGGTTCAATCAATTCCTGGATGATAAAGGGCTCACCTCCAATGTAACTCTGGTGGCTTCTTCGCTGGGTGGACCCATCTCCCAGTCGCTAGCCGTTGATAATCCTCGTATTGCGCGCATCATTCTTTTTGATAGCATGGAGCCCCGTGGAAAACCTACCGATGTGAGTTGGTTGCAAGAACAATTTGCAGGGCCTTATTTAATTGGCAATGATAACACCCGTGAAGAAGTTAGGGAACGTCAGCAAGCCCGCATGGGTTATTCTAGAGAAGAAATTGAACTCATCAAAGATCCTGATGAAATGGAAAGACGCAGGATTTTAAAGAGTCGGCTTACTCAACCAACCCTTGTTGTGCAATCGGAATGGGATGGGTTTGTTCCAGAAGAAACAGGACATGCCCTCGATCATGAAATTCCTCACTCAGAACTTTTAGTGATTCCTCACAACAATGTTCCCACAGCAGGACACACTTTAATGAGTGATACCCCAGCATTGGCCATCAAAATCATTGATGATTACCTGCAGGGGCATCCAGAACTCAATCGCGTTACCGATGAAACTTCTTACCTTGTTTATGAAGGGGATCAGTATCACCGAATTTCGACTGTGTAAGAGACCCATCTTTAATCCCCTCCCCCTTGAGGGGGGAGGGGCGGGGGAGAGGGTGGTCTTGAATTTCACCCTCCCCCTTCACCCCCTCCCCTCAAGGGAGGGGGGAAATATAATTAAAAATATGTTCCAAAACGCAACTTTACAGGTTAGATTACCGATAACATAGATAGAGAGAAAAAGATAAATGGTTCAAATGATTAAACAAATTCAACTTAACGGGTTTTTTCTTCTGATTCTTGGGCTCACCTTAGGGCTTTCTGCCTGCGGAAATGGGAAACATTCTTCCAATGGGGCTGATGAGAGCACCGAAACTGAAGATACAGGAACAGAAGGTGAAGATCCCACAGGTTCGGGTGGGGGAAGTGATCCCACTTCTGGGGGCTCCGATACAACCGAAGAAAGCATCACTTACGATTTTTGTTCTACTCTCGATTTTACTCAAAATCCAACCGATATTGGAATCAATCTTCCAAGTGGTGATGAACCCAGTGGGGCCGACTATAACGACACTACAGAAAAACTTTACATTGCTGATGACGAAGGAAATCTCTCACGCATGAACAAAGATGGATCAGGCATTACAACCTGGAATATTGGTGGAGATTTAGAAGGTGTAGCCATTGCCAATGAATCAAACGGCATTATCTACGTGGGTGTTGAAAATCCCGATGGCATTATCGAGTTTGATACCACCACAGGTACTGTACTTCGCACTTTTACTTTAACCACCTGGATGACAGGCGCAGATAATGCTGGGTTAGAAGCTTTGGCTTTTGTACCCAACAGTGCTGATTCCGAAGGAGGGCTTTTTTATGCAGGCCATCAGGGAGAAGGAAGTGTTTATGTTTTTCGTCTACCCATTCAATCTTCTGCAACTTCTACCGATGTTACTTTTGTAACCTCCTTTGTTCCGGTTGCAGGTTATACCGATCTGGCAAGTCTTGATTATGATGCCACTAATGATGTGATCTTTGTAGGTTATGATGGGCCTAATCAATTAGTGGCTGTAACACCATCAGGTAGTTTTATTCAAGAATGGGATCTTCCCCAAAGTGACCAAGAAGGCGTTGCTCTTTCTAGTAATTGCGATGTGTTTATTGCTCAAGATACAGACAAAAAAGTTTGGTACTATGCCAGCACCGATTTTAGCGTAACTGTTAACGAAGATATTATTATTCTTTTAGCTAATCGATTGGCAGAAGCACAAAATGATGATGGAAGCTTTGATTGGCAAATCACTGCGGGAGATCCGCTCACCCCAACAACCACAGGTTATCAAAATGTAACGGGGGTTACAGCGCTTGGATTTTTTTTGGCTACAAATTATGGCAGCGATCCCGATTGGCAAGAAGCTCTTGAGGCCACAGCTTCTTATTTTGATACCAAAATGGATACACTCCTTGCAAACCCAACAGATACCGCTAATAATCTTTCTTGTCCTAACTGGGTTTTTCTTTCTTGGTACTTACAAGATAATCCAAACGCAACTTTAGAAACAGAAACCAATACAGCCTTTGATGCCTTGCTGGATGCACGTGATACTACTTATGGGGATGATGCTTCGATACGTTTTGATGGAGTAGCCAATCGCATCATTCAAGCACGAGTAAGCATCCCGGGCCTTATTCCCTGGGATTTAGCTCTTTGTGTTGAAGGGGTTGGAGCTATGGCAGAAATCAGCACAGATTTTTCACAAGATTACACCGATGCTTTGGAATTTTTGGCAGATTATTTAAATACCACTTTTTTACCTGCTTACGATGCGGATAATTCTTACACCTATGGTGATCTTTCTTTAGCCATGCCTCTTTATGTTTTAGCAACCAGCAGCGAATCTGGTTTATACTCTGATTTAATTGACGAACTTTATACTCGTCTTTTTGCCCTCGTTGACGAATCGGGTTTGGTTACCAATGGATCTGCTGATGATGGAGAAGCTCAAGCAACTGCATACGCTCTTTTAGGTTTAAAAGCTGTAGAAAGTCCTCTTGCACAACGAGTACAAGATTATCTAGAAAGTGTAGTTGATGCCAATGGCATTATTATTGATTCTTCCACCAACCTCGAAACTTTTGAAATCGAAGGCGAAGCCCTTCGAGCTTTGGGTTACGTTCAATAAAAAATTTCCCTAAATATAATATTCATCCCATTCCCATTTTAATGGGTTGTCATTAATGTATTTTCTAATCTGATTAAGATCAATTTCATTTCGAATAATATGTTCGTAATAATTGCGTT
>MGRJ01000028.1 GCA_001798135.1 Deltaproteobacteria bacterium RIFCSPHIGHO2_02_FULL_40_28 | reverse complement strand
ATGGAGAAGGAGCTTCGTTTTGCGATCAGAGAAGGTGGCAAAACTGTTGGTGCTGGGGTTGTAACGGAGATTATTGAATGAGAAATATTATCCAACTAGAATGTTCCGATTGTAAAAACAGAAACTACACAGCAACAAAAAACAAAGCTGCTGAAAAACTTAAGGTGAAAAAGTTTTGTAAAACATGCCGGAAACATACCGAGCATAAGGAGACAAAATAATAAGCTCTCTAACGCGCAGGGGAGTAGCTCAGCTGGTAGAGCGGCGGTCTCCAAAACCGTAGGTCGCAGGTTCGATCCCTGTCTCCCCTGCGGGTTTGAGATATTTATGAATCAAAAAAGAATTGTAACAATTAGTTTTGCTTTGCTTTCGGTTCTTGTTTTTTTTGTTTTTAAAAATCTTTTGGAGTTGGTGTGGGGGCTTTTGAGACTTCCTTCTTATGATCAGTGGCCACTAACTCCAGCTGTTGGTTTGGCTGTTATTTTAGCAGCTTTAGTTTTTTTCTTTCTCGAAAAAAATATAAAGATTTCTGCTTTTGTAAACGATGTGGTGGTTGAATTAGGAAAAGTAACTTGGCCTCAGAGAAAAGAAACTGTGCTCTCGGCAGTGGTTGTTATTGTGATGGTTGGTATTGCTTCAGTGTTTTTATTCACTTTTGATACTCTTTGGGGAAGTTTAGTCCAGGTATTATTAAGTCGGGTTTAAAGGATACTTATGACAAAGAATTGGTACGTTGTGCACACTTATTCGGGCTTTGAGCAAAAGGCAAAGCTGGCCTTAGAGGAAAGAATTAAATTCCATAAAATGGAATCTTTTTTTGAAGAGGTTTTAGTGCCTTCTGAAAATGTTGTTGAAATTCGTAAGGGACAAAAAAAGACCACAACACGCAAATTTTTTCCCAGTTATATTTTAGTGAAGATGGATTTAAGTGATGATACCTGGCATTTGGTGAAGGGAACACCCAAAATTACGGGCTTTGTGGGCAATAGTACCAAGCCTCCCGCGGTGCCTGAGTCAGAGGTATTAAAGATTACGCAGAGAATTGATGAAGGACAAATGAAACCCAAGATGAAAATAATCTTTGACAAAGGTGAGTCAGTTAGGGTTATTGACGGCCCCTTTAATACATTTAATGGAGTTGTAGATGAGGTTAATCCGGAGAAGGGAAGATTAAAAGTTTTAGTAAGTATTTTTGGACGTTCTACTCCTGTTGAATTGGAATTTACTCAGGTAGAAAAGAACACGTAAAGGATACAATGGCTAAGAAAGCAGTTGCTCAAGTTAAATTACAATGTCCCGCAGGCCAGGCTAACCCTGCTCCTCCCGTTGGACCAGCCTTAGGTCAACATGGAGTAAACATCATGGAGTTTTGTAAGCAATTTAATGCGACCACGCAAAAACAAGCCGGGCTTATTATTCCTGTTATCATCACTGTTTACCAGGATCGTTCTTTTACTTTTATTTTAAAAACTCCTCCTGCTTCAATTCTTTTGATTAAGGCTGCTAAAATAGAAAAGGGAAGTGGCAAAACAGGCAAAGAAAAAGTAGGCAAGGTGACAAAGGCCCAAGTAGAAGAAATCGCAAAAATGAAATTGCCTGATTTAAACTGTGTTACTCTGGAAGCGGCTGTTCAAACAGTGATGGGTACGGCGCGGAGTATGGGTATTGAGGTTGTTTAAGGAGAATGTATGAGTCATAGCAAACGTTATCGTTCTTTTAAGACCAAGGTTGATTCGCAAAAAAAATATGCTGTTGATGAAGCCTTGGGTTTGGTTTCTGAAATGAAGAGCGAAAAATTTGATCAAACTGTGGATGTAGCCATTCGCTTAGGAGTAGATGCTAAACAATCCGATCAACAGGTGCGTGGTGCCATTAACCTTCCACATGGTTTAGGTAAAAAAACTACTGTTCTTGTTTTTGCAAAAGGCGAAAAAGAAAATGAAGCCAAGGCTGCAGGTGCTGATTATGTTGGAACCGACGATCTTATTCAAAAAATCACAGCAGGTTGGACCGATTTTGACAAAGTGGTTGCTACACCTGATTTAATGGCTGTGGTGAGTCGCGTAGGAAAAATTTTGGGGCCCAGAGGCTTGATGCCTAATCCTAAAACAGGCACAGTTACTTTCGAAGTAGGAAAAGCTGTTTCCGAATGCAAGAAGGGAAAGGTTTCGTTTAAGACGGATAAAGCAGGGATTATTCATTGCCCAATTGGAAAACTTTCTTTTGGTGCGCAGAAATTAAAGGATAATTTTTTAGCCCTGGTTGATGGAATTGTTAAGTTGAAACCTCCTTCCTCCAAGGGAATTTTTTTAAAAGGTATTGCTGTATCAGGGACAACCACTCCTGGTGTTAGATTAGATGTTTCTGTTTTTCAGAATTAATAAAGGGAAAGTATGAATAAGGCAGAAAAGAAAATTGAAGTTGAAAAAATGCGTGAGCACCTTTCCAAGGCTCAAGTTGCCATTCTTACGGATTATAAGGGTTTAAAAGTTTCTCAAATGACTGAGCTGCGTAAAAAACTTAGAGCCCAAGGATCTGAAATGCATGTGCTTAAGAATCGTTTGGCCAAACTTGCTGTAAAGGATACGCCTATCGAAATTTTGGTTTCTCATTTTACGGGAACCACGGCCTTAACAATCTCTGATCAAGATCCTGTATCTCCCGCAAAGATTCTTGTTAATTTTGAAAAAGATAACGCATTATTAAAATTTAAGGCAGCTGCTCTTAATGGCAAAACATTGTCCAAGGAGCAAGTGGTAGCGTTGGCTAAACTTCCAAGCCGCGAAGAGCTTCTTGCTAAGTTATTAGGTTCGATGATGGCTCCCGCAAGAAATCTGGTTACTGTTTTAGTGCAAATTCCAAGGCAGCTTGTAAATGTATTGGCTGCAGTGCGGGATAAAAAAGAAAAAGAGGGATGAGATTTTTTTAACCATAAGGAGTGTATTAAATGTCACAATTAACATCTGATCAAATTCTTGAAGCAGTTTCTAAGATGACTGTTTTAGAGGTCTCTGAACTTGTTAAAAAGTTTGAAGATAAATTTGGTGTGTCTGCAGCAGCCCCTGTGGCTATGGCTATGCCAGGTGCCGGTGCAGCTGGTGGTGCAGTTGAAGAAAAAACCGAATTTACAGTTGTTTTGACTAGTTCTGGTGATAACAAAATTGGAGTTATCAAGGAAATTCGTGTCATTACTGGTTTGGGATTAAAAGAAGCCAAAGACTTGGTTGAAGGCGCACCCAAAACCGTTAAAGAAGGTATTGCTAAAAACGAAGCTGCAAAAATTAAGGAACAGCTTGAAAAAGCTGGTGCCAAGGTTGAAGTAAAGTAAGCTTCGGTAGTGTTTACAGTGATGTGTTCAGATAAAAGGAAGTAAGGAGAATCTATGCCTAAATTGACGGCATCTAACTATCGTCTTCGCAAAGTTTTTGCCCGTATTAAACAAGTTATTAATATTCCAAACTTAATCGAACTGCAGAGGGAGTCTTATAAAAAATTTCTTCAATTTGATACTGCCCCGGAACAAAGGGAAGATAGTGGTCTGCAAGCTATTTTTAAAAGTGTTTTTCCTATTAAAGATTTTAACAACACAGCTTCGCTTGAGTTTGTTGCTTATAATTTTGAAAAGCCAAAATATGATGTAGATGAATGTCGTCAAAGAGGGATGACCTTTGAAGCGCCTGTAAAGGTTGTGGTTCGTTTGGTGGTTTGGGATACCGATACTGAAACTGGTACCCAGAGCATTCGAGATGTGAAGGAACAAGAAGTTTATTTTGGCACTATTCCTTTAATGACACGCAATGGAACTTTCGTAGTTAATGGAACCGAACGTGTGATTGTTTCACAATTACATCGATCTCCCGGTGTATTTTTTGAACACGATAAAGGTAAAACCCATTCCTCAGGCAAACTTCTCTATTCGGCTCGCGTTATTCCTTATCGTGGCTCATGGTTAGATTTTGAATTTGATGCCAAAGATTTAGTGTATGTACGTATTGATCGTAGACGTAAAATGCATGTGACTGTTTTGCTTCGTGCCTTGGGCCTTTCTACGGAAGAGATTTTAAACCATTTTTATTCTACTGAAGTGATAGCTATTGATGGCAAGAAACTTTCAAAAAATATTGTTCCTGATGTTCTTAAATTTCAAAGATCGTCCCGTGATATTAAGGATCCAAAGAGTGGAGAAGTGCTTGTTAAAAAAGATCGCAAGTTTAACACCTCTGCTTTCGAAAAATTAGCCAAGGCTAAAATCAATGAATTGCCTATTGAAACAGAGGAAATTTTAAATCGTGTAGTTGCCAAGGATATTATTGATCGTGGAACCGGCGAAGTGATTCTTTCTTGTAATGAAATTTTAACAGAAGAAAAATTAGAAGAGATTTATAAAAGAAAAATAAATGAAATTTCGGTTTATTATATCGATACTTTGAACGTAGGGCCTTATGTTCGCAATACTCTTTTAGCTGATAAAGTTCAGACCTCAGAAGAAGCTGTGATTGAAATCTATCGTCGTTTGCGTCCAGGAGATCCTTCTACTCCGGAGGCAGCCAATGCTCTTTTTGAAAATCTATTTTTTAATCCCGAACGTTATGATCTCTCACGAGTAGGTCGTTTAAAGATTAATCATAAATTTGGATTTGATGTTCCCATCGAAGTAACTACTCTTCGCAAAGAAGATATTTTAGCTATTACAAAATATGTGGTGAATTTAAAAGACAGCCGTGGAGTGGTGGATGATATTGATCACTTAGGAAATCGTCGTGTGCGAGCCGTTGGAGAGTTGTTAGAAAATCAATACCGCATTGGTTTGGTTCGCATGGAGAGGGCCATCAAGGAGAGAATGAGTTTGCAAGAAATTGAAACTTTGATGCCTAATGATCTCATTAATGCCAAGCCTGTTTCTGCTGTGGTTAAGGAATTTTTTGGTTCCTCCCAACTTTCTCAGTTTATGGATCAAACCAATCCACTTTCTGAGATTACTCATAAAAGAAGGCTTTCAGCTTTGGGACCTGGTGGTTTAACACGAGAACGGGCTGGTTTTGAAGTGCGTGACGTACATGCCACTCACTATGGACGTATTTGTCCTATTGAAACACCCGAAGGTCCAAATATTGGTTTGATTTCTTCTCTTTCTACTTATGCCCGCGTTAATGAATATGGCTTTGTAGAAACTCCTTATCGCAAAGTAACTCATGCTATTGTGACTGAAGAGGTCAGTTATTATTCGGCTCTTGAAGAAGAAAACCATGTGATTGCTCAGGCTAATGAAGCAGTAGATGCCAAGGGACGCTTGATTCAAGAGATGGTTTCTTGCCGAAAAAATGGTGAGTTTGTCACAGTAAGAAGAGAAGATGTCGATTTAATGGATGTGTCTCCTAATCAGCTTGTAAGTATTGCAGCTTCACTTATTCCCTTTTTAGAACATGATGATGCTAATCGAGCTTTAATGGGTTCTAACATGCAACGTCAGGCTGTACCCTTACTACGTCGTGCATCTCCCATTGTAGGAACCGGTATCGAGGCTCTTGTGGCCAATGATTCTGGTACAACGGTTGCTGCCGAACGCGATGGAACCATTATTTCGGTAGATGCTTCGCGTATTGTAGTTAAGGCTGATTCGGGGAAGAAAAAAGATTCTGTTTCCGAGGTTGATATTTACAATCTCACTAAGTATCAAAGGTCTAATCAAAATACCTGTATTAACCAATTACCCTTGGTGGATGTGGGTGACACGGTAGTCAAAGGAGATGTGTTAGCTGATGGTGCTTCAACCGATCGTGGAGAATTAGCTCTTGGACAAAATGTGACCGTGGCTTTTATGCCCTGGGGTGGTTATAACTTTGAAGATTCTATTTTGTTAAACGAACAATTAGTAAAAGAAGATTATTTTACCTCTATTCATATCGAAGAATTTGAGTGCGTGGCCAGAGATACAAAGTTAGGCAAAGAAGAAATCACGCGTGATATTCCTAATGTGGGTGAAGAAGCTCTTAAAGATTTGGATGAATCTGGTATTATCCGCATTGGTGCTGAAGTTAAGCCTGATGATATTCTGGTTGGAAAAATTACCCCCAAAGGGGAAACCCAGCTTTCACCCGAAGAAAAACTTTTAAGAGCTATCTTTGGTGAAAAGGCTGGGGATGTAAAAGATACATCACTGCGTGTTGGCCCTGGTATTTTAGGAACTGTTATTGCTACTCAGGTGTTTTCCCGTGAAGGAGTTGACTTGGATGAACGTTCCAAGGAACAACAAGATCAAGCTACAAGTAAAATCAAAAAAGATCAGACGGATGAAATTAATGCTATTAAAGCTTCATTGCAGAAAAAAATTGCAGCTCTCTTGGTAGGGCAAGTTTCTTCATCTAAAGTGATGGATGATGAAGGTGAGAAGGTTTTACTTGCGAAGGGCAAAAACATTACTGAAGCTCTTTTGAAACAAATCCCCTTTGAGAAGTGGAAAGAAATTTCGGTTGAAGGTGGAGAAAATATCGAAGAGCAGGTGGCCGAGTTAACCGAAGAAATGGAAGATCAATCTGATTTGGTAAAAATGATGTACGACCAAAGGGTTAATCGTCTCAAAAAAGGTGATGAGCTTCCCCCGGGAGTGATTAAGCTGGTTAAAGTTTATGTAGCCATCAAAAGAAAAATTCAAGTGGGTGATAAATTAGCCGGACGCCATGGAAATAAGGGTGTGGTGAGTATGATCCTGCCTGAAGAAGATATGCCTTATATGGAAGATGGCAGGGCTGTTGATGTAGTGCTTAATCCCTTGGGTGTGCCTTCTCGTATGAACGTGGGGCAAATTTTTGAAACCCATCTTGGTTGGGCAGGGGTAGAGTTAGCTCGTAGAATGCAAGAGCTGGTAACCCAATATCAAAGCAAGGAAAATCTCGGTGCACTCATTAGAAGTGTTTATAAATCCCCATCGGTGGATGAATTTATTGATTCAGCAACAGAACAAGAGCTGCTTGATTTTGCAAGAGACTTGTCTCGCAATGGGGTTCGTTTTTCAAGTGCAGTTTTTGATGGAGCCAAAGAAGAAGATATTAAAAATCTTTTCCGACTAGCGGGAGTTGCCCAAACGGGCCAAGTAACCTTGTTTGATGGACGCACAGGCGACCCCTTTCAACATTCTGTTACTGTTGGTTCCATGTATATTCTCAAACTTCATCACTTGGTTGATGATAAAATTCATGCTCGTTCCATTGGGCCTTATTCACTTGTGACTCAACAGCCTCTGGGAGGTAAAGCCCAGTTTGGTGGCCAGAGATTGGGAGAAATGGAAGTGTGGGCCATGGAAGCTTATGGTGCTGCTTATTCTCTCCAAGAATTCCTAACGGTTAAATCGGACGATGTTGTGGGCAGAACGAGAATGTATGAACAAATCGTAAAGGGCAATCATGTTTTAGAACCTGGTTTGCCCGAATCATTTAAAGTTTTGATCAAGGAATTACAGAGTTTAGCTCTCAATGTTGAGTTGATTGAAGACCGATAAATTTTTAAAGTTTAAAACGAGGTTAAAAAATGGATATCTCCACTTTTTTTGAAAAACCAAAAGATCCTTTAAATTACAAAGCGATTAAGGTTTCACTTGCAAGTCCCGATCTCATTCGTTCTTGGTCGTTTGGAGAGGTGAAAAAACCAGAAACGATCAACTATCGTACCTTTAAGCCCGAGCGAGATGGATTATTTTGCGCTAAAATTTTTGGACCTGTAAAAGATTATGAATGTAACTGCGGCAAATACAAGCGAATGAAACACCGTGGTATTGTGTGTGAAAAATGTGGAGTGGAAGTTATTCAATCTAAAGTGCGTCGTGAAAGAATGGGTCATATTAATTTGGCAACTCCTGTGGCGCATATTTGGTTTTTAAAGAGTCTCCCGTCGCGTATTGGAACTCTTTTGAATGTATCTCTTAAAGATTTAGAACGTGTGCTTTATTGTGAAGCCTACATTGTAACCGATCCTGGTTCTACCACTTTAGAAGAAGGGCAGGTTCTCAATGAAGAAGCCTATCAAAACGGGAGAACTGAATTTGGAGGTGATTTTGATGCTGCCATGGGCGGCGAAGCTATTCGTGGAATGCTTCGAAAAATTGATTTGGATGAATTGGCAAAAAAGATTCGCAAGGCTTTAGATGTTACCAACTCGGATGCCACTAAGAAAAAATTAGCTAAACGTTTACGTGTGGTAGAAGGGCTTCGTGATTCAGGCAACCGTCCTGAATGGATGATGATGGAAGTAGTGCCTGTGATTCCTCCCGATCTTCGTCCCTTAGTGCCGCTTGAAGGGGGCCGTTTTGCAACCTCTGATCTTAATGATTTATATCGTCGTGTGATTAATCGAAATAATCGTTTGCAGAGATTGCAAGAGCTCAATGCTCCCGAAATTATTATTCGCAACGAAATGCGTATGCTGCAAGAAGCTGTTGATGCTCTTTTTGACAATGGTCGTAGAGGAAAAGTATTTACAGGTCCTAATAAGCGTCCACTTCGATCCCTTTCTGATATGATTAAGGGGAAACAAGGTCGTTTTCGTCAGAACCTTTTAGGTAAGCGTGTTGATTATTCTGGTCGTTCTGTTATTGTGGTGGGGCCTACCTTAAAGCTGCATCAATGTGGTCTCCCTAAAAAAATGGCTTTAGAATTGTTTAAACCTTTTATTTTTCACAAGTTGGAAATTAAGGGCTATGTTACTACCATTAAGAGTGCAAGAAAGATGGTGGAAAAAGAACGTCCCGAAGTATGGGATGTGTTGGACGAAGTGATTAAAGAACATCCAGTTCTGCTCAACAGAGCTCCTACCCTTCACAGACTAGGTATTCAGGCTTTTGAGCCTGTGCTGGTTGAAGGAAAAGCAATTCGTCTTCATCCTCTTGTGTGCGCAGCTTTCAACGCCGATTTCGATGGTGACCAAATGGCAGTTCATATTCCCCTGTCTACTGAAGCGCAAATTGAAGCCAGAGTGTTGATGATGTCTACCAATAATATTTTGTCCCCAGCTAATGGCAAACCCATTATTGGACCTACCCAGGATATGATTTTAGGAATTTATTTCATGACGCGTGAAAAGGCAGGTTCCTTGGGTGCTGGTAAGATTTTCTCTAGCCCCAATGAAGTAAGAGTGGCTTGGGATCATCAAATTGTAGATTTACATGCTCAAATCAAAGTGCGTATGCAAGGTAAGATGGTAGAAAGTACAGTGGGTCGAATTTTATTAGGAGAAATTCTCCCTGCACAAATTCCTTTTGAGCTCATCAATAAGGTGATGGATAAAAAATCTGTGGCCGAACTCGTAGATACTTGCTTTCGTATGGCTGGTGGAAAAGAAACAGTTCTTTTGGCTGATCGTCTTAAAAATATTGGTTTCGAATATTCCACCAAGGCCGGCATTTCTGTGTGTATTGATGATATGAAGGTGCCTGTTAACAAAAAGGTGTATTTAGAAGCCGCTCAAAAACAAGTGAATGAAGTTGAAAACCAGTACATTGATGGTTTGATTACTGATGGAGAACGTTACAACAAGATCGTGGATATTTGGGCACAGACAACAGAAACCGTTGCTGGTGAAATGATGAAAGGAATGAGTTTGGAAACTGTGTTGGATGACAAAGGCAGTGAGCATAAAATGCCTAGCTTTAATCCTGTTTACATCATGGCCGATTCTGGTGCGAGAGGCTCGCAACAACAAATGCGTCAGTTAGCCGGTATGCGTGGTTTGATGGCTAAACCCTCGGGTGAAATTATCGAAACAGCTATTACAGCTAACTTCCGGGAAGGATTAACCGTTCTTCAATACTTTATTTCAACTCATGGTGCTCGTAAAGGTTTGGCTGACACAGCTTTAAAAACAGCCAACTCAGGTTATTTAACACGTCGCTTGGTGGACGTAGCCCAAGATATGGTTGTTAATGCTTTAGATTGTGGAAGCTTGGATGGAATTGAAATGACGCCACTTGTAGAAGGTGGAGAGATTATCGAACCTTTAGGAGATCGTATTTTAGGACGTGTGGCTCAAGATGATGTGGTTGATCCTTTTAGTGCAGTTGTCCTTGTGAAAGCTGGACAAGAAATCAATGAGGAGCTGGTTGAGAAAATTGAAGATGCCGGTATTGAAAGTATCAAAATTCGTTCGGTGCTTACTTGTCAAACACAAAATGGTGTTTGTATTAAATGTTACGGACGTGATTTATCCAGAGGACACATGGTTAATGTAGGAGAAGCTGTGGGAGTTATTGCAGCGCAATCCATTGGTGAACCAGGTACTCAGCTTACCATGAGAACCTTTCATATTGGTGGTACTGCCTCTAGACGTGCCGAGCAATCTACTTTGGAATCGCGTCATGAAGGAGCAATTCGCCTCATTAATGCCCGTGTGGTGCAAAATAAAACAGGGTTACTTACTGTGATGAATCGCCATGGCGAACTTGCCATTATGGACGAAACAGGTCGTGAGCGTGAAAAATATTCACTGACTTATGGTGCTACCTTGAAAGTGAAGGAAGGGGATAAAGTAAAAGCTAAAACCCTTCTTGCCGAATGGGATCCATACACAGTGCCTATTATTACTGAAGTTTCTGGTGTGGTGAAGTATGGTGATATTATCGAAGGTCAAACCATGCAGGATGTTATTGATGAGGTCACAGGCCTTTCTCGTAAGGTGATTACTCAACCCAAGGATGCAACCTTAAGACCGCGTGTTTCTATTAAGGGAGTAACAGGGGAGACCATTAAGCTTCAATCAGGAGCCCAAGCCCGGTATCTTTTACCTATTCATGCTAATATTGTGGTGGCTGATGGAGAAAACATATTGGCTGGTGATGTAATTGCCAAGATCCCCCGCGAAACCACTAAAACCAAGGATATTACAGGGGGCTTGCCTCGTGTAGCCGAACTCTTTGAAGCTCGTAAGCCCAAGGAGTGTGCTGTGATTAGTGAAATTGATGGTATTATTTCTTTTGGTAAAGATACCAAGGGTAAGCGCAAACTGGTTGTAACCCCAGAAGTAGGGGAGCCTAAGGAATATCTTATTCCCAAGGGAAAACATATTTCAGTTCACGAGGGAGAGTTTGTAAAAGCTGGAGAAGCTTTAATGGATGGATCTTCCAATCCCCATGATATTTTGCGCGTCTTGGGCGAAAAGGCTTTGGCTAAGTATTTAACTGATGAAGTCCAAGAAGTGTATCGTTTGCAGGGAGTGAAAATTAACGATAAACATATTGAAGTTATTGTGCGTCAAATGTTGAAGAAGGTACGTATCTTAAATCCAGGAGATACCTCTTTCTTGATTGATGACCAAGTTGATCGTTTTACCTTTGAGCAAGAGAATGAAAGAATAAAGAAAAAGAAGGACAAGCCTGCCATAGCAGAGCCTCTTTTATTAGGAATTACAAAGGCATCTCTTACTACTGAAAGCTTCATCTCGGCGGCTTCTTTCCAAGAGACCACCAAGGTGTTAACCGAAGCTGCCATCCTTGGCAAAGTTGACCATTTGCGGGGATTGAAAGAAAACGTCATTATGGGACGGCTTATTCCTGCGGGAACTGGCCTAGGCCAGTATAGGGAAGCCGCCATCGAAGTAGATGCCGAAGGCCTTCCAGAAGAGGGTATTTCGTTAACAGCTATTGCGAGTTAACCTTAAGTAAGAAAACTAGTTTTCGTACCTTGACATCCCCACCTAGTTTTGTTACCTTCCCACAGCTTTTTAAATCGGGTTTTTTCTTACACTAACCCTTTGAAATGTTTAAGGGTTTTTGTTTGAAGAAGTTTTTTTATTAATTTTTTTGGGTCTTTCAAAAGAAAGACTTTAGAGGTGATTTTTTTATTTATGCCAACGATTAATCAACTAGTAAAACAAGGAAGAACAGCGGCCATTGTTAAAACCATGTCTCCCGCACTTGCTTGCTCTCCACAGAAACGCGGAGTGTGCATTCGTGTTTATACAACAACTCCTAAAAAGCCTAACTCAGCTCTGCGTAAGGTAGCCAGAGTGAGGCTGACTAATGGAGTTGAAGTTACTTCCTATATCCCAGGTGAAGGGCATAATTTGCAGGAGCATTCGGTGGTATTAATTCGTGGAGGACGCGTAAAGGATTTACCTGGTGTGCGTTATCACATTATTCGGGGTTCCTTAGATACACAAGGGATAGAGAAGCGTCGTCAAAGTAGAAGTAAGTACGGTACAAAGAAACCTAAATAAGGAGTAAATAGTGTCACGTAAAGGGAGCGCTCCAAAGCGTAAATCGCAAGCTGATGCCAAATACAAAGATAAGTTGGTGGCTAAGTTCATCAATAAATTAATGTGGGATGGTAAAAAAACAGCAGCAGAAAAAATTGTTTATGGTGCCTTTGCAAAAATGGAATCTGCTAAAAATGATGATGCCTTAAAACTTTTTAAGCAGGCGATTGAAAATGTGAAACCCCTTTTGGAAGTTCGTTCTCGTCGTGTGGGTGGCGCTAACTATCAAGTGCCTGTTGAAGTAAGAACTGAACGCAAGGTTTCCTTGGCTTTCCGCTGGATCATTGATTACGCCAGGAGTCGTGGTGAAAAAACGATGTCTGATCGCTTGGCAAACGAGTTGATGGAAGCTCTCGAAAATAGGGGTGGAGCGATTAAGAAAAAAGAAGATGTTCATCGTATGGCCGAGGCTAATAGAGCTTTTGCCCATTATCGTTGGTAATTGTAATTATGGCAGTTGCACTTAAAAAATTAAGAAACATTGGAATTATGGCGCATATTGATGCGGGTAAAACCACGACCACCGAGCGTATTTTGTACTACACCGGAAAGGTTCATAAAATTGGTGAAGTCCATGAAGGTACAGCTACCATGGATTGGATGGTGCAAGAGCAAGAACGTGGCATTACCATTACTTCAGCTGCTACTACTTGCAGTTGGGATGGCCATCAAATCAATATTATCGATACACCAGGCCATGTTGATTTTACCATCGAAGTAGAACGCTCCCTTCGTGTTTTAGATGGTGCTGTTGGTGTTTTTTGTGCTGTAGGTGGAGTGGAACCTCAGAGTGAAACCGTATGGCGCCAAGCTGATAAATACCATGTGCCCCGTATTGCCTTTATTAACAAGATGGATCGCGTGGGTGCGCATTTTGAAAATTGTATCGAAGAAATTCGCTCTAAGCTTAATCATAAACCCATTCCTATTCAAATGCCTTATGGATCTGAAGATAAATTTAAAGGGATCATCGATCTTATTCGCATGAAAGCTGTTGTGTGGAAAGATGAAACCCTGGGTGCAGAGTTTGATGATGAAGAAATCCCTGCAGATCTTTTACCTCAAGCTAAAAAAATGCGTGATCAAATGATTGAAGCTATTTCTGAAGAAGATGAAATGATCATGGAAAAATATCTTGCCGGGGTACCTCTTACCGAAGAAGAAGTGTGGATGGGATTAAGAAAAGCCTGTATTGCCATTAAGGCCATTCCTGTTATTTGTGGCTCGGCCTTTAAAAACAAGGGTGTGCAGCCCATGCTTGATGCTGTTGTTCGCCTGCTGCCTTCGCCATTAGATATCCCATCAGTTTCTGGAGTGCAGTATAACCATCCTGAAAAAACAGATGTGCGTCATGCTGATGAGAAGGAACCTTTTTCTGCCTTGGCTTTTAAAATTATGTCAGATCCCTATGTAGGACAACTAACTTATTTTCGGGTTTATTCAGGTAAACTGTTAGCTGGATCCTATGTTCTTAATTCGGTACGAGATAAAAAAGAACGCATAGGACGCTTGCTTCAAATGCATGCCAATAAACGGGAAGATATTAAGGAAGTTAGTACAGGAAATATTGCTGCTGTAGTAGGACTTAAATACACCATGACAGGAGATACGCTGTGTGATGCAAAAGATCCCATTATTCTAGAAAGAATGGAATTTCCAGAACCTGTTATTTCCATTGCCATCGAACCAAAAACAAAAGCAGATCACGACAAATTATCTATTTCCCTTCAAAAATTAGCACAGGAAGATCCTTCTTTTAGAGTGAAGGTTGATGAAGAAACAGGACAAACCATCATTTCTGGTATGGGTGAGTTGCATCTAGAAATTATCGTTGATCGTCTCTTGCGTGAATTTAACGTGGGAGCCAATGTTGGAAAACCACAGGTTGCTTATCGTGAAACCATTAGTAAGGAAGCCGATCAAGAAGGAAAATATATTCGTCAAACAGGTGGTCGTGGACAATATGGCCATGTGTATATTCGTGTTTCTCCCAATGAAAAGGGCAAGGGTTTTGAATTTAAAAATGCCATTGTTGGTGGATCTATTCCCAAGGAATTTATTCCTGCAGTAGAAAAGGGAATTCGTGAAGCCTTGGATGTAGGAATTATAGCTGGCTATCCTGTGGTGGATGTTAAAGTGGAACTCTATGATGGAAGTTATCATGAAGTCGATTCTTCTGAAATTGCCTTTAAAATTGCTGCCTCCATGGCTTGTAAAGATGGTTGTAAAAAAGCCGGCCCCGTTCTTTTGGAACCCCTCATGGATACGGAAGTTGTATGTCCTGAAGAATTTATGGGAGATGTGATTGGAGATCTTAATTCCCGCAGGGGAAAAATTAATCACATGACAGCGCGTGGAACCATGCAAATTATGAAGGCCATGGTGCCCTTAGCTTCGATGTTTGGTTATGCAACCGATGTGCGTTCGATGACTCAGGGTAGGGCTACCTATACCATGCAGTTTGCCAGTTATGAGCAAGTTCCCAAGGGTGTTGCTGATGAAATTATTGCTAAGGCACAAGGGAGATGATTTTGATTTTTAAAATTTAAGGAGGTTACGCATATGAGTAAGGAAAAATTTGAGCGGAATAAGCCGCATGTAAACGTAGGGACGATAGGGCATGTGGATCATGGGAAGACGACG
>MGRJ01000027.1 GCA_001798135.1 Deltaproteobacteria bacterium RIFCSPHIGHO2_02_FULL_40_28 | reverse complement strand
CCACATGCCCTATCGTCCCTACGTTTACATGCGGCTTATTCCGCTCAAATTTTTCCTTACTCATATGCGTAACCTCCTTAAAAAATAAATTTCTTCTGAGCCCGAAGGCGGAGTTGAACCGCCGACCTTCTCCTTACCATGGAGGTGCTCTACCAACTGAGCTATCCGGGCAAGTTCACTCCTGATACTTCTGAGCGGGAGACGGGACTCGAACCCGCGACCCTCAGCTTGGAAGGCTGATGCTCTAGCCAACTGAGCTACTCCCGCGCGAAGCGCCACGCCGTAATCCCGCAACGCGGGATGAAGGCGGGCCAACAATACTGTCCGCCTCCGCTACGCTTTGGCGCGACACAAAAATTTCCATCCGAAATTTTTGTGGAGGGGGGTGGATTCGAACCACCGAAGGCATAAGCCGGCAGATTTACAGTCTGCTCCCTTTGGCCACTCGGGCACCCCTCCCTATCCCGCGATGCGGGATGGAGCCGACGGCCAGGCTCGAACTGGCGACCTACTGATTACAAATCAGTTGCTCTACCAACTGAGCTACGCCGGCCAAAAAAATCCGGCTTTTGACTCAAAAAAAACTCTGCTACCTAAATTCAAAGAACAAAAATAAAAAAAATTTCGATACACCAACTCACCGTTTTTTTTACATGATGGTTGATTTTCGTAATTCACCGAAATGATTTAAGTTTTTAATAGCCCAAAGGTAAAAAATAAGGTTTCCTTTTAAAGCTGGGGAAACTTATTGGATTTGACTAACCTTGTCAAGATTTTTATGGGTAAAAAAGAAGGAATTTCAGAGACTAATGAAGAACTCGATCACTATCTCGAAGAGCTACTTTTTGTTGGGTTAAACTGTTTTCAAGAGAACTTAAACGATCTGGATTAATTTTTGAAAGTTTGTTGCGGGCAATAAAATAAGCTTTTTTATGTTTTTCAAGTTCAATAACAAGAAGCCTTTTTTCGTCTTCATCTTCTAATTCTGCCAGAACCATGAGGGCATATTCGTGAGCCAAGGAAGAATTGGTGAGAAGCACTTCACATTCTAAGCCCTCATCCATGGCTTCAGGATATGTTTGCAACTTATTGAGATAATTAAGTGTTTGATACATAACCTCTTCCTTTCACCTTCTTTATGATGCAAGGGAGGGACCAAAAAAGAGTTAATATTATAAGTTATTGAAATTATTTATTATTATTAAAAAATATCGGTAAAATAGCTCTTGATTTGATGTTTTTTTGGGGGGTAAGCCCCACAAAATCATGGTTTGCACACCCCATATTGGGGAGTAAAACCCTCAAAAATAAAGACTAAGAAAGAGAGGTAAGCAGATCATCAACGGCTTTTAAAGGGGATGGGGTTTCAGTAACTGGGCGACCTACGACCAAATAATTTGAACCCTGCTTGAGTGCTTCTTTAGGAGTGATAATACGTTTCTGATCTCCTGCTGCTGAATTGAGAGGTCTGATACCTGGTGTGACAATCACAAAACCAAGACCTAACTCACGACGAATCAAAGCAGCTTCTTGTCCCGAAGCTACCACTCCATCCAAACCAGATTTTTTTGCAAGATGAGCCATCCCTAAAACATAATCTTCTACCGTTGAGGAAATTTGAATTTCCTTGGGATCAGATAAACTTGTTAAAAAAGTAACTCCCACTAAAAGAGGTGGAGTGATTTTTAAACTAGCTGCAGCCGCATCCCTTGCTTCTCTAGCCATTTTCATCATCTCACTACCACCACTACAATGTACATTTAACATCCACACTCCCATTTTCGTTGCCACATCCACAGCTCTTGCTACGGTGTTGGGAATATCATGAAATTTCAAATCTAAAAAAACGCGCACATCGTGCCCAACAACATGTTTTACAAAACGAGGACCTGCATGGGAAAAAAGTTCGAAACCAATTTTAAAACCCACACCTGTAATTTTAAGTTTTTTCACTAAACGAACAGCACTAAAAGTAGAAGGAGTATCTAAAGCTATAATTAAGGGATTGTTTGATAAATCTTCACCTTGCACAATAACCTCTTCTTAAGACAAAAATTCATTCACTCGTTTTAACACTTCGTCCAAAGGAAATACATGTTTAACTCCATCTCTGCGTTTTTTTATTTCAATTTGATTATTTTGTAATCCCTTTTGTCCCACCATCACTTGGATAGGAATGCCAATTAAATCCATATCATTAAATTTAACTCCTGCACGCTCTACTCTTTCATCCCATAAAACTTCAATCCCAGCTTCAGATAAAAGACGATAAATCTTTTCACTTGCCTGCATCACCAAGGCATCCTCACCCAGCGAGAGAAGCGCTACTGTATACGGAGCAATAGATTGAGGCCAAATAATTCCCTTACTATCATGGTTTTGTTCAATGGCTGCTGCTGCTGTTCTGCCTACGCCAATACCATAACAGCCCATGACGGCTAAATGTTCTGCCCCTTGTTTATCAAGATACACAGCCTTTAAAGATTCTGAATACTTTGTTCCTAAATAAAATACTTGCCCTACTTCAATTCCTCTAAATTTTTGCATCTCTCCTTTGTGACAACGTGGACATTTTTCGCTCTCGCGAGCTTCGGCCTTTTCTGTGTTGGCTGTATAAGGGCAAACTTTACATGAAACAATTTCATCCTCACCAGATTCTGCTAGCACTTGAAATTCATGAGAAAGAGTTCCACCAATGGCGCCTGTTGTTGCCTCAACTGCCCTAAATTTAAGACCTAGACGAGAAAAAATTTTGTGATAAGCCGCATGATAAATCCAATAATTTTTAAGAGCACTTTCTTCATCACGATCAAAGGAATAACAATCCTTCATCAAAAATTCTCTGGCTCGCATCATCCCAAAACGAGGCCTTATTTCATCACGAAATTTAGTTTGAATTTGGTAGAGAGCAAGGGGAAGCTGCCTATAAGAACGCACTTCCTTGCGAAAAAGATCGGTTACAATTTCTTCATGTGTGGGACCTAAACAATAATCATGATCTGAGCGGTCTTTAAGCCTTAGAAGTTCTTTGCCATAAACATCCCATCGCCCTGTTTCTTTCCAAAGATCCGCAGGTAACACCATGGGCATTAAAATCTCCTGGGCGCCTGCTGCCTTCATTTCCTGACGAATGATTGTTTTTATTTTCTCCAATACCAAAAAGCCTAATGGGAGTAAGGTGTAAATACCACTTGCAAGCTTTCTGATAAAACCTGCACGTATCATAAGTTTGTGACTTATCACTTCAGCTTCAGTTGGATCATCACGGAGTGTTGGGATGAGAAGCTCTGAAACTTTCATGAACAAGATTTCTTTTTTCGATGGAAGTAAAGTCCACCTAAACTAATTAACACAAGGAAAATCGATACCCAGGAGCCTTGCGAAGAAAATGTATTTTTTACAAAAGAACAACCCGATGAAGAAGTAGAAGAACTACTAGAAGTACTACAAGTAGCAGCGGCTAAAATATTATCGAGGGGAGTACCTAAAAGAGCACGGGCTAAAGTAACTCCTGCTTGTACTTCCACAGACTGATCTTCATCGTCAGTTAAAGCACGAACCAATGTAGAAGAACCATCAACCCCCGCTGCATCTCCCGAACAACATTCGGTATCTCCATCGCCATCAAAATCTCCAGTTGTTCCAGTACATCCTGAGGCAGCGGAAATATCACCGCCACAAGAGCTTGTTGAAATAGTTCCTTGTGCAGAAGTTGCTCCTGCTACACAAGTGCCAGAAGTAATAGTAGCAAGGGTTTCAACTTGTACCCCAGTTAATTGCCCATGAACACAAGGGCCAACACTAGAGCCAGAAATCCAGTCAGCATCGACAGGTCTAGCCCTCACCGTATAAGTTTTAGATGGGGACAACCCCCTTAATGTAAAAGCCCCGCAACTACTTGTGCATTCTCCATCATCATCTGAATAACCATCACTATCACTATCTGTATAAACGGCATTGCTTCCCGAAACATAGGTGATGGTATCAGCCGTATTTGAAGTGGTGGCTTGCACATCCATACAACGCAGGGGACGACCTCGTGCATCAGTTAAGCTGCCAGTAACTGTACAACTTGCAGCATTCATGGTAGCTAATCCATACAAACTTAAAATAGCCACCTCATCATCTCGGGCAGGACTAATTTGATCTGCAGGATCAACCGATTGAGGATACATGGTAGGAATATCATCACAATCTCCAGCAACTGCATCGTTGCATCCCGCTTCGGCTAAAGCTTGATTTGCTTGAGTATGATCAAGACCTATTAAATGTCCAATCTCATGAGTAACGGTAAAATTTAAATCGTCCTCACTAAAAGTGATACCACCCGGACAATCACCATTGGGATTGCCAGATAAACAGCGACAATTAAAAAAAGCCTGGCCATCAACCATGGTTTCATAGTTGGAAGTAAAACCATCCGGTCCTGCAAATCCCAAAACAACATATTGATTTCCACTTCCAAAAAGCTCAGCCACTATTTCAGCATCATCATCAAAAATAACTGGGTTGATAGAATCGGTAAGGCCAGCATCATCCGAACTATCTACGTAGTAGTCGGTATAGTTACAACTAGTAACATCATCTGTAATATCTGCAGTATCAAGAATAATGGTTAATGAAATACCACTTACATCCGTCCAATAAGCAACGTTTGTCTCAATTTTAGTAATCATCTCAGTGCGAGTAAAACTTCCACAGGTGCCACCTTCTGGAGATAATGATATATCTCCACTAGCCCAAGCAGATGAAGTGCCACTTGCTGGAGCCACTGTAATAGGGCCGCCTGCCTGTGCTTCTCCAATCAAGAAAACACTCATGACAGCAGCTAAAATAATTCCCTTTTTCATCTTTGTTCCTCCACAAGACCAGAAACAATCTGCTTAAAACTCTCATAATCATTTTCGTTTAAAACTTTGGTAGCAGCCCTACTTCCAGAAATAAAGTTTGGATCTTTTGCCAACCGAGGCCTTTTGGATAGGGCTGGAATTTTCCAATTTTCCCCTTCTTTTGTCATCCTCATCAAACCCTGATCAAAACCTAAGGGAGCAACCAAACCCAATTTTGAATTTTCTGGATAAAAAACTAAAAAGTGCTGCCCGGGAGTAAGAGCAGAAGTAGTTGGCCCACCCGCCAACTGCTTCACAACAACCTTGCCATCTTTGCAAGAGCCCTTTATACAATCCTCAGGCTTCACCAGATAAGTAACAAAGGAGACAATTTGTCCACTTTCGTAAGCATCGTCCTCACGAGTAACATCAACTATTTGTCCTTTAAAAATCAGATGAGAAAGTGTTACCATCTGATTAAGAGTTAAAGGTTTAGTAGACCAAGCAAGAGATTGCCGGGGTAAAAAAAGACTTAAAATAAAAAAAATAAAAAGAAGTCTTGGAAATTTCATCATTTTTATTTACCTTTGGTTTTTGATTTCATAAAAAGTGAAGTACTAATAATACTCTATAAAATGGGGCAGATCAATAACATAAATCCAAAAAAGGCTTTCCTCACTTTGTTTGCGATGTTGGTTTTGATCCTTGTTTTAAAAACAGGGGTGACAGGTCTTTTTAATCTTTCGCAATCCATGCCTCCCCCTATTCCTGATTACAATACAATTCGCCAAATTACGCGCAGTGTAAGCCTTATTCAAAGACATTATTATGATCCTCAAAGAATTAATCCCTTGAAAATGCTGCAATCAGGCTTAATGGCACTCTCACAACAAATTCCTGAACTGATTGTTAAGTTTTCAGATGAAAATGACAAAATTGAAATTAAGGTAGGCAATACAATTCAAATGATTCCTCTAGAAAAAGCAAACCGACTTTATGATATTTTAAAACCAACAGCCCAAATTTTCACTTTTGTTGCCAAAATTTATCAAGGAGAAATAGAACCAGACAAAAGAGAGTATGCCTTTATTAACGGCATGCTCGAAAAACTAGACCCTCACTCTAACTTTCTTGCTCCAGAAATTTTCAAAGAATTTAAAACTCAAACCGAGGGAGAATATGGAGGCATTGGAATTGTGGTAGGAATCAAGGAGGATGATCTTACAGTAATTGCTCCCATTGAAGACACGCCTTCAATGAAACTTGGCATTAAGGCTGAAGATAAAATCCTGGAAATTGATCATATCCCAACCATTAACATGCCTTTATCAGAAGCCGTAGAAAAATTGCGTGGCAAGGTAGGATCCCTTGTAACCCTTACTCTAAAAAGAAAAGATAAAGATCCCTGGGAAGTAACCATCACCAGAGAAAAAATTATTATTCAAAGTGTAAAATCTAAAATGGTTATAAAAGATAAAAAACGAATTGCCATCTTACGTGTGCGCAGTTTTCAAGAGGACACTTTTGAAGATATGGCCAAGGCTTTAGAAACAATGGGTATCTTTGATGGAGTTATTCTTGATCTGCGTGATAACCCAGGGGGACTCTTGGATCAATCTTTAGAAATGGCTGATCTCTTCCTTAAACAAGGAGATCTTCTCTACACTGTAGGAGCAGATCCCGCTAAACAAGAAGTAACTAAAGCCACTCCTGGCAACGAATTTGGAAACCAACCTGTTGTTGTTTTGGTTAATCAAGGATCAGCATCAGCTTCTGAAATTGTAGCTGGCGCTCTTAAAAATAACGATCGCGCCTTGGTTATTGGAGCCCAAACTTTTGGAAAAGGTTCGGTACAATCCCTTTTTAGTCTAGCCAATGGGGCCGCTATTAAAATTACAATCGCCCAATACTTAACCCCTGGCCATATTTCTATTCAGGCTGTAGGGATTACACCCGATATTCGTATTGTTCCCACCCGTATCATGAAAAATCAGCCCTTTGATCTGTGGGATGATGAAAACTATGGTGAGAAAAATCTAGACGAACATCTAGAAAATTCCAAATTTTTGGTACAAGAAAAACCCTCTTTCCAATACCGCTATTTAGATACAACCAACCCAGATCAAGACCAAAAAGAGTCTGAATACACAGCCACTATCAATGAAGCTAAAGATTATGTGCTGTCAGTAGCCTTAAATTTGATGACACGATCTCACCTGGGAACAAGAAATGATCTTTTAGAAAAAGCCATTCCCTGGCTTACATCTGAAAACAAAAATCAGGATAAACAAATTACCAGGGCTTTAAACGAACAAAAAATTGATTGGAGTGAACCACCAAGTGAAACAACAAAACCCATTCAACTCAAATTTGTTACAACCTCTGAGGTTATAGACAAGGCAACCAATATCCCTCTAGGAAAACTCATAGGAGGCACAGAAGCCATTTGGAAACTTAAAATTACCAACCAAAGCGGTGCAGATCTTTATCGTGTTATTGGTGTTGTAAAATCTGAAAATCCAATTATCAACCAAAAAGAATTTGTTTTTGGTTATTTATCCAATGGGGAAACCCGTGAAGCTGTTGTTAATATAAAAACGCCAGATGATTTTTCAGATTTTGATGAACCCACGCAAATTGAAATCCATACAGCCAATGCACCCAACACTTATCAAATTACAAAACCAATGATGTTTGTAGAAAAAAATAAGGCCCACCTTGGTTATTCATACACCTTAATTGATGATGGCACCCTGGGTTCTAAGGGAAATGGAAACGGGCTCCCTGAAAAAGGTGAAACCCTTGTACTTAATCTTCATGTTTTTAACCAAGGGCAAGAAAACGCCCAAGATGTACTGGCTAATATTAAAAATAGCGAGGGCACTGAAATTATTATTAAGGAAGGACGAGCCCTTATTGGGAAACTTGAAGGTGATCAAGAAAAACAAGCTCATCTCTCGTTTGTCATTCCTTCCAATTCTTCAAAAGATGAAATCAAAATTGATTTAGGAATTATGGATAAAAAAAGCAAGGCCGGATTAGTAGACTCACTTACCCTCCCCCTTGGTGGAGTTAAAACAATCAAAATTGATCCTCCATTTGGCGATAAACAGCTACCCCCTGTAGTTCAAATTAAAGAAAGAATTCTTTCTTCCGATCAAAAATTTTTAAAACTAACAGGCCAGGCCATCGATGAAAAGGCCTTAGAGGATGTGATGATCTTTGTAGGAGGTAAAAAGGTATATTATCAAGCAGCCCCTCATGAACAAACAAATAAAATCTTGAGCTTTACAACTGATATTCCGTTAGATGCTGGTTCTAATTTCATCAGCATCCAAGCCCGTGACGAAAGAAAGCTAATAGGCCATAAATTTCTCTCCGTAATGGGCCCCAAGGATTCTAAGTAAAATAGATTGATTTTTTATAGAATCTTGTTAATCGTGTAAACCCTATGGAAAACAAAAAAATTGAGATTCAAAAGCCAGAAGGTAAATTAGGAATTTTACTTGTAGGCTTGGGAGCTGTTTCAACCACCTTTATTGCAGGAGTTGAAGCCATCAAAAAAGGGGTAAGAAAGCCCATTGGTTCTCTTACTCAAATGGGCCGCATCAGGCTGGGCAAAAGAACTGAGAATAAAACTCCCTTGGTTAAAGAATTTGTTCCCTTGGCCAATCCTAACGACATTGTTTATACTGCATGGGATCCTTTCCCAGATAATGGTTACGAAGCAGCACTGAAAAGTGGTGTAATTCCCCGTGATCTTCTCGATCAAATCAAAGTTGATTTATCCAATATCAAACCCATGCCAGCCGTATTTGATAAAAATTACGTCCGTAACCTAGATGGTAGAAATATTAAAAATCTTCCAAGCAAGATGGATCAAGCTCTAGCCTTGATGAAAGATATCCAAGACTTCAAAACTAAAAATGGCCTTAATCGCATGGTTATGATTTGGTGTGCTTCAACAGAAGCTTATTGCACCATTCAAGACTCACATAAAAGTCTGAAAAAATTTGAGGAAGGCCTTAAAAATAATGATCCCAACATTGCGCCTAGCCAAATTTATGCCTATGCGGCGATGAAATCAGGCATTGGTTATGCAAACGGGGCTCCTAATCTTACAATAGATTGCCCAGCCTTGATTGAATTAGCCGAGCTTGCCAAAGTGCCTCTTTCAGGTAAAGATTTTAAAACAGGCCAAACCCTCATGAAAACTATGGTAGCCCCAGGTTTAAAAGCCCGTTATCTGGGTATTAGAGGTTGGTTTTCAACAAATATTTTAGGGAATCGTGATGGTGAAGTGTTAGATGATCCTGCTAATTTTAAAACAAAAGAAGAATCAAAACTAGGAGTGCTTGATACCATCCTTCAACCCCATCTTTATCCTGATTTGTATGGCGATATATGCCACAAAGTAAAAATTAACTACTACCCTCCAAGGGGAGACAACAAAGAAGGTTGGGATAATATTGATATCGTGGGTTGGCTAGGGCTTCCCATGCAAATTAAAATTGATTTTCTCTGCCGTGATTCTATCTTAGCAGCTCCTTTGGTTCTCGACTTGGTTCTCTTTATGGATTTAGCCCATAGAGCAGGCTTAAAGGGCATTCAAGAATGGCTTTCCTTCTACTTCAAATCTCCCATGGTAAAAGAAGGTCTTTACCCAGAACATAATCTTTTTATCCAAGAAATGAAGTTGATGAACACTCTTCGCTATTTAATGGGCGAGGAACAAATCACTCATTTAGGGATGGATTATTACCAGAGCTAATTTTGTGCATGTACTTGACAAGTACATATGTTTAATGCATACTTGTATGCATGAGAACTACTTTAAACCTTTCGAACGATCTTTACCAAGAAGCTTCCCAGGCCACTGGCGTTGCCGAAAAAACCAAGCTCATCCACTTAGGACTTGAAGCCTTAATCCGTGAAACAGCGAGTCGTAGGCTAGCCAGACTTTATGGTTCGGTCAAAAAAGCAAAAGCTCCCTCTCGTAGAAAAACTCCCCAATGATTCTTGCTGATACAAGCGTCTGGATTGATCATTTAAGAGGGTCTCCCAAGGCCAAAATTTTAAGCACCCTTTTAATGGAACAACAAATTATTAGTCACACTTGGGTGATTGCGGAATTAGCTTTGGGACACTTGGGCTCTCAAAGAAAAAATTTTCTGAAAGATCTAGAAAGGCTTTCCGCCCTTTCGGAATTTCCTGTTTCTGAAATCATATCCTTTGTGGAAAGGGGAAAACTCTTTGGCTCTGGGTTATCCCTGGTTGATGTTCAAATCTTTTATTCATCCTTGGCAGAAAACCACCAGTTATGGACGCACGATAAAGCCTTAAAGCTCCTTGCAGATTCCTATGGCATTGGATTTTCAGGCCAGCTAGACTGAAAACAACTTATGGATTACCTTGTTGACATCAAGGATGTTTCTTTTAACCTTGATGAATATTTAAACATTGATCAATTAATCCGCTATCCTGCTTTTTCTTCTCATACTTCTGAACTCTACCACATGGTTATTACCGAGGCGTTAAAGTTTTCACAAAAAACCCTGGCCCCTCTTAATACCAGTGGAGACCGAGAGGGATGCAAACTAGAACAAGGCGTTGTTAAAATACCTCATGGCTTTAAGGAAGCTTATATCGATTTTGCCAAAAATGGTTTTATTGGAATGGATGTCCCTCAAACATATGGGGGACAAGGATTACCTGTTACCATTACACTGGCTGCCAATGAATTTATCATGGGGGCCAATTATGCCTTTGAAATGTATCCAGGATTAACACGTGGAGCAGCCCATCTCATTGAAACATTTGGATCAGAAACTCTCGCCAAGCTTTTTTGCGAAAAAATGTACTTGGGGCAATGGAGTGGCACCATGTGTTTAACAGAACCCGATGCTGGAAGTGATGTTGGAAATTTAAGAACACAAGCAAAACCACTTCCTGATGGAACTTATGCAATCTCTGGAAACAAAATTTTTATTTCAGCAGGCGATCATGACATCACCGAAAATATTATCCACTTGGTTTTGGCCAGAGTGGAGGGAGATCAAAAAGGAACAAAAGGCATTTCCCTTTTTGCTGTTCCAAAAATTTGGGTTAATGATGATGGCAGTTTAGGTGCAAACAATGATGTGATGTGTTTGGGCATCGAATACAAACTGGGTATTAAAGGCTCAGCTACCTGCTCTCTTAACTTTGGAGAAAAAGGATTATGCCGGGGCTTCTTAGTAGGAGAACGTTCTCAAGGTATGAAACACATGTTTAAAATGATGAATGAAGCAAGAATTTTTGTAGGTTTACAAGGCCTGGCAGTCTCAGCAGCTAGTTACCAACACGCTTTAAAGTATGCAGGTGAGCGTTCTCAATTTGGAAAAACTCTCCTCCAATTTCCAGATGTGCGTCGAAACCTGATGATTTGTAAAAGTCTTACCGAAGGCATGCGCGGGCTTCTCTACAAAGTAGCTTTGATAGCAGATGTTGCCAAAAATGAAACTGATCCAATTACAAAAGAACGAGCTCAAAACCGTATCGATTTACTTACCCCTATTTGCAAAGCTTATTGCTCTGATTTTGGCTTTCGCATCACTGAAATTGTTCTACAAATTTTTGGGGGTTATGGTTACACCTCTGAGTATCCTGCCGAGCAATATTTAAGGGATGTAAAAATTTCATCCATTTACGAGGGAACCAATGGCATTCAAGCCTTGGATCTTGTGGGGCGTAAACTAACAAAAAATGGCGGTCAATTATTTCGAGAGTTTTATGAAGATGTAGAAACCAGTCTTCAAAAAATCGAAAAAGAAAAACAACTAGTAGAAGCTGCTCAAAAATTAAGAAAGGGAATAAATACCCTGGGCCAGGTGGCCATGAAATTTGGTGAATGGGGCATGAATGGAAATTGGGATAGCCCGCAATTTTATGCTACTCCCTTTTTAGAAATGTGTGGGCATGTTGTTTTATCTCATGTGCTTTTGGAACAAGCTTTGTTATGCATTCCAAAACAAAATTCCGAATTTCATCAAAATAAAATTCAAACCGCACTTTTCTTTTGTAACGAATTTCTTCCCTTGGTTTCTGCCCGTGCAGAAAGCATCATGCAAACAAATTCAAAAAATAAGGAGGTTTTATGAAACAATTAGTTTTAGGTGCATTTTGTGTATTCGTTTTGTTATCAAAACCTGTTTGGGCACAAACTCCTCAGATATCAGCAACTCCTCCGTCACCAGCTCAACCTCAAAACACAATGATTACTCAGATGGGAACAGATGGAACCTATGAAGTTGATGCCAAACAAGCTAAAATAAGCGATTCAATTTTAACCTTGGTTTTATCTTACAGAAATACTTCACCCAATCTGATAAAAATTACCCCTTACAAAGTTGATGAAGTTTATTACATTGATGGCAAGGAACAAAAAAAATATCACGTGCTTAAAGACGAAAAAGGAGAATGGATTGCCTCTCCTGTTGCTCGTGGCATGATAGCTGTTGAAGAAACCATTGCAGCCTCGGGCCTTGAAATTCCTCAAGCAGGACAAAAAATGGTTTGGTTTAAATTTCCTGCTCCACCAGCAACAACAAATGAAATTAACATTAATATTCCTGGTATTCTTCCCTTCGAAAAAGTTCCAGTGAGTCGTTAATTTTTGAAGATTGTTTATGAAAAAACTAATCCCCATTTTATTTTTTTTCATTAGTTCTCCTGTTTTAGCTTGGGATGGAAATAATCCTAACGATCCTTCGGCCCAACTTGAAGCTATTAAAGCTTTGCAAAAACTGGGACCAAATCGTGGAGCCTTAAAAATTTTAGGGCTACCTGAAAATCTGCAAGAAAGCTCGAAGTTAACTAGTGGCCAGGGCTTAACTCTTGTTTCCGATGTAGAAAACTTAAATAAGGCCATTGCAGACTTAGGGGCAGAGGTAACTCAAACAAAAATTGAAGTAGAGCTTTCCAGTGATATTCTGTTTGATTTTGATAAAGCCACTATTAAACCAGAGGCTCATGAAAGTTTAAAAAAAGTAGCACTTATCATTCGAGCTAAAACAGCTAAGAAAGTTTTTATTGGAGGATATACAGATTCCAAGGGAGACGATGCTTATAATTTATCACTTTCTGAAAAAAGAGCCATGGCCGTTAAAAACTGGTTTGTTGAAAATGAAAAAATAATGCCCACTTTTTTTACTACTCAAGGTTTTGGGGAAACTCAATCTGTGGCACCCAATACAAATCCCGATGGCAGTGACAATCCAGAGGGTCGTACCAAAAACCGCCGCGTCGAGATTCAAATTCAAATTTAATCATTGAATCATTTTCTTGTTGAAATCATCATTTTGAAGTAAAGTAAAAGGGGTGAAACTCCTTGGAAACAAAGCATTTACCTCCCCCTGGCGGTTTGTTAAAGCTTACCACATCACCTTTGTCATTTTGGCAAAATACTTTTTTTTATGGGGTATCCAAAAAATAATCTCTGAAAAAAGAGCCATCACTCTTACTGCCCATACCCACCAAAAATCAGCCAAAAAAATTGTAGAATCTATTTTAGAATTAAAAGGCCTCTACATCAAGATTGGCCAAACCCTCTCCATCATGACCAACTTTCTACCAAAAGCTTTTACTGAAGAATTGGAACAACTCCAAGATGCAGTTCCCCCGCATCCCTATGAAGACGTAGTAGCCCGTTTTGAAGAAGACTTTGGGGAAAAACCAGATGAAATTTTTTCTCACTTCGAAAAAATTCCATTGGCCTCTGCCTCGTTAGGCCAAGTACATAGAGCTACTCTGAAAGATGGAACTAAACTAGCCATTAAACTTCAATATCCCCAGATTGATGAGATTGTAGAATCTGATCTTAAAACCTTAAAAAAAATCTTTTCCATCCTGGATTTTATTTTTCCAAATTACGGTATTAAAAGCGCCTTTGGTGAAGGTGCCCGCATGATTGTGAGTGAATTAGATTATAACCAAGAAGGACAAAACATCGAAAAAATTTCAAAAAACCTACAAGAAAATCCAAACCTTCTTTTTCCTAAAGTATACTGGGAATATTCCAGTAAAAAAATTCTCTCTCTAGAATTTATGGAAGGTGTAAAAGTTACTAACCTGAATGCCCTTAAAGATTTAAAAATTAATCCACAAGATGTGGCTAAAGAGCTGATTCACGCCTATTGTAAACAAATTTTTATCGATGGAATATACCATGCCGATCCACACCCTGGAAATATTCTTGTATCGGCCAGTTGTGAAAAAACTTCAGAAGGATATCTAAAACCAATCATTACCCTGGTAGATTATGGAGCTACAGCTGAAATTTCACCGCAAATGAGAGCCGGTATTACCCTCTTTGTGGAAGGCCTGATTAAAAAAGATACACGCGTGATTTCGGGAGCCATGAAACAAATGGGATTTATTGCCAAAATTGATAACGAAGAAACTTTCGATAAAATTGTAGATTATTTTTACAGCAAAATCCGTGGCGTTAAAATTGATGATTTTCGAAAAATCAATATTTCTAATTTTCAACATTTAGACGATATCATCGAGCTTCGTAAAATGGATATTAGTTTCCGGGAGCTCACCACCACCTTTCATGTCCCCAAGGATTGGATTCTTTTAGAACGCACCTTAATTCTCATGATGGGTTTAACCACTCATCTTGATCCCCATCTAAACCCCATGGATATTGTAACTCCCTATGTTGAAGAATTTGTTTTAGGAAAAGATAAAAAAGTAACAGATATTATTATCCAGGCTTCCAAAGAATTACTCCTTTCCTACATTGGTCTGCCCACTGAAATAAGAAAACTCATTAAAAAACTAGATGAGGGAAAACTGACTATCACGGTAAAAGATCAAAAAAATACCCATTCTAAAATTGCTGATGCTCTCCAGCAGTTAACCTTGGGGTTGATGCTTATTACGAGTGTAAGTTTTGCCTATTTATTTCACCAAAATGGAAATGCAGAGTTTTACCTGAAAACAAAATATCTTTCTTATTTTTTTGGTTTTAGTCTGTTTGTTTCACTCATTAGAAATAGGAAACATTAATATGAAAGCAAAATCCCCTTCTGAATCCAGGGTTGAAATGACAGAGCTTGTTCTTCCCAACCATACTAATGCGCTAGGAACTATTTTTGGAGGGCAATTGATGGCTTGGATTGATACGGCAGCAGCTGTTTGTTCTTTTAGACATTGCCGTAACCAATGCGTTACTGCCTCAATGGATGCTCTTCACTTTATTTCTCCAGTTAAAATGGGTGAAATTGTCATTTTGCAAGCCAGTGTAAATTACACAGGCAAAACTTCAATGGAAATTGGAGTAAAAGTAACAACAGAAAATCCCTTAACTGGAGAAAAAAAACATACAGCTTCTGCTTATCTTACTTTTGTAGCTGTTAATGAAAAAGGGCATCCAGTTCCTGTGCCACCCGTTCTCCCCCATACAGAACAAGAAAAAAGATGGAATATGGAAGCCAAAAAAAGACGGGCTGTCAGAATAGGCGGATAAATGGGCCTTACCGTTTTTGAAACAAATAAAAAAATACACCAACGTTTGTTGCTTTTTGTTTTTATCTCGTTGTTTATTCACTTGAGTGTTTTATTTCTCTTAAAATCCGGGTTGATTTCTTATGAAAAAAATATTTCACACCAAGAAAAAATAGTTTTCATTCCCCTTAAAAAAAACCTGCCCATTGCTGATATAGAAAAACCACAAAAAGAAGAAACACCTAGCAAGGCTAGTGCAGAAGGTCTTTACAACCAAAAAGTAGAAAAAGAAATGGTAGCTCCCAGCAGTGGGCCGCAAAAAAAACCATCTCAGAGAGCCTCTCAAAAAACATCACCTCAGAAAGCCCCTCAAGAAAAATCACAGACTCAAAAACAAGCGGAGGCTCTTATTTTTAAAAAAGAATCTCCACCTTCCATTCCAGGGATGCCTGAACAAGCTGAAAAACCCTTTAGGCCCCAAGGAGATTTTCTTCCCAATTACACCATTGGAAATAGAACTTACTTAAACACCCTAGCAAATCCCAATATTGCTTATTTTGTAGAGCTGAAAAGAAAATTTAAACTTACTTTTAATCCCGTCCCAGCTTTAAGAGCTCATATTAATGAAATTTCTAGAGGAAAAATTGATGTTATTTTGGGGGTTTCGGTTAATGCACAAGGAAATATAGCCGATTTAATTGTTATTCGCACTTCTGGAATTCCAGCTTACGATCAGGAAGGCATCAGAACGGTACGGGCCTCATCCCCTTTTACATCCCCGCCATCCAACCTTTTAGCTCCAGATAACTTACTTCATATGGCTTGGACTTTTTCAGTGTATTTATAAAAATAAAAACGGGATCTGTGAGACAGGGAGGGGTGTTTCTTTCGTCCCTGCGGAACTCCTCGCCTTGAAGGCTCGTCAGACAGTCCTCGGTTCCTCAAGAAACACCCCTCCCTGTCTCCTTATCAATGCAATACATGAGGCACTGCCAAGGAAAAGACGGGAATTTTTACTTCCAATGTTTCTGTAGAATTTTTTACTACCTGATAGGTGCCATACATAGATCCAATGGGTGTGGATAAGGGACAAAAACTAGAATAAGTGAAAGATTCACCTGGTGCTAAAATAGGCTGCTGCCCAACCACTCCTGGCCCACGCACTTCTTCGGTTTTACCATCAGCATTAGTAATAACCCAGTGGCGGCTCATCAGTTGGGCTATCCCATCACTTTCGTTGGTAATGGTGATGGTATATGAAAAAACATAGTAACTCTCATCTGAATTAGATTCATCTTCCACATATTGGGTTTCTACACTTACACGAATTCCATGTGTTACAGCTTGTTGCATTTATCCTTCATTTTCCAATAGGATTTTTTTGTCAAGTTATCTATGGTTCTCCTATGAGATATCAATGGATTTTGTTCTTATTTTTCTTTACCATTTCTTGTTATAAAACCACTTCATCCATCAAACCCCTCATTGTTACTATTAACCCTTTAAGAGCTATTCTTTCTGAAATTGTAGGCACAAGACATACCCTTATCACTCTCCTACCACCAGGAGCCACTCCTCATGGTTTTGAACTTAAACCATCCCAAGTAGCTCTTATCCAAAACTCTCTTTCAGTCATTTACATTTCCAATCATATGGATGGTTGGGCCATTAATTCCGAAATAAAAAATAAATTGAGACTCATCGACTTAATACCTGAAAATGAAAAAATAATGATTGAAGACGAAGAAAATCCTCAAATAAGGGAAGTGGATCCTCACTTTTGGTTAGATCCTCTTTTAGTATCCTCTCTCATTCCTAAAATTACAAATCACCTTTGTCAGGTTGATCCCGAAGGTTGTCAGGGTTTTCAAATCAATGCAGATCACTTCATGAGAGTACTGGGTAATTTAGATACCACCATCTCTCAAAAAATTTCTCAAACTAATCGTCTTCCTGTTTTTACAACTCATTCTTTTTTAAACTATTATGCCAAAAGATATGGGATAAAAATAATGGGAAGCTTTTATCATTCTCCAGGCAAAGAACCTACAGCTCATGACTTTAAAGTTTTGATTGATCAATTAAAAAAAGAAAAAAGTGGAGGTCTTTTAGCGGAGATTCAATTTCCACGTTCTACCCTTATGGCTCTTTCTGAGGCCACTCAAATTCCTATTATTGTCACAGATCCCATTGGTGGCACCAATGAATTATTTACTTACGAACAACTTTTAACCCACAATACGGAGCAAATAACAAAAGTCCTTCAATGAAACCCATTCTTCAAATTCAAAATTTATCCATTCAACTAGAAGCACATCCTGTTTTAGAAAATGTTTTCTTTGAAGCCTTTGAAAATCAATTTGTTGCCATTATTGGTCCCAATGGCGCAGGAAAAACAGTTTTGATAAAAACACTTTTAGGTTTAATTAAACCTTCCCAAGGAAGTATGACTTTATGGGGAGAACCCCTCTCTCAAAATATTTCTCCTATTGGCTATGTGCCCCAAACTAAAACCCTAAGCCGCCATTTTCCAGCTTTAGCTTCTGAATTAGTTTTAAATGGTTTAAAAGGAGTGTGGCCTTTTCGGATTTCAAAAGATGAAAAAAAATTAGTGTTTCAAAATTTAGAACAAGTAGGAGCCGCTCATTTGATTGACAGACCACTAACCTCCCTCTCGGGAGGGGAACTCCAAAGGATTTATTTAGCCCGTGCCCTTATTCGTAATCCTCGCTTGGTTCTCTTAGATGAACCAGCCACAGGCATTGATACAGTTGGTGAATCAGACATGTATTCTCTCTTAGAGGATTATCGAAAAAAAATTAAAGCCGTTATTATCATGTCAACTCACGATTTAGAAGTAGCCAGCCATCATGCTCATTCTGTTTTACTTCTCAATCAAAAACAAATTTGTTTTGGACCAGCAAAAAAAGTTTTAACAAAAGAAAATTTGTATCGTGCCTTTGGACACGATACCCACGTGCATCACTAGTATGGAATATTTAAGTTATACATTTATTCAAAAAGCCCTCTTAGGAGGATTAGCTGTTTCTTTTACTACCAGTATTTTGGGTGTTTTTGTCGTCCAACGAGGTTTGAGTTTTTTAGGTAGCGGGCTTGCCCATGCAGCCTTTGGGGGAGTAGCCTTAGGGCTATTACTTAATTTTGAACCCCTTTGGATTGCCATTCCCTTTACCCTCATAGTAGCCCTTTCTATGTCTTGGGTTCACAACAAAAGTAAATTGGGCAACGATGCCACCATTGGAGTGTTATTTGCCATTGCAGTAGCTTTGGGAGTTGTTTTTTTATCTCTTAAAAAATCATATGTGGCAGATATTTATGGCTACCTCTTTGGTTCCATTCTCACCATTAAAAATACAGATCTCATTCTTTCGGGATTAGTGGTTATTATTCTTTTAGCTTTTTTACCTCTGTGGGGCCGTTTTGCCTATACCACCTTTGATCACGAACTAGCAATGGCTGATCATATTCCAGTTAAAAAAGATGACTACCTTCTGATGTTTTTGATTTCGATATCGATTGTAATTGGAGTAAAAATTTTGGGAACTGTGTTGATTGCTTCTTACTTAGTTATTCCTGCTGCTTCTGCACGCTTAGTTACCAATCGCCTCATGAGCATGACACTTGTTTCTGTAATTATTGGCCTATTAAGTACCATCATTGGACTTTTTACTTCTTTTATTTGGGATATTCCAAGTGGAGCCACCATTATTCTCACCCAAGGTTTGATCTTTTTCTCTTTCCTTATTTTCAAAAAATAGGTTCACAAATTATGCGCCATAAGAACTCCACGGGTATTTTAAATCTTTAAAAACTGCAAGACGTGAATCAATATCTTCAATAACCCCCCCTTCTTTCTGCAATAAACAAGTAAAAGCCCCAGCACCGCTATTACGATGAGGCCAAAGACGATAGCAAGGAAGAGAAGTTAAGTGAGATTGATAATTTTTGAGCAGAGAAACTTCCACAGGATGAAAAGTAGGATTATGTTTTAAAAACCATTCAATGATTCCTTCATTTTCCTCACGAGAAAAAGTACAGGTCATGTAAGCTAAATACCCTCCGGCAACTACCAACCTAGCTAGTTCAGAAATAACACGCCTTTGCCGTAAAAAATTTTTCTTCACCACCAAGGGATTAAAACATCCAGGAACTCTTGTTCCTTTCACTAAAAGGGATTGACCCGAGCAAGGCACATCGGCAATCACAACATCAGCTAAGCTTTCAAAATGATTTGCTAAAACTTTGGGGTCAAAACTAGAAACAGCAGAAGGATTTACACTACATCTCTTCAAGTTAGACATGAGGGCCATTAAACGGGATTTTACAACTTCATTGGCGAGTAAAAATTGCGGCTTAAAATATTTCCAAGCAAAAAGTGCTTTTCCCCCAGGAGATGCACATCCATCAATGATAATTTTTACTTGCCTAGAAATTGCTGTTAAAACGGAGGCTGCAAAAACTGAAGAAGCATCAAGGCAATAATAAGTCCCTTGATCATGTAGGGGGTTTTTACCGGGTTTTACATCAGAAGAAACCAAACTAACAAAATCAATTTCTGGAAAAAGAAAGGGTTCCATGGGAAATGGAAGAGGAGATGGTTTTTGTTTTAACCAAAGAAGGGCTAAAGAAGATGGTAATGGGTGGGCAAGAACTTTCATAAAACCCTCCCTTTCTTCTTTTTGATCAAATAAGCTAAAAACTAATTTCTCTAAACCCTTCATTTTCACAGCTTTACATTACTTTTATTTTTGGCCAAGGAGCTTTTGCAGGGATAGCTTTGATACCCATGTTTATGGTGGCTGGGTGTTTTAAATTTTTTTGATTAACTCTGAAATTGAAATAGGTTTTGAATTTTGAAATAAAACCCCAAATCGCTTTGTGGAGTTAGCTTGAGGCTTGATTGTATAATTTCCTTTTCCAAAAATTTTATCTGCAAATTGAATCAGATCGGGTTTTGCTGCCTCCAAAGTTTGCGGCGTATTGGGAGCCAGAGCTCTATCGTTAATAAAAAACAGAAGCTCCGCAGTATCAAAATTTAATTTCCCTTTAAAAAAAGAATCATCCAACAATTTTTGAGCATGATTTAAAAAATCACGAAATGTGTTTTGTAATTTATCTTGGTTACTTCCATCCATTAAACGCTTGTGGGAGTAAAGAAAACCAAGTTTTCGATCCATCTCATCAAGGGCATAATCCACATAATGCCCCACCAGGATGGTTATCGTTCCATCACGCACATGCTGGTAATCTGCCACATCGATAAAAATCTCGGGGCTATCGGGAATCCAGGTATTAAACACCTTAAAAAAATCATCGGCCTGTGCGGCCTCCGGATTTTTAAAATGCAGTTTCCAGTTTATCTTTTGAAATTCAATCATATCTTTAGAATCTCTCAAAAAATCCCTTTTGGGAAATCCCGCTTCACCTTGTCATCCCTGCATCCTTTGTCATCCCTGCGAAGGCAGGGATCCATCTTAATGAATAAATCCTGGATCCCGCATCAAGTGCGGGATGACAAACTGAGCACTGGGAATGACAGACAGATGGATTCCCGCCTTCGCGGGAATGACAAAAGAAGCCTATCAAACAGCCTTTTGCATGCTCATGCGCACATTACAGCTATATGCTGCTTCGATAAACAATGTTGCTTCCTCTACTCTTTGGCGCACTTGTTCTGGCCTTAAGCCCACAATTCCTTTTTCTGCAAAACTAAAAAGATACCGTGCAAATTTATCGCGCGCAAAAGGATCGTAAAAAATTTCCGTGTCACAAAAACGCGTTTTAAATTCTGCCAAAATTTCATCTGGTTTATCTGAAATATCAGGATTTTTATCTTTAATAAGCCCCTGGGCTGCTGTAAGCATGGCTTGTAAGGCTTTAGTGCCTGCATCTTCAAATTTACCAACATCCAAATCAATTTGAGCTTCAAACACAATGCGATCTGCTGCCTTTAAACCAAAATCAACAAGAGATACCATTTCACCAGCACATTCTCCCTTGCCAATATCACTTGTGGTGTATTCACGTACATCCGACCAATCCACATAGTAAGAAGGATCTTCATCATGGGTTGGAACTTGTGTTAAATCTTCTAAACGCTTTTTAATTTCAACCTTACCTAAACGTTTGATAAATGCCTGAAAATTTTCTTTTCCTTGCCGTTCGCTCACATACATACCTGTTAAACGCTCTATAGCTTTAGGAACGGCTTTAGAAGGAATAGCAACAATGGGAAGCCCATAAGCCCCTGCATTTTCTTGCATCTGTCCACCTAAAATCAGTTGAAAATGAGGCACAATATAGCTTCCTACTTTACGAGAAATTCCATAAAAACCCATATCAGCAATGTGATGTTGGCCACAGGAATTAAAACAACCAGAAACTTTAATACGTAAATTGCCAATTACTTCATCGTTCTGATAATTTTTTTCTGCTAATTGTTTACGAAGTTCTCCCGACAATCCACGTGAAGAAGATATACCCAACTTACACGTATCGGTTCCTGGGCAAGAAGTAATATCCACAATACTTCCTGCTGTAGGTTCAGCTAAATTAATTTTTTTAAGCTCTTCATACAATTGTGGTAAATCATTGTTAGAAACCCAACGAAACACCAAGTTTTGTTCTACGGTTAAACGAATGGTATCTTTAATAAATTTTCTGGTAATACCTGCTAAATCACGCGCTTGGTTAGAGGTTAAATCTCCTAAAGGAAGCACAAGAGTTACAACACTATAACCTTTTTGGCGTTGAGGACGAATATTGTGTTGTAACCATTTTAAATAATCAGGGGTACCAATTTGTTTTATTTCACCAGGAGGACGCAAAGCTGTTTCATCAAACTGATTTATTTTTTCTAAAAAAGAATTCCAACGAGGATCGGGTTTTATTTTTTTTCGCTCTTCTAAAACAGCTTCACGAAATTTATCGATACCCCAATCGGAAACTAAAAATTTAATACGGGATCGATTACGATTTTTCTTTTCCCCATACCGCGCAAAAATGCGGGCTACAGCTTGAGTTAAAGGCAAAAGTTCTTCTTCGGGTACAAAATCGTCAAAAAGCTTAGCCAGCTGGGGTACGGCTCCCAGGCCTCCACCTACATAATATTCGAAACCACGCTTTTCTTTTCCATTTTCTGTTTTTGTCACAGCAATTAAACCTAAATCGTGCATGCTAGCAAGAGCGCAAGGATGATTTTTACAACCTGAAAAAGAAATTTTGAATTTTCTTCCAAAATCCTGAACATCGGGATGACCTAAAAGAAAACGAAAAGTAGCATCGGCATATCCAGTTGTATCAAAGGATTCATCAGGACATACTCCCGCGTAAGGACATCCCGTTACATTACGCACCGAATTACCACAAGCCTCGCGTGTTGTAATACCAACAGCTGCCAAACGGCGAAACAAACTGGGAGTGTCCTCGATATGAACATAATGAAGCTGAATATCTTGGCGAGTGGTTACATGTAAAATGCCATCAGAATATTCTTCGCCTAAATCAGCTAAAACTTCTAACTGTTTGACATTTAGCCCCCCATAGGGAATTTTAATACGTTCCATGCCAGGGGCATCCCAGAGTGTCATGGGACCTTTAGTGAGTTCATTTGGAAAATTAATTTTTTTAGTTTCTTTTCCATCGTGTCTTTGGCCATGATCGTAGCGTTGGCCATAGGAACCTCTTCGCAGCCGCGATTCTGCAAAAACCTTGTCTTCAATTTTTCCTTGTTTCTTAAGATACAGCTCGGTTTCGTATTCGTTAATTTCTTTTTCCCAATCAGAAGGCATTTTTTCACTCAGATTTTTCTTCCAGTGAAGCACCGATGGATTGATGAGATTTTTGTCATCAAATGGATGGGTCATAGTTTTTACGATGGGGGGCCACAGCCTCTAGGCCCAAACGTTTAATCATGTTTACATCATCTTCCGGGGCTTGTCCCCTTGTTGTAAGATAATTACCTAACATGGTACCCGAAGCACCCGCATCAAAAATTTTATCCTGCCATTCTCCCAAATTAACCTCACGTCCACCACAAACAAAAAGCTCTTTTTTTGGAAGAACCAGCCTAATCATGGAAATACCTTTTAAACAATCGAGTGGGGTTAAATCATGCAAATGAGCTAAGGGGGTTCCTGGTCTTGGGTTTAAAAAATTAAGCGGAATAGAATCGGGATCTATTTCTTTTAAGTTAAAAGCAAACTCAACACGTTGATCCAAATTTTCACCCATTCCTAAAATTCCACCCGAACAAATTTGAAATCCTAATTCTTTGGCATGTTTTAAACTTTCTATTTCATCATCAAACTGATGTGTAGTGACAATATTAGGAAAGTAGGAGCGAGAAGTTTCAATATTGTGATGATAATTAATCATCCCCACATCCCGAAGACGTTTTAAATCTTCTTTTTTCATGAGACCCAGGGAAGCACACGATTCCAAATTTGTTTCTTGATGAATACGATCGATGGCATTAACCAAGGTATCCATTTCACGTTCTTTGGTTATTCCTCGTCCACTCGTTACAATGGAAAATTCGGTAGCGCCAAAATCCCAGGCTTGTTTAGCATCTGCAACAATTTGATCAGCAGATTTAAGACCATACACAGGAGACTGGCCTTCCTTGTAATGAGAGGATTGGGCACAAAATTTACAATCTTCGATACAGGCCCCACTTTTAGCATTGGTAATGGAACAAAAACTGATTTTATTGCCAAAAGCCTTTGATCGCAGAGCACGCGCTAATGGCATAACTTCTCTAAAATAAGTCTTTTCATCGCAGGTTAAAACAGCCAATGCGACATCAGCCCTTACCCCATGATGATAAATGTGCTCAACATCCAAATTCCACAAACCCATCATTTCCCCCTATCTCTTAAGGTGATTTCTGTCAATATCCCCTCACCCTTACACGTTGGGCCCGCCTCAGGCGGGCCCCACCATGCTCATACTTCATAGAAATCAATTTTGAAATCATGCCCCCACTTTTTTGAAAAACAGTTACATTGTATTTTAATATTTTTATACTAATTTATAGTTGTATTTTAATATTTTTTTATATAAACTGATGATGATGTTTTATCGTAATCATTTAAAATACTTAATAAAATGGAAGTCTTCTCCCCAAAGAAGACCCCTGATTCTGCGTGGGGCCAGGCAAGTGGGCAAAACTTATCTTGTTCGTGACTTTGCCAAAAAGGAATTTTCACAATTCATTGAAGTCAATTTTGATCACCCAACAATAAAAGACCTAATTCCTCTTTTTGAATCAACCTCGCCCAAAGATTTGATTCCTCTTCTAGAAATCCATTTCAGAACAAAAATTATCGCCGGCCAAACGCTGCTTTTTTTTGACGAAATTCAAAACGCGCCCAAATTAATTCCAATGCTCCGTTATTTTTACGAAGATTTTCCTGAATTACATGTCATTGCGGCCGGCTCACTTCTGGAGTTTGTACTTGCGACCCACGAATTTTCGATGCCTATTGGCCGGATCGAATATTTGCATCTGGCACAAATGACATTTCCGGAATTTTTATTGGCAATTGACGAAAAACCGCTGCACGATTTTATGCTGGGATTTTCAATCCACAAAAAAATTCCACTACCCTTTCACCAACGATTGATGGATCTGGCACGCCTGTATTTTGTTTTGGGAGGTATGCCAGAAGTGATAAAAACCTATACAGAAACGACAGATTTTGAGGCATGTTTTAAAATCCAGCAGAATATCCTATCAACCTATCAGGACGACTTTCACAAATATCACAAAAGGGTTAATCAGAACCGATTACGCAATATTTTTTCAAAATTGCCGTTAATGGTAGGCCAAAAAATTAAATACGTGAACCTTGATCCGCAGGATCAATCCCGCCCTCTCTCAGAGGCCATTGATCTACTGTGTATGGCGCTGGTTTGCCATCGTGTGCATCACTCGTCGTGCCAGGGCGTTCCTTTACGAGCTCAAATCAACGAGCGCATTTTTAAAATTCTGTTTTTGGATGTGGGTCTTCTTTGTCAAAGCAGCGGGCTTGGCTATATTGATATTAAAAAGAGTGAAGACGTTAATTTGATCAACCAGGGCGCCATCACAGAACAATTTATAGGGCAACACCTGCTTTACGATCATCAGCCGTATCAAGAACCGGAGGTTTTCTATTGGTTGCGGGAAAAACGAAATGCGGCGGCCGAAATAGACTATGTGTTTTCAGAAAATCAGCAAATCATTCCTGTTGAGGTAAAATCCGGAAAAACAGGGCAACTCAAATCACTTCATGTTTTCATGAAAGAACACCCATCACTGAGGGCTGTTCGCTTCAACGGCGATGAACCATCCATTTACAAACACGATGCGATGACTTTAATTTCGTTGCCCATCTACCTGATTGGCGAGTTACGACGAATTGTCAATGAGACCATTTCTTAAACCTACTATACCTCAGCTACTTTGAAAAACACTTGTCAAACTTGAAAAAATAAGACAAAAGGCCTTTTACTTATGGATACCAACACACAACAAGTACCTACCATCACTCACATTTGGACCCGTTTCAATCTTCGCTGGATTATTTGCGGCATTTTATCCGGCGTTCTAGCGGGTCTTTTGATTGCAATTATCACAATGCCGATAGCTGCATCGTATTTAGGTGAGTCAACTGCTGGCCTTAAATACATTGGGGTTGTTTTTTTTGGAAGTGAAGGAACCCGCTTTGGGCCCATGGGAGCTTCTGGTTTTGCAGGGCTTGTACTCCATTTAAGTTTATCGGCCTTGTATGGTGCTGTGTTTGCTCAACTCGTTTGCGAAAAAAGTAAACCCCAGTCTCTGCTTATTTTAGGCGTGGTTACCAGCATGATCATTTGGATTTTTGGTTGCATGCTTTTTATGCCATCCTTTAATCTTCCATTGAGAGAAGTTCTCTCTCCCATCCTTGCCATCTTTTTACACATTGGCTTTGGTTTAAGCTTTGGTGTCATTTTAAATTTTCTAAGAAATAAAATTTTTGAAAATTAAAATCAGCAAACAGCTTTTTGAAGTTGAGGAAATTTTTGGAGAGCTGCCAAACCCCACTTGGCTAAAATTTGAATGTAGGGGAAGGTTTCTTTTGTTAAGGCCAGTGTAGCAGTACTAGGCACCAAACCTGGAATATTAGGAACCCCATAGTGGGCAACGCCATGTTTTACTACAATGGGCTTAGCATGAGTTGTTTTTTGAGTAGTTTCAACACATCCTCCTTGATCAACTGCCACATCAATAATTACAGAACCCTTTTTCATTTTTTTAACAAGATTCTTAGAAACTAAGATGGGTGCTTTTTTTCCAGGAATAAGAACAGCACCAATAAGTAAATCAGCTTCTTGAACAAGCCTTGCAATGGTTTCAGGGGTAGATAAAAACACATGAAGCCCCTTATATTTATTTTTCAAAATTGTAAGACGTTTTTTATTTTTATCGAGCACATACACCGATGCTCCTATGCCACAAGCCACTCGAATAGCTCCCTCTCCCACTACTCCCCCTCCTAAAACCACAACAGTAGCAGGATTTACTTTTTTTGTTCCTCCTAAAAGAATTCCTCTACCACCTTGATCTGATCTTAAAAAATGAGCCCCTAATTGTGTGGCCATTTTGCCAGCAATTTCACTCATAGGAGCTAAAAGAGGCAGGCTTCCATCAGACAGTTGAACCATTTCGTAACCCAGAGCTATAATTTTTTTTCTGATAAGTGCTCTCCTAATCTGTGGCAGAGCTGCCAAGTGAAGAAAACTAAAAACCATCTGCCCCGGTTTCATAAATTTTATTTCAGAAAGAAGCGGTTCTTTCACTTTTATAATTAAATCTGCTTGGGAAATTATTTGTGAAAAAGATGAATAAATTTTAGCTCCAGATTTTGTATAGTCACTATCAAAAAAACCAGAACCAAGACCTGCCCCCTTCATCACTAAAACCAAATGCCCCTCTCGTGTCAGAATTTTTATCTGAGCTGGAGTTAGAGCTACCCTTCCTTCATGGGCATGGGATTCTTTTAAAAGTGCGATTTTCATTTAAGCCTCAACCGTTAATCCATCGTAGGCCAGTTCAATTCCTGCGGGAAGGGTTTTGTTGAATTCGTCGTGATCGTAATCGTGCGTTAAATGAATGAGGTATGTTTTTTCTGCACCAATTTCTTGCGCAACTTTGATGGCTTCTTGCAAATTAAAATGCGTGTTGTGTGGTGTGATGCGCAACCCATCCAAAAAAAGATATTTCAAACCTTTTAATAATTTTTTGGACTCCTCTGGGATTCCATTGGTATCGGTGAGCCAGGCGATGTTTCCAATACGATAATTCATGGTTATATAGTTTTTTCCATGATGACAGGGAATCATTTGAACTTTCACCCCTTCACAATCAAATAAACCCGTTACCACATGGGTTTCAACATGGGGAATAAAATAAGTGGAGTCTTGGTGAGGTAAAAAAACATAGGGAAATTTTGCGATTAAATGATCAATTGTTTCTTTGGTGCCATAAACAGGAATAGCTCCCTTTTTATGTACATTAAAAATGCGAAGCTCGTCAATGCCGTGCACATGATCGGCATGCACATGGGTATAAAGCACTGCATCAATAATTTTGAAAGGAGTTCGCAAAGCTTGCTGACGCAAATCGGGGCTGGTATCAACCACAATATTTTTTCCATCCACTTGAAACAAACACGAAGATCGTAATCGATTATTTTTTGGATTAGTGGATGTGCACACTAAACACGTGCATCCTATAAACGGGACTCCCGATGAAGTACCCGAACCCAAAACTGTACATTTCACAACTTGATGCATATCTTCAATTTTCATATTTGAGGGTGATGAGTCAAGAAATGAGTAATTTTAGCAATATAACTTGAATTACGCCTTATTTTTCTTTAAACTATAAACCTCCTATAAATTTTAGGGGGATAAGTGATAAAAGTCCTAGAAAATATCCAAGCCTTTCTTGAACAAAAAAAAATTCATTCTTCATGGCATTTCTTTTTGATGGAACGCTTTAAAAAAACCGAGGCCATGGTTGAACAAGGTTATTGGATCCCCTGTCTGGAGTTGCCCGATCTCCTCTCCTCAAGTTTAAATCTTGCTCCTCAAGACATTCGTCTCTTAACAATGACAAGTAGTTTTATTTATCTAGGAGCTGACCTTTTAGATGATCTCCAAGACGCAGAGTTAGAGCTTTCTTCATACAACATTTCTCCTTCTGAAGTTACTCTTATTTCAGCTACTCTTTTAACTGTTTTTCCTATATTGGCTCTTGCTGATCTAGAAACCGATACGGATACAAAGTTTAAAATGCAAAAAACACTGGCTCATTCACTTTTAGTGATGAGTGCAGGGCAACAACAAGACCTCGCCCTCTCACACAAAAATTCTGTTTCTGTGGAAATCATCAAAAAATCCATTGAGTGTAAATCTGGTGAAGAACTAGCTCTTTCTTGCTCACTCGCAGCTCAATTAGCTAAACTCTCCCTATCTCAACAAAAATCTTACGAAAATTTTGGACGCACTTTAGGCACTGCCATTCAAATTGTCTCGGATTTTCATGAATTAATTTGGTCAAAGACAAGCTCAGATTTAAAACAAGGAACAAGATCTCTTCCCATTGCCTTTTGCTTAGAAAAATTTCAAGGTGATGATCGAAAAAAATTAATCGAATTACTTCAAACACCACATTGGGGTTCTCAAGAAAAAACGTGCTTAAAAAATATTCTAACAGATGCAGGAGCTCTGGCTTATACAACTCTTGTGGTTGAAAATCTTTGCCAGCAATCACTTGAGATTTTGAACTCTTTAACTTTAACTCAGGAAATGGAAGTTTTTTTAAAAGAAAAAATCCTATCGGCTTCACTCTTAGGAACAACTTTTAATAATTTGACTGGTGAAAATTATCATGGGGTTCAACAACCCAAATTATTTGGAGCGTAACTATCCTCAAAGGAGGTACAAAGTGTCTTTATTTTCAAAAATCATTTTCATTGTTTTTTTAGTTTGTTCTACTCTTCAATGTGGGGGCTCATCAGGAAGTAGTACTACGACCTCCTCAGAACCCTCTGACGCTGATCTAGCTCTCTTTATTAAATGGTCTGGTGCAGCTTGGGAAGCTGTAAACGACTTCATGGACTCAGATAAAACCCTCTCCTTGCCTATTACATGCCCTGGAGGTGGAACGATGACTGAATCGGGTTCTAGTATTGCTCTTAATGACTGTATAGTTACCTCCAACTCTGCAGTCACTTATTTAGGTCGGGGAACTTATACTGTAACAGAATCAGGGAGTCTAGTTACCCATGAGTGGGATCAAGATTTAATCATTGATGATGAAACTTTTTCAACTACGGGCTCTATTAGCTTTGACACTTTAGATGATTTAATTGCATTTGATTTTTCAGCTACTTTTTCCAGCGGGGTTTACCGCATTACAGGCGTTGTAACCAATAATTCCGATGGTACAAGTGATCTGACTTTAAGTATTTTGCACGATGGGGAAGTTTGGCAAGATGGCACCTTTGATAATGCCGACTTGTCTGCCCTCACAGATTCAGAAGTCGATAGTGCCTGCTCTGATAACGATGATGCTGCTTGTAGCACCCTAGAATGTTCCAACGATTTTCAATGCCAACTTTTCGCAGATGATGACCCTGATGATGAATTCACCACGGGGAACACTGAATGTGCTTCGGGTTGTTGCGCTCTCGTTGCGGAAGAAAGTGATTGTGATGATACAACTATTTCCTGCACCACCGATTTTCAATGTCAACTCTTTGCCGACGATGATACCACGGATGAATTTGAAACCGACAATGTGGAATGTGCCGACGATGGTTGTTGTGCTTTGATCGAATAGTAAGCGGACAATAATTTCTTGAAAAAAAGGAGTAATAAATGCTAAATCAGCTTATTCAACTGTTTGAAAAAAATCCTTCCTTTTTAAAAAATTGGAAAAAAGAAATAAGTACTTTCAACAAAAAACTTCCCAATACGGGTAAACATTTATTGCTCAAAAAAATTATCAAAAATCTTAAAAATGAAAATTATACTAAAAAATGTCCCCAATTATTTGGAATGTAACTATTGAGCAATTCCTTCTGGAGAAGAAAGTGTAATTCCCGTTGTTGCAGTAGTGATAGCTGCTCCATCCACCATCGTAGTACTTGAAACCACATTATCGTCAAACTGAGAAACCAAGTAAAGATCTGTTGAAACTTGTAAAATATCGTGAGGGCCTCCTGTAAAATCGGAAATAGTTGTTAAAGTATCTGCATCAACATCATAACGGAGAACGGCATCTTGTCCTGGATCAGCAATCAAAAGAGTTCCATCTGCATCCGCAATAAGATCTTGAATAGTTCCTGAAAAATCACCTGCATCTGTTAAAAAGGTTGGAACAATAACTTCCCCAGAATCCAGTACCCATGTAGCTAAAAGTGCTGATAGGGTTGTATCTTCAACATCAGGGTTATGGCCAGTTGCGTAGACTTGTGTTCTATCAATAATAACAACTCCACGAGGATGTTCAATTTGTGCTGGGCTAATTTCTGAAACGGGACTGGGGTTTAATCCAGAAGCCAAGGTATCTGGATCATCCGTAATAAGACACCAACGCCAAATCATGCCGCCATCAAGTTCAGTTCCTTCATCAGCAATCATGAGGATGGCATCCACGAGGGTGTTTCCCCCACAGGGGCCTTCACGCTCAGCCTCTGTAATACTCTCTAGAAGAAAAAGACCAGCTGGGGCAACAATGGTGGTAGTTGTAACAATTTCGGTAGCCGTTCCAGCGTTAAGATCAACTTGGAAAATACCATCTGTTTGAGAGGAAAGATACCCAATGCCTGAATCAACTGTGGAAAGAACAAAATCAACAGGGCAATTTAAATCGGTGAGAATTTCTTCCTTACACAAATCATCCGGGTTAATACGGGACAACTTCCCTTCTCCTGAAGTGCAAGATCCATTCTCAACAACATAAAAATCATTAGATCCTTCAGCACAAGAACTAGAACTAGAACTGCTATCTCCACTACCACCACCACAAGCTGATAAAATACTCAGAACAAAGGCTAAAAAAACAAAACTCAAAAAATTCCCGTTTTGGGAAAATCTTTTGCTACCCATTTGATCCCCCTTTACCCCTTTTCAAAATTGAACTTTTTATTATCTCTCTTAAGGACAGAAAAAACAAGTAAAAAAATACCCAGATTTTTCCTTATTTTCCAAACCATCTTTTCCAAAAGGATTTACTCTCCTCTTTTGGAGCCGGCTCACTAGGTTGGGTCGATGGTGTTGTTGCAGGGGTTGGCACAGGTAATCCTGTAGGGGCGGAGCGAACCGCGCCCACCGAAGGCGTAACCGCGCCCGAAGGCTCTCCTGCTTTTTGAAATTCCAGAAGATATCCTCCTGTTTTTTCCATGGTGTAACGAGGAGCAATTTCCAAATAGTAAGTTCCATCTTCGGGCATGGGAACAGGCTGGGTTTTTAAGCCCTCTCCTGGTGGAACCGAAACCTCTAAAACTTTTTGGCGATAATCATTGTAAATTTGAATCCCAAAAAATTCACTAATACCTTGATCTGGAATAAACCCAACCCAGTAAGCCTCTCCTTTTTTAGCTTGAAAACTATAGGTATCCCGCAGATCTGGTCCACCCAAGTAATTGGTGGGATAGCGCCCCAAAGTAATGGGCATGGCTGTTTGAATGGTATCTCCTGCCTCTCCTTCTTTTCCCAAATCTCCCTTACTTCCTACACTCACCTTAAAGTTGGTTTCATCAGCATTCATGTTATCGTAGGTAGAACCAATGAGAACATACATGCGGCTATCTCTGGGTGTTGCATACACAATTGTTTTAGTTTTGTGTGTATCCCCAATAATTTCTTCTTTTCTTATCAAATTGCGTTGATCGCCATGCATTTGAATACCCGCATAAGGCTGAGAATTAGCACGCGCCTGCCCGTTTTGTAAATTCACTCCTCTTTCAAGAGTTGACACCGAGGCTGTAATTTCTTGGCCTGCCTTTAAATCTACATAAAAATAATCAAACTCATTTTGTCTTTGATGATGATCCAAACGAAATTCCTGATTGGGCGTAATGGCCACGGCTGTTTCGTAAGAATTTCCGCCACGAAGAGGGGCTCCATAAATTTGCTTGTCTTTCTGAATAACAACAGCTTGAGCCGTAGCGTCTTTTAAAGCTCCCGTTAAAGACTGAGCATCACGTGCATCAAAATATTTTCCACCCGTAGCTGATGAAATAGCTTCCAACTGGCTTCTTGTTTGAGCATCCACATTAAAACCAATGGTGTGCACCACCACTTCAAAACCTTGTTCTTTGAGTTTCTTTAACACTCCTACGGCATCACCTCCGCAGGTTTCTTCGCCATCACTTAAAAGAATAATGGTTTTATTGGCCTCACGAGTTAATGAAAAATCGTTTTTAGATTGCTCTAACGAATAAGCAATGGGCGTATAACCCTTGGGCACCAAAGTATTAAGCTTGGCTTCAAGGTTTACTCTATCTACAGGGCCAAAGGGAATTAAAAGTTCGGTGTCTTGGCAACTTCCAGCTTTATTAGTTTGTTCTACTCGATGAGCATAAACTCTAAGAGCCACATGCGTTGTAGGATCTGTAATGGAAGTAAGGGAGCTCAGCAGAGCTTTTCTAGCTGTATCAATTTGGGCTTCGCCACCAGAAATTTGCTTCATAGATCCCGACACATCAAGAATAAATTCGATGTCAGTGACAGCATTTCCTATTTGCAAAAAAGAAAAAAGAAACAAACTCAAAAAAATTATTTTTTTCATAAAAGCCCCTTCTTTAAAAAAAATAAACTACCGTTTATTTAAAAACTTTTCAATTCATGATTTTTTTGCTAATTTGAAATTGCTTTTGTGAGATCTTTTCATTCAAAGTTTTTCTCCCGCCTTACTCCCTATTTAAAGGGAAATTTTCGTCATGATTTAGTTTCTGGAGTGGTTGTAGGCCTTGTGGCTCTACCCTTAGCCATTGCCTTTGCCATGGCATCGGGTGCTAAGCCCGAGCAAGGTTTGTACAGTTCTATCTTTGCAGGTGGGCTTGTAGCCTTTCTTTCGGGTTCTCGTTACCAAATTACAGGCCCAACAGGAGCCTTTGTTGTTCTTCTTTTGGGAATTGTAAACCAATATGGAATTTCTGGGCTTTTAACAGCAGGCTTTATGGCTGGTATTATGTTGGTGCTTTTAGGTGTTTTTCGGATTGGAGCTACCATTAAATTTATTCCCTATCCTGTTACCGTTGGTTTTACAGCTGGTATTGGAACCATTATTTTCTTTGGACAAATTCAGGATTTTTTTGGCCTTCAATTTTCACATAAACCCCATGGTTTTGTGGACATCATCTTTTCACTCACTCAAGGTTTTGTTCATGGCATTAATTTAAAAACAGCTTTAGTGGGACTTACTACCCTTTCAATTTTTTGGATTTGGCCCAAAATAAATAAAAAACTACCTTCTACTCCGTTAGCTATGCTGGTTGGCACTTTAGTTTCACTCCCTTTTGGAGAATCTATAAAACGAATTGGCTTTGTCCCTACTTCCCTTCCTACTTTTGAATTCATTCATTTATCTTTTGCCACCATCCAGCATCTTTTTCCTGCAGCTTTAGCCATTGCTATGCTAGGAGCTATTGAATCTCTTCTTTCATCTGTTGTGGCCGATGGAATGACAGGCACCAAACACAATTCCAATAAAGAACTTATCGCCCAGGGAATTGGCAATATTGTAGCTCCTTTATTGGGCGGAATTCCAGTAACAGGAGCCATTGCCAGAACAGCAGTTAATATCCGCAACGGAGCCAGATCCCGTGTTTCAGGTGTTATTCATTCCATTACTCTCCTTGTAATGATGCTTTATTTTGCTAACTATGCCCGCTTTATTCCCTTGGCATCTCTGGCTGCCATCCTCATGGTAGTTTCTTATCAAATGAGCGAGTTTCATCACTTGGTTCGTTTGTTTCGTTCTCCTTTTGAAGACATTGCTGTTTTAGTTACAACTTACTTGCTCACTGTTTTTTTAGATTTAACTGTTGCTGTGGGTGCTGGCTTTGGTTTGGCTGCTTTGTTATTTATCAAGCGAGCTAGTGAAATTAATGTAGTTTCTTTGGAAGACAATACCAAAACAGGAAGTGAGGCAGCCTTAAGACTTAAGGAACTCATCAAAGATTATCCTCAAATTTCTCTTTATGAAATTAATGGTCCCATGTTTTTTGGGGCGGCTAGTTTTTTAGAAGAAAGTATCGAACACGAATCCGGAGAAATTCTTATTTTAACTCTTAAAAATGTTCCTGTTATTGATGCTACAGCCCTTCACGCCCTCGATTTGATCGTGGAAAAAATTCAAAATAATAAGGGCCAAGTTATTTTAGTTTCACTTCAACCCCATGTAAAAGAAGTTCTAGAAAGCCATGGCCTTTTAGATCGCATTGGGGGAAATAAACATACAGCCACCCATATTGATCAAGCTATTAATCAAGCCATTCATTTACTGAAACCATCCGTTTAAAAATCAATAGGTTATATACATCACCCCCCTCTTTTTTATTTACATTGTTTGATGAGTTCAGTATGGGAGGAGTCTTCGTTTTAAGGAGAAAATATGGTAGATATTATAAATGTTCGAAATATTGGAATTTCAGCTCACATCGATTCAGGGAAAACCACCCTGACCGAACGTATTCTTTTCTACACCAAAAAAATTCATAAAATTGAGGAAGTGCGTGGAAAATCGGGCGTAGGTGCCACCATGGATTTTATGGACCTGGAGCGCGAAAAAGGCATTACCATTCAATCGGCTGCTACTTATTGTGAATGGAAAAATTCTGTTATTAACATCATTGATACCCCGGGCCACGTGGATTTTACCATCGAAGTAGAACGCGCCCTGCGTGTGTTAGATGGAGCCATTCTTGTGTTGTGTGCTGTTTCTGGCGTGCAAAGCCAATCAATTACCGTTGATCGCCAAATGACCCGCTACCATGTTCCCCGCATTGCCTTTGTTAACAAAATGGACCGAGCTGGAGCCGATCCCATTCGTGTGATGAAACAACTCCGGGACAAGCTAGCCCATAATGCTCACTTGATTGCCCTTCCCATTGGAGCTGAAGACAAGTTTGAGGGAGTGATTGATCTTGTTGAAATGAAAGCCTGGTATTTTGATGGAGACAATGGCGAAAAAATAAGAATCGAAGAAATTCCAGCCAATTTACTTAAAGAAGCTAAAGAATATCGCCACGAGCTTATTGGAGCAACCGGTGATTTTGATGAAGAAGTCATGCATCTCTATTTGGAAGACAAAGATGTTGCACCAGAGCTTCTTAAAAGAGCCATTCGCACAGCAACCTTAAGTCTTAAGTTTACTCCTGTGATGATGGGCTCGGCTTACAAAAATAAGGGTGTGCAGCTTTTATTGGATAATATTGCCAATTACCTTCCCAACCCAAGTGAAGTACAAAACGAAGCTCATGATCAAAGAAACAACGAGGCAAAAATTGTTCTTGAATCAGTTCCCAATAAATCCTTTGTAGGCTTGGCCTTCAAACTAGAAGACGGCCGGTTTGGACAGCTAACCTACATGAGAATTTACCAAGGAAAGGTTTCTAAGGGAGATTGGATTATTAATTCTGTAAACGAAAAAAAGGTAAAAATTCCTCGTTTGGTCCGTATGCATGCCGATGAAATGAACGACATCGAAAGCGCTTCTGCTGGGGATATTGTAGCCATGTTTGGTGTAGAATGTGCCTCGGGAGATACCTTCACCGATGGCACCATTCGCTACACCATGACTTCCATGTTTGTTCCTAATGCTGTTATTTCTTTGGCTGTGTCTCCCAAAGACAAGGGTGCCACGGCTAATTTTTCAAAAGCTTTAAACCGCTTTTCCAAGGAAGATCCCACCTTCCGCGTGCATCGCGATGAAGAATCGGCCCAAACCATTATTTCTGGAATGGGAGAACTTCATCTAGAAATTTACATCGAACGCATGAAGCGTGAATATGCTTGCGAAGTTATTGCCGGTAAACCCCAAGTGGCCTTCCGTGAAACCATCACACAAAAAACAGATTTTGTGTGGCAGCACAAAAAACAAACAGGTGGTTCTGGTCAGTATGCTAAAATTGCTGGTTACTTTGAGCCCCTGCCTGTAGATGCAGTTGAAACCTATGAATTTGTGGATGAAGTGGTTGGTGGAAAAATTCCTCGTGAATTTATTCCTTCTTGCGACAAGGGTTTTCAGGAGCAACTGAAAAAAGGGCTTTTGATTGGCTTTCCTGTGGTAGGAGTACGGGCCGTTGTTGATGATGGAGCGTATCATGATGTAGATTCATCTGATCTTGCTTTTAGAATTTGCGCTATGACAGCCGTACGCGAATTTTACAATGCCTGTAAGCCCGTTGTTTTAGAACCCATCATGAGACTACAAACCCAGGCTCCCGAAGAATTTCAGGGGGCCGTTGTTGGCCAAATTAACCAACGCCGAGGAGTTATTGCGGGGACTTCAACTTCGAATAAATATGTTCAGGTAGATGCGGAAGTGCCTTTATCCGAAATGTTTGGTTATTCCACAGATTTAAGAAGTAGCACACAAGGTAAGGGTGAGTTTCAGATGGAATTTTTAAAATATGCACCTGTTCCTCGCAACGTACAAGATTTGATGGTAAAGCAATATCAAGAAAAACGTGCTGCAGAAAATAAATAAAAAACCATGACTCAACCCAAATCAGTTTTAAAAAAATTAAAAACTTTAAAAAATGATTTGAACATTTCTGCTAATCGTTTTTGGTCTCTGCGTTTGGCTCTCTCGCAAGCTTATCGCCAGGGTCATGAGGAAAAAGATTTTTTACCCAGAAGACTTAAAAAATTAAGTTTGAACGAAAAAAACACCTTTGATTTTCTTTTAAATCAACTTCATGAAGTATTAGCTGATCAATTTGAAAATCCATTTTTTGTGTTGAGTTCGGATAAGGATTTAAAAGCCTGGCTTAAAATTAGACAAACAATTCGTTACATTAAAAATTCCTTCAGTAACACTTATCCCATTACCCACACATTGGTAAAACTAAACAAATCCCTTCCATACCTTTGATGGGGCATAAGTTTTACAGTAATGAAATTCTTCCTAGTCTCATGACTTGTGTGCGTCAAAAAGCAACACGTATTTTCGACCAACTGGAGTTGCAAGCAGCCCTGTATGATTTAAGCCTTGTAGCTGCTGCGTACGAGGGCAATTAGCTGAAATCAAAAAGGAATCATAGTATTATATATTTTAGTATTGAATAAAGTTATGTTTATTATATATTACAATATATGAAAGAGGCTACTCTCAATTACGTCCAAGGACAGATCGCACAGGCACCTCATCGCCTAAAGGGCCATATTACTGATCCTGCTGGGAAAGTTTATCCTCAAAGGCACATTTACAAAAAACTTGAAAGACATCTGGACGACTTTCTCTCCGGTAAAACGGAGCAACGTTGGATCATCGTGCCGGGCCTTCGGGGTGTTGGCAAGACAACCGTCTTGTCCCAACTTTTTTTGAAACTACAACCTCGCTTTGATGCCTTGCGCACCTTGTATGTTTCCCTCGACGAAGCAACCGGACTTCTCAATTCCAATCTTGTGGAAATTCTCGAGGCCTACGAAAGCATATTAGGTGAGAGCTTTGAGCGGGCGAAAAAACCGATCTTTCTCTTTATTGATGAGGTTCAATACGACCCGAAGTGGGGACTTGCCCTGAAATCACTTTATGACCGGACCAAGCAGGTATTTATTTTTTGCACGGGATCGTCTGCCGTATCACTGCAAACAAATCCGGATGTCTATCGTCGGGTGGTTGTGGAAAAATTGTATCCCTTGAGCTTTCCTGAATACCAAATGCTTCGCCAAGGCATTTTCCCCGCCAAGGGACTCAAAAAACAGATTAAACAAGCCGTCTATTTCTCATCAGATAGCCACGAGGCTTATGAAAATCTGTCGAAGTTGTGGAAAGATGTGCTTCAATACTGGAGCCGGGTGGACAAGCTGGAGATTCACCAATATCTCATGCTCGGCACTTTGCCTTTTGCCCTTCAATTCTCCAATCCGACTCAAGTTTACGAAACCATCAGCAGTCTTCTCGACAAGATCATTCAAAAAGATATTGAAAATCTAAAATCCTTCGACTCCCAAACACTGCAATCCATCAAGCGGCTACTCTTTCTGCTTGCCGATGCTGGTGATGTTGTGAGTGTCGCAAAACTTCCGGTACTTACAGGCATTGAAAGCAGTATAACGGCGCAGAAGGTTCTTTCAGTTTTGGAGCAAGCTGAATTGTTGATTCGGGTGCTTCCGCACGGTTCACACAAAAGCAAACTAACCAAACCTTCCAAATATCTTTTCATGTCTCCAGCTATCCGGATGGCCCTTTTGGGGATTGTCGGAAAAGAGGCCACGTTTCACACACGGATGGGAAAGCTTTTGGAAGACGCCGCCGCAATGCATTTCAGTCGGGAGTTTATCGGACCCGGGGCCGGAGCGTTGACCTACGACGCTGTGCAAGGCGGTGCCGACTTCATTCTGCAAATCGCCAACAAAAAACAAATCGCCATTGAGATCGGTGTTGGGGAAAAGGATCGGACTCAAGTGCAAAAAACAATGGAAAGAATTCAATGCGACTACGGCATTGTGATTGGTGACGGAAAACTGACCCATTTCCCGGAAGACAGAATTATTTATCTGCCGTTGAGCTATTTTTTGTTGATATGAGGCTATAAAATAAATTGTGGACATATTTTAAATTTTCTTTCTACGAACTGCCAATACATACACCCATAATTTGCTCGGTTTCTTTGAGACTCTCCTCCAAATCGACCGTGAACAGAAGGAAAAACGTAATGAGCAAAGCCTATGATCGATACGATTGTGCTGACATTGTCTGAAGACCAATTCCGGATTTTGGACTACGACAAATTCAATCCCTCCGCCCGTAAACATTTCGGGACGCCTTTCGCCAAGACATCGCTCAACATGTCCTTCTTCATTTTTGGGGGCTGATCGAACTGGAACTGAATGTCGTGTCGCTGTCGCAACATAAACCGGAGGATCTATTCCAGATCCTGACCAGCGGTGGGATGAAGCCGGCAAAGGCCCTTCAGGTTTTGGGCGGGCTGTCCCTGATTCAATCGATCGGGCTCCGGGGCCTTCGGTCCATCATGGGAAAGACCTCCAACCGGACATGGCAGCGGCTCAAAAAGGACCTAGAAAAATACCCTGCTGAACATTTTCTCTCGCCTTGCGAAGGCAGTCATCTTCGGTTATCTCAAGCGTCTCTGACAGCAGCAGGTATTTTTTGTGTAGTTGCAAAAAGTGGTTTTTAAATTCTTCGGGTGGCATTGTGTTTTTCAAGGTTTCATTCAAAACATCGGCTTCACGACGAAGTGAGGTAAACATTTTGCCGGCAAACTCGTGACGAATGCTGTCCCGCTCCACACCCACCCATGATGCAACAGCTGTAATCAGGCCACCAAGGGCAGAAATGGCTGCTATCCAAGAGGGGCCGCCCATTGCCACTATAAAACCGGCCAAGCCCGCCATGAATGAGGGCACGACCACAAGCCAAAACGACTTCGTGTGCCACTTTTTTGCACAGAAAAAATGGGCCTGCGCCGTGTAAAGAGAATCTTCGGCTATTTTACTGCAAGCCTTGCTCAAATCATCAATCATATTTCCCCCTGCGGAAAAGGAAATCCAAAAAAAACACCCCATCGATCCATAAGAGCCGCAGAATTGAAGGTGTTGCACAACGTGCGGGCATAACCCAAGTCTGTATTGAACAGTTTGGCAAAACGCAGGACATTCGGAAGATGCTGTGCACAGACAATCTCGATGAAAAAGGATTTTATCGAAATCCCGTGATTCCGCAAAAAGGCTTTTGTGATTTTTATGGCAGGAATAAGCCGTCCATCAACGTCTGGGGATTGATTCAGCTGGGTCAGGTATTCAGCATCATAATCGTAATCCGCCGGTTCCCAAATTCAGTTCGAGCCGTGTAAGCAGGGTTGAGAAGGCTTCTTCAAGCGGTTTTTTGGTTGGCGTAAACATCTTTGGATATTATTAGTGACACCTAAAAATAGATAATTATAAACACTCTGATTGTCAAGAACACATTATTACAGTGTGTTTTATATTGACACTGGTGGGCGGCTGGTTTACAAGAGAAACATCATGGGGACATTGGACAATAATTTCTACAGACCTGTTGCCGATAAAATCAGGGAAGCCAGAAAATCAGCCAACCTCACCCAGAAAATGCTGGCAGGCAACATTGGTCTTACAAGGGCCGCTGTAGCCAATATCGAAAGCGGACGTCAGCAAATTCTTCTGCACACCCTTTATAATATAGCAGATGCCTGCCATACAGATCCGTTCAAGTTACTGCCAAAGATTGCAATGCCCCAGAAGGCAGACCGAAACGACGATGCTCTGAAAAAGGAATTAAACAAAAAACTTCCGGCACATTCAGCTTCAAGAATACTGAACCGCCTTAACAGGACATAAACCATGAGTGTAATTCAGGCAAAAAACGAGGCAAAAAAAATCTGGGAAACCCATATTGGGGAATACGGCAAGACCGAGCCTGAGAGTCTGGCAAAAAAAATCGGTCTAAAAGTCGTATTTGAAAAACTGGATGATGAAGTTTCGGGTGTTCTTGTGTTGCAGGAGGAAAAACCCGTGATTTTTGTAAATTCCGAGCAGCATTCAAACAGGCAGAGATTCACAATTGCCCACGAATTGGGCCACTACCTGCTTCACAAAAAGGAACAGGTGCATGTGGATAATGATTTCACGGTGGTTTACAGAAACAGCAAGTCCTCGACAGGTGAAGATCTTCACGAAATTGAAGCCAACCAGTTTGCCGCAGAACTTTTGATGCCTGAAAAGTGCGTTGGGCAATACTTTGCCGACAACAAGATCAGGGGGATTACTGAAACAACCATTGCCGAGATGGCCAATTTTTTTGGTGTCAGCCTGCAGGCCATGAGCATAAGGCTGTCGGTTCTTGGAATCTTGTGAGCGAGATTTTATGAAAAGTAATCAATGGACCAGAGAAGAACTGATTATTGCTTTCAATCTCTATTGCAAGATTCCGTTCGGCAGAATTCATATTCGGAATCCAGAAATTATCGAGCTTGCAAAAGCTTTTGGAAGAACACCTTCATCAGTTTCATGGAAACTGGCAAATTTTGCGAGATTAGATCCGGCTTTGCAACAACGCAATATTAAGGGCGCGGCTCATGGCTCAAAAGGCGAAGAAGAAATATGGAAAGAATTCCATAGCAATTGGGATCGATTAGCTTTTGAAAGCGAGAGATGTTTAGCCGAGTTGCTCCATAAACCTGTGGAGAAAATTGCTGAAATTGAAACAGATGATTTGCCTAAGGAGGGCAAGGAACGGGAAAGTGTCGTCATGGTGAGAGTTAATCAACAATTCTTCAGAAAATCGGTTTTAGCGGCCCATGAAAATAAGTGCTGTTTAACGGGGCTGACCGTTCCTGAATTGTTGGTTGCAAGTCATATTGTGCCTTGGGCTGTTGATGAGTCTAATCGTATCAATCCTAAAAATGGATTATGTCTTAATGCTCTTCACGACCGTGCCTTTGATCGCGGGTTGATGACTGTTACTCCTGATTTTGAAGTGCGATTTGCCAAATCTTTGTTAAAGAAATCGAACGAAGAGCCCTTTACAGATTTTATCGGCAAATATCATTCTAAGAAAATTAAACTACCAAACCGCTTTCAGCCAGAGGCTCAATTTTTGGATTACCACAATCAACACATCTTTGTCGGATAGGAGGATTTGTGAATATTGCTTTTAATTATCAATACAGAGACGCCAGTAATTTTAAGAGAAGTGGCCAAGTCATTTTTGAAAATCCAGATTCATGGTCGCTTAGTGCCATCAGCTTAGCATTTGAATGTACTGTTATTCACGGGGCATTCATCGCTGACCAGATCAAAATACCCGAATTATTTTTTGATAAGCACCATTTTTCTAGTGACGACCACTGTTTTCATGAATTTATCGGCATGAAATACACTGACGTACCAAGTAATGACCGCCATTGCAGACGCATCTCTGAATTCTTGGCTGACGTGATCCAGGCACGTGAAAGCGGCTGGTTAGTTTTTGATCCGTGGGAAAGAGAATATGAACAAAGCCTGAATAGGAGGATTGCTTGAAATATCTTAAAGATTACAAGGGTATTTCTGTGCGACTAACCGATGAGCGGCTGGCTCATATTTTGGAACATCCAGAAATGCATGAGATGGCAGCCGCAATTCAAGAAGCTTTATTACACCCCGAATTTGTTGTACAATCAAAGAGTGATGAAACGGCAAATTTGTATTACCGCTATTATTCGAAAACTATGGTTGGGGGGAAATATCTCTGCGTCATCGTCAAGATTCGGAATGACGACGCGTTTGTGTTGACAGCTTATTTAACCGACAAGGTTAAGAAAGGAAAAATATTATGGAAAGCAAAGCAATAAAAGTTTGGTTTGATGCCGAAGGTGATTTTTTAGAGGTCATTTTTGAAAACAAGCCGGGGTTTTTCAAAGAAACGGACAATGACCTCGTCATGGAGAAAGTGGATAAGGATGGGAACATTTTAGGTTTTTCCGTTCAGCAAATTAGTTCTATCAAGAAAAAACCTTTAGAAGCACTTTTACAAGTCGCTGGTTGATTACATGCGAGAATTTTTTCAGGCACCACTAAACGGCGCAACCCTCGGATACGAAAAGAAAAAGCCGTTCTCCCTATTCGGAAAAACGGCTTCTTCTACGGAAATGCTCCGGAGGCCGGACTCGAACCGGCGACCTAGCGGTTACAATCTGACTTGAGTTTCCCCAAGAGTCGGACTTTATCTTTATCCCTCGACTTGGCCTTGAAGGCCTCACTCGGGATAGTGGGTGTAGAGTCTCTGCACTTGCCCTCCCGTTAAGGGATGCTAGCTCAGGATTGCCGTCGACTCGACGTTACGGTTTCCCTGACTTAGCCCACTTTTCACTCCTCCATTACTGGAAGAGGCTGCTAACAATAACAGCCGCTTGCTCTACCGACTGAGCTACTCCGGAATTTCACTTAAAAATTCCACCGTTTGGCTTAATTATTGGAAAGAAGAAGGGGTGTCAATAAGATCGTTAAGAACTGTCACTCCCCTCTTGTCAAACAGGAAGCTTTAGTTTACATAAACTTCATGCCAGCTTCAATTTTTTTTATTGGGAAAGTTGTTATCTCAGGGGTTCTTATTGCTGCTATCAGTAGCCTTGCCAAAACTTTTCCAAAATGGGCAGCCCTTTTAACCGCGCTGCCACTCATGACCTTTCTTTCGTTGATTTGGATTTATGTGGAAACAAAAGACCTGGCGCTTCTTGCAAACTACACCAAGGATGTTTTGATTTGGATTTTACCCAGCTTTCTTTTTTTAATTGCGGCCATTTATCTGTTCCGCGCGAAAGTGCCATTCCTCATAACCATGGGAATTTCTACCGTTGCGCTTTTTATTGGAGTTTTGGTTTTTGAAAAACTTCACCTGCTTAAGTAGGGTCGGTAATACTAATTCCACCATCAATAATGAAAGGTTTTCCAAATTCCAAATTTTCTATTTCACTGGCATCTACTTGACTATTGCTATTTGCATCTTGAAAGGCCATGGCGTTTTCTACTGCAAAAATAAGCCTCAAAAAAGCCGTCTCCTCCGATGTAACGCTAATAGTTAAAGGGGTAACCGATCCGAAGGAAGGATGATAAACCAAAGCGCCCGTCGACGTATCCTCCCAGTCCGGCAAGCTCTGGCTCAGAACATTTGTTGGCTTCTCTGTAGACAACGGAACAAGAGCATCAGCATCAAAATCCCAGTAAAACCAGTTAGCACCCAACTCATCTAGAAAAACAATGTCCCCTCCGCTTACCTCTCCTTCACTTAAACCATCGTAAAAAGAGCTGTACCCATTCAAAGAACTGCAGCCTTCTGAATTAAGACAATAAAAAGCAAAAGTAGCATCAATACTAAAAATATCACTTGGAAGTTGAGTCACAACGAAATCAAGAGCAAACTCAAGCCCGGAATATATTCCCCCTTGGGTAATCTCCCCTGTAACAGTTCCAGAATTGCTTCCAAGCAGTGCTGAGGCCTCGCTAGGATCACTGTAGAGAATAAAATCCGTTACAGTTTCGTTTAAGGAAGAGACAAAAAAGTCTTCATTGATAGTAAGAGCATTTTCTTCAAGCTCTTCACCCGTTTGGCCTGGGCAAGCCTCGTCATCACCAGCAACATCCACACAGCGCACAAGCCCCAAGCTCCTCATTCCAAAAATGTAAAGGGGTGGAGTGTAACAGCTGCCACTGCCTAACCGGCAATCCGCACCGCTTTGAACAGTTACAGCATGAAGTGCTTCGGAAACCGGATTATCAACATCATTGGTGAGAGAAGCTTCTACAGGTTTTCCACGAGGATTTCCAACCGTAGTTAAGCCACCACAGGCGGATAGAAAAAAACAAAAAATAAAAATAATTACTGATATTTTTTTGATCATCATTTTGGGTTCCTTTCAAATTGGGTTACAGGAAAAAGCTGCATATTGAGCATAAAAACCTCCAAAGGAACCCCCTGCCCCATTCCCATCTTCATTTTACGGCGAAGATCTGCAACTAGGCTTGTCTGAAAAAAAAGCATCTTTTGTTTCAATTCTAAAAAACTCTCATGATCAAGCAAAGCAACTAAGGAAGAATATTCGCGCATGCGGTGCGAAGTGTGTTGAAGCACTTCACGAGACAAACCAAGACTTTCGAAATGGTAATTGTAGGCAGCTAAAGACTCCACTTCTTTTCCTGTATGAAGTTCGGCATCGTTTTGGCTCCACCGCCCCAAGTTATCCCGCACAATCAACCCAAGCCTTTGCAAGGTATGCATGGCATGCTTTACTTCCCAAAGAGACACGCTGCCGTAAAGTTTTTGGCGAATCCATTCTGGATCTTCTTTAAAATTGGGATGAGCAACAAGCTCACGGATGGTAACGTAATACCAATGGCTTAAATACTCATAGCGATCCTGAACAACAGGTTTTTGCTCATCCTCCTGATAACGAAGCAGTTCCTCAAAGAAAAATTTTTTCTTCCCAGGCTCGGGACTATCCTTGTAATGGACCAACAACTCAAAATAACGTTGCTCCCTTTTTCCTAGCCCTAAACCTTTAGCAAAACGCCCTGCACTTTTTGGAGAAACAGGACGTACCTCATCTAAAACCCATTTAAGATAAGTAGGAGATTTGAAACCTGATTTTTTACAAAAACTACGAAAGGTAAAACCTTCTTCTTTCTTCTTAAAGGTCACCAGATCTTTTAAATACGGAACATAATCCTGATATTGAGTGATGAGAATAGATTGAGAACCATCTTTCATACCTCTCAATTTTACTTGTTGATGAAAAAAGAGTCAACAAATTAATTTAAATTATTGCATTTTTTGTGTACATTTTTTATTATAACTATTTGTAATTATTAATTTAATTATTTTATTAAAAATAATTAACATACAAAAAATAGTACATTAAGGGCAATGATATAAAAAAAATAAAAATATCTGGCACTTTCTTTTTAAGCAACACTAACCTTCTACCCATGAACTTTTTTGTTTATATTCTTCAAACTAAAGACGGGCGTTTTTATACGGGTTACACCACAGATTTGGAGAGACGCTTTAAGCAACATCAATCCGGATCTGGTGGAAAATTTACAAAATCATTTGGCGCCAAAAAAATTCTTTATCACGAAATTTTTCCAGACAAATTCCAAGCTTTAAAACGCGAAACTCAAATTAAAAAACTGTCGAGGAAGGAAAAAGAGGGGTTGGTTAAAGGTGTTTTGGATTGATTATTTTGAAAGAGTTTGGAAGTGTTGCCTGGGACCAAGACTAACTTATGCCTTTCAGCCTATAACTTGCAAAATTGCTTCTAAGGGTTTTTTCTTGATGGAGCTGATTTGCTGAACTGAAAAACCAAGAATATTTCCATCCTCATCCACTTTTTCCATGACGAGATCATTATCAGTTTCTTTGAAAAAACCGGGTTTGTTTTCAAAAATGACCTCTAAAAAATCGCCTTCAGGATCAAACCAAACTTTTATTGTTTTGCTTCCCATAATATTTTTCCTTTCTTAACTTTGTCAGTCAAATAGGCTGTTAAAATAAAAGCTTCTTTTTTCTCTACCTTAACAATGACGCACAAATATTTTCCCCCAACCATGGTTTTTGAATAATACCGATAATACAAATGTGCCTTCTCATCACTATTTGATTGTACTACAAACTCGGGATGCAATAAAGCCTCATGAATAGCGGCTAACATATCAGCTTCTTTTGGCTTAGCAGACGAATTCTTTTTTCATCATGCAGTAATTGCCCTCTTTTTTCCAACATCCAAGCTAAAGCCTGAGGCACTTTGTCGAATAGTTCAAAATACCGCAAATAGAAGTCACTCTTGGACTTACCCGCTTCCAAACGAAACAAAGTCATATGAGATATATTAAAGAACACTTCAAATTCAGATTGAGTAAGTCCTAATCGATTTCTAAAATCTTTCAGTTGTGAAGCTGTATATTCGTTTTTAATAGCTGGCTCAAAAACAAAGGTCGAAGGACCTCTGCGCCCGATAGTTGTTAGCAAAACAAAAACATCCTTCTCATTTTCGCCAATCCCCCATTCGCGACAATAATCCTTGTAGGCAGGATTTTTTTTGGATGGGATGCGGTCTGAAAAAGCTGGGAATAAGGCGCTTGAAGAAGCCCTACCTTTCCACAAAGGAAGCTCAGGGCCAAGAGACAAGGCACTTCTTAATTTCTTATAAGTATTGGCATACTCAAAGAAATATTTTTTACCTTCTCTCCATAGCTTTCCGACAAAGATGCGCTTTGTTTTTGTTTGGCTATAGATATTAATTTCTTCTATTTTCGACATATTTTTTAAGTTCCAGGTATCTCTTATCAATAAGTTTAAGCAGAACATTTTTCATCGGATCTGAAAGGCAAACAGCTTCACTAATTGTTGATCGAATCCTTTCAATTGGAAGTTTATTAAAAAAATCCTCCGCCATTTCAAACACACCCAACCGGCTTATTTCCTCTAAATATTCTGTCATCCCTGGTTCTTTGGAATCTTTCGTCCATATTTTGCCTTTTGGCGAAAAATCCGCCTTGAGCATCCCGCCTGATTCTAATCCAAGATATGAGGGGTTGTCATAAATAGGAGCTAATTGTTTTTCTTTTGCTGTTTCAAAAAGTGCCAAATTACTTCCATGCCTATCGTGGTTTCCTATTAACGAATCAAACAAAAGAACTTTAAAAAAATTTGTCACATCCTGAGACGCCTTGGTTTCTCGGAAAATAGTGTTACTTATTGTTTCAACATTGTAATTTTCTGCGCCCCCTTCCAAATATCGATAGATATGCACTAAGGTAGAATGAGTTTTCATGGTGTGCATGAAGTTTTTTGAAACGAACGCCAGTTCATCATCCGCCATCTCGATAAGAGTAAAAGGTTTTGGGGTAGGGATGCCACAATAGTAAGCAATTTTATTGCAAACATATTCCACCGGTGCCAATTCTGGATACTCAGACTTTGAAAATTTTAAAATGTAGCTTAAGTCTCCTAACTTCCCTTCATACTTTTTATAGTTACCGGCAAAATAAGAAGTAAGATGCGGCAACAAGCTTTTCTGTTCTTTGTTACTGCTTGATTCCTTCCTAGCTAAGGAATGAAATTCTAAAACCTCAGAAACTAAAAATATTTCTTTAAAGCAGTAAATATGCTGCCCATAATGCGCCTGACCTGCCGCAATGACTTGGTTACATCTGAGACAATACTTTCTTCCCATGTTTTTTAGTATACATATATACTAATAATTATCAAGTATAAACTTATACTTATTATTTTTATATATAAATATATACTTATATTTTACCTATAAAATACAGCTATTTAAATCATAATCGACGCCTACAGTTAAGGCCGTTCACTTGTCTATCCTATTTTTTCTAAAAAAAGTATCTGGCACCAAGGGGGGTTATTTTTTATCTGCTTTAGGTTTAGGTCGATAATCCATGGGATCTAGGCAAGCATCATAAGTTTTACGATCAATCTTAATCCAATCAGTATTATTGATTCCGCGCTTATTGTCATAGGCAGGACTTATCGGGAAGGCACAACAAACTTTAATCCACCGGTCTTGAAGGATGGATATTTTTCTTACCTCATCGGCAACTTCGGAAAGATCCTGATCTTGGCTAAAAATTAAGGCGATATCATACTTGATATCCAAAGCTAATCTCACCACATCAAGGGCAATCCGAATATCGACTCCTTTTTCTTGACCAACAAGGATAGAAGTTGAATTTCCATTGGGAAGAGTTACGGTTTGATGGCGGTAACGCAGAGGTCTGGAAAAAGTCTGCACCTTACGGGTACCCATGATCGCAAGTTTTTTTGTCCAGAAATAATGCCAAAATGAATCATCAGTAGATTGAGGAACACCGGTATAGAAATGAACACCTTCCAATTTCCAACCATGAGAGTCACAAATTTTTTTAGATAATAACTTCGGATCGTAATTAGGAAATTTATACCCATAAGCTTTTTTAACAGCATAGAAAAGATTCTGGCCGTCGATAAAAGCTATAGCCCGTTTGATAGTCGGTTCAGCAGGCATTTCCACCCCCTAAAAAACAAAACCCCGAAGGAGGCCTGTGAGGGCTGGTCCAACGGGGAGTAGATATATTAGTTATAAAGGATATCATTGATAAATTCAAGGCCATTTTCCAGTTGATTTCTAGTTGCCCAACCATGCGTTTTAACTCATCTTTAAATTGCACAAAACGGTTCACAAATCGACGCCTACAGTTAAGGCCGTTCACTTGTCTATCCTATTTTTTCTACTATTCCAGAGAAGATTATTTTGGATTGATTATTTTGAAGGGGTTTGGGAGTGTGAGTGACATCAAAGGGCCATTTTTAACCCAGTAAGCACATCTCATTTTATGAGTAAGGAAAAAGAAACCAAAGAATTTGTTGAAAGCCTTCTGTGGGCTGACCCCTCAGAAACAAGCCTTGATATTTATAAATACGTTCAAGAGCACAAATTGTTTTTTCATAAAGAGTTCGAAAATTTTATTAAGCAGTTTGAAGTTTTTTTTAACGATATGAATGAACTTGTTGTCCTGTTGAACTATGTTCCCAAGGACGACTGGCCTTATACAAAAAAAATTCAATACCTAATGTTTCCCGAAACAATGAAAACCTTACATAGGGCATTCGAAGATCTAAATGATGGTTATTATGACGAGTCAATGATGTTAAATAGAAGCATCTATGAAACTTTCTTGAGAATCGTCTTTATCTCTTGCTTCCCAAACGATCATGAATCAGTTTTTATAAAGCCTGAAAAAGGCAAAGTTACCTTTAACGTTTCCAATTTCCCAAATGACATCCTTAAATTAAAATGGGATTTTCTATACCGTATAATGAGTGCGATTCACCATTCTAAAAAACATCGGGTTTTATCAGAAATCATCTCTAGACAAAGTGATCCAAACCAAATTGTAAGACTTTTATACCAATCTGATAAAAACTTCGGAATGCCAATGTGTGTGAATATCATAATGTTTAATCTTGCCTGCTTGTTTCATGCACTTGTATCAATTTTTTATGGTGATTTTGACAACAGCGAAAAAACGAAGCCTAAAAAAGAAAGATGGTTAAATGTAAATAAAGCATTCCTTATGATTATAAGTTGTAATCCGAAGCCAGATTTCGCAAATCTTTCAAAAGACCTTGAAAAAATAGGCAACATCATAAGAATGGCCAATGAAAAGAAAGATTGGAGATCCCTATGTTGATTGTCTACTCGGTTTTCTGATCACCTATCGTTAAAACTCTTCTAAAAAACCCCTTGTTCTCCCCCCTCCCTCCCCTTATCATGAGGCTATGTCCGAAGAATTATTTTGGAAAAAATGTGCCAGCTGTAAAAAGCCCATTGTGTTTGGGGGGAAGTACCAAACTTGTTCAGTATCCACCTGCAATACCAAAAAAACAGGTTTGGCTTTTTGCTGCGTAGCCTGTTGGGATGCGCACTTAGGCTTTGCCAATCATCGAGAATCCTCCGCCATTGAAAAAACAGCGCCCTCCCATGCAGGAGCAAGTATTCCCGCTGCAAAAAAAATCGTAATTCGATCCAACCAATCAACCACCTTTTCCCTTCCTGAAGTAGATACTTTGGTAGTGGTTTCTAAAGTTAAAAAAATCATCCAAGACCGCTCGGGTTATAACACCAGTCAATGCGCCGTAGATGCCCTAACCGAAATTGTGGTGAAAGAATGCCTTAAGGCCATCGATAAAGCCAGAGCCTCTGGCCGTAAAACAGTGATGGGAAGAGATTTTTAATTACCCATATTATTACCTATTTGAATCTTGTATTACCTAATTCAAATTCCGCCATTTCCCTACACGTTTCCACTGGGCAGTTTTTCCCCGTCCGAGACATTTCGTTCGGCCTTCGGCCCTTAAGTCTTTAAGTACCTTCCGAATCATATCCACGCTAATGCTAGGGCATTTACGTTGAATATCAGCAATACGAAACGTTTCGGAAGATTGTCGAATGGCTCGAACAACCAAAGCAGTTTTTTCACCACGAGGGTTTTTAAGATCTCCCATCCGTTCTTCAAATTCTCGATAAGCAGTTTTGAGAATGTACAAAACATAGCCAATGTAGGGCCAGGGATCATGTTTCCCCTCGTGCCAATGCCGGGAAGATTGTTCCAAGGTTTCGTAATAACGATTTTTGTTTTCTTCGATAATCCGTTCCAAACTGATAAAGTGACCTACTTCATAGCCCAAATGGTAACACTGTAATAGCAACAAGAGCCTAGATACCCTGCCGTTACCATCACGAAAGGGGTGAATGCAGAGAAAATCCAGGCTGAAAGCTGCTAAAACAATCAAAGGATGGACTTCCCGTTGTTTGATGCAATCATTCCATTTCAGAATTAATGCTTTCATATAACGAGATGTATTAGAAGCCTTGACCGTTTTAAAACGAACTCGTTCACGACCATCTGGGTATTTTTCGATGATGTCCCCATCCTTTTCCTTGTATTTTCCTGCATCCCATATTTCCCCGCGTGTTAGCTTATGAAATTGGAGAACGGTTTTTTCAGACACAGGCAATTTGACTCCCTTTTGATGAATCCAATCTAAGGTTTTGCGATAACCACGCACTTCCTCCTCATTGCGATCACGCAGGAAAGCTTTTCCAAATACCACGGTACCAATACGGGCTTGGTTAACTTCAACGCCTTCAATACGGTTTGAGGACACAGCACTTTCGATCAAAGCATGCTCACGTAAGGTTTTTAATTTTTGAGGAGATTGCTTGGTAAAAAGATCCTGCTTGCCTTTTGCCTCACCAAGATCAGCAAGATACCAGGATATTGTTGTCGGCACATTTTCAAAGTCAGATAGCAATTGTTCGAGCGTCTTCATTGTTTAATTTTCCTAACTTATGAATTATGTAATTTAATGGGTAATAAATCAAGAAAAGATTCTAATAATAAAGCCAGAGCCTCTGGCCGTAAAACAGTGATTGGGAGAGATTTTTAATTACTTTACTCCACACTCTTCCCCGCCACCCAACCAGAAGACCAGGCCCATTGAAAATTGTAACCACCTAAAAGGCCAGTAACGTCTAACACCTCTCCAACAAAATAAAGCCCAGGTACCAGTTTAGATTCCATGGTTTGAGATGAAATATCTTTTGTATCAACACCGCCCCTGGTTACCTCAGCCTTGGCATACCCAACAGTTTCAAAAGGAATCCATTTCCACCTTTTTAAAAATGCATCTAGGTTTTTAATTTGCTCATTAGAAATTTCAGCCATCTTAATATCTGAATCTAAGCATTTTTTGATAACTTTTTCACAAAAGTGTGCTGGTAAAATAAAAGATAAAACAGATGAAATAGTTTTTTTAGGATGCTCATTCCTTTGATCTTTTATCCAAGAAATAAAATCAGAGAGGCTTGGTAAAAAATTAATTTCCAATTCCTGGCCTTCTTCCCAAAACAAAGAAGCCTTTAAAGCAGCAGGGCCACTAATACCCTGATGAGTAAAAAGAATATTTTCAGTAAATTCACGTTTGTTAATTTTAAGAGTTGCCAAAAGAGAAATGCCCTCTAAACCTTTAAAAAAGGAGGCTTCAGAGGTATTATAAACAAAACCATCAAGGGCGGGGGAAAGTTTTATGATTGTATGCCCAAATTGTTGGGCAATTTTGTATCCTAAATCACTAGCCCCTAATTTAGGAATAGATAATCCCCCCGTAGCTACGATTAAATTTTTAGATTTAAAAAGTCCTTGGTTGGTTTCAACACTAAAAATATTTTCTTGATGTGTAACAGACTGAACAAGGGCTTCAGTCTTTAATTCGGTATCTCCAATCTTTTTTAATAAAAGACCTAAAATTTCTTTGGAGGTATGCGTGCAAAAAAGTTGGCCCAAGGTTTTTTCATAAAAAGAAATGCCCGCTTCTTCTACCAAGTGAATAAAATCGTTTTGAGTAAATTGCGTTAAAGCTGATTTACAAAAATGGGGGTTATTTGAAACAAAATCTTTTGAAGTGATGTTTAAATTTGTAAAATTACATCGCCCGCCCCCGGAGATTAAAATTTTAAGCCCCGGACGAGAATTAGATTCTAAAATAAGAATCTTTTTTTGACGAAGCTTGGCAGAATAAGCTGCAAATAAACCAGCGGCCCCAGCGCCAATAACAATTACATCGTAGATCATAGGTCTTTTTCCGTGGGTTTACTGCGTAATTTCTTTTTAAAGCCTGAATATTTTTTATCGGAAAGAATTTTTTCTTGAGCACGACGAGAGCGGCGTTTTTTCTGGCGTCTAATTTTACTTTTTAATCGATCTTTTTCTCTTTTTAATCCTAAAAGTTTTTCTTCCAGTTTTTCAACCAGCATTCTTCTGGCAAAGTAGCGGTTTAAAGCTTGAGAGCGCCCTTCTTGGCAACGAACGTTAATTCCTGAAGCTGGATGAGACAAATAAACTACAACAGATGTTTTATTTATTTTTTGTCCGCCGGCACCAGAGCCTCGAATGAATTTTTCAACCAAGTTGTCTTCCTTCAAACCAAGACGATTCATTCTTGTTTGAAGCTCTTCTCTTTTCTTTAAAGACACAGGAAAATCGTTCATAAAAACTGCCTTTTTTATTTCATTAATAATTCCTATCTTCTTTTTTTCAGCTTGACCATCCTTTCTATTCACGCAATAAAATTGTATGCAAATTAATGGCATTGCACATATCCAACTCACCGTAAAAAACTATGAAAAATGCCTTCCTTTCTACAAAAAACTCCTTCATTTTTTTGAAATGACACCCATTCTAGATGGTGATGGTTTTTACTACTGTGTGGGTGGCAAAACTGGCATTGCTATTTGCAAAGCAGACAAGCAATTTCAAAACGAAAACTTCCATCAAAATCGATCAGGTCTACATCATTTTTGTTTTCGCTTGCGCTCACGTGAAGATGTAGAAGCTTTGTATCAGTTTGTTAAAAAATTAGACGTTAAAATGATCCGTAAACCTCAAGAAGATAGCCACTGGGCCCCCGGATATTATTCCATTCTTTTTGAAGATCCGGATGGTATTCGTATCGAAGCTAATTATGTTCCAGGTAAAGGCAATTTAGATCCAACTGTTTCCCTTCCTAAAAAGTGGGATATCAGTTACTAAAAAACACCTCTGAAAACTATCCAGATGCAAATGCCTAACAATACATTGCACATTTATACCGATGCGAGTTTTAATAATATAAAACTGATGGGGGTTTCTGGATTTATTATTTTTAAAAATGATGAGGAACATGAAGTTGGGGTTATTCCATCGTCTTTAATTTGCACCATGAAGTTTCCAGAAAAAACAAATATCCGGGCCGAATTAAGAGGCGCCATTTTGGCTTTGGAAACGGTTGCCGTTCTAAAAAATATTTCTAAAATAAATTTGTATACCGATTGTGAGGTTATCCCCAACCTTTTACAAAGAAGAAAAAAATTAGAGTCTACGGGTTTTATGAGTGGCCGAAAAAAAGAAATATTATCGAATGCAGATCTGTATCAAAAATTATTTGTACTCTACGATCAACTTCAACCAGAAATTTGTTGGGTGAAGGGCCACACTTCCAAAAAAAATCAAACCTTCATTCAAAAAAACTTCAGCCACATCGATAAAATCGTAAGAAAAGAATTGAGAAGAGTAACAAAAGCCTAGGTTTCTATCCATACTCAAAAAAATTTCACATAAGAAACAACTTTGGTGGGGTGAACTGCCGAGAATAGGAAGTTGATGTAAGGTCACAATATATGACCTTAAAAAAAGGAAATTTATGCCAAAATCGCTTATTTCTTTAGAAGTTATTGAAAACGAAATTCTTCTTATCCGAGGACAAAAAGTTATTCTCGATTCAACGCTCGCAAAACTATATGGAGTGACCACAAAGCGTTTAAACGAACAGGTACGACGCAATAAACACCGTTTTCCTAAAGACTTTATGTTTCAGCTTATATTTCAAGAGGTTACCATCTTGAGGTCGCATTTTGCGACTTCAAGTTTAAGCTGGGGAGGTCGCAGATTTCTACCAAATGTTTTTACAGAACATGGGGTCATTATGGCCGCTAGCATTTTAAATACTAAGCGAGCCATTGAAGTAAGTGTTTTTGTGGTTCGTGCCTTTGTTAAACTTCGTCAAATGTTGGCAACACATAAAGAAATGGCTCATAAATTAACCGAGTTGGAAAAACGCCTTGGTACCCATGATGATGCAATCAGGTCCCTCTTTAACACTATCCGACAAATGATGAACCCTCCTGAAGAGAAAAAACAAAAAATTGGGTTTAAAGTGAAGTAGTGAAAACATGTGAATCAAATCTGGTGTCAGATAAACAACGATACTAACTTTCAAGTACAGGCAATTCATCTCTGTTCAACTTTCTCCACAATTTCAAACTTCCTTGGAACTACCGTCTTTTTCTAAAAGAACGGGTTCTGGGATTTCTATTGGCATACCCAGGAGGTGCTGGCTTGGGTTGAAAAAAGGTAGGTCTAAAAGAAGCTTCAAACCCTGGCTTTTGAGCAACGGTCAGGGTTTTACGAATCAATTTTTCAATAGCACGAATTTCGTTTTGCTGCTCGGGTGTGGCAAATGAAATAGCACGCCCCTGTTTGCCAGCACGCCCTGTACGTCCAATGCGATGCACATAGTCTTCTGAATTGCCGGGCAAATCAAAATTAATCACCACCTCAATGTCTTGCACATCAATGCCCCTGGCTGCAATATCGGTAGCAACTAAAATGCGATACCTGCCAGATTTAAAACCAGCAAGAGCTTCCCGCCGTTGAGATTGGCTTCTGTTAGAATGAATTTCAGCAACTTTGTGCCCCATTACTTTCAACATGTGAGTTACTCTGGTAACCCCATATTTTGTTCTTAAAAAAATCAATACGGTTCCAGAAAAATCCTGAAGCAATTTTTCTAAAAGCGATAATTTTGCATCACGAGTAACAATAAAAATTTCTTGTTCAATATCCTTGGCTGTTGTTCCTGTAGGAGCCACTTCAATGTGTACAGGCAAAGCCATCACAGCCGTTGCTAGCCTTAAAACTACAGAAGGCATGGTGGCAGAAAATAAAAAAGTTTGCCTCTGTTTAGGAAGTACTTTAAAAATACGATTCAGTTGAGGGGCAAAACCCATATCAAACATGCGATCAGCTTCATCTAAAACAAGAATAGAAATATCATGAAGACGAACCCTTCCTTGTTCCATCAAGTCAATCAATCGCCCCGGTGTAGCAATAATAATGCGAGGGTTGCGAGATAAATCACGAATTTGCCCGCGCATGGGTACCCCACCAATAATAACAGAAGTGTACAAATTAAAAATACGCCCCAAGGGAGCTAACACTTCATTGACCTGCCCCGCCAACTCACGCGTTGGTACCAAAATAAGAGCACGACCTTTAAATTGATCGAGCCTCTGCAGTACAGGAATGCCAAAGGCCAAAGTTTTTCCAGTGCCTGTTTGGGCAATGCCTAAAATATCTTTTCCTTCCAAACCTACAGGAATCGATTGATGCTGAATGGGGGTTGGAATTGTTATGTTCATCTTTTTCAAAACTTGCAAAAGACGAACAGAAATACCCATCCCATCAAAACTAGAAGAAACATGATGCAGTTGTGTCATACTTTATAAAATCCAATTATCTCACGTTTAACATTTTAATGAGATAAAGGCTTAGCTCCGGAACATAAGTAATCACTAACAAAGCAATAATCACCAAAATTAAGAAAGGCAGGGTGGCCCAATACAGCTCGTAGAGGGATTTTTTGAAACGGTAAGAAGCAATAAAAAGATTTAAACCTAAAGGCGGATGTAAGTAACCAACCTCTAAGTTGGTTAAAAAAATCATGCCTAAATGAATGGGATTTACACCGTATTTTAATGCCAAAGGCATAATGATTGGCACCACCACAATAATAGCTGAAAAAATATCCATCAAAGAACCCACAATTAAAAGAAAAACGTTAAGGAGAAGTAAAAACATGGCCTGGCTTGTAATGTGCGGCTTAACCCAATTAAAAATTTGAGTCGTTACATCTTGATCAACTAAGTAGTTGGTAAGCCCCATGGCAACACCCAAAATAATTAAAATGCCCCCTACCATGGTAATAGACTCCACCATAATTTTAGGTACATCGCGTTTTAATTTTAAATCTTTGATAATAAAAACTTCGACAATAAAGGCATATATAGCTGTAATGGCTGCAGCCTCAGAAGCTGTAATAATGCCACCATAAATTCCATACAAAACAATAATGGGAAGAGGCATTTCCCATTTTGCATCCTTCAAAGATTTCCAAATATTTTTTGGTTTGAAAGGAATACGCTCAATTTTAGAACGCACTCCAATAAAACAACTATAAATAGAAAATAATCCTACCAAAAGAAGCGAAGGCAAAATACCTGCAATAAAAAGTTTATCGATGCTCACTTGAGCAATAAGACCATAAAGAATTAAAGGCAGGCTGGGTGGCAACAGCAAGCCAATACTACCACAAGAAGTAACCACCCCAATAGAAAAGCGCTCTTTATATTTTTCTTTCATGAGCGCTGGATACAAAAGACCACCCAAAGCAATAATGGTAACCCCGCTAGCGCCAGTAAAAGCTGTAAAAAAAGCACACACTAAAACCGTAACAATTGGAAGCCCGCCTGGTAAAAATCCCACAAAGGCCTTGGCCACATTTACCAAACGTTTGGGAGCATTACTTTCGGCTAAAATAAAACCAGCAAAAGTAAAAAAAGGAATAGCACTTAAGGTAGGAGCCGAAGCTAAACGATAAAACTCAATCATGACAGCAGAAATATTAATATGGGCCTGCATGAAAAGAGTAAGAGCACTGGCTCCAAACAAAACAAATAAGGGGGTTCCTAAAAGAGCTAAGGTAGAAAGGGCTATAGTAATTCCCATATTTAAGCTCCGATTATTACAGGATGATCATCCGCGGATGCGCGTTTGTAACCTAACATTACAAAAATATTATCAATCCAATTTAAAAGAAAACGAAAAGAAATAATGGAAAAACCAATAGGCATAATGGCAATAAAAAACCAGGTAGGAACTTGCCCAAATAAAATACTCCCCGACGCCTTTTCATCACCAGCAAAAATCCATGCGGCTTTTAGAAGATAAAAATTAACTAAAATACAAAAAGAATTAATGAGAAAAAAAATCACCGGTTTAAACCGCTGGGGAGTAATTTTAGAAGAAACATCCATTTGAATGTGAGATTTATTGCGCGTAGAAAGACTGGCTCCAAAAAATAAAAGAAACAAAACCATGTGACGAATAAACACATCACCCCATTCAATACCCGAATCAAAAATGTTCCGCAAAATAACCTGAAGAATGGCTATAATAAGCATCACACTTAAACTCACACAAATAAGCCCCTTCTCAAAAAAAGAAAGGCAAACATCTATTTTGTCTAACCCTTTAAGAATACTCTTAACCATAGTTTGCCCTTATTGACTTAAGGGGGACAAAAAGTCAAAGATTTAAGATGATCCCAATGAACAAAAAATATGGCTCCGGGTCACCGTAACATAAACTTGTCGCCCCAGAGCAAAATGGCTTTGTTCGGCAACTCCCTTGGGAATATGGGCTGTAATGAAGTAATCATCGGTTAAACGAATTTGAAGGGCAACCGTGGCCCCCAAAAATTGCATGGAATAAATAGTGCCAGAAATGGCTCCTGCTTCTTGATGAGAAGAAACATAAACATCATTGGGTCTAAACAATACCTTGGCCTGTGCTCCATCCATCATGTGATAGTAACCAAAAAGAAGTGGCCCCCACCTCACCTCTCCGTTTTTAACGAGGGTATCTACACGATTGGTTTCCCCCACAAAGGTAGCAACAAACTCTGTAGCTGGATTATCAAAAATAGCTTGAGGAGGAGCTTCTTGCTCAATTTTGCCGCGGTTCATCACAAGTACTTTATCAGACAGTTCTAAAGCTTCGTCCTGATCATGAGTAACAAGCAAGGTAGTGAGTTTGATACGATCATGAAGTTTCTTAAGCCAACTGCGCAATTCTTTTCGAAGCCTGGCATCTAGTGCCCCAAAAGGTTCATCTAAAAGTAAAAGCCCAGGCTCTGGCGCCAGGGCACGTGCTAGAGCCACACGCTGTCTTTGCCCACCAGAAATTTGCGAAGGCATACGATGCCCCAAACCAAAAAGCCCTACAAGCTCTAAAAGTTCACTGGCCTTTTCTGCACGGATTTTTTTCTTAACTCCACTTACCTTTAATCCAAAGGCAATATTCTCTAAAATATTCATATGACGAAACAAAGCATAGTGTTGAAAAACAAAACCTACTTTTCTTTCTTGAACAGGAATTTTTGTCACATCTTCACCATTCACTTCAATTAATCCTGAATCGGCTGCCTCTAAACCAGCTATCAAGCGAAGAATGGTTGATTTACCTGAACCAGATGGACCCAAAAGAGTAACAAACTCCCCCTCTCCCACCGAAAAGGAAACATTATTCACGGCCATATAACCATTAAAGTGTTTAATTAAATGTTCGATGTTAATACTCATAATTAACCTCAAGTTTTTGTTGGCGCATTTTCCATTTAACGAGAGCCTTCATGAGCAGGGTAGCCAAAGCCATCAAAGCCAAGAGAGAAGCAACAGAGAAAGCCCCCACCAAATTATATTCGTTGTAAAGAATTTCAACATGGAGGGGCATGGTGTTTGTTAATCCCCTAATGTGCCCCGAAACCACACTCACAGCACCAAATTCTCCCATGGCACGAGCATTGAGCAAAATAACACCATAAATAATACCCCAACGAATGTTAGGAAGAGTAACACTAAAAAAAGTCTGCCACCCGTTAGCTCCAAGGGTTAAGGCGGCTTCTTCTTGATCTGTGCCCTGACTTTGCATGAGAGGAATTAATTCACGGGCCACGTAAGGAAAGGTTACAAAAAGAGTGGCCAGAATAATGGAAGGAAGGGCAAACATGATTTTAATATCATGTGCTAAAAGCCATGGTCCTAAAAGCCCTTGGGCTCCAAAAAGTAAAACAAAAATCAAACCTGCAATAACGGGCGAAACACTAAAGGGAAGATCAATGAAGGTCATCAGTATTTTTTTCCCAACAAAATTAAATTTAGCAATAGACCAAGCTGCCATCACACCAAAAAAAAGATTAAGCGGCACCACAATAGCGGCCGTTTTTAAAGTTAAACCCACAGCAGAAAGGGTATAAGGATCACGTAAGGTATTTAAAAAAGTTCCCATGCCACCTGCTACAGCTCCCTTAAAAACAGCAAACAAGGGTACAATGAGAAAAAGAGTTAAAAAACCCAAGGCGATTAAAATAAAAATTCTACGCACTAAATTAGATTCTGTCATCCTTACACCTTGTAACGCGAATGGCTCCACCATTGAAGCCTGTTAATAAGAAAAAGAATCACAAAAGAAGCTAAAAGCATCACAACTGCAATGGCTGTGGCTCCTGCGTAATCGTATTGTTCCAACTTGGTCATGATAATCAGCGGAACAATTTCGGTTTTCATCGGCAAATTACCTGCAATAAAAACCACCGAACCATACTCTCCCAAGGCTCTTGCAAAGGCCATGGCAAAGCCACTCATCATGGCTGGAAGAATAGCAGGAAAAATCACATGAACAAAAGTCTGGTAGCGTCTGGCGCCTAAACATACAGCAGCTTCTTCCATATCACGATCAAGATCTTTTAAAACAGGCTGCACGGTTCTCACCACAAAGGGAATGCCAATAAAAGTGAGGGCCACTATAATCCCCAGGAAAGTAAAAGCTACCTGAATCCCAAGGGGGGCAAGCATGCTGCCCAGAACACTATTGGGAGAAAAAGCACTGGTCAAGGCAATGCCTGCTACTGCCGTAGGCAGAGCAAAAGGAAGATCAATCAACATATCTACAGCCCACTTGCCAGGAAAAGGATAACGCACTAAAACCCAAGCTACAAGCGTTCCAAAAATCATGTTTAAAGTTGCTGCAACAAATGAAGCTCCAAAGCTTAAACGATAAGAAGCCAATACTCTGGGAGAGCTAATGGCTTGCCAAAAATCCTGCAAAGATAAGTTTGCTGTTTTAAAAAACAACATCGAAAGTGGAATTAAAACCAAGACTGAAAGATAAAAAAGAGTAAAACCCATGGTGGGTTTAAATCCGGGAAGCACGCTTTTTTCCTTCAGTACAAATTTCATCTAAAACCCTTCCGAATAAATTTGGTCAAAAACACCACCATCAATAAAATGCAAGCGATGAGCTTTGGCCCAGCCACCAAAAGTATCATTAATGGTTACAAATTGCACCTCTCTAAAACGCCCAGGATACTTGGCCAAAGCAGCCTGCAGCCTGGGACGATAATAATGTTTTGCTGCAATTTCTTGTCCAAGAGGTGAGTAGAGATAATTAAGATATGCTTCGGCTACAACACGTGTACCCTTTTTATCTACCACCTTATCTACCAAAGTCACGGGGGGCTCTGCTAAAATTGAAAGGGAAGGAATAATAATTTCAAACTTGTCTTTGCCCAACATATTTAAGGCTAACAAAGCCTCGCTTTCCCAAGCTAAAAGCACGTCACCAATGCCCCGTTCAACAAAGGTAATGGTTGATCCTCTGGCTCCCGAATCAAGCACAGGAACATTTTTATAAAGAGCCCGCACAAAATCTTTAGCTCGGTCTTGGTTACCATATTTTTTGGAAGCAAAGGCCCAGGCTGCCAAATAATTCCACCGGGCTCCTCCTGATGTTTTTGGATTTGGTGTAACAACCGCTGTTCCAGGTTTTACAAGATCTTCCCAGTCTTTGATTCCCTTGGGATTACCGATGCGCACCAGAAAAACAATGGGGGATGTGTAAGGTGAACTATTATTGGAAAGACGTGTTTGCCAGGTAGCTGGCAACAATCCCGCCCGCTCAGAGACAGCATCGATATCGTACGCTAAAGCCAGGGTTACCACATCGGCTGCTAAACCATCGATAACAGTGCGCGCTTGTTTACCTGACCCACCATGGGATTGCTGGACTGTGACCGTATCTCCTGTTTTTTCTTTCCAGTACTTGGCAAAAGCCTGGTTAAATTCTTGATAGAGCTCACGGGTTGGATCATAAGATACATTTAAAAGCGTTATATCTTTTGCATCAATCGGGATTGATAAAAATACAACTAGTGCGAGAGCTACGCCTGCAAATAAACTTTTAAAATTTCCTGGTTTCATATCGTGTTGTTTTGGGGATTCGATTTTGATGGGATTTTTACGTTTACTTCTTCCGATTAGCTTCGGCTTTTATTTTCATATTCATCCAATCCTCGGCGGTTAAATCGAGGAGTCCATTAAATTCTCCAGCACCTTGTAGCCATTCGCCCCCATCAATGGTAATGCAATCCCCATTAATATATCCCGCCCCATCCGACATCAAGTAGGTTGCTAAATTTACAAGCTCTTCGTGTTTACCAGTTCTTTGGGTTGGATTTTTGTGCATCATTTTTTGCTCAAAACCTGGAGGCATTAAATTAGCCCAGGCTTGCTCGGTAGGAAAAGGGCCTGGAGCAATAGCATTGAGGCGAATGTTATATTTTCCCCATTCAACAGCTAGAGAACGTGTCATGGCTAAAACCCCTGCTTTTGCACAAACCGAAGGCACCACAAAGGCAGAGCCTGTCCAAGCATAGGTAGTGCACATATTTAAAATTCTTCCACCCACCCCTCTTTCAATCCATTGTTTTCCAAGAGCCTGGGTGCAATTAAAAGATCCATACAAAACAATTTTAACAACGGCATCAAATCCATTGGGAGAAAGATACTCTGTTGGACAAAGAAAATTACCAGCTGCATTGTTAATCAGCCCATCGATTTTTCCAAAATGCTCAAAAGCAGCGTTGATTAAAGCTTCTACTTCATCCATTTTGCGCACATCACAAGTTTTGTAAAAAACCTCCCCTCCCCCTTTTTTAATTTCATGAGATACTTCCTTCAACATGTCTTCTCTTCTTCCACATAAAACCAACTTGGCTCCTAATTTAGAAAAACCCAAAGCCATTGATTTTCCAAGGCCCGTTCCCCCACCTGTAATCAAAATAACCTTGTCTTTCAGTAAATTGCTTTGAAACATTTTATTTTCCTCACCCCTATGATAAGAGTTTTTTGATTTCTTCCATCTCCGTACAATAATCCATTGCTGATTCTTTGCTGATCTTACCTTCTTTTACAAGTTTAACAAGTGATTGATTCATGGTTTGCATTCCACTTCGGGCTTGATCCATCTGCATGGCAGCATAAATTTGATGAATTTTATCTTCCCGGATTAAATTTCTAATCGCTGATGTAGGAACCAAAATTTCCATGGCCAAGGCTCTGCCTCCATCTTTTTTGGGAATAAGTTGTTGAGACAAAATTCCTTCCAAAATAAAAGAAAGCTGGGTACGGATTTGTGGTTGTTGATGGGCTGGAAATACATCGATAATACGGTTAACCGTTTGTACTGCCGTGTTTGTATGCAAGGTGGCAAAGACCAAATGACCAGTTTCAGAAACAGTAATGGCTGTGGCAATGGTTTCTAAATCACGCATTTCTCCAATCAGCACAACATCGGGATCTTGTCTTAAAACTCTTTTCAAGGCAGCACCAAAATTCTGTGTATCTTTTTCCACTTCTCTTTGTGCGATCAAACATTTTTTAGAAGTGTGTAAATATTCGATGGGATCTTCAACGGTAATAATATGTTCGCTTCTCACCTCGTTAATGCGATCAATCATGGCAGCTAGTGTTGTTGATTTGCCTGATCCCGTTGGGCCCGTTACTAAAACCAAGCCTCTTGGTTTGAGAGTTAAATTCATGGCCATTTGGGGAATACCCAAATCTTCTGGTTTAGGAATAATTGTGGGAATGGGACGATAGGCTCCAGTAATACTTCCCCTTTGATAAGATAAATTAACACGAAAACGAGCTTTGGTTTTGTGATTAACAGCAATGTCTAGTTCCCAAGTTTCTTCAAAACTTTTAATTTGTTCGGGTAACACTTGCTCGTAACAAAGATTTCTACATTCATCAGCCGAAAGAGTTGCACTTCCTACTGGATATAATTCACCATCGATACGAATTTGTGGAGAAGCTCCCTCACAAATATGAAGATCTGAGGCTCCCTTCTCTAAAACAATATCGAAAAGCTGCGAAAGTGAATGACTCATGAGATTTCATTCTAACAAAGAAACGCCAAGCTTCGAAATCATTTCTTGAATTGTATAAAAATTTCTTCGTGCCCCTTTGTGACAAAAAATAGGAAAAAAATTCCTTTTCGTCAAAAAAACTTAATATCAAATTTTTGACAAAACTAAAAAATCTGTTCAAAAATATCATAACTACTTGATTTTATTAATTTATTTTAAAGTCGGGATGGGCACTTATTTTCTGCAATCCTTGGCAAACAAAATGCAACCTTTCTTCATGGGAACTCTATGAATTCAAACACTTCTACAATCCTTCAAGCTGATGGTGTGCTTAGCCGTTATGAAAAAGATCTCATTGCTGAGGGTTTAATTAGCGAAGATCAACTCACCATTGCTAAAATTAGCCAACAAAATTTAGGACAGGATTTAGGAACTATTTTAGTCAAAAGAGGATACATTTCTGAAAATATTCTTCTCTCTTTTGTGGCCAAACGTATTGGATTTTCTTTTGTTGATTTAAAAGAAACCAAAATTGATCCCGATATCGTTCGCAAAGTCCCCCTCCAAATTGCCAGACAGTACAAAGTAATTCCCTTAAAACAAAATGGCACAAATTACATTGTGGCCATGGCTAATCCCTTCGATCAATTTGCACTCGATGATCTCAAAGGAATTTTTAAAACAGAAATCGAACCTTGTTTAGCAAATGGTGCTGATGTTGATCATTTCCTGGATCAATTTTATGAATCAGGCGAAGCAGAATCAGAAAACCTTACAACCGTTGAGGTACTTTCTGAAGCCGATACACAAAGTGAAGCTGAAACCCGCAAGATGCAAGAAATGGCCCTTGGTCCAAAAGTTGTATCTGCAGTCAACAATCTCATTGCAAGAGCTCATCATGAAGGGGCGAGCGATATTCACATTGAACCCAATCAAAATAAAATAATTTTCCGTTTTAGGGTCGATGGGCTTCTTCGAGAACGTGGCACCATGCCTAAAAATATGCACCTGCCTGTGGTTTCACGCATCAAAATTTTAGCAGAGTTGGATATTGCCGAACGCCGTATACCTCAAGATGGGCGCGTGCGAGTGATGTTAGTAGGTAAGCCGCTTGATTTACGTATTTCAACCTGCCCCACTCAGCATGGTGAAAAAGTGGTGGTTCGTCTTTTATCCAAGGATGCCGTACGCAGCATTGAAAGCCTTGGGTTTCCAGATAAAGAGCGAAGACTTTTTTCTGACATTATTTCAAAAAGTCATGGAATTTTTCTGGTAACAGGTCCAACGGGTTCAGGAAAATCAACAACACTTTATGCTGCCTTAACCCGAATTAATTCACCCGATCGAAATATTATTTCTATTGAAGACCCCATTGAAAACCAGATTGAGGGGGTAAATCAAGTGAATGTAAATCCTAAAGCTGGGCTTAGCTTTGCTGCTGTTTTACGTTCTGTATTGAGACAAGATCCCGACATCATCATGATTGGTGAAATTCGTGATGCTGAAACAGCTCAGATTGCTGTGCGAGCCGCGATCACTGGCCACATGGTTCTCTCAACCCTTCACACCAATACAGCCTCTGGTGCCATTTCACGATTAAACGATTTAGGTGTGGAATCTTTTCTTTTAGCTTCTGCCTTAAAAGGAGTTTTAGCCCAACGTTTAGTGAGAAAAATTTGTAAAAGTTGCAGAACCGAAACTTCAACTGAAGATCACCGCTATGGAGCTTTAACTGCAAAAGCCAAAAAAGCCTTCTGTGGCGTAGGCTGCAAGGCGTGTCATTACACAGGTTATAGCGGACGTGTTGGAATTTTTGAATTAGCCCCCATCACCGATGTCATTCGAACTCTCATTCACGAAAAAGCAGATGAATCAGCCATTGTAGCAGAGCTTAGAAAAATAGGGGTTAAATCAATTATGGAAGATGGGATTCAAAGAATTGAAGACGGGATTACTACTCTAGAAGAGGTTTTGCGGGTTACAAGCGAGGATTAAAGATGAGTTTATTTTCATACAGAGCAAGGGATATGAATGGACTACTTGTGATGGGCCAAATTGATGGTCTGTCGCTTGATTCTGTACGCGATACTTTAGCCGACAGGGGTTTAATTCCCATTTCAGTAAGCCAAGGAGCTGCCAATATTAGTCATGGCTTTTTAACTTCTCTTTCCAATTTTTTTAATCAGGTTAGCCAACAAGAAATTCTTCATTTTACGAGGCAATTTCAAACTTTATTTAAAGCCGGCATGGATATGGAAACCCTGCTCTCCACCATGGCAAATCAAACCCGAAATAAAAAATTCTCAGAAACCATTTTAAAAATCAAAACAGACATTAATTCTGGATCTTCTCTCTCCAGGGCTTTTGCTCAGCATCCCGATGTTTTCGATGAACTCTACACCAACATGCTGGCCACCGGTGAGGAAGCTGGAATTTTAGATAATGCCTTGGAACAACTGTGTGCTGTCATGGAGAAGGAAATTGTTCTGAAGGCTTCAATTAAATCGGCCACCCTTTATCCCAAGATAGTTGTCTTTGTCTTGGTTGGTGCTGTTTTTGTCATGATGACTTATGTGATTCCTAAGTTTTCAAGTTTCTATGCTACCTTCAAGGCAGAACTGCCTCTCCCCACACAAATCATGATTACAACAAGCTATCTGATCAGAACTTACTGGTACATAGTTCTGGGTTCAATTGTTGCTTTGATTTATGCCTTAAAGCGCTGGCGTAAGACTATCAGGGGCCGCATGGTACTTGATAATATTCAATGGAAAATTCCAGTTTTTGGGCCACTAGCTCAAAAAGTTTCAAATGCTCGTTTTGCACTTCTGATTGCCTCACTTTATCGTGCGGGTCTGCCCATTACTCAGGGAATTGAAATCACCGCAAAAACAATTGGAAACGAAGTTTTTACCCAAGACATCATGATGGTGAAAAACGAAATTGAAAAAGGACATTCCATTTCCAGTGTTATGCGCGGTAAAAAAACATTTAGTCCCCTCTTGGTAGAAGCAACAGCCATTGGTGAAAAAACAGGAGCTTTAGATGAAATGTATAAAGCCATTGGGGAACATTTTGAAAAGGAAGTTCAATACACGCTTAAAAATTTAACCACGCTGATTGAGCCGATCATGCTTTTTTTAGTGTTTGGTATGGTGACTGTGTTTGCTTTGGCGATCTTTTTGCCAATGTGGAACATGTCAAAAATCGTGGGTCACCATTGAAAATAAAGTTTGGTTCAGAGGACCCCATCATGGTGATTGGGTCCACAAATCAAAAATTGCCATGACGACAACTTACGTCATGGAAAACGACCGAAAATAATCGGTCGAATTTTAGGAGGCTAATATGAAGGTAAATAATCAAAAGGGGTTTACCCTTATTGAACTTGTGTTGGTTATTACCATCCTGGGTATCTTAGCGGTTGCTGCACTCCCGAACTTTATCGATGTGAGTACAGATGCTGCCGAAGCTTCTCGTGATGGTGTTGCAGGTGCTGTTCGCGAAGGTGTTGCGCTCTATCGAGCCAACGACCTTGTGGTAAACGGACCTCCAGGAAGCTATCCCACCGATGCTCAGATGAGCCCTAACTCTGGGCAAGCTACAACCACCAACCTGCTCTTTACAGGTGTTATTCAAGGTGGTTTGGCTGATGGAAGCTGGACAAACAATGCTGATGGAACCTATACCTACTCCAATGGTACAGTATCCACCATCTTTACTTACGCCCCAGCTGCCGGCACATTCAACGAATAATCACTCTTAAAAGAGTTCCTAAGGGCCCCGTTCGGGGCCCTTTTTTTTGTATCAAATTGTGTCCCAGTTGTAACCCTAACTGCCACATCTATGCACATGATGCGTCATCCTTATTTTGGACATACTCTTAGATAATAAAAAACAATAAATTCCAATAACTTACATAACTAAAAGGAAAGGTTTCTCTGGCATGCTTTATGCAATCTAAGGGGGTGAGGGTCAAAAATGTTACAGAGGTTACACAATCAGAAAGGTTTCAGCTTCATCGAAGCAATTTTAACCACAGCACTTATGTCCTGGGCCTTATGGGGTATTCTCACCGTGTTTTATTCTGCCTCTAACTCCAGCCTTGAAGGAGACTACAGAGTGGTTGCTAGCCAATTAGCCAGTGAAAAAATGGAAGAAGTGATCGCTGATAAATCCTTTCAAGGATATAGCACCATTACAGAAGCTAACTATCCCGACGAAACTTTAGCTGATCCCTACAATGGTTTTGCCAGAGAAACCGATGTTACCGAAGTAGACCCCAGCGATTTATCCACTCCCCAAGTTGGAAGCGGATACAAAAGAGTGGATGTAAGAGTAACCTGGGGTTCAGACGATTCAGATACCACCATTGTGGTTAGCACAGTTTTAACCGACTATACATGACGGCTCCGGAGGAAACATGGAGAGTCTAAGAAAAAGACTAGCGAGCCTGGGCGGGTTCTCACTTGTAGAACTCGTCCTCTACATTTCTCTTTCTTCCATTGTGGTAGGAATTACCTCGTATGTCATGGTAACTCAACTTGATACCTACGCCTTTGTCTCTGAAAGACAAGGAAGCCTAGCCGATGCCAGCTATACGATGGGAAGAATTTCTAACGAATTAGTGTATATAGAAACCAGTGATTTGGTGAATGTGGAGAATGATACCATCACCTTTATAGATACAACTGGCAACAATGTTATCCTGGCCTTAGATACCACAGGACCAATACCTACCATCACACGCAACGGCGAAACTCTTTTAAGTGATGTGGTTACTTTCACCTTAGAGTATTATGACATAAACAACAACGCCACTACCACCATTGCTGATATCCGCAGGATTACCGTTACTCTCACTTGTGGAGATGTAAATAACCAAGGTAATATCACCCTCACCAAATCCATCACACCTAGAAATTTTATTTATGCCAACTATGAATAAAAACGGTTTTACAATGATCGAGCTTACCTTAGTGATTCTTGTGCTCTCACTCATCGCTGTTACTGCCATTCCTGATGGTTTTTGGATGACTTCTGTTTCGCTAGATGCAGCTACGAGAAGAGTAGAAAATGATATTCGTTTTGCTCAAAATATGGCCATGACAACCAGTGATCCGCATGGCTTTCAAGTTACTGGAAATACAACCTACCAAATTTACAATGTAAATACGGGCGTAGTAGCTACGTCCCCCTTTACTCAAAGCCCCATGCAAGTTGATTTAGACGATGATTTTAATAGCACTGCTTTTAATAACACCACCTACCATATTGTTTTTGATGCCATGGGAACCCCTACAACAGGAGCAGGAACCATTGTACAAATAAACTGTGGAACCGAATCAAAACAAATTCAAATTTCCAATACCTCAGGCCATGTCTCTAGACTTTAACTACAAAACATCCTCATGTCACAAAATGATCCTTTTTTTTCATACTTGGACCAAAACAGCCCCTCAAAAAGTCACATTTGCGGTGCTTTCTTAAATTCTCTTTCTTGATAAAAAAACACTAATAAAATCAAATACTTATATTTGATATTTTTTTTACTTTGGCACAGACCTTGCAATACCTAAAGGTGAGGGTCAACATGTTTAAGGTTATAACAAACAATCGTGGTTCAACAATGGTGGGAGCTCTTTTCGCCATCAGCATTTTAAGTTTGGCTGGGTCGGCCCTCATTCAAAATGCATCCAATGAACAAGTAACCTCCGTTAATATGAGCCATCAGGATCAGGCCTTTTATGTAACAGGGGCGGGAGTAGAACATGCCATTGAACAATGGTCCCAAAGCATTAACCCAGATGGAACCTATTCCTTTGGATCAGGCCAGTTTACCATCACAACAGATCTTACTAATGGAACCATTTCAGTCATGGGGCAAGTAGGCGATGCCAAACGTTATCAAACCATTAATGGATCATCCTATATCAGCGGTGGAAATGATGATGAAACTCCTGTGGATGAAACAGGTTGTCTCGAAATGGACATGAGTGAGGTGAATACCTCAGAAAATTACATCTATGATGTTAAAATTAATAAACTGTGTGAAACCGATGCTACTCTGGTTGAGATGGAAGGATATTGGAACTGGGATACCTGCCTTGAAGCCGCTACAGGAAATGCAGAAAATGCAGAAGATTATACCGATCCTGATAATGCCAACCATGTGATTGTGTGTCATAACAACCACGATATTTCAATTGATTGGGAAGGATGGGAAAATGGCCACATGAGTCATGATCAAGATCATTTAGGTTCATGCGTTGATACCGAAGAAACTTATTGCACAGCAGAAAATTACGACAATGGCAATGCCCATATCACAGGAATTGGCTTCGAAAACACAACCATCTACGATGCTAGTTTAGGCATTGGATCCCCTTCCAATAGTGGAGCCGGGGTCACTTCAGAAGAAGTGATTGATGTAGGAGATACCCTGCTAGATGCTAATGCTGTGTATACCTTAGAAGGAAATGCCTTTCCCATTCGCTTTGATCAAGCACACCCGGGCTATGGATATTACAGAATCACAGCGCGTTTTTCTGATGGCACAGAAATTTCTGGTTCGTTCCAAGATAATCGTGGAGCCTTGGATCCTGGTTTTACCATAAGCAATGGGACACTCACTACAGACTCAGACGCTACGATGACGATGGATATCTTGGGATCAGAAATCACTTATGGAGCTGGAGGACCAGAAGTCCCAGTTACCGTTGAATTAGGTACAAACTCGGGTAATGGCAGCAATTACAGCTATGCCTCACTTTTTAGCGGCAGTGATGTAGACGGAGGAGAAACCTATACAGTTGCAAACAATGACATTCAAACCAACTACACGGTGAGAGCCCAGGCCAAGTATGGTAGTTTTAAAGCCAAATATGATTCTACCAATACAACCCAGGTAAAAACCCTTGTTGATGGCGATCAAGCTCCAGCCCTTGCAGGATTTGGCGGACAGAAACCAGTACTAGATTTCTTGGCCCCATACTTGGATGAAACGGGTAAAGTGCAACTTGCCTTTAACCAAGTGATTATGCTCTTTGAATTGGGGGTCAACATGAAAACCAATCCAACAAGCAGTGCAGCTGATTTCCAAGATTTAGTTGTGCTTCTTACTGTGGCTGTACCAAGCCAAATAAATTCAGAGAGCAATGATGATAACAGCATTGATTATGATGAAAACTTGATGGTGTTAAAAAAGAAGTCTGACTAATCATTTGCTCAATTTGTGAAAAAACGATAAAATTCAAAGGATTTCAGTGGGGGAGCACATGTACGAAAGTTTTTTCGGCTTCTTTGAGAAGCCTTTTTCTACAACACCTAATACACATTACCTCTATCCTTCTGTCCAACACGAGGGGGTGATTCGTATTTTAGAACATGGTATTTGTGAACGAAAGGGATTTTTACTCTTAGTGGGTGAAGTGGGGACAGGTAAAACAACAAGTACTCGTGAACTTTTAAAAAGATTAGGTGACCAAGTTCAAACAAGTTTTATTTTTAATCCTCTCATATCAACTCTCGAACTTTTAAAAACCATCAATAAAGATTTTGGGTGTGAACCTTTGGGAGAATCTATTCACGATCAACTCGAAACCTTAAATGCCTTTCTTCTAAACAATGATACCCAAGGTAGAACAGCGGTTGTTGTTATCGATGAAGCTCAAAACCTCTCATCTGAAACACTGGAAATGGCCAGGCTTCTATCAAACCTAGAAACAAACACTCATAAACTGCTTCAAATTCTCTTGGTAGGACAACCCGAATTAGAAGAAAAATTATCCGAAAAACATTTAAGACAAATTGCCCAACGGATTCAAATTTATTGCAAGCTTTTCCCATTGAGTTTTGCAGAAACTTGCCACTATGTCTCGTTTCGGCTCCAAAAAGCCGGGAGCAGTCCGTTGCTTGCCTTTGAACCTGTAGCTCTTCGTGAACTTTATAAAATTAGTGGCGGTATCCCACGCATCATTAATACCATTTGCGAGTTAGCTTTAATGAGTGCATATGCACAAGAAACGCGGGTTATCACTAAACACATCATTAAAGAAGCAGCAAGGGAGGCACCCATCCATGTCCATTATTCTTGATGCTTTAAACAAAACTGAAAAAGATCGCGGTGAAAAAAATCAGCAAGAACCTGCCCCATCTCCTTTCATGCCTCCAAAAAAATCAGGGAAAAAATCTCCTTCCTTTTTTATTTTAGGCATTATCCTGGTTGTCATATCCGTTAGTTATTTATCTTTTTCACTTTATAAAAAATTTGGCCAAAAACCCAAGGCCACTTATCAACCTGTAGCTGTTATTCCTAAAAAGATAGATCCAATCGAAAAAAATCCTGAACAAATGCGTGAGAAGGCTTTTGAATTTTATCAAACAGGCGAATACTCAGAAAGCCTTTCTCTCTGGGAAAAGCTGATAAAACTCGAGCCAGAAAATCCCGAAAATTATAACAACATGGGAGTGCTCTATAAAAAAATGGGTGAAATCAATCATGCCAAAGAATCGTATGCCTTGGCTTTGAAAAAAAATCTGCGTTATGCTGAAGCTCTTAATAATTTAGCCTCAATTCTGATCATGGAAAAAAACTATTCCAGAGCAACAGAGCTCATTGATACAGCCCTACAAATCAATCCCCAATATGCCGAGGCCCATTTACACAGAGCTTATCTCTTAGAAAAAGAAGGAAAACTCATTGCAGCCCTTGAACACTACCAGCAATTTCTAGCCTTAGGAGAAAATTTTAATAAAAAATTAAAAGGTGAAATGGAATTAAAAATTGCTGAACTTAAAACCCGCACACAAAAAGAGGTTTTGCCATGATTCCAGGTTTTAAAACCAAAAAAAAACTTGGGGTTGGAATCGACATTGGAAGTAAACTCACCAAAATTATCCAACTCACCAAGGGGCCTGGTAGCAAAGAACAAATTGGATTTATGGGTTACTTGGAGGCCAACCCAGAAGAAAAAAATTACGAAAATCATCTAGCTACCTACTTAGAGCAACATGGTCTTAAAGGCAAACAGGCTATTTCCTCGCTGGAAGATCCCAGCTTAAAAATCAGAAAAATTGAACTCCCTAAAATGCCTGAATCAGATCTGAAAGAAGCCATTAAATTTAAAATGCGAGATGTTATTGATGGCACCATATCAGATTACATCATTCGTTATTCTATCCTCGAAGCCCCCCAAGTTGGAGCCAAAATTATTAATTATGTTGGTTATGCTATTAAAAAAGAAAGTGTAAAAAACCTCAGTAAGTTATTGGAAAAATGCAACCTCACCCCTTCCTTCATTGAACCTGCCATTATAAGCTTATCAGCAGCAGTCGAAAATATTTATCCCTCTGAAAACGAATGGGTTGGTTTTGCTGATCTGGGAGTTAAAAAATCTTTTTTTGGAATTAATGGAAAAAATCGTTTTCATTTTTCGAGACCCTTACATGGAATTAGTCTTTCTCATATTTTATCTCCAGAAGAATATCATCAAAAACTAGCAGTAGAAATCCAAAATACCCTGGATACTTTTTCTGTTACTTTTAAAATTGATCAACTCGATCGTATTTTTATTGTGGGTGGTGGAGGCAGTGTAGATTTAGCCAATTATCTTTCAACAAACTTGGCTATTAAAACAATTTTTTTTAATCCCATTGAAGAACTTAATTTATCTGATGAGCAAAAAGCTTTAGCCAAAAAAACCGGGCATCTGTTTGCTCATGCTTTGGCTTTGGCACGGGTGTAAGATGATTGAACGCATTAATTTAATTGAGAAAGAGCCTTTTAAATTTAGCTACCAAAAGATTGTTAAAATTGGTGCTGGTTTGGTTGTGCTTTGTGTTTATCTTTTTGCGTTTCAACTCACCAAGATGTATTTTAACAACAAAAAAATTACACATTTAGAATCACAAGTGATTACTCTTAAAAAAGAAAAAGAAACACTTTTGAGATTAGCTCCTCAGAAAGTAGCTGGTGGCCCACTGGAAGAACTCATTCAAATATTTACTCAAAATCCTCCTTGGGCTAGTCTTTTGAGTGATGTAACTAACAAATTACCTTCTACAGTATGGCTTACAAATTTTAAAACACAAATCAAAAAACAAGAAAAGAAAAAACAAGAAACAAAAGATAAAAACGAAAAAACATCTAAATCCAAAAAAGGAGAAGAGCCACCAGTGATCAAGGAAATGGATTTAAATAGCATTACACTTGTAGGTCTAGCCAAATCAGTTGCGGATCTCTCGGGATTTTTGGTGCACTTAAACGATTCTCCCTTTATTACAAGGCCTACTTTATCGAATACAGATAGAAAGGACGCGAGTTTCACGTTCCAGATAGAATGTGATATTCTGCCCATTACTCAATAATATATGCCAATTGCTGAACTTAAAAAAATGGCCACGCCCAGAGAAGTTTTTCTTTTTGTTGGTGCTATGCTTGCTCTTGTTTTTGTTTTTTTCAGTTTTGTTTACAAACCCAATGGTGAAAAAATTACCCAGCAAAAAGACCGCATTAAGGGAATCGAAACCGACATGATTACCCTGAAAAAAGATATTGGGGCACTGAAACAAAAAAATGAGGCAAAACAAGTGCAACGGGCCCAATCAACTAATCCAAAAATTCAAATTCTAAAAAATGAGGCAAAACCCGAGATTTTAAAAACATCCGAACTCATCAAAAAAATTTCCAGTGATGATTTTGTGGGAGACATGATAATTATTTCACTTGCGCTACAGCCTTCTGTAGAATCAACTGGTTATATTAAAAAAAGTTTCTTACTTAAAGTACGTGGCACCTTTGATGAAATTATTTCTTTTTTAGATAAGCTCGATAAATTACCAGCACTGGTTTCTGTAGATAGCCTCGATTTAAAACAAGATGAAATAATTAAAGGAGAAATGAACCTTGAAGCAGGCATTACTTTTTATGAAGTGGAGGGCATCCATGCATCGGCACTTAACTAGATTTTTAATCTTTTTCTTGATAGTTTTATTTATTCTTCCATCTCCTATTTATGCTCAGAGTACAAAAGGTTCTCTTTCTGACATCTCAGGAAATATTTTTGATGAGGGAAGTGCAAAAGGTGAAAAAAGAAATCCTTTTACTCCTGGAGCTTCTCTTACAGATACAGATCCCAGAGGCTTAAATCTTGAAGGTATTGTTACAGGGCAAAAAACTTCACTTGTTTTAATTGGAGGCCAAATTTATCAGACAGGACAAAAATTGGGAAATTTTTTGATCCGTGAAATTAAACCAGGACAAGTTGATGTACAATCTGTAGATGGCATCACCACTCTTTCTCTTCCTAATTATGTAGGCACATTGGTTCGTGGCGAGGCTTTTGAAATCGCATTTAATAATGCAGAACTAGCCAAGGCTTTAAGATTAATTGCAGTTGCAGGTAACTTTAACATTATTTTGCCAGAACCAACTGATGGAAGAGTTACTGTGGCGCTTCACCAAACTTCATTAAAAGATGCCTTGGCTTCTATTTTGAGAGTCAACCAACTCGAATATGCCGACGAAAATGGAATTATCCGTGTTGGAAAAGAAGATGATTTTACTGGTAGTTCTTACCTTGCAACCCAGGAATTTAGCCTCCAATATGCCAAAGCCGATCAATTGGTGGATGCCATTAAATCTCATTTGTCTGAAAAAGGAAAAATTACATCAGATACTCGTACCAACACCGTTATTTTAAAAGATCAAAAAGCCATTATTGATAGTATCATGCCGATTATTGCCAAACTAGACAAACAAGATATTCAGGTACGCATCGAATCCAAAATTGTGGATGTGTCTAGAAACTTTAGTCGGGGTTTAGGCATTCAATGGGGATTTACCAGAGATGCAGGACGTGTTCAGGGTTTTGGCGTAGACGAAGTAGGAACCAACACAGCAACAGACAATCCTTGGAACATTGATTTACCTGCAGCAGCCCCAAGTAGTGGCTTTGGACTTTTAATTGGCAATGTTTTAAACGATGCGGATTTGGATGCCAAAATTACAGCTGCCGAAACAAAAGGAGATGCCCACATTTTATCGCAACCTTCCATTACTACAGTAAACAATGCACCAGCTGTCATACGAAGTGGTCTTAAAATTTATGTTAAAACATCTTCCACTATTGCTGTGGGAGGCTCCACGGGAACCACTTCTACAGCAGAAGACTCTGGCTTAGAAGAAATTGATACAGGGATTCAACTGACTGTAACTCCCCAAATTACCAAGGGTGATATGATTAAAATGAAAATTGAAGCCGAAGAATCCGAGGCTGATTTTTCACGCGCTGTAGATAATATTCCTGCTGTTATTGATAATAAGGCAACCACAACTGTGCTGGTACGCAATGGAGAAACTACTGTGATTGGAGGCATGCTTAAGATTAAAAAAACAAGTGGTACAAGCGGTGTACCTATTATTTCAAGCATTCCTCTTTTAGGTTGGCTTTTCAAAAGTAAAACAAAAACCAAAGCCGACAACGAACTTCTTATTTTTATCACACCAACCATTTATGATAGTGTTACCATAACACCTACAGAACAAGCGGCCGCTATTAGTGAAAAAACTTATCCAAATATTATTGATACAAAAAAAGCCACGAAAAAAAGTAAAAGAAAAATAAAATCAAAAAGAAAATAAATTATTCCGGCCCAAAATCCAATGTGGATCCCACCTGGTTTTAAGTTCTCTCATTTTTTGAATTGTTTTGGCACTATGTTGAATAGCCAGATAATTGTGATGAATTTTTCCAATCCCGTGCTCACCAGCAACCCCTCCACCATAGGCCACAGCACGACGGCACATCACTTCTACAAAATTCTCTACACGTTTTTTTTCATCTGGATTTTTGGTTAAATAATTCCAATGGGGATGCCCATCACCAATGTGGGCAAAAACCAGAAAATCAACTCCCATTTTTTGACTCTCACTATAAACCCAACTCATCATAGGAATAATAAATTCAGTTGGAACCCACCAATCTGTTGAAATTTTTCCACCACCGGCTTCCATTCTTTTACGATTATTTTCATTAACAGTAGCCGGGACAAAATGTCGCCATTGTCTGATGTTTTCTTTTTGTTTTGGGGACAGGGCTATAAAAACAGAATCTAAAAAACTTGGTTCTGTTTTAAAAAAATTTTGAAGCCAAGTAAAAATTTCAGTGCAAGCAATCTCATTTTTCTCATTTTCAAAATCTTTTTTAAGATAAACAAGACAAACCGTGCCTTTTGGAAAAGAAGGAATTCCTTTTTGAGATATAAAAATTTCATAAGCCCCAGGCCCTAAAAATTCCATGGCACGCAGTTTTGGCCCATGAGTTTTAGTTTGAACAACAAAATCCAAACAAGATTCAAAAGAAGAAAACGGAATAAGGGCTGAAAAAAAATCATGGTCCTGTGGCAGGATTTTAAGAGTTGCTTCGCGGATTAAGGCCAGGCTTCCTTCGGAACCAATAAGATGATCAATTTCTTCTCCTTCTAAAAAATATCCAGCCTTATTTTTTGTAGAAATGATGGGTATTTGTTTTCTTGTGATTGTTTTTTCAGATCCATCAGCTAAAATTAATTTTAATTCTTGTACGTATTTTCTTGTGGATCCAAAAAAATAAGAATCTTCTCCTGTGGCATTTGTTGCCAGGGTTCCTCCTAATTGGGCTTCACGAAAACTAGTAGGATCTGGGGGATAAAAATAATTTTCATCTGAAATTTTATTTTTAAAATCACCTAAAAGAATCCCTGGTTCGGCTTTTGCTACCATTTCCCCATGACTTGCGCCCATATCTAAAAACCGATTCATTTTTTCTAGCGAGATTACCATTCCCGAATCTGGGATAGAAGCCCCCGTCATAGCAGTTCTGGATCCTGCAAAAGTAACGGGGGTTTTTAAAGCATGGGCTTGCCTTAGGGCTTGGGTAACATCCTGCCAATCCCTTGGGATTAAAACAAAATCACAAGACCCCGTGTAAACAAAACTTTCCGCATAGGTTTTAATGCGTTCATCACCCTTCAATATCAGGGAGGCAGAAACATCCATGGGTGGCAGCTTGATTGTCTTACTTAAGCCATGAGTGATAATGCCGGAAGAAAAATCAATTGTTTCTTCCCCCTGATCAAATCGTTCATCAAATCCCTTTTTCTTTAGCTTGTTCTTGTTCTTCATGCCTGGCCCTCCTCACTGAAATGATACGTAAACCTTCTAATAATTTCAACTATTTAACTATTTCAAAAAGATGAGTCCACTGAGAATGCGACAAAAGCTCTTTTAGTTTTAAAAGATCATCGGGGTGAGAAAGCTGGGCTTTAAGCTCAAGGGTTCCACTTTCAAAATGATCGGGCAGGCGAATTGTTAGATTTTTATTTGCAGGAAGCAAGGAAAGATTTTTTAAAAACTCTTTTTCCTTAAGCAAAAACTGGGGATATCTTTTTCCTTTTAGAAACTGACGAACGCTTTCGCCTTTTTGTTCCCCACTGTAGGCAGGAATGATTTTGATAAGATCTTCCAAAAAAATGTGATCTCTTTTTCCAATATCATGGAGATAATCCAGAATTTCAAAAACCTTGTTTTGATTTAAATGAAGAGAATCTAAAAAAACAATGAGCTTTTCAATTTCATCTTGAGAAAAACGAAGATAATTTTGAGCCTCAACTCCAAAAACACCCATGGTAGCCAAAAAATCGTTGCATTCCTTATAACTTAAACTCATCTCTTTCATCAAAAGCATGAGGTTTAAAACTTCTATTGGATGAGATTTTTTTCCTGCATGATGAAGCTCCAAATATTTTTTAAGGAGCCCTTGTTCTGTATCTGAAATAAAAAAAAGAGGAACTAAACTTAATTGAAGTTTTAAAGCTGCCTGCAAACGGCAATAACCATCTACAATAAAAATCTTCCCGTCTTTTTTAACACCAATCAAGGGCACTAAAATTCCCAAGGTTTCAATGGATTGAAAAAGATTTTTAGTTAATTCTGATTTTTTGATCTTGTAGAGGGGCCCACCAATCTCATGGGGAGCAATCATTTCTATTTTTAAGTCCATAGAGCACTCCTTGACCTAGGGAATCTATTCACATAAAGCTCTTTCATGGAAGAATTTAAGCCGCAATCTCTTTTTATCGATACCAGGGTTGCCCATTTCCCTGTGGTAAAACGGGTTTTATCCCTCTGGCCCCACTTAAAACCCAACTTTGTGGATGATTTAAGTTTTTTAAAACAAGCTATTCCCCATTCTGAAGCAAAAAAAAAGCTTCTCATCACCCGGTTTGATGGTTCTGTTGTAAAACCCTGCCAGGGTTTTGGTGATTACGTGTGTTGTAATTATTTAACGGTAAGTCTTATTTCTAATTGTCATTTCGAATGTTCCTACTGCATTTTACAAGATTATTTAAAAAATAATCCCATCATGACCTTTTATGCCAATCATCATGAAATTTTAGCTCAGGTTGAAAAATTTTTAGATGAACGCCCTCAGCAAATTTGGAGAGTAGGAACAGGTGAGCTTGCTGATTCTTTGGCCTTAGATCCCATTACTGATTTTTCGAGAGAGTGTATTGCCCTTGCAGCAAGAAAACAAAATATGATTTTAGAACTAAAAACAAAAAGTAATTGTGTTGATCATCTTTTAAAATTACCTCATCACAACAAAACTGTGCTTTCCTGGTCTCTTAATCCAAAGGAGCATGTTAAAAAAGAAGAACACAAAACTGCAAATCTGGATGAACGTCTGGCTGCTGCACGAAAGGCTGCTAATGCTGGATACTGGATTGCTTTTCATTTAGATCCTCTGATGCATTTAGAGGGATGGAAAAAAAATTACGAAGAACTTTTAATTCAATTAGCTGATGAATTTTGTAGTGAAGAAATCGCCTGGATTTCCATGGGAAGCCTAAGGTATACGTCTGGCTTAGAAAATATTGCTAGAGAAAGGTTCCCAAAAAGTGAACTTTTTCTAGGTGAACTTTTTAAATCTCCGGATGGTAAAATAAGATACCTTCGTGAAATCCGCGAGGAGCTTTATACCTATGTAAAAAACTTGGTAGAAAAAAACTTTCCGACAGTGCCCAATTATTTGTGCATGGAAACAAATAAAGTGTGGGAAAGAATTTATGGAAGAACCTCCACTCAGGGGGAAATTGAAAAACATCTTAATGAAAGGTTTGGATGACAAACGAAATGATTAAAACCGAATATGGAAACCGCCTTAGAGACGTAGAATTTATTTGGGCAAGAAATTCCAAGGAATTCCTTTTTGCTAACTCTATTTTAATTCGTGGCAACCCCACCATTATTGTAGATCCTTCGGCTACTTTTACCTACATTGAAGGGCTAGCGCTTTCTCATTCAGTCAATATTGTTTTTAATACTCACTATCATGGGGATCATAGAAGTTTAAATGCTCTTTTTAAAGATGTGATTTATGCCTCTCATGAGCTGGATGCCCCTGCCATTCGCAGTTACGAAGTTTATGAAAAGTATTCAGACTCAGATCCCAACTCCATTTATAGTCAATGGCGTCACCAAGTTTTTGAAAAGTATCACATCCAGGATTGTCCTGTTTCAAAGCTGTATAAGGGGGGTGAAACTATTGAAACAGATACCACACAAATTGAACTCATTCACATTCCTGGTCATACTCCTGGACACTTGGCTCTTTATTTTAAAAACTTAGATTGTCTTTATCTTTCCGATATTGATCTTACTCCCTATGGTCCTTGGTATGCCAATGTCGCCAGCAATATTGATGACTTTATTGCCTCAGTTGATCGCATGCGAAAATTTGAAGCCAAACATTATGTTACGTCCCACGGTGAGCGCATTTACACACCCGAAGAATACCAGAAAAAAATCGAACGCTTTTATGCTTTCTTTCAAGAAAGGGATGAGAAAATTTTGGAGCTTTTAAAAGAAGGGCCAAAGGAACTGGCCTACCTAGCCAGTGAGGGCATTATTTATCGTAAAGGGGCCCTCTCTGATCCCCTCAAAGCCTACTTTCAATGGCAGATGTTGCAAAAACATTTGGATCGATTGATCAGGCTTAAAGCAATCACTCAAGATGGCTTTGTATACTCTATAAAATAACAATAAATTCAAATAGATATGGGTTTCTATTCTCCCTTGACAATCCATCCAAACCCCGATAAAACAAAAATAGTGATAAATATCACTAATCTTGTGGTATTTGTAGGGTTTATGATAAAATAGGGTTCTGGAGGCTTCTATGAAGTTTACATCAAGAGCGAGTGACTATGCCCTACTTTTGCTCATTCATCTTTCCAAACTCAAAGAAGGTGAAACAACAAACATCAAAAAAGCAACAACAGAGCTTAAACTGTCTCTTCGATTTTTAGCCAATATTGCAAGTAAACTTTCTATTGCCAGAATTATTCTCTCTCATCGAGGAGTTGGTGGTGGCATCAGGTTAGCAAAACCCGCTTCGCAAATTACTATTCGCGAAGTTATTGAAGCTGTTGATGGGCCCGTGCAAACCATGTTTTGTCAAAACACTTCCGAGATTTGTAACCATGAGATGATGTGCCAAATGAAACACTTTTGGAATGATACACAACATCTTCTGGTTGAAAGGCTTGTCAATACAAGCATTGCAACTCTCGTAAATTATGGTTGTCCAGTGTGAGGAAATGATGAGCAACGATACCCAAACAATTCATGATATTACAAACCAGGATTACAAGTACGGCTTTGTAACCGATGTTGAAATGGAGATTGCACCAAAAGGTTTAAGCGAAAACATTGTGCGCCTCATTTCAAACAAGAAAAATGAACCTGAGTTTCTTTTGGAGTTTAGACTTAAAGCCTACCGCCACTGGCTCACCATGAAGCAGCCCAAATGGCAAAATGTAAATTTTCCAGAAATAAATTATCAAGACATCATTTACTACGCTGCCCCCAAACAAAAAAAGAAATTAGAAAGTTTAGATGAACTTGATCCCGAAATTAGAAGTACCTTTGAAAAATTAGGAATTTCTCTTGATGAACAAAAAAAACTCTCGGGTGTTGCCGTTGATGCTGTTTTCGATAGCGTTTCGGTTGCAACAACCTTCAGAGAAAAATTAGGTGAGCTTGGAATTATTTTCTGTTCTTTTTCTGAAGCTGTTAAAAATCATCCAGAACTTGTTAAAAAATATTTAGGCAGTGTTGTCCCCTATACCGATAATTATTTTGCAGCTCTTAACTCTGCTGTTTTCTCGGATGGATCATTTTGTTTTATTCCGAAGGGAGTCCGCTGTCCCATGGAACTCTCCACTTATTTTCGCATGAATGCCTCTGAAACAGGCCAGTTTGAGCGCACTTTAATTATTGCCGAAGATAAAAGTTATGTCAGTTATCTGGAAGGATGCACAGCCCCCATGCGAGATAAAAACCAGCTCCATGCAGCGGTTGTAGAGCTAGTGGCACTTGATCATGCCACCATTAAATACTCCACCGTTCAAAACTGGTATCCTGGTGACAAAAACGGCAAAGGCGGTATTTATAACTTTGTTACCAAACGTGGCAAATGTGCGGGAGTGTCATCTAAGATTTCATGGACTCAAGTTGAAACGGGCTCGGCCATTACCTGGAAATATCCAAGCTGTATTCTTTACGGCGATAACTCCATCGGCGAATTTTATTCTGTAGCCATCACCAATAATTGGCAACAAGCCGATACCGGCACCAAAATGATTCATGTGGGAGAAAACACCCGCTCCACCGTTATTTCCAAGGGCATTTCTGCAGGGCATGGACAAAATGCCTATCGTGGTTTGATTAAAATCATGAAAAATGCAACGGGAGCCAGAAATTACACTCAATGTGATTCGCTTCTTTTAGGCAATCAATGTGGTGCACATACTTTTCCATACATCGAGGTAAAAAATCCAACAGCTAAAATTGAGCATGAAGCTACCACCTCTAAAATTAGTGAAGATCAGCTTTTTTACTTGAGACAAAGAGGAATCAGTTCAGAAAATGCAGTTTCCATTATTGTAAATGGTTTTTGTAAACAAGTTTTAAAACAACTTCCCATGGAGTTTGCAGTAGAAGCGCAAAAACTCTTGGGAGTAAGCTTAGAAGGAAGTGTGGGGTAAAAAATTATGTTAGAAATTAAAAATCTCTCTGTTTCTGTTGATAATAAACAAATCTTAAATGGCTTAAACCTAAGCGTTAAAGCAGGCGAGGTTCATGCCATTATGGGACCTAATGGTTCTGGCAAAAGTACCTTGGCACATATTTTAGCAGGAAAGCCGGGCTACGAAATAATTGGGGGCGAAATTATTTACCAAGGTAAAAATCTTCTTGCCATGGAACCTGAACTTAGAGCCTGTGAAGGAATTTTTTTGGCTTTTCAATATCCAGTAGAAATTTCAGGAGTCAATAATTTGTATTTTTTAAAAGAAGCCTACAATGCCATTCGTAGGCATCGCGCAGAAAAAGCATTAGATGCCATGGATTTTTTAAAATTAGCCAAAGAAAAAATGAAATTGGTTGAATTAAACGAATCTTTTTTTAATCGAAATGTTAATGAAGGTTTTTCTGGGGGAGAAAAAAAGAGAAACGAAATTTTTCAAATGGCCATTTTAGATCCCACTCTTGCCATCTTAGATGAAACCGATTCGGGGCTGGATATCGATGCCTTAAAAACAGTAGCAAGTGGAGTTAATCACCTGCGCAATGAAAAAAAAGCCATCATCCTGGTTACTCATTATCAACGACTGCTTGATTATATCAAACCTGATTTCGTTCATGTGCTTGCTCAAGGAAAAATTATAAAATCGGGTGATGCTACTCTTGCCTTAAGACTGGAGGAAGAAGGTTATTCTTGGGCCTTGGAAAAAGAAAATGCGAGGGCTTAGATGGGAATTCTTTCATCAATCAAAAAAAGAGAAGAAACTTTTAAAGAAAGACTCTCTCTTTTAGAAAAAAAAGAACCCTCCTGGTTCTTAGAACAACGAAGGGACGCCTTCAAACAATTTTCTAAAACAGGATTGCCTACTCGCAAAGATGAGGAATGGAAATATTTAAATCTTTCTCCTTTAAGTGCAGCTGATTTTGGAGAAGGAAAAACAACTCAGAAAGTAACTTTGCCCGACTGGCCTAGCCTAGCTGACACCATCATTATTACCATCGTCAACGGAAAATGGGATGCAAAACTTTCCCATAATCTAAAAGAACTTCCAAAAGAAGTGGTAATTTCAAATTTAAGTGATGCCATGGGATCACGCATTGATCTCAAAAAAAATATCAACCATCCTGTGGCAGATAGCAATTCTTTGCTTTTTCTGAACACAGCTTTTTTTGATTGTGGTCTTTTTCTTTCTATTCCAGATAAAACTGCTGTAAAAAAAGCCATCGTGCTTTGGCACATTGTAACCCATCAAGAAAATAGCTTAGTACTCCCCCGCTCTTTAATCACTCTGGGAAAATCATCCAAATTAGATCTTGTTGAATTTTTTATGGGGCAAACAGAGGCTAGCTACCTTACCAATAATGTAACCGAAATTGTTTTAGGTGAATCAAGCCAGCTTAATCATCTGCGTATCCAAGATGAAAATAAAAATAGTCATCATTTTTCACTAACTCATGTAAGCCAATCTTATCAATCACGTTATACTTCTGCTAGTTTTTCATCAGGGGCTCACATCTCAAGACAACAATGTCATGTGATGATGGATGCCGAAAAAACCCAATGCAATCTCTCAGGCTTATTTATTGCTGGTCACAACCAACAAATGGATCATCATGTAAGAATCGATCATTTAAAACCTGAAGGGACGAGTAGCACTCTTTTTAAAGGCATTGTAGATGGTGAAGCCAAGGGAATTTTTAATGGAAAGGTAATTGTTCATCCAAATGCCTGGCACACTGATGCCTGGCAAAAAAGTAATAATCTGCTTTTATCGCCCGAAGCCGAGATAGATCCCAAACCCCAATTAGAAATTTTTGCTCATGATGTGAAATGCAGCCATGGTGCAACTGTTGGTGCACTTGATCCCATGGCTCTTTTTTATCTCAATTCCCGTGGTATCTCCTTGCAAAAGGCACAAGAACTTTTAACTTATGGTTTTGCTCATGAGTTTCAAGTTCCCTTTGATTGGATGAAAAATAATTTTGAATGCTTTCTTACCCAAAAATTAACGGGCTTAAAATTTGGAGGGGCTTATGAAGAAGTTTGATCCTCATGCCCTTCGCAGGGAATTTCCAATTTTTAATCGAAAGATCTTTGGCAAACCCTTAACTTATCTTGATAGTGCAGCCTCAGCTCAAAAACCCCGCATTCTTTTGGAATCTTTAAAAAGCTTTTTTGAAAATCATTATGCCAATATTCATCGCGGGGTGTACCTCTTAAGCTTCGAAGCAACCGAAATGTATGAAGCAGCCAGAAATAAAGTGGCCCAGTATTTGGGAACTCAAAATCCAAAAGAAATTGTTTTTGTACGTGGGGCCACTGAAGGCATTAACCTGGTAGCTACCTGTTTTGGAAAAACATTTGTTCATGAGGGTGATGAGATTTTAATTTCTCACCTGGAACATCACTCTAACATTGTTCCCTGGCAAATGATGGTAGAAGAAAGAGGCGCCCACTTAAAAGTTATTCCCATCAATCAAAATGGAGATTTGGATTTAGAAGCTTATCAAAAACTTTTGACGAAAAAAACACGCATGGTAGCTGTAACCCATGTGTCTAATGCCTTGGGTACGGTTAATCCCATCCGTACTTTAAGCGATTTAGCTCATAAGAGAGGAGCTAAAATTTTAGTGGATGGGGCTCAAGCACTTGCCCATGCTCCTACAAATGTGTGTGAGCTTGATTGCGATTTTTATGTTTTTTCAGGTCACAAACTTTATGGCCCCAATGGCATTGGGGCTGTGTATGGAAAAAAAGAATTGTGGGAAAAGCTTCCTCCTTACCAGGGTGGTGGTGACATGATTGAATCTGTCACTTTTGAAAAAACAACTTATGCCCATGTGCCTCAAAAATTTGAAGCAGGAACTCCAAATATTGCTGGAGCCATCGGTTTAGGAGCTGTGATTGATTTTTTAAAAACTCTGGATTGGGAAAGCATTAAAATTCATGAAAAAAATATGGTAGATCTTATTTTGAAAGGGCTTGCTGAATTTCCCCAAGTAAAACTAATAGGTATGCCTACCCAGCGGATGGGTGTTGTGTCTTTTGTCATTGATGCCATTCATCCTCATGACATAGGAACCATTTTAGATCGTGAAGGAATTGCCATTAGGGCTGGTCATCATTGTGCCCAACCCCTGATGGATTTTTTTAAAATTCCCGCAACAGTAAGAGCCTCGGTTGGAATTTACACCACACCCGAAGATATTCAGACCTTTATTGTTGGAATAAAAAAAGTATTAGAGGTATTTAAACTATGAGCGACTTAGAAGATTTGTACCAAGAACTTATCTTGGATCATTCGCGTCATCCTCGTAATTTTGGGCATATAGAAAAACCCACTTGTGAGGCACAAGGTTATAATCCTCTTTGTGGCGACAAGATTAATTTAAGTATAAAAATTCAAGATGGAGTAATTAACGATGTAAAATTTGAAGGTTCAGGCTGTGCTATTTCAACAGCAGCTGCCTCTATGCTCACTGAAGAAATGAAAGGTAAAAAAATAAATGAGGTAGATCCTATTTTTCAAGCCTTTCATTCTTTGGTTACTGGTTCGGATAAAAAAACGGATATCGACTTAGGAAAACTGGCATCGATGGAGGGTGTTAAAGAGTTTCCCATGCGGGTTAAATGTGCCACTCTCTCGTGGCATACATTAAAAGCAGCTTTGGAGAAAAAAGAAGAAATTGTTTCAACGGAGTAATGATGGAAACAACAGAAAAAAACCAACCCATTATTGAAGCTTTAAAAACAGTATTTGATCCTGAAATTCCTGTGAATATTTTTGAGTTAGGAATGATTTATGAAATCAACCAGGATGAAGAAAATAAAGTTGTTATTAAAATGACTTTAACCTCCCCTAATTGTCCTGCTGTAGGTTCACTGCCAACTGAAGTAGAAGATAAAGTTAAATCACTCCCTGGCATAACTGATTGCAAGGTAGAACTTGTTTGGGATCCTCCTTGGGGGCCTGATAAAATGAGTGCAGCAGCCAGGTTGCAACTTAATATGTTTTAAGCGTCTTGTCATTACGAAGAGGTTAAACAAAAAATGTCATTGCGAGGACTGCGAGCGAAGCGTGGCAGGACGAAGCAATCCAGGTTTAATTTAACTGAACTGAACCTGGATCACCACGCCCCTTCGGGGCTCGTGATGACAGCACGATAATAATTTATGAAACACCCAATTTATCTCGATTATCAAGCTACCACTCCTGTAGATCCAGAGGTGTTGTCTGCCATGCTCCCTTATTTTTCAGATCATTTTGGAAATGCTTCTAGTTCATCTCATGTGTATGGATGGGAAGCCCTTGAAGCTGTTAAGCAAGCAAGAAATAGTATTTCAAAAAATCTGGAAGTTTCCCCCCATTCAATTATTTTTACCAGTGGTGCTACAGAATCAAACAACATGGTAATCAAAGGCTTGGCTTTTAATACTCAAGAAAAAATTCATGTGATTACGCAAGCCACCGAACACAAATGTGTTTTAAATGCCTGTGAATTTATCAAAAAAATGGGGCATGAAGTTACTGTTTTGCCGGTAAATGAATTTGGGCTTATAGATCCCAATCAAATTAAAAAATCATTCAAAAAAAATACACGTTTGGTTTCCATGATGTGGGCCAATAATGAAATTGGAACCATTCAACCTATTTCTGCAATTGCTTCTTTGTGCTTTGCACATAAAATTTTTTTTCATACCGATGCTGTCCAAGCTGTAGGACAAATTCCTTTAAACCTTCAAAATATTCCCATTGATTTTTTAAGTTTTTCAGCTCACAAAATTTATGGTCCCAAAGGAGTGGGGGTTCTTTATATCAACCCCAAAATTGAAAAAACCCTGGCCCCTCTTTTAGATGGAGGGGGTCACGAACGGGGTTTAAGATCGGGAACCTTAAATGTCCCCGGGATTGTGGGACTAGCCAAGGCTTTGGAGATTAGTATTCGAAAACAACCCGAAGAAGAAAAACGTTTAACTTCACTTCGAGATGAATTTAAAAATCGTGTTCTTTCAACAATCGAAATGTCGCAATTAAATGGCCATCCTTTTCAAAGGCTTCCCAATAATCTTAATTTTAGTTTCCGTTTTGTTAAAAGTGGGGAACTTTTAGCAAAATTACCTACATTAGCTCTGGCAACTGGCTCTGCTTGTGCCTCAGAAAGTGGGGAGCCTTCCTATGTTTTAGGGGCAATAACCCAAAACCCTGACCAAATTGAGGGGGCCATTCGCATTGGACTCGGAAGACCCACCCAAAAAGAAGAGTTGGAAATTACTTTCGAATTGCTTAAAGAAGCTGTTACGCAGATAAGGCAAGCGTCTCCTCATTATGAAATGTTTAAGAAAGGACTTATTCCATGAGCGATATTCACGATCATCATTCTGACAACACCGCTAAAAGACTTACTCAAGTTAAAGCCATTGTAGCTGTAGCTTCCGGAAAAGGAGGTGTTGGAAAATCAACTGTGGCAGCTAATTTAGCCTGTGCTCTTGCCCAAAAGGGACATAAAGTAGGCTTGATTGATGCCGATATTTACGGCCCCAGTCAGCATATTATGTTGGGATTAACCAACCAAGATCCTGTTATTAATCCCGATAAAAAAATTATTCCCATCCACAAACATGGACTTGATGCCATTAGTTTTGGTTTTTTTGTCCATGGAGACGAGGCTATTGTATGGCGTGGCCCCATGATTGCGCGCATGTTTCAGCAATTTTTAGACGATGTAAAATGGCCCGAGCTTGATTACATGATTGTAGACATGCCTCCAGGCACAGGAGATATCCAGCTCTCGCTCTCTCAACTCTTGCAGGTCACAGGGGTTGTGATTGTAACAACGCCACAAGATGTAGCCTTGGCTGATGCTGTAAAGGGAGTGAACATGTTTCGCAAAGTAAATGTTCCTGTACTTGGGCTGGTTGAAAACATGAGTGTTTTTCATTGCCCCAGTTGTGGCCATGAAAGTGCTATTTTTTCACGAGGTGGGGCACAAAAAAAATCAGAAAGTCTTGATGTTCCTTTTTTAGGGGCTCTTCCTCTTGAAGAAGCAACCCGTATTGCCAGTGATGAAGGAACCCCCATTGTTTTAAAAGATCCCAAATCTCCTCAGGCTAAAATCTTTTTGGAAATGGCAGATAAAATTCATGATCGCGCTACCACTCTTTTAAAATCCAGACCCCTCACACCACCACTTCCTCCTCCACTTCCATCTTTTGCCAAGCCTCCCACAAACGAATTCGAAGTGTAATTTCTTGACGTTACGAATGAGAACGAATAGTTAAAACCCATGTCTGCCAGTGAAATTGGCTCTATTATTTTTACTTTGGCCATTATTTTAGCGGCTAGCCAATGTGTTGGTTATCTTTTTGAAAGACTCAAACAACCCAAGTTAGTAGGCGAAATCCTTGCTGGTATTTTGGTTGGCCCCTTTGTTTTAGGAAAAATTTCTCCAACTCTTTTTGATCGTTTTTTAAGTTTAACCCCCTCCTATCAAGAAAAAACATCCACTATTCTTTATTTTATTTACTGGATTGGTCTTTTACTTTTAATGTTTATTTCTGGAAGTGAAACCCGTCGCCTGATGGCTAAAGAAAACAGAAGAATAACGGCCTGGCTTTTAGGAATGGGGATTTCTTTTCCTTTTCTTTGTGTACTGGCCCTTGGTCTTTACTCTTGGATTCCTTTGGATGGAATTATAGGAGAGGCAAATCAAAAAATTCCAGCTCTTTTAGTAATTTCTATTGCTGTTGCAGTCACTTCTATCCCAGTTATTTCAAGAATTTTTTATGATCTTAAAATTCTCCACACTCGTTTTGCCAGTATTATTCTGGGCACAGCTGTTATCGAAGATATTATTCTTTGGGGTATTTTATCTGTAGCCACAAGCATTGTAAGCCAAACTACAAATGGTTTTTATCATGAAATTTTTACTCATGTAGGAACCACCATGGCCTACATTGGTTTTGGACTACTTGTTGCTCCCAGTCTTTTAAGAAAAATCAATGCCACCCGCTGGAACCTTCTCTTAAGGTCTTCTCCTGTTGGATATCTTTTCTTTATTTTGTTTCTTTATGCAGCCCTTGCTTCTGCACTGGATGTTAATCTTATTTTTGCTTCTTTTCTGGCCGGCTTTGGAGTGATTGGTGGTTTTGAAAAATCAGAAAAAAATCGTTTTGAAGATTCGTTAAACTCCATCAACAAAGTAGCCTTTGGAATTTTTATTCCCATTTATTTTGCCATGGTGGGTTATAAACTAATTTTTGGGAGAGAATTTTCGTTTAGCTTTTTTATTGTTTTTTTGATTGGTTCTTCTCTGCTTAAATTATTTTCTGTTGGACTAGGGGCCTACTTTGCGGGCTTTAAAAAATTAGATATAGCAAATCTTGCTATTACTTCTAATGCCAGAGGAGGCCCTGGAATTGTTTTAGCAAGCGTTGCCTATGATGTAGGCATTATTAGTGGAGCTTGCTACACAACTTTGGTCTTAACAGCCATCCTTACTTCACAATTTGCCGGGGTGTGGTTACGCTCTGTTTTAGCCAAAGGCCTTCCTCTTTTAAAATCATCATAAGTTTCAAAATGAGAATTCTGTCAATTAATTGACTATATAATTTATAAATTTTATAAAATGAACTCAGGCCTTATAAAACGAACCCACTTGCTTTCGTCATGCAGAAGTTAAAAGAAAAATTTTTTAAACAATCCACGCTACAGATAGCCAAAAATCTTTTGGGCGCAACCCTTATTCATGATTCACCACAAGGCACCACCATTGGGCGTATTGTAGAAACCGAGGCTTACCTTTCCAATGATCCCGCTTGTCATGCTGCTAGAGGCAAAACCTCTCGCAATCAAGTGATGTTTGGCCCTCCAGGGCATGCTTATATTTATTTTATCTATGGAATGTATTTTTGCTTTAATGTGGTTACAGGCAAAGAAGGAATTGGTGAAGCTGTTTTAATCCGCGCTCTAGAACCCATTGTTGGTTTAGAACTGATGAAAACACGTCGTCCAAAAATTAAAAAAAACGAACATCTGTGCAATGGCCCTGCTAAATTAGTTTTAGCCATGGGAATTGAAAAAAAACAAAATGGAATTTGTCTTCAGGGAGGTTCTCTTCGCTTAGAAAGGAGTTCGAAAACAAATTTAAAATCCCCTATTGTTTCCACGACACGTATTGGAATTAAAAATGGAGCCCACCTCCCCTATCGCTTTTACTTCAAAGAAAATCCTTTTATCTCTAAAAAATAATAATATATATTCATTTTTATGAAAAAAATTACTTTCTATTTTGATTTTTTAAGCCCCTATGTGTGGCTGGCTTGGAAAAAAATTCCAGAACTTTTAGATAAACACAAACTAGAGCTCAATGCCGTTCCTGTTTTATTTGCAGGGCTTCTAGGGGCTTCTGGCCAAAAAGGGCCTGCAGAAATTCCTTCTAAACTCCATTTTGTTTGGAGCGATACCATTCGCTTAGCTCATCTTGAGGGCTACACTTTAAAAGGGCCACCAACCCATCCTTTTAATCCCCTTCCCTCGCTACGCTTGTGTGAGGCTTGTGATTCAAAACAAAAAATTAAATTAGCCCAGCGTTTAGCAAATGCTTGTTGGGAAGAAGGAAAAGACATTTCACAAATGGATGTTTTAATTACATTAGCAAACGAAGTAGGATTAAATGGAAAAGAACTCATTCAAAAAATAAATGATCCCCAAATTAAAGAAAAAATTAAATTAAATACCGAGGAAGCCATAGGGAAGGGTGCTTTTGGTGTTCCTACTTTTATGGTGGATGATGAACTTTTTTGGGGGCACGACAGGTTAGGCCAAATTGATCTCTACTTCCAAGGAAAATTAAAAACTGACAAAAAACTTTTAAACACGATGTTCACTCGCCCTAGAGCTGTGGATAGAAAGATTTAGCGGGACATCAAGTATATCCTTATGCCCTCCTCACACTCCGACCAAAAAATCAAATTTTAATGAGATCCTTTAAAGAGAATTAAAAGGCGACAATTTAAAGTAATTTTTCTTAAAGAAATTTGTGATAATCAACTCTAAAGGCCCTACCAAGCTTCTTGGCAACAGCCGGACCGATAGAACGCTTTCCATTCACCATTTGGGAAATATGTCCTTGGGGGATTCCACTCATTTCGCTCATCTTTTTTTGGGTAAAACTTTGGCCAGTCATATAGGCAACCAAGCTTCCTCTAGGAGTATCTGCCCAAGGAATATCCTTTCCGATTTTTTCCAAAAGTTCATCCACAGCTTTAGTTTCATCTACAGCCAACTTAAGACTCTCTTCGATCTTTTTCTTAAGCCTTCTAGATATCTTAAATTGTGAAACTACTTTAATGACTCCCAAAGTTGTATCAATGGTTAAAGTCATAAATCCTCCTTATGAGTAAGCTTCCTCTCGGGTACTCACTTCAATGACGGTAATGATTAACCGGTCATGGACAACCTCGTAAATCATTCGATGTCGATAATCGAGCCTTAAACTCATCAAACCAGCATAGTTTCCTCTAAGCACTTTAATATGCCAGTCTTGAGGTCTTGGCCCTTCTACTCTCAAATCTTCAATAGCTTTTTTAAAAGCCACTTTGGTAGCTATCCTTAACTTGAGAACCGCTTTTTCTATTCTTTTAGGATTTTTAAAAACTACAATCCATGTCATATAAATTTTATACCAATTATGGTATATAGTCAAGAGGTGTTACTTTTTGTACTTCAAACATTTTCTATTATCGATGAATTGGGAGGTGAAAGTTGCTAGTTTAGAGTGATTTTTTTTATAAATTTTAGATAAATGGCGCTCCCAACGGGAATCGAACCCGTACTACGGCCTTGAGAGGGCCGCGTCCTAACCGTTAGACGATGGGAGCAATTGAAAGTGTTCCCGATATAGCTTGTTTCATTTCTAACCTTCAAGTAAAAACATCATTATGATTAAAGGTAATGCCATCGGAAAAAATATAAACTATGCAAAGCTTGCACCACGGGATTTGCATGGCTTTCATGCTCTTGGGATAACCAGCATTGGACAAGGCCGAGCTAAAAACCAAGATGCTTTAAGTGTTTATTCTTGGTGTAAAAACGAACAAAAAAAATTAATTCTTTCTGTAGCCGATGGCCTTGGTTGTTATCAATTTTCAGAACGAGCAGCCTATCAGGCTGTTACTGAAATTCCTAAAAAATTTCCCAATGCAAATAGTTTTTCAGAAATTTGTTTTGCTTTTCATAAAAGCCTGGCTGAAAAAGCTCCCTTTACAGTAAAGGGGCAAATCCCTTCTTTTCTCGATACCTCACAAGATACAGGAGCTACAACCTTTGTTTCTGTTAGCATTCAAAACAATACGGCAACTATTGCCAACATAGGAGATTCCAGAGCATATATTGTGAGAGAAGGAAAAATAATATATGAAACCAAAGATCAATCGGCCCCTGAACTTTTTAAATCCAGATTTAAAATGGGTTTAGAAGATTCACGTGATTTACAAGAAGGTCAGTTTAGAAATATTATTTTAAATGCTTTAGGGTCACCAGATTTTGACTATGAATTTGAAGTGGATAATCACCTTACTCTTCTTCCTATAGGAACTCCCATCATTGACACCCTCTCCCTTAAAAAAAATGATTTAATTTTACTCACCACTGATGGAGCTCACACTAATTTAACTCATCAACAATTATTTGCTTTTGATTCCCTGGGTGCTTTAAATGCCATAGCAGATGGACTAGAAAAAGCCATTGATGGGGCCATGAAAACAGGCCTAACAAATGATAAAAACAAATCTGTAAAAGATAATTTTACCTTCTTACTTTACCGGCATTAAAAATTTAATTTTTTCTTTGATAAGCCCCAAGTATTCATACCAAGCAGCCTCTGTGGATTGCAAATATCGCCCACTGGGCCAAAAACTTCTGTCAGAAAAATTGTGGAACCGAATATCAGCAGGAGCTGGAATAGGGTCAAATCCAGCTTTACGAAAAAGCATCATAGCCCGTGGCATATGAACAGCAGAGGTTACTAAAATAATCTTTTTAAGCCCCACCATATCCTTGATATTGACAGCTTCTTCCCAAGTATTGCCAGACTTCCCTTCTACCAAAAGCGCTTGGGGGTTGGCTCCAAGAGAAACTAAAAGAGTCTTCATCATTTCACCTTCTGCCACAGGACCAGAACCACCCCCAGACAAAATCATTTGGGTATGAGGCAAAGCATGATAAATCCGATATCCTTCCATTAAACGCATCAGCTGGACATTGGTGTGCTGGCTAACCATGGGAAGATGTTTTTGATAAAAACTACCGTTACCTAAAACCACCACATAAGCTACTTGAGAAAAATCTTCCAAATGCAAACGCTCTTCTGTCAAAAATGGGTATTGACGTTCGAGAGAAAAAACCAAGAAATAGGAAACAGGATAAATACTAGCCACATAAATGAGCAAAGGTCCCAAGATAAGAAAAAATTTCCCCGTTTTTTTGAATTTTAAAAAAAAGAAAAAAATAAAACCTGAAATCAAAAGCAAGACAGAAAAAGGCCCAGGCATCAAAAAAGTTTTGATTAAAAAATAAAAATTAAATAGCATTTGAAATATGGATTTTTCAATGAGTTCCATTTTGCTTTCTTTAGCAACCAGCATCATTGGAATCTATGCTTTCAAATATGGCAAACAAAATCAAAGTGCAAGGCATATGATCCTGGGCATTATTCTCATGATTTATACTTATTTTATTTCTAATATCTGGCTAGAGTTGGGCACTGGGGCTCTGTTAACAGGCCTTCTTTTCTGGCCTTAAAATCATCGTGACTTTTTAAAAACCCCAGTGTAACTCCTACTCATGAAATGGATCACCAAATCAAACGCAAGCCTTATAGAACTAGCAGCCAGCTGGCTCGTCGTTCGCTTTATTGATCAAAAGGCTGAAGTTTTATTTGCTGATGAAAAAACCATCGACCAAAAAATATCTGAAACCTTCAATCTTGGGAACCAAAAATAGCTACAAAAAAACAAATTTAGAAAAATACCATGCAATATGATCCCAAAATCATAGAACCCAAGTGGCAAAAAATTTGGGAAGAAAAAAAGGTCTTTAAAACTCCTGAAAAAATTTCGGAACTAAAAAACAAACCCAAGTTTTACATCCTAGACATGTTCCCTTATCCTTCTGGGGCTGGGCTTCATGTGGGCCATCCCGAGGGTTACACGGCAACTGATGTAGTAGCCCGCATGATGCGCATGAAGGGGCACCAAGTATTACACCCCATGGGATGGGACTCTTTTGGCCTTCCAGCAGAACGCGCAGCCCTTCGCGAAAATATTCATCCCTCTCAAATTACAAAACGCAATATTGATAATTTTCGAAATCAAATCAAACGTCTTGGGTTTAGTTACGATTGGGATCGCGAAATTGCCACTTCGGATGCCACTTACTACAAATGGACACAATGGATTTTTTTAAAGCTCTATGAAAAAGGTTTGGCTTACATGGCAGAGGTACCTGTTAACTGGTGTCCTGCTCTTGGAACTGTTCTTGCTAACGAAGAAGTAAAAGATGGAAAGTATGTAGAAACCGGCGATCCTGTTGAACGTCGCAATATGCGGCAGTGGATGCTTAAAATTACGGCCTATGCCGAGCGTTTGCTTCAAGATTTGGATGAACTTGATTGGCCAGAGGGAGTTAAAGAAATGCAACGCAATTGGATTGGCAAATCCTATGGCGCTGAAATTACATTCTCCGTAAAAAACACCTCTCATTCCTTTGTAGTGTATACCACTCGTCCTGACACTCTTTTTGGAGCCACTTACTGTGTTTTAGCTCCCGAGCATCCTCTTGCTTTAAAAATTACCACTCCTGAACAAAAACCAAAAGTAGAAACCTATATTCAAGAATCCAAAAGTAAATCTGATTTGGCCAGAACCGATTTAGCCAAAGAAAAAACGGGCGTGTTTACAGGGACGCATGCCATTAATCCAGTCAATCAACAGGAAATCCCTATCTGGATTGCTGATTATGTTCTTTTAAGTTACGGCACTGGAGCCATTATGTCGGTTCCTGCTCATGACGAAAGAGATCACGCCTTTGCTCAAAAATTTAATCTCCCCATCATTCAAGTGATTGATGACAATGCAGTGCTTATCAAGTCTGGTTTTATAACTGGCTTAAGTGTGGAAAAAGCTCAAAAGAAAATAACTGAATGGTTAGAAAAAAATAAATGTGGGAAAGGGAAAATTCAATATCGTTTAAGAGATTGGCTTTTTTCTCGTCAACGCTACTGGGGAGAACCTATTCCCGTTGTTCATTCAAAAAATGGAAAAATTATTCCACTTGCGGAAGCTGATCTTCCTATTACTCTTCCAGAGGTTGATGAATATAAACCAACTTCCAGTGGCGATCCTCCTTTAGCAAGGGCTGATAAAGACTGGCTCGAGGTAGAACTTCCCAACTTCGAGAAAGTGTTACGAGAAACCAACACCATGCCTCAATGGGCTGGATCTTGCTGGTATTATCTTCGCTATATTGATCCCAAAAATTCGAAGGAATTAATCAATAAAGAACTTGAAAATTATTGGATGCCAGTTGATTTGTATGTTGGCGGGGTCGAACACGCTGTGCTTCATCTTTTATATTCCCGTTTTTGGCATAAGGTGCTCTACGATTGTGGATTGGTTTCAACCAAGGAACCTTTTCAAAAACTTTTTAATCAGGGCATGATTTTGGCTTACAGTTATCGTGATGCCCAAGGAAAGTATTATCATCCTCACGAGGTTTATGAAAAAAATGGAAAATGGTTTTCAAAAACAAATCATGCCCCGGTAGAAACCCAGATTGAAAAAATGTCTAAATCAAAAATGAATGTGGTTAACCCTGATGAGGTAATTAATCAATATGGGGCCGATGCCATGCGTCTTTATGAATTATTTATGGGCCCACTGGAGCAAACTAAACCTTGGCAAATGGAAGGAGTAGAAGGGGTACATCGCTTTTTAGGTCGCGTTTTTCGTCTCATTGTTGATGAAAAAACTGGAAATCTATCCACCAAAATTAAAAAAGAAAAAGGAATAAGCACACCCGAATTATGGAAACAACTCCACCGCACCATTAAAAAGGTAACCGAAGATACAACCCATCTTAAATTTAATACGGCCATCTCTCACATGATGACTTTTGTAAATAATGCCATGGCTGCCCCAAAGCTTCCGCAAGAAATTTTAGAAAATTTTCTCAAAATTTTATGCCCCTATGCTCCCCATGTGGCAGAAGAGTTATGGAGTGTACTGCAACACAAAAATTTATTGTCTCTTGAAGGTTGGCCAATCTTTGATGCAAACTTATGTATAGATCAAACAATAAAAATTGTGATCCAACTTAATGGCAAAAGAAAAGATGAAATTGAAATTGCACGCGATTTAGAACAAGCTGAAGTTGAAAAGTTGGTTTTAAACCTCCCCAAGGTTGTAACCTACTTGGAAGGTAGCAAACCAAAGAAAATTATTGTGGTGAAAAATCGGCTCGTAAATATAGTTATCTAAAAAAAATCAACATGGGTGACGCTGTCTTGTCCCCTCCCCCTTGAGGGGGGAGGGTTAGGGAGAGGGTGAAAATTTTGAATTACCCCTCACCCTGCACCCTCTCCCCCAAGGGGAGAGGGGAATTTTTTGGTGACCCCCTGTTTTTTTAAAGGAGGTTTTATGACCACTCTTTTTACAAAAATTATCAACCGCGAAATCCCAGCACAAATTGTTTATGAAGATAAGGAGTGCTTAGCTTTTCGTGATATTAATCCCCAGGCTCCAACCCATGTTCTTCTTATTCCTAAAAAAGAAATTACATCACTGTCTGAAACTACCCCCCAAGATGCTAAACTTTTAGGATCACTTTTAATTAAAGCCACTCAAATTGCAAAAACCTTAGGCCTTTCAGAAAAGGGATATCGCCTGGTTATTAATACCAAAACTGATGGTGGCCAAACAGTAGATCACCTCCATATCCACATCCTTGGCGGCCGTCCTATGACCTGGCCCCCAGGTTAGATGTCAATTTTTTGACTATTTGGTCATTTTGAACTCATCTAAAAAATCAATAAAATATAATAAATTCAATATATTGAACTTGAATAAAATGACGCAAATGGTCATCACTTTTTTCATGAAAATCGACTTTTATATTGTCAAAATTATGACATTTTATGTTACACTAGTTTAAATGTCCCTTGGCAAAGAAAAAATTTTGATTGTGGGCTCATCCCCAAAAGATTGGCCTATTTTCAATGAAGCACTATATGAATTTGAGGTACTCTTTGATGGCGATGGAAGTACTGCTGTGGACCTTCTCACCAAAGATTCTTTTGCTGTGGTTCTTATTAATCATCAACTGCCCAAGGGAAATGGCTTAATCCTCATGAGAGAAATTAAGCTTAAAAGCCAACGCAAAATCCCCGTCATTTTAATGATTAAAACTGGAGAAGAAAAACAAGCTGTTACAGCAATGAAAGACGGGGCTGCTGATTATTTATCTCTTGATGAAATCATTCCTTCCATCATTACGATGGCAGTTAAACGCACATTAGAACAACAGAGGTGGCAAATGGTTTATGATTCACTTTCAACACAGGCAGCAAGTCAATCCACTTTTTTGAAAGACCCTCTCACTGGAACTTATAACCAATGTTATCTGGAAATGAGAATGAAAGAAGAAATTAAAAGAAGTCAACGATATCACTTTCCCATTACTTTGGCTTTTTTTAACGTGGATGGTTTTCATCATATTAATGAACGTTATGGAATTGAAGCAGGAGATCGTGTGTTAACTAGCCTCGCGGAGGTTTTAATAAAAGATATTCGTCCTAGTGATCTCTTGGCACGCATTAGATCCGATCACTTTATGCTTTTACTCCCCCATACCGATGTGCTGCAGGCCGAAGTGGTATGGAAACGCATTAGCCAAGAAACAGCTAAAACTGCCTTCATGGTTAAAAACGAAAACGTCTTTATTCGTTTAAATGGCGCTATTATGCCACTGGTTCAAAATATTGAAAAAGTGGAAACTCTTTTGGAAATTATTTTTAAAAGACTTACTCATGCAGAAAAAGAAGCCAGAGAACCCCTTTTATTCAAGGAAGAATCTTTCTAACTCGGCATGACTAGACCTGGCATCTTCAAATCCCAGTTCTAATAATTGTTGTAAAAATTCTGGAACGAAAAGAATAAAAGTCAAAAAATCCAAACCATTACTCAAATCAACATCCAAAATTTTAAGCAGTGTTTTTTCAAAAACAGAAAGCTGCTTTTTCAAATACTGGGTACGGGTTACACATTCAGCAAAAATCGAACGGATATCGCGACTAGGATAAATATTAAAAATTTCAATCTGCTTTAAACCCCTGGCTGCAATATCGCGGGTTCCACCTTGAGCTGTCATTTGTTGATTCATACGGTCTAAAAAGTCATCACCATAAACTTTTTTGCCCCAATAAATAACTTCATTGATTCTTTGCAATTGGGCCACATCATAATCAAGTCGATCTAAAAAAATAATTTTAAGCACATTACCAATAATTTCACCCATGGTAGGAGGTGTATCATACCGTGTTACCATACCAGGCACATCCGGTGCTGAAAACGTATTTTGATGAAGCCCGATCACAAGAGCCTTATCAGTCCCCAAATGAATGGCAGGTGAAATAGGGGTATTGGATCGTACCCCTCCATCACAATAATGATCTTTTCCAATACAAACAGTGGGAAACAAAATAGGAATGGCAGCAGAGGCCATGGCATGAGCAACCTCGATGTTAACAAAGTGAGCACGATGGCGCCCGCTATAAATCAGCGAGGGATGTTTATCGATAAAAAGCTCCATGCGTCCTGTGTGGATATTGGTGGCCGTTAAACTAATGGCCTTGGTTAATCCATGCTGAATATTAAGAGCAATTTGTTTCCAGGGAATTACTTCCTTCAAAAAAGATGGAAGTGGAGAAGGATCCAAAAAACCTACGAAATGATACTTTCTTTTTTTGCCATCATTTTCTGTTTTGCTAAAAAAATTTCCAAGTACTCCAGCAACAGTACGGCCTGCTAGTTTAGTTAAACCAATCATACCCCTTTGATAAACATATTCTTGTTTCATGTTTTTCCAAAGTTCGTAGGCTTTTTTCCCTTGATAATCCAAATCATGGCTGGTTGCTGCAACAAAACAGGTATTAATAGCGCCAACTGAAGAACCACAAACAATATCAAAATTTCTTTTTCTGGAAATCTCAGGTTTTAATTTGGTGCGAATATAATGAATAACCCCAGCCTCATAGGCCCCCCTGGCACCACCACCAGAAAGCACAAGCGCCAATTTTTTGTTAAAATCTCCCATTTGCTCCTTTTATAAAAACAAATAATATCAGAATCTTACCAAAAATACCCGAGAAAAAAAAGTGGCATTAATTTTGCTACATTTCCAAAAGAGATGGCCAATAAACCCCTGATCTATTTGGAACAATTCTATCATCTTCGTCCCGATTTAAGAGAAAACGAGGAATTTCAGAGTTTTTTAACAACTATCAATACAGGAGAGGTTGGATACACAAAGGAAGATATTTACTTCAAAAACATTCCAGCAAACCTGGTTCTCGATTCTGATGAATTAGCGATGTTCTATAAAAAATATCCAGCAAACCACAATGCCATTTATGCCTCACTTTGGGAATATGCTGAAACATTAATGCCACCTGATGTTTTTGAAACCGTGGTTAAACGTGATTTTCTGCCTCATGCTGAAATAACAGGAAATATTTTTGCTGATTTAGGAAACGAGTTGCAATATGCCCTGGAACAACTTCAACAAGGTAATGCCTATAAATCTGAAATATTTTCTTCGGATATAGATCAACCAAAGCAAGCCCGATTTTTCATCTCCACCTCTTATCGAACGCTCTACCCCCTTGTTGCCTACTATGGAAACTTAATGAATTATTCTCCACAGGAAATGCTTCTTCAAGTAATCCGCGTATTAAATGAAGTGGAAAAATCAGAAACAAATTATTTCCATGACATTTTATTGTATGATAAACAAAAAAAAGAAATTGATTTTAGCCCACTCATTCAAATCATTGACAATCTAAAAACTGCTGGAGAAAAAGAAACAAGAGATCATTTTAATCCTTCAACAGAAGGAGTATTGCTTCCAGATTGGGCTAGCGACTGGCCAGAAAATCCAAGTCCCTCTCTCATTGAAGACACCCTTTTTAATTTTTACATTGATTTAACTACAGTACACTCTCATGTTGAGGAAGGGCTATCTGGCCTCCAAGCAAAATGGACTCCTCAATTATACAAAAAAGGGCTTTCAGCAAGTTTAGTCAGCGCTCTGTTTAGTTACGATCCTCAAAACTCCTCTACCCACTTCGGTCAAGTGAGAGAAAAAGTAAATCTGCTGATAGAAGCCGGGGGTTATAAAATTATTGAATTAAAAAACTACTTCAAAGCCAATAAGAACCTTTATATCTTAGGAAAAGAAAAAACAGTGCATACCTATCGTGGAGTAGCCTCACCTAGTCAAAAGCTGGCTAGCTACACAATCATTGCATACTATCCCAAAGAGTCTATCACTCTTACAGAAAACCAGGCATTAAACGTTGATTACTATCCTCAAATTACAGACTTGCCTTTTGTACTTGATATTATCGGGTTTGATGAAAAATTTCTTTCGCCCCTTAAAAAAACTGATGAAGGGAAAAAATTATTAACAGAAGTTTTTGGTCCTGGATTATCCATGGACAAAAAAACTTTTGATCAATTTACAGAAACCCTTCAAATTACATCAGCCTTAAGTAGCACACCAGAGGCCATTACCGGGGGGTACAATGCAGAACAAGCCATTATAGATGCCATTGCTCAATCTGATCATCCTGCTCAAATATTTATTTACCTGTACAGCCTCCTTTTTGGACCGCTCCAAAAGTTTCAAAGCTTACAAGATGCCATTTTATCCATTTTAGAAAAATTAAATATCCCACATCTGCAAACAAACGCCACTAGCGATGATGCACTGATTGTACAAGCACAAGGTACTATCATAACAAGAACTTCTATTGAAAAAGATATGTTTTCAAATGAAGTTTTAGCCACATTAAGTTTTATTTTTGATGAAGAAAAAATTAATCGAGTCAATAGACAAACCCAACTGGAACGTTATCTTTTGTTTGCCCAACAGGCGGGAGTAAAACCTCCTAAAAAATTATCAGATGATGAAATTAGTTTTGAACCTTATCAAGCAGAACAATCTTTTTTAGAAAGCTGTGAATTTATTTTGTCTGAAAGTGAATTCTACTCTCATCCCGAATTTTATTATGAAATAAGTGAAGCTGCCATAACAAAAACAAGAGAACATACACCAAGAACATCAGTTAAAGAAAGTAAAGGGATTCCCCTTGCCTGGTTTGAAAAGGAAGCTCAAAAAATGGGTCTCTCATGGGAAAAATTTGTTTTAGCCGATACTAATCAAAATGGTGAACTGAGTTTTACAGAACTGTTTGAAATGGAAATGGAGGCCTCTGAAAAAACTATTTACGAAAGGGTGATGCAAAAACATCATCTTCAAATTGCTCCCCGATTCAGAAAATTTTTAAAACAAAACCCTTTTATACCCATGATTTCAGCTGATGGCATGCCAAGAAGTTTAACAAAAATAGCCTATCGCAATGCTTACCTGGGCAGTAGCTTGGATGATTTGGCTGATGATTACCCTTTTCAAGGGCTCATCCAACTTTTTAATCCAAGATACAACATGGATATAACTCGAGATCCAGCCCAAGCCCTGCTTCATAAATATCCTTTGGGAGTAAAACTGTATTTAAGTAATAGCGAGCTTGGGGTTCAAATTCGTATTCAAAAAATACTGGATTCCAAACAAAACGATTCCAAAAAATTAGAAAAAATAAAAGTCCTCCTTTTAAAACATGTAGATGATCCCCAGCGTTCACAAAGTTTATTTATGGTTGGAAGTGCCCTTCCCCAAATGGAGGTTACCCAAGAAGAAATGATATCTTTTCTTCAAGCCTTCTCACCACTTGATCAAGATATCATGACCCTTGCCGGATGGGGAATGACGTCAGAGAGTGAAGAAAATTTGCGCGCTATTTTAGCAGATCCGTTTTTAAACGAAAAAATATTTCACACTTTCTTTTTATTGTTTCCTCCAGAAAAACCAGAGGGCTTTGACAGAATTATGAAAGTAATGGGTGATCTTCCAAAAGAACAAAGCATGAGTTTTCTCCTCCAATTTTCAGAACACCTAGATATTTCTTGGGCAGCCGAGGCCATGGCCAATCTGCTTCAAAACAGCACTCAAATTAGTTTTTCAGATTTAATAAAACACAAAAGCGGCACACTCCCAGAAGCCTCTTGGGAAGCCCAAATGAAGCTTTTACCCTTTGCAGTAAAATACCATGAAAAAATTGGAACCAGTTTCAATGAAATACTTGAGATTGTTGCTACAACACTTCATTTAACGATGCAGGCAAATATTTATCACGATGCCACTTATCAAATTGAATCCATCAAACCTGTTATCGATCAAATATTGGCCACTATTCCAACTGATGAACTCCTTGTAGCCCTTAATCAAAACATGCGCATCCCCGCATATAATTTTGATCTTGTTTTATTAGCTACCTACAAATTAGAAACTTACGATTCCTCAACAAGAGCAAAATTTGGAACCATTTTAGAAAAAACTGCTCCCGAAGTTAGCAATGAAAGTTCTCCAGGAGCAGTAGCCAGATTATGCGGTCTCATAGGGGAAAATAAAATAAATACTTACCTGAATAGCCTTTCCTTAAATTCTGACTCTCAAAGTATCATTCGATCAAAATTATCAAGTGTATTTGTCAATTTTGAAAATCTTGATAGCTTATTTAGGCAACTCGATTCTTTTTTCAAGGAAGGTTCTACCCCCGCCTATGCACTCATGTTAGGTAATGATTACGAAAATTATTTTAAAAGGGGGATGCAAAAAATTAAATATAATTTTTTTAACGCCCTCTCTGATGCCCTTGCCATTGTGATGGATCCCCAAAGCCCAGAAGAAGAACAAGCCAAAAAAGATAAATTATTAGCCTTTATTGATAGCTGTATTCAAAATACCACCTCAAGCTACATAAAAACTTCTCTGTTAGCTCTGCGTTGGCAAATGGACCCTACAACCGATCTTCAATTTGCTTTAGAAACACGTGATCAATTTTATCAAAATAATTCTGCACTCAATGTCTTCGATCGCAAAATAATAATAGAAGAGGGGTGGCCTGTTGGCAAAGAGTTTATCTGGCTTGAAAGTGCAACAGGCCTTCCTACACGATTTTATGAAAAAGCATCTTCTTCTCCAGAGGTGTATTATATTGAACAAGAAAAACCCGATGGCTTAAATCATGTTTCCCTGATGGAAGCTGTTTATGAAAAAAATAATGTAGAATCTACATTTGTACAATTAAGTGCGGGTTTTGATTTTGAAGATGCAATGTATTCCACACTTTCTAGTTTGGATTTTTCAAAAATAAAAACAGTGAGCATCTCTTTAGCTGCTTATAGTACCCGCCTTACTTCCCCAAAAAATGTAAAACAAAATATAAACCCACACCTTCAAGAACTTCTAGAAAACCTCAATCAACAAGGAGTGGTTGTTATAGTTTCTGCCGGTAATGAAGGAGGTAAAATGTCAGCTTCGGCTCTTAATCAATTAAATATTTTAAGTGCTTATTCGCCACCTCTCTGTATTGTAGGGGCAACGAGAGAAATTCGTAAAACTCTTCCCAATTCTACTGCAGACTATTCTTCACGAGGCTCCCATTATTTTAAACCAACTCTTTCTACCACTGGAGGCCTTTTTGCTGGTACTGCGGGGACTAGCTTTGCTGCACCAGAAATAGCCAGTACTGTGGTGGCCATGAATCGCATCCCCAATCAACTCACAGCTGTGCAAAAAATAGTTCTCATGATGTTATCAGCTTCACTTATTAAAGATGAACCCCGCTATGCACAGGGAGCCGGATTTGTGCATGAAGGACGCAGTGTATGGCTTACTTATTATTTTTCTGCACCTCACACCGAGGATGAATTAGAACAAAAGGCTGTTGAACTAGGCCTAGCAAACGATTTGGATTGGCTTTACTACCTTGTTGAAAAATACGAAAAAAAGGTTCGCTTCAAACCCACCCAACTGTGGCGGGAACTTCTTTACAAATAAACCTCAAGCAAATAGCATAAAAAACTCGGGGCGTAGCTCAGCCCGGCTAGAGCGCCTGCTTTGGGAGCAGGAAGTCGCAGGTTCGAATCCTGTCGCCCCGACATAAGGAAAAATATGACTTTTAAAAAGGTAGATCATGTAGCCATTGCGGTTTCCAACTTAGACGAAGGAATTCAGTTGTATAAAACCTTGCTTGGCAAAGACCCAGAACACATCGAAACCGTGGCCGATCAAAAAGTACGTGCTGCTTTTTTTGGCGTGGGAGACACCAATCTCGAGCTTCTTTTTCCCACATCTCCCGACAGTCCCATTGCCAAATTTTTGGAAAAAAATCCCAAGGGAGGGTTGCACCATCTTTGTCTCTCAGTTGCAAATCTTGATAAGCACTTAGAATTATTAAAGCAACAAGGGGTAAGCCTCATTGACGAGAAACCTAGAATTGGCGCGCATGGTAAGCGTATTGCCTTTATTCATCCTCAATCCACGGGTGGGGTCTTAATCGAACTTTCAGAAACAGCCGACGCCTAATTACCAACCATGGTTATGGTTGCCGAACCAAAATTGTCTTTGCCAGGGCGTGGCCAGAAATGACTGCCATAAGACAGGTCTCCCAGGGCAATCTCTCCTAAGTCACCAAAAATAGTCATAACGTTGTTGGTGCTCATAACAATCACATGACCCAAACTATCAAGAACGGGGGCGGCAATCACAGGGTCAGAACTTGGTGAGCCCAAGGTATGAGTTGTATATTCACCAGTAGTTGCGTTGTAAACATAAAGAGAACCAGCAACAGAGGCTAAAAGCAGGGTTTCTTCATTGCCATTCATGGCTAAGGTCACATCACCAAAAGAGCCACCAATGGCTGCGGCATTTAGTTCTAGCAAGGGAGTCACCGCACAATCCGTTAAATCAATGGCCAGAAGGCTCGTACGTTCAACGCCACTGGCATCACGATAGGTAGCACTCACATAAACAGTTCCATCAGAGGCAACCACAACCCCTGCGTTTGTATTAAAGGGGTTACGTTCAGACCCCGCACTGATTTCTGCTTCACATACAACATCCAGACTCTCGTCGAATTGAATGATTTTGGTAGCAGCACTCCCATCAACATCGGGTTCGGTCATCTTGCCCCAAAACGTTGGGTGACCGGTTTCAGGATTAAAACCAATTGTCATCTCCCCTAAAAAGGCATCTTTATCTGTGGTGCTGCTAGCCACACAGCCTGCATCGCCAGGGTCAAAGGTTTTACCCCCCAGGCTAAAATCATCGGCAAAAAAATCGAAATTGATAAGGTCTTGGTTGTAGGCAGCCTCCATAAAACCCTTTTTGTTCATGGCGAAGACAGAACAGGCCCCACCAACATCCGAAGTAGTGTCCCAATTATTTCCTCCGAGACCAGTTCCCCATACGAGGAGACTTTTTTGGTTGTCACCATCGCTATCGGTAACAACCAACTGAGTTTGGGCCGCGGTATAAGAGGTTTCATAGAGTGTGTTGCCAATGGAACTATCAATCATCTCCCCCATATTGGGGTCAATCATGCCCCATACACCACAATTTTCGGCATCAATCTTTGCACCATTCTGACAGGTGGGCTGATCATTATTTTCTGTTGAGGCGAGGATCATCCCATCCACCACCAAAACCTCAGGTACCAGCCGCCCTTTGAAGGGATTGATGTAGCGTGCCACTCCATCTTGATACACCATCAACCCGCCGGTGGGGGCGTCTTCATCCTCTGCTGCAATGTTAGTAGCCATCAGAGGCTCAACCAACATGCCTAAGGGGGCCACATACCTTAATAATCCTTGGGCATCGGGTTGAAGATCTTGTTCACGCTCGGAGATCGGGCGATAAGCCTGCCCATTGCTGGTATTGATGAAGAAGGTATAGTTTTCTACATCAACATCGCCTTGGCAAAGAGAGTGAAGGGTTCCCACAACAACCTCATCTCCATTTTGAAGGGGCACAATGAGGGGGGAGCTCATCAGCGCATAACAATCATGGGATGCCATGGTCACCACTGTTTTGTCATCCAACACGCTTGTCGTTACTTCGGGAATCGATTCTAAATAATTTGCGTCCAGGGATACAACAACATCAGAGCCCACGGCTGTCACATCTACACTTCCCGGGGCAGACTCATCCTGTCCATCACTTGCAACAAAAGAAATGAAATCTTCGCCAGAAAAAAGATCGTCAGTTTGATAGACCAAGCGATTTCCAATAATTTTGGCTTCGCCGGAGGTTGGTTCTTCCACAATGCGAAAGGTGAGATCAGAACCCTCTACATCACTTCCAACAAGGGTTGTACTGCCAGTCCCGCTCAACTTGAGGACAGTGGATTCAACTGTGGGGGAATCATTGATGACAGTGATGGTAATGCCAACGCGGGCGTTACGAGAGGTTAAAGATCCATCACTCACATTGAAGGTAAAAAAATCATAACCATTGATATTGGTTACTGGTACGTAATTGCAAAGATTACCCAAGCAGGAAAGCGAGCCCTTGCCGGGAGAGGCTACAATGGCATAGGTTAGAGCTGCCCCTTCTGGATCGCTACCAGAAAGAGCAATAGCCAAGCTTGTATCCTCGTTGGTCACTACATTCTGTGCAGAAGCCGTGGGGGGACGATTGACAACAGTTGGGGCCCCCAGGGCCTGGGTTGAAAAAAAAGCCAAAACAAACATAAATAAAAAAAACTTCATGTTTTTCTCTGTCCTTGTTCCTGTCCTGTTGCTGGGTAGTGCAAACGCTATACCAGCTTTTTAAAAATGCAAGGGGTATCGTATTTGTTGGGGTATCAAGCAAAAAATCAATTTTACTTGGTTAAAATCATCATTTGGGTCATCAAAGGTAACATTTTGTCTCCACCAAGTGGTAAAAAATACCTTGCATTTTCAGTTGCGAAAGTAGGCCTTACTGGGATAAAAGGCCAAGATCCTCAACCAACCAACAAGGAGAAATAATAATGCAAAGCATTCATCCCAAAGAAGCTCTTTTTAAAGGTGAAAAACCCTTTCCAATCATTCCTTCTTGCGAACACTTTGCAGGCTCAGAAAAACTCATTAATAAAGCCTTAGAACTACAAAATACAAAAGGTGGTGTTTTTGATATTACGATGGATTGTGAAGATGGGGCCCCTGAAGGCCGTGAAAAAGAACATGCCCAGATGATTTGCGACATTCAAAAATCAGCTCTGAATAAACATAAAATGAGTGGCGTTCGCATCCATGATTATTCAAACCATTATTGGAAACAAGATGTCGACATGATTGTTCCTGCCATTGGTGAGTGTATGGCCTATATCACCATTCCAAAACCAACATCTGTAAGCCAAGTAAAGGAAATCATTACTTACATTCAAGATACAGCTAAAAAAGCCTCCATCAAAAAAGAAATCCCAATCCATGTTCTCATTGAAACACATGGTGCCCTTCGTGATGTGGAGCAAATTGCTGCTCTCCCTTGGATGCAGGTTTTAGATTTTGGTTTGATGGATTTTGTCTCGGCCCATCACGGAGCTATTCCAGAACAATACATGAAATCTCCAGGTCAATTTGAACACCATTTAATTGCTAGAGCCAAGGCTAATATGGTAGCAGCAGCCCTTGCAAATGGGGTTATTCCAGCTCATAACGTAACCCTGGATTTGAAGGATCAAGAAAAAACCAAAGCCGATGCCCAAAGGGCCAGAAGTGAATTTGGATTTTTACGCATGTGGTCTATTTATCCCACGCAAATTGATGCCATTGTTAGTGCCATGGCGCCCGATTATTCTCTCATTCAAAAAGGAAGCGAGATTTTGCTAGCGGCCCAAAAAAGTAATTGGGGGCCTATTCAATTTGCAGGTGATCTCCACGATAGAGCTACTTATCGCTATTACTGGGAATTAGTTCAACGGGCGCATCTTGGGGGAATTAAACTCCCTCCGGATGCCGAAAAAACTTTTTTTGGATAGCAGCTGGGGTACCCAAAAGAGCACTAAATGTGCTGTTTTGGGTCAGCTGGCAGGAGATCGTAAAAACAAAAAACTTTATGTCACTTGATAAAAAAAATTTATCGAATCTTGTTGATAAAGCTGACAGTGTTCTAAATCACCTTATCTCTTTTTTGAAATCAAACGAACTTGATCAAAATCAAATTTTAGCCTGGGATATTGCCTGGATTAAAAGTCTTTTGGTTTCTGCAAAACACGTCATCGAATATTCTTTTCAAAAAGGAAATGAAACCGATCAAAAATTATCTTCCTTCTTTTTGGGAGATGTTTTCCAGGATATTTCGACAAGAATCGTCCCTCATCTCAGTAAGGTGGGGCTTACTCACGAACAATTAAGCTCGTCGATTTGGTCCCCTGAAGTAATGAGCCATATTCAAACTGTTTTAGCTCCTGCTTTTTATGAACCTCTGGCTCAAACTCTTTTGCAAAAAGGAAGTGGGGGTTCTTATGGATTAACCGAAGATCAAAACCTCATTCGTGAAACTTTTAAAAAATTTGCAGAAGATCTAGTTTGGCCCTTGGCTGAAAAAGTACATCGTCACGATCTCTTAGTGCCCCAAGAGATTATGAATGGCTTAAAAGAAATGGGATGTTTTGGGCTTTCTATTCCCGTGCGCTATGGTGGTTTTCAGGATGATCAAAAAGATGATAACATGGGGATGATTATTGTTACCGAAGAGCTAAGCCGTGGTTCTCTAGGTTTTGCTGGAAGTTTAATTACACGCCCCGAAATTTTATCTAAAGCTCTTTTAAAAGGTGGCACCGAAGAACAAAAACAAAAATTCCTCCCTGTCCTTGCTACAGGTGAAAAAATGTGCGCCGTTGCGGTAACCGAACCTGATTATGGTTCTGATGTGGCTTCTATGAAGGTTGCCGCCACTAAGGTAGATGGTGGCTGGAAATTAAATGGAGTGAAAACTTGGTGTACTTTTGCAGGTTTTGCTCATCTTGTGTTGGTTCTGGCCAGAACTGATCCCGATCCTAAAAAAGGGCACAAAGGACTTTCCATTTTAATTGCCGAAAAACCATCTACTGATGGTCATTCTTTCTCGCATACCCAGCCTCAAGGTGGCAAAATTGAGGGTAAATCCATTGGGACCATTGGTTATCGAGGAATGCATAGCTATGAAGTTTCTTTCCAGGATTATTTTGTTCCTGATGAAAACTTAATTGGTGGCAATGCCGGGCTTGGAAAAGGTTTTTATCTTCAAATGGCAGGTTTTGCAGGTGGCAGGCTTCAAACAGCTGCAAGAGCTAATGGAGTAATGCAAGCTGCTTTTGAAAAAGCTATTTCTTATTCCAATGAGCGTCATGTTTTTGGAAAACCCATTGCCAATTATCAAATCACTCGTTTTAAAATTGCACGCATGGCAGCCATTATTCATGCCACGCGCCAACTTACTTACCATGCAGCCAGATTGATGGATCAAAACCAAGGCATTATGGAAGCTTCGCTTATAAAATTTTATTCAAGTAAAGTAGCCGAGTGGGTTACCCGCGAAGCCATGCAGTTACATGGTGGTATGGGATATGCCGAAGAATATGCTGTAAGCCGCTTTTATGTTGATGCTCGTGTGTTTAGCATCTTTGAAGGAGCAGAAGATGTACTAGCCCTTCGTGTTATCGCAAAAAGTTTAATAGAAGAAAGTGTGAAAAAATGACAAATATTCCCTACCCAAAATTCGAAGAAAAAGCCCATGCCCTTTCTGCTGATATTTCAAAAACTTTTTATCCCGAATATGGTCGTGTGTTGGAAGATTTAGAGCAGGGTCTCGTCTTTTGTCATCCTCGCGGCATTACCATTACAGAAGCTTTTGCCATAGAATTTGCCACCAATTTCATGGAAGCCAACCCCCTTTACCTTAACCGCGAATACGCCAAGGCTCACGGGTTTCGTGATTTAGTTGTGTCTCCATTGATGGTGATGAATATTGCCCTCTCGTTGGGAGTACAAAACGATTCAGAAAAAGCCATTGCTAATCTGGGTTACTACAATGTGTGCTTTGTAAAACCCGTGTATCCTGGTGATACTCTCCGTGCCCTTACAAAAGTTTTAGATAAAAAGGTAAAGGAAGGAAAGCCCGGCATTGCCACCATTCGTACCATTGCCCTTAATCAAAAAAATGAACTGGTTTTGCAATACGATCGCAAAATTATGGTAGCAGCGGTTGGGGGAAAAACCCCTCCCTCTACGATTTCGGGAGAACCATTCCCTGATCAACAAAATCCCACAGTAGAATTACCTGAAGCAAAATCCAGCTATCCTAAAAATTTAACAGGCATTCGCAGTTATTTTGAAAATTTTAATGTTGGCGATATCATTGTTCATGCCAATGGGCGCACCATCACCGATGAACATTTTGCTTGGACTTATCGTGTGATGAACACTCATCCCCTTCATTACGATCGCTTGTATTCCACAGCACGTACGGGGGCTATGAGCGGCGAACCCATTGTATATGGGGGTTTAGTGTTTGCATGGCTAGCTGGATTAGCCAGCCGGGATGTTTCTGAAAATTCATTGGCTGATTTAGGTTACACCGAAGGCTACCATACTCAACCAGCAGTAAGTGGAGATACAGTTTATGCAATCTCTCGTGTTTTAGCCAAGGAAGACGGACCCAAAAATTTTCATGCCGACCTTATTACCTTCCAACTCATTGGCCTTAAAAACATCCGCCCCAAGACAGCCCTCGAAAAATATGGGGCCGATTTATTCATCAAAGAAAACAACAAAAAAGACCTGGGCAAAGAAAAAATCCCAGAAAAAATTTTTGAAATTGAACGACGGTTGTTGATTAAAAAAATGCCTATTTAAATGGGCACCTCTAAAAACTACGGTTTCGTGTCATCCCTGCGAAGGCAGGGATCCAGAAACTCTTGAAAAGACTGGATTCCCACCTTCGCGGGAATGACAAATAGAAAAAAATTTAAGTAAATAGAGGTGCCTAAATTAAAATGGAGGTAAGAATGAAAAAAGTTTATCTTTTTTCTTCTCAGATTTTATCCTTAACAGTTTTGATTTATTTCTCTCACTTCCCTTTTGCAGAGGCCAAAACAAAATATCAAAGACCTACTTCTTCACAAGAAAGAACAGAAAATTTAAACAAAGCTCAGAAATCTGAACCTCTAAAAGAAAAACAAGGTCACCCTAAATTAAAAGGCTTCTTAATTGGTACAGCAATCGGTACCGCTCTAGGAATTGGAGTGGGCTATGGTGTAGCTTCCGTAACCGAAGGAGAAGACGACCCAAATGTTGCTAAACTAGCCAATGGCACACTTGCTGGTGGAGCCACTTTTTTGGTTACGAGTACTATTTTAAGCATTGTTTTAGGAAATATTTTTTCGAAACACCAAAATTCTAATTAAAACTTGCTCTTCCATTCTTAAAAATCACTTTCTTTTTAAAAACTTCAGAAAAAAACAACTTAACATTATTTCGGTATTCCGTGTTTTTTAACTCATGGCTATTTTCATTAAGACGGGAAAGTATTTTTTTAGAATTTAAAAATTTTAAATCATAAAGAGAAAAAATATCCTCGAAATCCTTTGGTTCTAATCTTGCTAGCTTACCTAAAACAAGATCTTCTACAGAAGCGATGAAGATTTTTAAATTTTCCAACCCAAGACTAATTTCCTTGGAATGATTCTTCCAGTCTTGAGGTACTGAAAAATTAATTTCAAATACATTGGAAATATAAATTCCATATTGTTGAGCTAGCAATGTCCCTTGCCCTCCCAGATTCACAAGCTTTTCTGGAGGATCAATGAAATCTAGATCTGCTGTTCGGTTTTGATGGTCATAGGCTAAGGTAATAGCTCCACCACCTATCAAATAAAGCAAGACAGGGGCTTTGAAATTCAATTTCGAATCTAAATCTTTGAGAAAAGATTTTATTCGTTCCAATTCTGCGGCCATGGGAGAGACTCCTTAAGTTGATTCAAGGGGCAATCATAAATTTTCCACTTCTTACCCTCGGAAGTTTGAAAATTTCTGAAATATTTTTTCATACCTTCAGAGCGTGAGGTATTCTCCAATAAATTCTGTGTAGAAACAGCAGGTGAAAAGGATGCCGTTTTACCTGAAATTTCTAATAACCAACCCAATCTATTCCGGAGTTTAAGATTAGAAGGAATAGAAAAATGAAGCGGAACTTTCTGAATAATTAAACTAAGCAAGGCCAAGAGTCGGGAATTAAGTTCTGTTCTCGATAAAATTGTTAAAATAATATTGGGCAAAAAATAAACTGGAAAACGTTTTTGATCATAATATGATTTCCAAAGCACCTCCTCCCATGTACCAGTTTGTTCGTCATTCTCAAAACGATGGAATATTTCCCATATTTGAAGTGCATGCATCCCGTTAGGAAATTGCCTCCCTGCAAACCAATGCGAAAGAGTTAAAGGAGGAATTCCTAGTTGGTTAGCCCACCATTTTTTTCGTCCCCATCCTTGATGTTTACAATCTTTTTTAATCTCTTCAATAAGATCATTCATATGATAACTATATATGATATCATATATAATTACAAGGATGGTTTAAACCACTTGAATTTGCTTAAAAAACAACAAAATCCAATTTGACCCACCCTTAAAAATCCTCTAGTACTTTCCCATGGCTGAAAAGAAACCAGAAGTGTGGCTGATGCGAACCTACTCGGGGCATTCCACGGCCAAGGCCTCTAATGAGCTTTATCGAAAAAATTTAACCAAGGGGCAAACAGGCTTATCGGTTGCTTTTGATTTGCCTACCCAAACAGGTTACGATTCGGATCATCCTCTAGCCATTGCTGAAGTTGGCAAAGTGGGTGTTCCCATTTCACATATTGAAAACATGCGCACTCTTTTTGATGGAATTCCTTTAGAGCAAACCAACACCTCCATGACCATCAACGCCACAGCGCCCTGGCTTCTATCCCTTTATATTGCTGCTGCAGAAAGCCAAGGGGCCAATATCAAATTACTTTCTGGAACAACCCAAAATGATATTTTAAAAGAATACCTTTCACGCGGAACTTACATTTTTCCACCAGAACACTCAATTCGCTTAACCACAGATATCATTACCTACACAGTAGAACATCTCCCCAAATGGAATCCTGTGAATGTATGCCCCTACCATCTGCAAGAAGCTGGAGCCACACCTGTACAAGAGCTTGCTTACGGTTTAGCTAACGCCATTTGTTTTCTGGATTCCGTCCAAAAAACAGGGAACCTGTCGAAAGATGATTTTGAACGTAGTGTGGGACGCATTTCTTTTTTTATGGATTCGAACATTCATTTTGTTGAAGAAATTTGCAAGGTGCGAGCCTTTGTAAAACTTTGGGAAGAAATAACCAAAGACCGTTATGTTGTTTCTAATGCTTCTTACCGCAGATTTCGTTATGGGGTTCAGGTTAATTCACTTGGCTTAACCGAACGTCAACCCGAAAACAATGTGCAGAGAATTATTTTGGAAATGCTGGGAGTTACCCTTTCTAAAAATGCACGGGCCCGTGCCATTCAACTCCCTTGCTGGAATGAAGCCCTGGGGCTTCCACGCCCTTGGGATCAACAATGGTCCCTTCGCATTCAACAAGTTCTTGCCTTAGAGACCGATCTTTTAGAATACGAAGATATTTTCGATGGCTCCAAAGTGATTGAAACAAAAACAAATCAACTCATCAAAGAAGCCAGGGCAGAACTGAAAAAAGTGCTCGATATGGGGGGCGCAGCTGTTGCTATTGATTACATGAAACAACAATTGGTGGCAGCCAACACAAAAAGAGTAAGGCAAATCGAAGAAAAAACAACCAAAGTCGTGGGTGTTAATTGTTACACAGAAACCGAAAGCTCTCCTTTGACTACCAGTTGCGACCAGGGTATTTTAAAAATTAATCCCGACCATGTAAAAGACCAAATTAAATCTTTGGCTGCTTTTCGCAAAAAGAGAAATGCAAAAGAAATTAATGGAATCCTTCAAAATTTAAAAGATGCTGCTAAAAATGGAGGCAATATTATGCCAGCCTCTATTGCCGCGGCAAAAGCAGGGGTAACAACCGGGGAATGGGCCAATTGTTTGCGAGAAATTTTTGGGGAATACCGTGGCCCCACAGGAATAGCTAGTGGTCTCACAAAAGCTCACAGTGAAACCATTGAAGCCATTCGTAAAAAGGTGGCTGGTTTTAAAAAACAAACAGGCGAGGTTTTACGTATTTTAGTTGGCAAACCAGGGCTTGATGGACACAGCAATGGAGCCGAACAAATTGCCGTACGAGCCAGGGATGTGGGAATGGAAGTAATTTATCAAGGCATCAGGCTCACTCCCATTCAAATTGTAGATTCAGCTCTTGAAGAAGGGGTGCATGTGATTGGTCTCTCTATTCTTTCGGGTTCTCACTTGGAAATTATTCCAGAAATCCTACGATTGATGCGTGAGAAAAAAATTGAAAATATCCCGGTCATTGCAGGTGGCATTATTCCCGAATCAGACAAAAAAAATCTTTTGAAACAAGGCGTAGCTCGTGTATACACACCAAAAGACTACGATCTTAATCAAATTATGTCGGAGATTGTAGACACTTGTTTGAAAAGATATTCATAATTTTTTTGTCGTTCAGGATGACAAAATTATCTAAAAAGGAGAATGAGTATGGCTAAGGAAATTTATGAAATCGGCGAACTTCCTCCCCTGGGAGAAGTGCCTCAAAAAATGATTGCTCAAGTGGTAAGGCCCGATCGCTTTGGCGAACCCACTCAGGCTTTTCAAAAAGAAACCGTGGCGATACCTAGTATTCGTCCTGATGAAGTGCTTGTTTATGTGATGGCTGCAGGAGTTAACTACAACAATGTGTGGGCAGCTCTTGGTATTCCCATTGATGTTACAAAATCCAGACCCAAAGATCCTTATTTTCCAGATACCACCGGTTTTCATATTGGTGGTTCAGATGCATCCGGAATTGTATGGAAAGTAGGAAGCGATGTTAAAAATATAAAAATAGGCGATGAAGTAGTTATTCATTGCGGCATGTGGGACAAAAATGATCCTGTTGTAAAAACAGGACAAGATCCCATGTATGGACCTAGCTTTCGCATTTGGGGATACGAAACCAATTATGGAAGTTTTGCTCAATTTACACGCGTACAAGCTCATCAATGTTTGCCAAAACCAAAACATTTAACTTGGGAAGAATCGGCAGCCTACATGTTGGTGGGGGCTACAGCCTATCGTATGCTGATGGCTTGGACACCACATCATGTTCAAAAAAATGATGTAGTTCTTATTTGGGGAGGTACTGGTGGGCTCGGATGCCAGGCCATTCAAATTGTGAAAGCTGTGGATGGGGTTGCCATTGCCGTTGTAAGCAGTGATGACAAAGCTGAATATTGTAAAAAATTAGGAGCCAAGGGAGTGATCAACCGCAAAAACTTTAACCACTGGGGAATACTTCCTCACTGGAAAGATCAAGTTGGTTACGATAAATGGCTGGGCGGGGCTAGAGCTTTTGGAAAAGCAATTTGGGAAGTTTTAGGCGAAAGAAAAAGTCCCCGCATTGTATTTGAACATCCCGGCGAAGACACTGTTCCTACCTCTGGTTTTGTGTGTGACACAGGTGGAATGGTTGTTATTTGTGCTGGAACTACGGGATACAATGCCACACTTGATTTACGTTATCACTGGATGAGACAAAAACGTTTTCAAGGTTCTCATTTTGCTAATGACGATCAAGCCAAGGGAATCAATGAGCTGGTTTTGGCAGGAAAAGTTGATCCCTGTCTTTCAAAAACTTTTCAGTTTGATGAAACAGGTTCGTGTCATGCATTGATGCATCAGAATAAACACCCTAGTGGAAACATGGCTATTTTGGTCAATGCAAAAAAAACAGGATTAAAAAATTTGCACGAGTAATTACTGCCCCTCGTTCATAATCGATAAATTTACAGTTGATTTGCCGTCTTTTTCTTCTCCTTGAAGTGAGATGCTTCTATTATCCTTGCCAAAAGCTTTCATCATCATATTGCCCATATTGGCTTCGTTATTTTGGCTCCATCCTTTTCCAATAATTTCTGCTGTATAGTTTGTGATGACTTCAGCAAGATTTTTATCTGTTTCAAAAGCCACCATGACAATAGGCCCCATCACCATGGATGAAACAATTTTAGCATCTGGTATAACGGGCACATCCTTGGGAAAATCAGATGGTAGCTCCTTGCCGGCACTTAAAGAAAATTTTTGTCCTGATTCTTTGTCTTTAATTTCAAAACCACCTTCCTTGGAATCTACTGAAAAATCGATATCAGCCTTTTTTCCTTCTTTTTCAGCTTGCATCTCAATCACTTTTTCAATACCTGTTTCAACCAACTTGCCAGCAGTTTTAGAAGTAAAGAAATATCCTACCAGTCCAACACCTATGGAAAGAACAGTAAGCCCCACCACTGCAATCACAGCAAAAATAATGAGAAGCTTTGCCCATCCAGGTAATTTTTTCTTTTCTGGAATATTTTGTTGGGTATCTGCCATATTTACCTCCCCTAGCCCCTCCTTATCCCAAAGGGACCACTTCATGGCAAGGAGAAAAATTTTTGTCAATCATTCACTCTTCTCTTTGTCAGACCACTTTATTTTTTCTTACAATTTTTAAATTTCTTTCCCATCCCTCTTTTTTTAATCTTTTAATAGGGCTTTTTTTGAAAATTTCTGAAAAATTTTCTCCTATTTTTTCTAAGCTATCCAAATCGGGATTAAATAATCCCGGCCCAGGTTCAAAACTTTTTTCTTTTGTACAAGGAGCTTTGTCATTCCAGGGACAAACATCCTGACAAATATCACAACCAACAATATGATGTCCTACTTGCGCAACTAGTTTTTCATCAATTCTGCCTCGATGTTCAATGGTGAGATAAGAAATGCATTTATTGGCATCTAGTTTGTGGGGAGTTAGGGCCTGGGTGGGGCAAGCATCGATACAACGAGTGCACTTACCACAATGATCCATCATGGAAGCATCAAACTCCAATTTTAAATTTGTTAAAATCTCTCCTAAAAAAAAGAAAGACCCCAAGTGAGGGTGAATAAGGCAGGTGTTTTTTCCAATCCAGCCAAGGCCGCTGCTTGCTGCATAACTTCGTTCTAAAAGAGGCCCTGTATCTACATAAGATTTTGTTTGAACATCTAAATTTTTTTCATGAATGAATTGCTCCAAGAGTTTTAATTTTGAAAGAAACACCTCGTGATAATCATCTCCCCATGCATAATTTGAAATCCATCCCCTTTCTTTGTCTTGGCATTCAAGAGATTGCGGATAATCCGTTTTATAAAGCAGGCCCACACAAATAATGGATTGAACACCAGGAAGTACAAGGGTGGGCTCACCTCTTTTTTCACGCGAGCGATACATCCAATCCATGGTGGCAGCCATGCCTTGATCCAACCATTCAAAAAAACACAATCGGTCTGGGTGGGGCTTGGCAGAAGTAATCCCCACTAAATTAAAACCCAATCGCACGGCCTCGTTTTTAATGATTTGACTTAAGGAAAAAATCATAGGGAGTTGAAACTATCAATTGCAATGCATGTTCACGATGTCAGGGGTCTCAATTCCAAAATATGCTTTAATGGGATCAGCGTCACCGTTAGTTGGATCAAAAGCATCATTAACATTTTTATCGACAATTCTTTTAACCACCCGGCCATCTTTAATCAAAACCCATTCCATGCTAATCACTTCCTCGGTACTTTTACCAGACATATCATCTTTAACCATCCCCCTACGAGGTTGGGTTGAAAAATAATTATAAATATTAACATCGGCATCTGAAGGAAATTGTACACGATCAACTGCCACAAATCTCACTTTTCCTGAATAAATCCTACCCAAATAAAAAGCTCCCCTTGGATGCACTTCTGCAATATCCAACAAGACAACGGGTAAAGGAGAGTTGATCACCTTTTCCCTAAATTGAGCAGGGGTGGTTACTTGAGGGGCATACATCTCAAAGGCCTCTACATACCGCTTGCGATCATAGAGAGAAAGCAAATCAAGGGCCGCTTCTACTTGCTCAAAACCATGTGTAGGAAATTCTAAGTAATGTTTTAAACCTTTTCCAATATCTTCTGCAAAACCATCCCACATGGGAAGGCCACGGTTTAGCGTTAATGCAAACCATTCCGCCATCACTTCATCTGCTTCTTGATGGGTATTAACAACCTGTAATCTCCTCATCACAATAGCAGCCCTGGCTACAAAGGGTTTTTCACCAATTAAATCACGAAGAGTTTTTTGTTCAGCAGGGATAAAAAGAGAAAGATCATCACTTGTATCAACAACACCACCACTATTTACAGCCTTAGCTAGTTGCTGCATTTTGTCTGTTTTGGTTCCACTAGAACAACCAGCGAAAAAACCATCACTATCTAAATCATGTGTTTCTTCTAGGACAACAATTTCTCTCGCCTGGATTTCTCCATCACTTTGATAAAATTGAACCAAGTCGCCTGCTAATTTTGAAAAATCAACCATAGTGGTCTCTAACACAGATTATCGGCCCTAATACAGAAAAGTTGCTCTCTTTTACAATTATAACTTAATGATTTTATTCAGATTCTTAAGATACCCTTCTTCTTTGGCAAATTGGGTAAGATATTTTTTATCGATGATTGTTTTGTTTTTGATCCAAAGAAGTTTGGCTTGGTTTAAAAGATGTTCTTGTTTCCATTCTACTCCACCAATAATTCGATCCATAATGATGTCTTCGATACGAATAATTTGAACCCTATATTGATTCATTGTAAGAAGATTAAATTTTCCCAGATGACGATTTCCCACTTCTACTGGGCAAGGAGGAAACTCCACAACAAAAGGGAAAAAAGGATGTTCAAAATGACGATAAGTGCTTGTACGTTTAAAACCTAATTTGTGCATCACATGATCAATAATATCTTTGGTATCACCAAAAAGAATAGCATCAAGATCTTTTGTAACATATTCGGCTTCCGAATAATATTGAACAGCCGCCCCTCCAACAACAACAAGCTCAACATTCTCTTCCTTAAAACAAGTAGTCAAAAGAGCTGCCAGAGCTATTTGTTGACTGGTTAAAGGAAGTTTTGAAATGTGCTCTAATTCCTTTTTAAAATGATTCATAAAAAACCTTTCTTTTTAAGAAGTTTTTCCTCATCATAAGCTCTGGGCTTTGTTCTTTTACTAGTGAGTCCTTTTATTAATTCTTCAGGTATTGGAATTTTTTTGTAATGAGCAGATAGTTTTTTCCAATCATAGGTTTTTACAATTTCAATGGTGCGATTATTCTCTTTTTGAAATGAGAGAAATATTTCTTTAACTCCAGGATAAAGTGGAAATCTTTCATTCAACCGAAAAGCTCTTTGGTTTCCCCTTTTGGAAGAAAATAAAAATCCCCATCCCTCCAAGTTTACTAATTCACGATAAGCCAACTGCGGGGCAATGCCCATCTCACGAGCTAATTCCCGAACCCCTCCTGTAGCCTTGGGGTTTGCTACAAAATACGCCAACACAGTCCTACGTGTTTTAGAAGGTATGAGAAAACTAAGATCCATACTTTAATTGTAATAAAAATGATGACAAATGTCAATGTTTTGATGACATATGTTAACCCCTCTTAAGGCATGTCCTGAGCGAAGTCGAAGGATAAGAGGGGGTTGGGGGAGTTATGACATAAGTTTATTGAGGATTTCCGCCATTTTTTTTAAGGCTTTGCCTCGATGGGACAGGGTGTTTTTTACTTTCAATGAAAGATCGGCCATGGTGCAATTTTTTTCAGGAAGAAAAAAATAAGGATCATATCCAAAACCATGAGATCCCGAAGGGGTAAAGGTGATCATCCCTTCACAGGTTTCTTCTACAACATGTTTTTGGCCATCGGGAGTGATTAAAACTAAAACACACACATAGCGTGCTCTTCTAGAAGGGTCATGAATTTCAGACATTTTTTTTAAAAGCATTTGATTATTTTCATCATCGGTTGCTTTTGGGCCTGCAAAATAAGCTGAATCAACCCCCGGAGCCCCTTCTAAATCATCACATGAAAGGCCACTATCATCAGCTAAAACATATCCACTCAGTTTTTCATGAACAGTTTGTGCTTTAATTCGTGCATTCTCTAAAAATGTTTTTCCGGTTTCAGAAATAGACCCAATTTGGGAATAATCAGACAGTGATTTAATTTCGAAAGGAAGGGAGGAAAAAAGATTTGTAATTTCTTTAAGTTTACCCTTGTTGAGGGTAGCAATGATCAAGGATTTAAGTTTCAACTGATGCATCGTAATTTTGTTCTGCATTGTAAGCTAAATTTTCAAACCGAGTATACTGATTAAGAAAGGCCATGCGACACATTCCAGTTGGACCATTGCGTTGTTTCCCAACAATAAGTTCAGCAACACCACGGTCTGGGGAATTAGGATCGTAAACTTCATCTCGATAAATAAAAGTAATGAGGTCGGCATCTTGTTCAATCGCACCTGATTCGCGCAAATCGGCTAGTTGAGGTCTTCTGTTATTGCGGTTTTCCACAGCACGATTTAACTGGGAAAGGGCAACAACAGGAACATGAAGTTCTTTAGCCAAAGCCTTTAACGATCTTGAAATTTCAGAAATTTCTTGTTCACGATTATTGTTAAATCCACTTCCACGCACCAACTGCAAATAATCTACAATCAGAAGATCCAAACCCTTTTCTTTTTTAAGGCGTCTCGCTTTAGCTCGCATTTCTAAAACTGTAGGGGATGGGGAATCATCAACAAACAAGTTTACCTCTGAAAGTTCTCCTGCAGCACGCGTTAAAGCTGGCCAATCTCTATCTGAAAGTTCTCCCTTACGAAGTTTGGAAGAATCGATTCTTGATTGCGAACACAACATACGAGTTACAATTTGTTCCTTGGACATTTCGAGTGAAAAAATGGCAACTGTTTTATGTTCATTTAAGGAAATATGTTCAGCCATATTAATGGCCAGGGCTGTTTTTCCCATGGAGGGTCTGGCTGCAATGATGATGAGATCACCCCCTTGTAATCCACAGGTAATACGATCAAAATCTGTTAGCCCCGTTGCCAAGCCTGTTACTTCTTTTTTATTTTCAAAAAGTTCCTCGATTTTTTTAAAACTATCTTTAACAATATCTTTAGCTGCATAAAAACTAGCCCGTGCCCGATTTTCAGAAATATCAAAAATCATCCTTTCAGCATGATCTAAAAGTGATTCAGCTTCTTCTGCTCCTTCATATCCCGAAGTGGCAATCGTGCTGGCTGCTTCAATTAATCGTCTGAGAATGGATTTTTCGCGGATAATTTTAGCATAAGCTACAACATTGGCCGAAGAGGGAATAGAATCAGCCAAACTTGAAAGATAAGAAGCCCCACCCACCATATCAAGCAAATGAGCTGAAGTTAACGTATTGGTAACGGTAACAAAATCAGTAGGCTCATTTTTTTCTGAAAGAGAAATCATGGCTCTAAAAATATGAGAATGAGCCTCACGATAAAAATCTTCAGGGCTTAAAATTTCTAAAACTTTATTGATCGAATCATTATCGATAAGCACAGCACCCAACACAGCACATTCGGCCTCATGATTATGAGGAGGCATTTTGAGGGAGGATGGAATCTCTTGAACAGCAAGCTTAGCCACCATAACCTACTTTATTTGAACGTTAATTTTCTGCAGATTCTTTAGTTTCAATTTCCTTTGTTTCTTCTTTTATTTCTTTCTTTATTTTTTCTTTAGCTTGTTTGGGTTCTTTGTCTTCTTCTTCTTTATGTTTTGCTTTAACTTCTAATTTCACACCAGCTACTACCTCAGGATGAAGCTTTATCTTAACCGTATGAACCCCTGCTGTTTTAATGGGTTCGTCTTGGTTAATTTGCCTCCGATCAATAGTAAAACCCGCTTCTTTTAATTTTGAGGCAATCTCCTGACTTGTAATGGACCCAAAAAGTCTATCATGCTGACCTGCTAAATGTTCAAGAGAAAAAACCTGGGATTCTAATTGTTTTTGAAGATTTTCGGCCTCCCCTTTTTGTTTATCCTTTTTAAAGGCAATCACCTTTTTTTGATGTTCCCATTGCCCCACATTTTTTTCGCTAGCAAGAGATGCAAAACCCTTGGGATAGAGAAAGTTACGAAAATAGCCTGGGGCTACATTCACAACATCACCAACCATCCCAAGACTTGGAACTGTTTTTTGAAGAATTACTTTAACTGTCATACTTAACTCCTTTTATCCCCTGTCGCTCCTAACGCTATTTGTAATCAAAATCAATCTCCATTTGGGGTCTTTAGTTTAAGGGCTTTCTTTCGAAGTTCTAGCCAAGAATCAAAAAAACCAAGGAGAACAACTAAAACACCCACAGACTGAAAAAAGAGAAGAAGAATAATATAAATTAAAAGCTTAATAAAAGACCTTACTCCCCATTGGTCTAGAAAAAAAGCAATAATGGCTACACCCTGCAAGTAATAAAGAAAGGCTAAAATTAAAGTAACATTGGCACTGATGGCAATAACAAGAGAAGAATAAGGAAGCTCGTTTCCAAAAAAAAGCCCTAAAATTGAAACAATTAAAACCCAAACTCCAGCAAAGGGAATAGCCCAAGAAGTAATTTGAGTTCTTTTTTGAGCAGCAGGGAAAAGACCAAAAAGTTTTTTCCCGATTACAAGATTTAAAACCAGAACAAAAAAAGTACCACAAACAATTGCTGCCGGTGATACCATGATAGAATATTTAACAACAAGAGCGGCATTTTGTTTTAAAAAATCGAGCTGTTCAAGAGGCAATCCTTTTTGTTTCTGGATCAAAATAAATTCATTTACTGATCCTTGAAAATAATCAATCAAAACAGGTTGTGGATTAATTTTAAGAAAAATAAAAACTCCTAAAACATACACAATAACTAAAAGAGCTAATAAAAAGCTCGCTCCTAAAAAATGTTTAGCTGGATTATAATGCCCCACAATCACTGAACTCATCACCCAAGCAGACAAAATATAAAATGAAAAATAGCTTAAGCCAAAAATAAAAACCCATGTAGGATTCAAAAACTGTAAAAAGCCCATGCCGGGGATAGGTAAAATCCAGGACCATTGAGGATAGGCTTGGTAGAATTGATAAAGGGGCATAAGCCCTATGCTGTACAAGAAAATTAAAATCATAAAGCTAGGCAGCACTACTGTCACAAAGCCTTGCTTGAAGTTTCTTAAAAATTGATACAAAAAAGGAAGCGGCGTTAAAATGACAAAAAAGCCGCTTAAATAGAGGGCAATAGCCACTGCAATGGAGGGAATAAAATTCCCTCCATGCTTAACAGGAGCATCATGATTACTTTCCATAACCAAATTTTACCCGTGAAGCACAGACGAATGTGTTACCGTAAAAGGGATAAACGCTAAAATACGAGCTCTTTTTACAGCTTCGACAATTTTTCTTTGATGGCAAGCACAATTACCTGTCATGCGACGTGGAACAAGTTTTCCTCTTTCTGAAAGAAAACTTCCTAAAAGTTTGGCGTTTTTATAATCGATAAACATGTCTTTATCGACGCAAAAGCGGCAGGCTTTTTTGCGCATGGGCAATTTTTTACGATCTTTTTTCTGGGTATCGTTAAAATCTTTATTCCCTTTCCTCGGCATGGGATCCTCCTTGGTTTGTTTCGTCTCTATCAAATTTAGGATGCCTTACCCTATCCATCGATCGGAAAGGATGAGGATCTTCTACTCTCACATTTAACTCTTCTACATGAGTCATTTTCTTGGGCTTCCCGTCTTTGGAACCATGGGCTTCCAAACGTACTGTTAAAAAACGAATCACTTCTTCTTCATAGCGAAGTGTTCTTTCTAACTCTGGAATGGGATTACTTTCAGTTTGAAAATTAACGTAAAAATAATGGCCAAAGGTATCCGACCCAATACGGTAGGCTAATTTCTTTTTTCCCCAATCCTTTTTTTCAATTATTTCAGACTTGGTATCCGAAAAAATTTTTTCGATTCGATCAGAAACTTTTTTCCAACGATCGGCTCCCAGATCGGGTTTTAAAATATAAACGGTTTCGTATTCTTTCATTTTTTCTCCTTATGGGTTTTAACCCCCAGATTATTTTCCGGGAGTAAGGTTTCATTACGGTTGAATTGATTCATGGCTTTGTCTAAACCTTCATCCAACCAAGTGGTAAGGGCAAAAACTGCCTTTACTACCACTTCTTTTACCGTTTTTTCTTCTGAGGATAAAAACGGTTTTAGCACATAGCTGCTTGTGTCTTCTTTTTCAGATCTTCCAATTCCAAGCCTTAATCTTGGAAAATCCTCCGACCCCAAATTTTCAATAATGGAGGCCACTCCTTTATGCCCACCCGAAGAACCAGAAGCTGCAAAGCGTACTTTTCCTAGAGGGTAATCACAATCATCGTACACAACAAGCACATCTGAAATCGCAATTTTATAAAACCGAACAAGGGCTCCCACTGACTTGCCCGACAAATTCATAAAAGTTGTTGGCTTCACCAACAAAACTTTTTCTTCCCTACCATCCCGACTTACTTCAGCAACCAAAGCTTCAAACCGGGATTTTTGAAAGGAAATGGTAATGTGATTTGCCACTGCCCATTCTTCCACAACCCGAAAACCAAGATTGTGTCGGGTTTTTTCATACTCGCGACCAGGGTTTCCCAAACCAACAATAACCTTCAAAAACCCTCCCTAAGAGTGGATTACTTCCCCTCCTTTTTACCTTCCTTTTTAGGTTCGGCCTTAGCTTCAGCCTTCCCTTCAGTCTTACCTTCTGCTTTGCCTGCAGCCCCTTCTTCTTCACCCTCTGGCTTTTTAGCGGTAAGCACTTCTGGTTCTGCCATCGCAGCAGGGGCTACTACAATTTCTTCTTCTTTCTGGACAATCACAGCAGCGATCACCACATTAAGTTTATTGGTAGGTTCAACTCCATCAGGTAATTTAATATCGTTTAAGTGTAAATTTTGACCAATAGCCAATTCACTTACATCTACATCGATGCAATTGGGAATTTTATTAGGAAAGCAAAATACATCAAGTTCGCGGGTTATATGTTCTAAAATACCCCCTTCTTTAATACCAACAGCCTTACCAACAATTTTAATGGGAACCTTAACATGGATTTTTTGATGAAGATCAACATGGATAAAATCAGCATGGGTAAAATTTCTTTTAATAGGGTGAGCTTGATAGGCTTTTAAAAGCACATCAAAAGAACCTTTGCCTTGAATGGTTAACTTGAGCAATTGGTTTAAACCTCGCATGCCCGATACAGCTTTTTCAAGATCACGTTCAGCAACGGTTAAATGAAGATTTTTTTCTCCATGTCCGTAGTAAACAGCAGGGATAAAACCTTTTTGGCGCAGCCTATAGGAAGGGCCTTTACCAAAACCTTCTCTGAGCTCTGCTTTCAACTCAACTTCTTGCATGATGCACTCCTTTATAAAAAAAATTATACAAAAAGGGACGAAACCGAATCGCCATTGGCAATTCGTGAAATCGCCTCACCTAATAACCCCGCAATCGAGATCTGCTCGATCTTGGAACATTTTGTACCTTCTGTAGAAAGTGGGATGGTATTTGTAATCCATAATTTTTCGATTTGGGATTCTTGGATACGATGAATGGCTGGTCCAGAAAGAACAGCATGGGTACAACAGGCATAAACCTTTTTTACACCCCGCTCAATTAAGGCTTCGGCAGCTTGTACAAGGGTTCCTCCTGTATCAACAATATCATCCACCAACACGGCATTTTTACCATCCACATCACCTATCACATGCATTACTTGCGATACATTGGGGGCGGGTCTGCGTTTATCAATTAAAGCAAGAGAGCCTCCTAAGCGTTTTGCATAGGCCCTAGCACGCTCTGTGCCTCCTGTATCGGGTGAAACCACAACCAAATTATCAAGTGGATGAGCACTAAAGTGATCCATGAAAACTGTAAGACCAAAAAGGTGATCGAAAGGAATATTAAAAAAACCCTGAATTTGTCCTGCATGGAGATCAATCGATACAACACGATCGGCCCCTGCTGTAGTTAAGACATCGGCAACAAGTTTTGAAGTAATGGGGGTTCGGGGTTGAACTTTCCGATCTTGTCTGGCGTAACCATAGTAAGGAACAACAGCTGTGATGGTATCTACCGAGGCTCGTTTAAGAGCATCAATCATAATGAGTAATTCCATCAAGTTTTCATTAGCGGGTCTGCATGTTGGTTGAATCACATAGGCATCCATCATGCGCACGTTTTCATGAATTTCAACCCACACTTCACCATCGCTAAAGCGTTTCACTGTGGCTTTACTTAGGGGAAGGCCCAGGTAAGTAGCAATTTCTTCTGCCAATGGTTTATTGGCATTGCCCGTAAATAATCGAATGTCTCTAAATTTTGTCATAGTTTTGTTGGGGCGCCAGGATTCGAACCTGGGAATGCCGGAATCAAAATCCGGTGACTTACCGCTTGTCTACGCCCCAGTCATCCCGACCTGTCATCCCCGCGCAGGCGGGAATCCATCCTAAATATTCTCAGCTACAAACACACGCCACTTCGAATCACCTTTTGCCAAAAGTTTTTTCTGGGCCTTATCTGCTTTTTCCTTGGTATCAAAAATACCAAACACACAGGGACCAGAACCAGTCATTTGGGAGGCCAGGGCCCCTTGCTTCATGAGTAATTCTTTGATCTCCACAATGATGGGATATTGTTTAGCAGTTACGGTTTCCAAATCATTGTTTAAGTATTTAACAACTACTTTTTTTGTTGTAAATTCTAAAGGCAAATCAACAGTATTATTTTTATTACTATCAAAGGGGTTATATTTTTCATAAACACTTTTGGTAGAAACCCCAATATGTGGTGCTACAATAACCATGTGCATTTTTGGCAGCTTTTTTATTTTCATCAAGTGCTCACCAATCCCAGTAGCAATAGCAGGGGAACCATATAAAAAGAAAGGGATGTCAGCTCCAAAACGAAGCCCAATATTAATTAATTTGTCTTTAGGTAAATGAATTTTTAAAAGCTGGTTTAAGCCCAATAAAATAGCAGCTGCATTACTAGCACCTCCACCCATACCGGCTGCTGCAGGAATATTTTTTTTGATTTTTACACTCACCCCCACATTTTTATTGGAGTAAGCCATAATTTCTTTGCAAGCTGCAAAAACAATATTGCCTTCACCTGAAGGAACCGTAGGATCGTTTTCACATTCTACCTGAATTCCTCTTTCGGTTAAATCCACTTCAAGCTCATCATAGATAGACACATTGCTATTAAGCATGCGAATATCATGAAAGCCATCTGGCCTCTTTTGATAAACATCTAATCGCAAATTGATTTTTCCAGGCGTTCTTAATTTCAGTGTTTTCATGAGGTTATCCCCCGACGTTTGGCCCTACTTTAGGGCCGCGTCGTTATATTAACACCAGGGGAAAAAGTCAATACGCCATTTTTTATGATTAAAATCAATAAGATAGAAGTGTCTTTTTACCTCTTTGGTTCCATGGCCTCCAGAGCGCATTGCACAACATAGTTAACCACAGGAGCACATTTTCCTATAATAGGAAGTGGGCTTTGTTTAAAAAGGACTTTTTCTGCCACTGCCGCTCCACAATCAACACCTGCTTTTGCTAGAGGAATCCTTTTATCTGCAAGGCACTTACTCGAATCTTTAACGAAACTTTTCAAATGCTTCCAGGCAGGTTCCACAATCTGACTCCGAATAGATTGTGGATCTTCATGCAGACCCAATTCAGCTGCAGTATTTGGATCAAGGCCAGATAGTCTCGTTATTTCTTCGGTAACAAAATCAAGGGATTGATTTTGTTCGAAACCTGTTAAAACAATATGAGAGAGCTCATTCAAATATTTTTGATGAGTCATGGATTGATCGGATTCTAATCCTTGAGAAACCGACATTTCATTTTTTTGAGTGTTTAATGTTAAATTCATAAATCCTCCTTAAGACATGGGATAAGCAAATAGCATACCAAACTAAAAAAAAATGATTTGTGTAGGGGCACCCCCCGTGGTTGCCCTTCTCATGGGTGGCCACAGGGGGCCACCCCTACGATTTGAGATTCTGAGCAACCCCTACTTTCAAAAAATAAGGGTGCGTTTTTGATACCGCGAGGGTTCGAATTTCACCATTTCTTGTAGGAGCGTCATAGATTACATCTGGCTGATGAATCATGCCCCTACACGCAATTCACTCTTGCTTTCAAAAAGCAAAAGTGCGTAGGAGGATTTATGGTTAGAAACATAGCCACTCAAGTTTGGATTATTTTTTTGTGTCTCATCATGATAAGCCATCCTGTTTTTGCTGCATCAAACACAATGGTTTTGGTACCTCTTGAAAAAAATCCAACCAAAGAATCCATTTTCCTTCACCAAAAATTAAAATCAGCTTTAAAAAAAGCAAAAATTGATTCGATGGACTTCAAAGAATTTCAAAAAAAATATCAGGATGGAAATCTTTTATTTACACAAACTGAAGATTTTTTTTTAGAATACAATTTAAATGCTGCATTAAAAGCAGCGGATGAAACCGCATTAGCTTTTTGGGGAAATCCAGAAGCTCATGAACAACTTTTTAAAAGTCATCTTTTAAAAGCCCAAATTCAAAAAGAAATGGGACGTTTAAGAGATGCAGAAAATTCAATCAGAGAAGCCATTGCTTTTTATCCTGGACAAGAAAAATTAAATGAAGCTTTTTATCCTCCCAAATTTTGTGCCTGGTATCAAAATATTTATGCAAAAACATCCGATACAAAAACACAATTTGATCGTCAAAAATTTATAACCAACATGACTTCTGTGGGAGAAAAATCAGGTATCAGCCAAATTGTGTTTACAGAATTAAATCAAGACAATCCTCTAGCTAATCTTACTTTAACGGTTATTGATGTGAAAACAAAAACAAAATTCATGCATCAATTTGAAGGCATTCATCTTAAAACAAATATTCCGAGTGTGGCCCAAAATGTAGTTCGTTCTCTTGCTCACTTAGAACCTTCTTTGATTAACAAACCTCAAACTCATAACACCAAAGTAGCTTCTGCTGGCAAAAAGAAAATGTCTAAAGGTCTTTTGTGGGGACTGATTGGTGTTGTTGTAGTAGGGGCAGGAGTAGGTGCCGCCTTGGGATTATCTGGTGGTTCTAGTGGTAGTGGACCCTCAACTGACGCTGGCCTTGCAGGAGCCGTTCCAAGCGGCCCATAATAGTAGGCCCCTCTATAATCCCAACATTTTTTTAGCTTCGGCTACAGTAGCAACGTTTCTTCCACATTCACGTGTCATTTGAACTGCTTTTTTTACCAAATCTCCATTGGATTTGGCCATGACATTTTCTTCTAAATAGAAATTATCTTCCAATCCCACACGAATATTACCACCCAGCTCTAAGGCAGCGCGCACCATGGACCATTGCTCTAAACTAATTCCAATAACTTCCCAGGTAGAACGTGCATCAATTTGACGCGCTTGATGCGTTAAATTTTCCTTGGTTGCTGCAATTCCACCCAGTACTCCCATGATAAAAGAATATTGAATGGGTGGTTTAAGTAAGCCCATATCAATAAAGGGCATGGCATTATTAACATGCCCCGTGTCAAAACATTCCAACTCAGGTTTAACTCCTGCTTCCAACATATGACGCAAAAAAAACTCGATGGTAGAAAATGGATTTTCAAACACAAAATCAAAAACAAAACCTTTTTTCTTAGCAGAATACTTGGCGTAATTCATCGAGCCCATATTTAAAGCCCCTAAGTCTGGTTTTAAATTGGTAATGTGTTTAATGCGTTCTTCTTTAGGAACCCCTACAGTTCCTGTAGAAAAATTAATAATCATATCGCATTTAGAAATAATTTTATCTTTGATGGCTTTATACACTTCTTCTCGTTGAGTGGGTGTTCCATCATTTTCTCTGGCATGAATGTGCACAACAGAGGCTCCTTCTTGATAGCTACGATAAGCCTCACTAGCTATTTCATCGGGAGTGTAGGGAATAGCCGGACATTGATTGCGATTAGCAACAAGGCCTGTGGGGGCTACAGTAATGATTACTTTGTCTTTTAAACTCATCGAACACCTCAGAAGCGATAACCCGCTCGCACGGTTGGATTTATCGACGTAACAAAATCTGCAGTAGCGTCACCTTCTTCGAAGGTAACTGATTGTTCAAAAGGATTAACACCCACCTGAACTTGCCATTGATGATCCACTGAAGCTCCAAATAAGAGTGAGCCTTCCCACATTCCAAAGGGAGAATTTGCATTCCCCTTGGTAAGAGCTGAACCTATTGCAATAGGATCAACACCACCAGAAACCTCATACGAAGGAGTTACAGTATGTTTTCCAACTCTGAAACGAGATGTTTCTAAGTCACCTCCTGTAATGAGTCCAGTAGCCACTCCAAATGAGGATTGATCTTTGTTACCAACCACTGCTGCTGGTTTAACATACAACGCAAAATGGCTCCCTTCATCTTCTAAGGCAAATGGAGGTTTGGTAGCAAACACACTCAACATAACATCCAAATAAACTGGAGGTGGGGATGCTTGAGGATTAGTAGTTAATCCAGCAATGGTAGGTGCAAGTGCTATTCCGGTGGATATTCTTTTGTTAAATTGAAGGGGCTGCTCATATCGTTTTTGTCTGTCTGCAAGTTTAGGATCAATTTTTAAGATAGCCTCGTAAATTTCCTTTTTAGGCTGAGAAGCGTTACTTGTGAGCATTGCATTGAGTTTGGGAAGAGCCTCTTGCGCGGCAGGACCTAGTTCCCCTAAAAAGAATACCGTATTCATACAGATTGCCATATTATCATCTTCAAGTAATTTGATAAGAGTGGGCAAGCATTCAGGGGTAGTTATAATGTCACTACGATGCGACAAATAACGAATATACCAAAGTATATATGAAGAGACATAGGGATCTCCATCATTAAGTGCCTTAAGGATAAAAGGTCGAATTTCGTTAGCTGCAAAGTGATCATTTTCTAGAAGCCCATCAACACCAATGCGAATATCGGGATCAGAATTATTTGCAATGGGTTCGATCTGATCAATTTCTGTTATTCTTTCAGCAATTGATCTACTTGCAAGATGTTGAAATGAACCGATATCCTCTTCAGTTTCTCCCTCCATTGATTGTGTGCTTTCATACTCAGCAAGAAAATCGTTCATTAAAGTTTCCTCACCTCGAAATGAATCATGCAACTCAAGTAAAGCCCCGATACGCACTCTGGCACTTTGATGATGAAGTGCTTTTTTCAGATAGATCAATTTTTCTTCTGGCGGGATGTTAAGTGTTCGCAAAATCACTACACCAAACTCACGTACAGCAAGGTTTGGATCTTCTAAGGCCTGTTCAAGAGCTGGATAAATAGCTACTCCTCTTCGAGATAGCAGAGATAACACCATTTCTACGTAGCTCTTAAAATCACCGTGTCCAGTGAAATCTGTACTCGCTGCATATTTTATCAAGGCAAGGATAACTTGTTCATCGTCGCTTTCTGTCATCAAAAGATTTGTAATCAAAAAAGATGCAGCTTGCATTTGTAATTCAAAATCTTTTGATTCTTCTAGGGTTTGAACTAAGTGATCAATCATTTCTGGGGAGTTTATTCCAATCCGTTCTGATTCCCTTATAATGATTCTATGACTTTTTTCGTCATTGATGGTTAATGGATTAAGGCAGGTAGCTGTTAACCACTTCACCCTGGCTTCTAAGGCTTTTTTCCCCTGATCCCCAGCAAGTTCTTGAATAAATTCATCAGTGAAATAATTAGCTAGGGTCTTTTTTTCATCATCCGTGATTGCAGCTTCTTTTCCATCACCGATAACGGTTAAGAGAGTATCAGCAGCCTTGCCTTTGATATTGAGTTTTTTGCATTCTTCTGAAGTTAAGCCTTCGAGGTCGGCTACAAAATGGATAACTTGTTCAGCAAGATTTTTATCACCAATGGGGAAAGCGGACATAGGGCACCTCCTCGTTTCAACGTCGAGGAGGGCCTTACAATGCTCAATTTAACTCGTCAATCAATTTAATCTAAATGGATTATTCTAAACCATATCTGAATTTAAGGGGTCTCACGGCTTCCCTAGCAGCTTCAAGGTGATTGATGCCAAAATAATGTGGGTTACCCTTTGCTTCTATCTGAGCTAATGCTTTTTGGTATTTACGGCAAACCCGATCGATGACACGATCGGGAATCGTATCATCTGCTTTTTTAAATTCTTCGATTCGATCTACTCTCTCTGCTTCTATGCTTATTGCTATATCTTCTCTAGGTTGCTCCGATAAATAACAACTCAAGAGTAGAGGATTACCCGCCATAATATTTTCTAACTGATTAACTGCTTCTATTGTTGGTCTTATTCTCATTTTCTACCTCTTTCTTTTTAGATGAGGGCAATCCAGCCTTGCCCAAAGCAATTATAATTATCGGCACTTTCTGAAAAAGGTTGCCACTTTTTGTTTTTTTGTGATCTCCACGGGCTAAAGCCCGGGGCCCCCTGGTCATCTGGTAGGGGTGAACCTTGTGTTCACCCTGGGCGATCACAAGGATCGCCCCTACAGAATCTCTGCCATCGAATTTTACAAGCGTGCGAGTGGGGCTAAGGCAGTACGTTGCATTCCAGAAGGAACGCTATAATTTAAGCGTCTGGGTGTTTCATAAACTGTATTTTCAATCTCAGCCATTTGAGTATTAAAAGCAGCTTCATCACCTTCTCTAAGGCTTGCTACAAGGCCTTCAAGTTGCCCTTCACTTTTAAGCATTTCGAAAGCATCAGGCTCTAAAATATCGGCATATTCATCCACATTCAAACCAGCATTTTCTAAAAGAGCCGCAAAATGCGTGGGGCTTTGAGTAGGGGTATGGTGAGCAACCGCACTCGGCTGCCGCAGCCAGTGCTGCTCTGGCGTAGGGGGCAGGGTTGCCCCTACCACATTTGGTTTGAAGGAACTAACACGAACAGGAACTGGTTGCCTCTGAGGATAGGCCAGCTTAATTTCTCGATTTATTTCTTTAAGCAAGGGGGTTTCAGAAACTTTTGTAAAAATTTGGTAGTTGATAATCCTGGGTGGCACAGGCCTATCCAAGCCCCACACATTGCCAACTTCGGCATGTTCCACTGTTTGGCATTGAATGCCCAATTGAGTAAGTTCCTCATCGGAGAAAGGAAGCTCAAAATTGTTGTCGTCATTATTAACCACCAAGGCTCCACCAACATTGAGAGACTTAAAAAGTTGCATTAAAAATGCGCGAGCTAAGGTGGCATCCCCCCATTTCCTAAGTAAATAACGCAGCACATAGTTACAATCGATGAGGTCAAATTTCTGATTGGGGAGGGGAGATTCCGTAAAATCAAGGTCCACAGGCAAAACAAAATTATCCTCAGGTTACCGAGGGATTGAGCCACACTGGTTGAAAAACAAATGAGAAAGGATCGTCCTCACTGGGAGTTGGAACTGCAAAACTAAAAACCATTTGCCCACCAAGCCTTGATTAATTGTTAGTTCATTGGCCATGGTATATTAGGCCAGTATCGGCATGGAATTGGGGAAGTTGCCTATCTTTGATCAAGCAATTACCTGGGATTACCGGGGATTAAATATACAAAAATATAGTTAATTTATACATATAATTGACTTTAATCTGGGTTTGGTTTATTCTTGTGGTATGCATTATCAGCTCAATAAAGCTCAATTCAAAAAAGTCCTTTTTGAAAAGGGTTATCGCAATTTATCTGATTTGGCTCTACGGTCGGGCATCCATCGCAATACTTTGGTATCACTACTCGAAGGAAAATCTGCGTTTGTTCATGCTTTTAACCGCTTGGCAGAGGCCCTCCAAGTTGATCCCCTTCAACTCATTACCCCCATAATTTCTATTGAAACCTTCATCAATGATCTTGAAAAAATTTGGCCCGTTGTTCAAAGTTTAACAAATCACGATCCTCTTTTATGCGTTGTTCTTTTTGGTTCACGTGTCAGTAAAAAAGCTCAAAAATATTCCGATTGGGATTTGGGAGTTTTTCGCTATCCTAAGCCAATTACAGGAATGGAATTTTTAAAGCTCAAAAGAATAGTGGGTGATGCCAGCGAAAATCTGGTTTTTTTGGTTGATCTTGTTAATTTAAATCAGGCCCCTACTTGGTTTTTAGAAAGCACAGCCTCAAACCTTATTTTTTTAGAGGGGCACAAAGAAAGTTATTTTTATTTACGAGGACTATTAGATGGAATCAAAAAAGAAAAAGCAGCATAAAGCCATTCATAGCTTAAAACAAGCTTTGGCACAGTATTCTAAAAATCAATCGGACTTAAATTTTTTAACCGTGGTAAAGGCTTTTGAGATTTTAGTGGAATATGGTTGGCGTGAATTAAAACAAATGGTGGAAAAAGAAGGCCTTGAAGCGCCATCCCCTAAAATGGCCATTAAAGAAGCAGCTCGGTTGGGTTTTATTTCTGACCCCGAAGTTTGGTTAAATTCTCTTGAAGCCAGAAACAGTTCAGTTCACGATTATTTTGGTATTAGTGAAAAAGAATATCTGGAACTTGCCAAAAAATTTCTTTCACAAACAGAAAAAACAAATTGGTCAAGTTAAACCGGCATAACGCCATGCTTCCTTTGAGGAAGAGGAATTTGTTTTTGAGAAGTTAAATGAAGGGTTTCGAGAATAATTTTACGGGTATCTCGGGGATCAATCACATCATCAATGTAGGCCCCTTGCGCCGCTACATCGAGTGAAATTTTTTGTCCGTACTCGGCTACCAATTCTTGCCTGCGTTTTTCAGGATCTGCTGCTTTTGCAATGTCTTTTCTAAAAATAATATTCACGGCTCCTTCGGCACCCATTAAACTAATTTCGGCACTGGGCCAGGCTACAATTTTATCGGCACCAAAGGCTCGCCCACACATCACATAGTAACCCGCTCCATAGGCTTTGCGAATCACAACCGTGATTTTAGGAACCGAAGCACGGCTTACTGCATAAAGCATTTTAGCTCCATGACGAATAATGCCCGCGTGTTCTACCTTGGATCCCACCATAAATCCGGGAACATCCTGAAAAAATACGAGGGGAATATTAAAAGCATCACACAAATTAATAAAACGTGCGGCCTTATCAGATTCGTCGATGTTAATCACCCCACCCATATAAGAAGGCTGGCTGGCCACTATTCCCAAGGCATTCCCGCCTATACGAGCTAAAGCCGTAATTAAACCTTTTCCAAAGTTGGGTTTTAATTCCAATAAATCTCCTCCATCAACCACTTTGGTAAGAATGGATCGCATATCGTAGTGCTTACGCGGATTATCAGGCAAAATTTCTAAAATAGAATCATCCAAAGTTTCATCATTGGGGTTTTGACCCGAAAGTGCTTTTGCCAAACGCGACGAAACATCCTCACTTGTTTTTTTAACTGTTGCCCGTGGTGGTTTTTCACCACTATGAGAGGGAAAAAACGAAAGATACTTGCGCACCACCTCTAAACAGGCTTTATCATCGTTAACTTCCAAATCCCCTACCCCGCTGATATCGCAATGCACGCGCGAACCACCCAAATTTTCTGCTGAAATATCTTCACCAATGGCTGCTTTCACAAGAGGCGGGCCAGCTAGCGCCATGGAAGATGTACCCTTCACCATAGGAACAAAATCTGCCAGGCCTGCAATGTAGGCTGTGCCTGCAGCACAGGGGCCCATCATGGCAGCAACCTGTGGCACAACACCCGAAAGAGCCACTTGATCGTAGAAAAGCTCGCCTGTCATGGCAAAGCGCGAGGAAGCAATTTCTTGAATACGCGCTCCCGCAGAATCAAGCAGCCACACCAAAGGAATGCGCATCGTTGCGGCCCATGCACGCATGCGTTTGGCTTTGCGCTCGTTTACTTCACCAATGGTGCCGGCTATGACGGTAAAATCGTAGGCAATAACGGCCACGCTTCGCCCAAAAATTTGTCCCACCCCACTAACCACGCCATCTGCAGGGGTTGATTTACCGGCCATATCGGGATCGTTTGAATTATGTTCGGCTAGAATGCCTTGCTCTACAAAGGTTTGCGGATCGAAAAGAATTTGAATGCGTTCACGAACGGTTAGTTTTTTTTGGGCTTTTTGTTTGGCTACCTCGATATCACCCCCCATTTTTTGGGTTTTGATTTTTCGTTCGATAAACTTTTGATTTAATTCTTTTAAGCTTGGCATGGGCGAATTATACGGGGCTCTTTAGAAATGGCTAGTAAATAAATTATGATGAATCTCTATAGAGATTTTTCTTTAAAATTAATTTGGATCATGCAAGCATCCGGGGGTTGGATGTCTTTCGCAAAAGACGCGGTTTTCAAACCATCGAGGTTTGAATCCGCTCGCTCTCGCCGATTTGTTTTATTTTTTCGAAAGGACAAATCAGCTGCGAGACGCTTTTGCTTAAAGCCACCAACCCCCGGATGCAATCATAAACGAATAAAAGGAGAACTATGCATCACAAAAACCGTTCTTACTTCACCGAAGATCACGAAATTTTCCGTAAAAGTGTGCGCACCTTTGTGGAAAAAGAACTTTTACCTCATCAAAAAGAATGGGAAGAAAAAAAGTTTGTTCCCAAGGAAATTTTTAAAAAACTGGGCGATCAAGGTTTTTTAGGAATTAATTATCCCGCAGAATATGGCGGAAGCGGCTGTGATTTGTGGTACAAGGTGGTTTTTGCCGAAGAGATGACACACGCTCGCATGAATGGTTTTGCCATGGATGTTTTTGTTCAAACCGATATTACAAGCCCTGTTATCGAAAAACTAGGCACCCCTGAACAAAAGAAAGAAATTTTAGAACCTGCCATCAAGGGTGAAAAAATTTTAGCTCTTGGAGTTACAGAACCAAGTGGGGGGTCGGATGTTGCGCGCATTCGCACCACAGCTAAAAAAGTTGGAAACGAATATGTTATCAATGGCTCCAAAACCTTTATTACCAATGGTTCGCGGGCCGACTATATTGTGCTGGCTGTACGTACAGGGGGAAGCATTACCGACAAGGAAACTTTTAAAAATGCCTACCAGGGTTTAAGTTTTATTTTATTTCCCACTAAAACCGAAGACGGCAAAACACGTCCTGGCTTTAGTGTGGGGCGCAAACTTTTAAAAATGGGTAATGATTCGTCCGATACCGCCGAGCTTTCTTTTTCGGATTGTAAAGTTCCTGCAAAATATTTGTTGGGCGAAGAAAACAAGGGTTTTTATTACATCATGCAAAATTTTCAGGGGGAGCGGCTTATTACTGCCGTGATGAGTGTGGCTTCTAGCAGACAACTGTGGAACGACGCCGTGGCTTATTTGAACGAGCGCCAGGCCTTTGGGCGACGCTTGGCAGATTTTCAGGTATGGCAGCATCGTTTTGCGCAATGGGCTGCTGAGATTGAGGCAGCGCAAGAGCTTACCTATCGTGCGGTAGATTTATACAATCGCAAAATTCCCTGTGTAAAAGAAATCACCATGGCAAAACTGATTACAACCGAGCTTGTAAACAAACTGGCTTACGATTGTGTTCAGGCCCATGGGGGTTATGGCTACATGGCTGAGTATGATGTATCGCGTATTTTTCGGGATGTACGCCTTCTCACTATTGGGGCCGGTGCTAGCGAAATCATGCGTGAAATCATCGTCAAGGAAACAGGCCTTATGAGATAGCGTCCGATTTTTGTTCCTGCACCATTTCTTTTTTGGACCCTCCCCCTTCTTAAAAAAAACAACCCATTGATTTTCCACTATTTTTTATTTGGCACGCCTTTTGCTTTATAGAAAAACCAGTTGGCTTCGCGGGTGCGAGCCTTAAGTGCAATTAAAAAATTTGTGAGGTTTTATGAAAATATTCAAACTGTGTTCTCTTCTTGTTCTTCTGGTTCCTTTTACACTTGCTTGTGGCGGGGGAAGTGATGGAGATGATGAGCCAGCAAATTCCGTGGAAATTTGCGAGAATGGAGATTGCGTTTCCTCTTCAGAAAACGTGGAGGGCAATTTCACCGTGGGCATTTACACCGAAAACGATGCCACAGACATGCCCGAAGTTTCTGTGGATGAAGACACTCTCAATGTCACTTGCGGTGGGGATAAAACCACCGAAAATGGCTACAACTATTTCAGCTGCAATTTGGAAGGCGAAACTGGCGCAATCGCTGATGTGGAATGCATTCATGGCATTGTGTATCTCTTTATTGAAGGGTCAACTGAAAACGTTTATTCCACGGGTTGCACCAGCGTAGATTTTTACTGCGACCAATACGGTTTTTACGTGGCTGAGGTGTGCGCAAACAGCACGTTGGTGAAGGGTGTTGAGGGTGAAATAGCTGTGGATGAAAACGTCACTAAACTCTTGCAGAATTAAGATTAACTCTTAATTTCATTGTACCTTGCCCATACAACCTTAGTTTCTAAGGCTGTATGGGCAAAAATCGTTAAGCATTATCCCTCTAACGCACCGCATCATTTAAAAATCTTATTATTTCTGTAAATCACTTGCCATTGTTGTTTGAG
>MGRJ01000026.1:49718-65248 GCA_001798135.1 Deltaproteobacteria bacterium RIFCSPHIGHO2_02_FULL_40_28 | reverse complement strand
AAAACCCCGGTGGAGTATGAAAGTTCTCATCAACAATTAACGGCTCTCGCCGCTTAATTTTGGTGTCCACTTTTTCGGGGGAAGATCAAGGAGAGTCATGGGCGAAAAAGTTAATCCGAATAAAGGAAGTTATAAAAAACGTTTAGTTTGGTTTTTGGAACATGCTTTTTTTCCGGCAACTGTTGCACTGATCGTCTTTTATTTTAGCTACTATATCGAGTTTCATAATCAGAAAGATCAATTCGTGCTTAATCTAAAATTGAGTTTGCCTTATGCAAAAAGCACAATTGAGGAAAATATTAAAAATATTCAAACAAACCGGAGCAATTTACAAACTGGCATCCTTTCTCTAGACACAATTGATCAATTACCAAGTTTTGATTTAAATAATATTATAAAGTATGTGGAAGACACAAACGTTGTCATTTCACTAAATTTTACAAATCAATGTTTTAATTCTTATAATTCGTTACTTCATGAGAGAAATGCAATATATTCAAGCCTGATCGATGGCCATCCTATAAACTCCATTTTTTTGGATAAAGAAAGACGTTTGGAAGCACTTTCTCCTAAATGCCTTGAGTGGCTCGCCAAGGCACAATGCCAATTACATCTTATTTACGCACATAAGGCAAAAACCAAGATAAAATCATCCGATTGCCACACGCAGGAGAGAGATAAGATGCAATGATGGTTTTGAAAGTATAAAAAAGGTAATTTTTAAATGTTTATATTAATTTTAACCCAAATTGGCTCGCAAACTATTTGTTTTAAAATGTTCGCACAGTGAGACGCCGGGCGCACCAAACAGATTCTGCAGAACAATATCGTGTATTTTGGGTTTTTTTTCACCGTGATCTGTGTTCGTCATGATCCTGCATGCGTCCTGATCAAGATTGTAAAGAGGCCTGACGGCAATATTAATTCGGCTGATGCCTGGATGACTCACGCCGGCGATGGCTCGAATTGCAGGGAAGACTACTCCCTACAGGCCTCCTTCTAGGGGCAACAGGGGTTGGCTCTGCTGTCAGGAACAAGCAATCCTAAACATTTAGGCCCTTTCAGTGCGCAACGCCTTTTCGCCAGAAAAGGCGTCCTCCATTTTCGATTTTCCATTATCCATTTTTTCCAGCTCTCATGTTATGGTTGGTTCACTTGGGGAAGGGAGGGGCACGGGAAGTAGCTCTTTCATCATGCCATATTTTTGCATTGTTTCCACACCGGCAATGGCGGTGCGAAGTGAAACACCAATGAGTGGAATGCCGGCCAGAGAGATGACCAGATCCGCATTGAGGATAAGCCCCTTGTCCAAGACCCGGTCCAAAAGATCTACTATTGTTGCTTTGCCTGTTCGTGTTGGTTCCATGATTACACAAAACTATAAGGGGGCCAGGGACCGGTAAATCGGACAAAAAATCCCTCCATTTTTTCTATCTTATCGAGTTCCTCTCCTAGTGGGTCCATTTCCCCCTTGGGGAGCAAACAAGAGAGATTCATAAGCATTTGTCGCGGCGGCTCCTCTTTTCTCACCTTTTCAACATGGATATCTTCAACGCACCGTTTTATCTTTTGATACAACTCATTAAAATAAATATCGGCCGCCTGTTCCATTCTTTTTCCGACAAGAACCTCTAGTTTTTGCCTTAACAAATAAGCCGTCCCGCTTGATTTAGAGGCTATTTCCTTCTCCAGTTTTTGAATCTCCTGATCAGTCTTTACAATACGTGGGGCCACCTTCATCGGGTCCCAGGTTATTTGGATTCCATATTCAGCTTTCCCTTTGAGTTTTTCTCCTTTGGATTTGAGATTTCCCTGTTCTTTTTCCAGCCAATCCAAAAGATTCTCACGCGCTGATTTTCCCTCTTTGGCCACAATCACGGTGCCAAAAGAAAAGGGGACAACCATATCGAATTTTTCCCAGGCAAGGTCGACCACGGCTTGGTGGCTTAAAATCCACTGGGAAACTGTCTTCATGTCATCGGACCCGTAAGATTGTTCGCACTCCTGAACAACAGCAAGGAGAGTGGGGGTCTGGAAGACAAAAACATCCCTCCCCTCAATTCCCTTGATACCCAGATCCTCCTTTTGAGTAGGAAGCGTTGTCGAAGGAAGAGCTACACAATAGAGATAAAGTCCTTTGTCTGCCATTTCCTATGCCTCCATGTGAATCATCTGATCCACAAGGTCATCCAAACCGTCGCGGACGGACCGAACTGCCTCGGAGACCCCTTGTTCTTCTTTGATCTGGTCAATTGCTTTGTCTAACTCCAAGAGGGCATTCCCTAACCGTTCAATCTGTTCTTCTGTCAAGCTTCCCCCCTCCATTCTTTTGACTGACTGAATTTTCAGCGTGTCGCGAATTACTTCCACAATAGCTAGAACAAGCCCCAGCACTCCGTGCTTCAACTCTTTGTCATTGATTTCTAATTTCATTTTTTGGTTCCGCCAAATCTTCGGTTTATTTCCTTTCGGATTTCCTTCATCCGAAACCCAAAGGTCTTTGATCCCTCCATCTTCTTAAAAAATCCTTCAAATCCGGGAACAACCTTGCCTATCTTTCCCAGGATTTCATTGGCTATCTCGGGTTCTTTAGATTTTTTGTCTTTTTCTTTCATCAATCCTCCTTTGGCCAGTTTGTTATACGGCGGGTTCTCTTTTGATTGGCACTGGCGTCCCAATACGCATATCTGACGGAAAAGCAAGTCCCCACTTAGCGGCGGTTTCAAACGAGGCAATGGCCGCACGAAGCTTGATCGACAAAAGCTCGGTCTTGCAAAGCGAAATCACAATATCCGCATTGATAACAAGCCCCTTGTCAAGTACACGTTCAACAACGTCTGCAAGGCTTTCCCCTTGAGTTGAATGTTGCATGGCTAAATCTCCTCCCGCTCTGTCTCGGCGTAACTTCGTTCTCTTGACGAGGACAAAGCATAGCCGGTGACCTCAAGCGCAGAATCGAGACCGATAGTGTAGATGTTCCGGTCAAAGATTGAGGGATGACCCAGTTTCTTCAAGTATTCGTTGGGTTCGGTTACCTCAACCTTGGCCTCCCATCCATCTTCCAATCTGCCGAGCTTGATCAAGTGGATCGCCTCCCGCTCGTTCCCCATCTCCTTGGTAAAAAATTCAATCACCTTTGCCTGCACCTCATGGATTGCCGTCATAGTCTATTCCTCCTTTTTACGGAGCGCACTTAAGCGCTCCAAAAGATCTTTTTCTCGAATCCCGTATTCTTCCTCGGTCATCTCTCCCATATCAAGCTTCGCCTGAAGAGTCATGAGTTCCTCATGAATCTTCTCTGGATCAAAGAGCTCCTTGTCCGCTACGTCCCGGAGTTTTTCGCTGATCCATTTAACCCCCTTGATGGGGGCAAGCAAAATGTCATCCAATAGAAACATTTTTGAGTTCCTCCTCCTTCCACTGGATCACAATCTCCACAAAATTAAATGGCGGCACAGGTCCAACATATTTAAATTGCAGATCCCCACCGTACCGGGCATCGAGGGTTTGAACAGCCTTGTCAAAATGGGGTACTTGTTCTTTTCTTACCAAAAAAGAGGCATTCAGGACCATGGCATCTCCCAGGTTTTTGTTTCTCTTCGATGCGCAGGCAAGTGGAAAAAGTTCATCCATCAAGGTACGGGCGGTCTCTTCATTTTTGGTCTGAACAGCCTCTTGGACCAGATGCCCAATATCAATCAGCTCAGTCCGGCGACTGGACTCCGGAAGATCCAGGATCAGCTTTTTCTTTTTCTGTACCTTCTCATTGGTTTCGCCGATTTCTTTAAAAACCTTATCGAGATCCTTCCAGCGGGCGCGTAAACCGTATTCCTCTTTACCTGCAACCTCGGCAAGTTTGTCGTGCAGTTCACTCTCCTTGGGCACCAAAACTTCGTCAATAATCTTCTCTTTATTCTCCGCCATGGTGCAAAATCTAACCGGCAAAACCCGATGGGTTTGCATGACGGTTTCATTCACCTTCTGGTGGGTTATGAGATAATCCCGGACAAGGGGATATTTTTTTATCGGTTCGGCAGAGACAACGGCAGCGAACTTTCCGCCAGCTATAGCTACAACCTGACTAGTCCCATGAATACCAAGACAGTCCCAGGCCATTTCTCCTCGGTTCTCAATAATGCAATACAGCCATAATCCGATTGGATCACTCATCTTGTTCCTCCATTCCAATGCAATTCTAGGTTCACAAAACTAAATGGTGGCATGGGCCCAATGTATTTAATTTGCACCCTCGCCTCATTTTCTTCACCCAGTTTTTCTACACGAGCATCAAATTCCTTTATCCAATCATGGCTAAAAAGAAACGAGGCATTGACCACCATGTCTTCTGTTTTTTTTTCTCCTTCCTTGCACGTAACCGGCCCTTTCTTTAAGGGTCTTAAATAATCTTCCCCTTCAACCGCCTTTTTTTCTTCCAAGGCAGCCTCCACAAGCTCTCCGGCATGAATCAAGGCTGACTGCCCCCCTCCTTTGACCCCTTTTTCTTTAAGTTTATGGATCACCTTGTTTTCCTGGGCAATTTCATCAAATATTTTCTTCATATTTTTCCAAATAATCTTGATCCCCACCTCGACCTTTCCTTCAAGATCCTTGAGATGATTGTTAAGTTCCCGTCTGTTTTTTTCCAGGAAATTGAGAATTTCATCCGTTGATTCTGCAACGGTACAAAACTGCAGCGGCAAAATGGTAAAATTCTCAAAGACCTTTTCGATCACTTTCGTGTGTCCCTGAAGGTTCTCACGGGAGGCGGCGTAATGATCGAGAGCAGAATTACTAATAACAGCGGCGAGTCCCTTTACACCGATCGTGACGACTTCATCCCTTTTTCCTCCAATGCCTATGGGGCCAAAATTAGGGGCCTCCTCCGTTGCAATAATCCCGTAGATATATTTTCCTTCATGCGGCATCAGAGAGCCCTCCTTGTGGTATGGCGCTTTCCAGCCTGACAGATCCTTCGACCGCTTCCCTCGAAAGAAAACGGGGTTTATCCTTGCAGTAATCAAAAATAAGCTCATAGGCTCGATTGAGTTCCTCAAACTTCTGTACAGAAAGATTTGGATCCATATCAGGATGGCACTGTCTTGAAAGTTCCTTGTAAACCTTTTTGACAAACGTTAATTCTGCTTTGCCATTAAGCCCCAGAATCTTTGCAGACCGTCGAATCTCCTCGGGATCAAACCGCTTGATGGTCACCGTTGCAAAACTGTAAGGGGGAAGAGGCCCGACACATTTAAAGCGGAGCTTGTTCTGAAAATCGCTATCGGTCGCCTCCAGCGCCCGGTTAAACTCCCTTTCTTTATCATGGTGGATGAGAAAAGAGCTGTTGAGGATCATCGTATCGTTCAACAGGTCATGATCCGCACACGCGACAGAATGGCCTTTAAGCTTCTCCTTGATCTTTTTTTGCCACCCCTCCGCCCGTTTTTTCAAAGCCTTTGCCAGACACATTCCGATCAAAACAGGGTCAGCATTCCCTTTCGCCATCTCCTTTTTCAGGACTAAAACCTCCGGATCTTCTTCCGAAATCTCCTGAAGCATTCTGGTCACCTCCCATGTTGCAATGACATCGATTTCCGTGCGTTCTTTTATGCTCTCCATGAGATCAATCAGGGGTTTTCTTCCCTCTTTTAAAATTTCTATCATTTCCGATTCATTTTTCAGAATCGTTCCAAATTTGAATGGCAGGACAAAATTTTTCTTCATGACCTGTTCGAGCGTCTTTTGATGGGCGAGAAGAAAGGCAATCAGGATCTCTTTGTGCAACTTTGCGAAGATCTCAGCAGGCGGTGGACCTACAACGGCGGCAATTTCTCCTGCGGGCAAAGAAATGACCTTCCCCCCTTTAAATCCAATGGGCCCGAAATCAATCGCCTCTGTCTGTCCGATAATACCGTAGAGATAAAGACTCATTTTTGCATCACCTCGCTAAAATGTTTTTTTCGGACGACGAACTTGTCGGTCCTATCATTTGCTTTTGTTCCGTGATCGTCAATAAACTCACGCAGTGCGAGACTTACTGCCTGCCGGCAGAGTGCCTCAAGTTCAGCCCCACTTTTTCCCTCCGACGCACGGGCCAGTTCCTCAAAATCGACCCCCTTTTCAATCGGAGCCCCCTTTGTATGAATCCCGAAGATTTCCCTGCGGGCCACCAGATCGGGCAAAGGCAATTCAATCAAGTGATCAAACCGCCCCGGGCGAATTAAGGCCGGATCGATCAGGTCGATGCGATTGGTTGCCCCCAAGATAACCACACCACGCAATTCCTCCAGTCCATCGAGTTCGGTCAAAAACTGGCTGATCGTCCGGCCCATCACCCCAGAATCTCCCTCACCGGAACCCCGCCTGGGGGCTACAGAATCCATCTCGTCAAAAAATAGAATACAGGGGGCCGCGGACTTTGCCTTCTTAAACACTTCTCTAATCCCTTTTTCGCTTTCCCCGACAAATTTTGAAATGAGTTCCGGTCCCTTAATGGAAATAAAATTGACCTCCGACTCGGTGGCCAGGGCCTTTGCCAAGAGGGTCTTTCCTGTGCCCGGTGGGCCTCCCAGAAGTATTCCTTTTGTTGGTTTGAAATTGGCCTTTTCAAAAAGTTTTGCGTAGCGGAGAGGCCATTCGACTGTCTCCCGCAAGATCCGTTTCACGTCGTCGAGTCCTCCGACGTCAGACCACCGCACGTTCGGGGTCTCAATGGAGACCTCGCGGATAGCGGACGGTTCCACCTCGTTTAACGCCTGCATAAAGTGCGCGTGAGTTACCTCCAGCAATTCGATAACTTCAAAAGGAACCTCCTCCAAGGTAATATCCCCCTTTTCCATCGATTCTCTTAAGCAAATCATGGCCGCTTCTCGGGCCAAGGCCTCCAAATCGGCCCCGACATAACCGTGTGTGATATTCGCAAGTTTTTCTAAACTGACATCCTCGGCCAAAGGCATCCCGCGAGTATGAATCTCGAGGATCTTCAAACGACCGTTCCGATCGGGGATCCCAATGGTAATCTCTCGGTCAAACCGACCTGGACGTCGTAGGGCTGGATCCAGGAGATCGGGCATGTTGGTTGCGCCAATCACAATCAGCTCGCCGCGAGACTTAAGTCCGTCCATCAGGTTCAAAAGTGTCGCGACAATTCTTTTTTCGACTTCTCCCTGCACATTGGCTCGCTTGGGAGCGACTGAATCAATTTCATCAATAAAGATAATGGCCGGGGCATTTTTCGAAGCCTCTTCAAAAATTGATCTTAAATGAGCTTCACTTTCTCCATAAAACTTGTGCACGATCTCGGGGCCATTGATCGTATAAAAATTGGCATCCGATTCGTGGGCGACTGCGCGGGCGATAAGTGTTTTTCCGGTGCCGGGAGGGCCGTACAAAAGAACCCCCTTGGGAGGGTCAATTCCCAGACGTTCAAAAATTTGGGGGCTTTTAAAAGGGAGTTCGATCATCTCGCGAACACGTTGAATCTCTTTTCCAAGGCCACCGATGTCTTCGTAAGAAATGGTTGCGCTGTCTTCTCCCTCTTCTTTTCCTGCCTCTTTATTTTTTGGTTCCTCAATCCGTATTGATGTCTGCGGCGTCACCAAAACAATCCCTTCAGGGAAAGTTTGCACCACATGAAATTGCCGGGTTCTTGATCCAAAAAGGGCCACCTGTACCTTGTCTCCTTTGGCCACCGGAAGCCCTTCAACCATGCGGCCAAGATAGCGGGTTTGTCCCGATTGGTCCACAACCCCCAATCGCGAAAGGGCCTTTAGCGTTACTGATTGGGCAGGTGGAAAGCTGCCGCGAATCACACGGACTTTTTGATCAAGGCTCACCTTGGCATTTTCGCGCAGGATGCCGTCAATCTCTACAATCCCCCGACCACGGTGGTCTGAAAAGGTTGGCATGACCTTGGCGCCGACGGTTTTTTCCCCCTCAATATGGATCCCTTCTCCTACTTTAACTCCCAATTTTTTCATTTCTTCGGGGTCGATCCGTGCCACACCACGCCCCACATCCTTGGAGAGGGCTTCACCAACACGAAGAGTTACCCATTTTCCCCCGAGAGGGGCCTCTTTGGAGCCTTCCGCTATTTTTTCTTTTCGCATAGGCATCATTTTTCCCTCACCGATTTCTTCAGTTTGAGTTCAAGGACACCATTGACATAAGATTTTTCTAACGACTGCGGATCAATCTTGCTTTCAAGAAGAATCTCCTTGGAATATTTTCTTTTTCCCTTGGTTGTAATTTGGATTACATCATCCCCTTGCACCTCACAGGTAATTTCCGATTCATTCACACCGGGAAGCTCTGCCACAATGCGGAGGTAGTCCCCTTCGTCAAAAAGATCTGTCAATGGCTCTGTGGTCTCTTCGACAACAGGTCCCTTGGGAGGTGCTTTTTGGGACGGATGGACTTCGCTTTTGAACTTTGAAATGTCCCCGAAAGGGCGTACCACGGGACGTGCTACCCCTCCAGGTCCAGCCATGGAGCGGATGGAAAAACCATAAACCCCTGTTAAATCCTTTTGTCCCTTGACTCCAAATTCACCGCTTTTTTCAATTCCTCCCGTCTTGTCGAGTTTATCGGCAAGATCGATTAAGCTTCCGAGCCCTTTAAAGAACCCACCGAGGAGCCCCTTGGCGCCAATCTCAAAGTCAACCTTTGGTTTTTCGTCTTCCTTTTTTGTTGAATCTTTTTTAGCCATAAATGACTCCTCTTTTAATATTTCATGGAGAACGCCTTGAGGGAAGAGCCCCTATTACCTGATTTTAAACGACTTTGCCGCGGGGTGGTCTTGCCACTTAAACGCATATATTTTTTGTTGCTGACATCGGTTTCCGCCTCAATCTCCTTTAACACCCGATTGATCTCCTTTAACCTGTTCTCAAGAGAGCGTTTTTTATTCGTCAAGCTTTCCCTCTTGACCGTCAGCATATAGAGTCTGTTGGCTTCGTGGGCCAGCTCGCCACCCAAGGATGCCAGATGTCTGATGCGTGATGTCCCCTTGATCGAGGCGCAACCCTTTTGTATTCTTCCTAAACTATTCATACAGCTCCTTTCGTTGATACTTGTATTATCATCCATGCCCATTCCCATTTCCGTTTTTGCAGTACTGGCTGATCGCCTTTAACACAATATCCTTCACCTTTTTTGCCGTTGTTTTGCTACCGATCCGTGATGTCTCGGAGGTCAAAATATCCAGGCAAATCTGGCGGAAGAGGGGGTCGGTCTTTTGGATTTTTACCTTCCCCTTGTAGGCATGGACCGCCTTGGCAATCATCAGACAACCACGAACAGTTGGGGCAAACTCGTATTGCCCAGATTCCCGCACACTCCGGACAATATCAACAATCTTGGCCGCGTCAGGAAGAGCAGTCCCCGATTTTTTATGGGTGATCCTCATCTCCGTCTCACGGTCAAAGCACTCAAGATCAAGAGTAACCAGACGATCCCTGAGCGCATCTTGGGATCGATGTACCCCGGCATATTCCTCTGGATTACTGGTAAAAATGGCGTGAAAATCAGGATGCACCCTGATAACCTGCTCTCCCTTCCCCCGGCTTGTCGGAAAGTTCAAGACCCCTTCTTGGAGAACCGAAAGGAGAACGTTGTTGGCTTCGGGGCGCGAACGGGTAAATTCATCATAGATAAGCGTATAGCCATTCTGGCAGGCATGGGTCAACCGGTTGTCGACCCACTCCCTGGAAGCATCCTCCTCAACTTTTAAAACCGAGGAAATAAAGTTGTCGCGGAGGCTTCTTCGGTGATAGCCAATATCGCCTCCGATCAGGTGAGTTGTGGAAAGTTCTTCATCCCCCTGAAGCCAAACAACTGGTTTATCCAAAAATTCAGCAAGGCGAAGGGCCATGGTGGTTTTACCAGTGCCTGCAATGCCCCTTAAATGAACCGGAAAACCAGCCTTCAGATAATGCATGGCCCGGTCGATGACATCCCTGACAAAAGGGGTTTCGATAAAATCTTTGCTGGCAACGGGTTGTACGACAGTGACTGTTCCTTCATTGACTTCGTAGCTTTTTGTGGTCATTTTATCCTCCAGGGGGGATCAGCCCCGCCAAAGGCGGGGGTAATCTTCCATGAAAAGGCTTTAATTTCTTAATGACTTTTTTGAGATGCCTTTTGTTTTGCCTTTGTTAGGTTCCCGCCAAAGTTTCGTCTTTTCGATGTCATGCTTTTTGCGGCGCCCATCCAGGCAGAATGCGCTTCTTTGCATTCGCGATGTATGGCGTTTTGTTCCTTATGGAACTTGGCCTTCAGTCCATCCACCGTGTCTGTCAGGTCTTCCACAAAACCGCCAAGGTCTGCACGAAGCTTGCGCCCCATGGCCTTGCGATCTTTTGAAAAATGACTAATCAGTTTTTTGGCATCTAATTGCATGTTTTTAACGTCAGTAATGTTTTTTCCAAGAAAATTGACTCTTGCATCAAACGATGCATTGATCTCTTTTCCCAGATTAGATAGTTCTTCGGCAAAGCTCATGTTCCTAACCTTCCTTTCTGTTATGACCGCCCGATTCAGCTTCAAGCCCTTCAGGCTGATTGCTGAATGCTAGCAGCCGGTTTTTCTCCTAATAGTTCCTCTTCGAGATCCTGAATTACTTTCTTAAACTCCATGACCGAGAGTTTATCCTTTTGAGACTCCAATTGGGCAAAGGTGGCACGGATTCTCTCCTGTTCCTGTTGAAAAGAAAGGATCCCTTCCTTTGCCTGATCAATCATCTTTTTCAACTCCCTCTTTCCCTTCTCAACCTCCTGAAAAATCCCAGCCTCAAGAGATCGTTTGATCTTCCCTGTAATCTCCCGCTGTTCGGCTAGAAATCCCTTAATGAGGGTCTTGATTTCAATCTCGCGCTTCGACTGAAAGCTCAAGATTCGAGACATCACTTCATCAAAGTCTTTATGGCGGAGACTCACAATCGAGGCGAGCGAATCGCGGAGCGAGCCGTTCACCGCCTCCTGTTCCCTTCGATAGCCGTCCAGGATCTCCAGACCCTTTTCGATCAAGAGTCCGACAGCGCCAATACCAGCATCGAAGGAGGTTATCACCTCTTCGGTCAAACGTTTGATCTCATTTGGAACAGACATACCTTTTCCTTTCAGAGTCAGATGGCCCGGCGAACAAAACCTCCATTTAAGAGTGGGGGGTTTGCTTGGCGAACCCTCTTAAACCCTTTTTACTTCTCACACCTTACGTCCTGCGACTTATCGCTTAAGGACTAGGCGGGTTGAGCGGCTGTGGCTGTTAAGCCAATCGCTTCGGCATACTTTAAATAGGTTTCGACACCAGAAACAACAACTCTGGCTTCAAGGGATAAAAATTCAATCCCTACAAGTGAGAGACGTGCCCAAGCATCGATGACGATCCCTTTGTCAAGGATTCGGTCGATAACTTCAGCTAGCGATGAACTAGCCATTGATTTTTGTACTGCCATACTAAACCTCCTGTTTATGTCCGCCAAAGGCGGACGGGTTAATGAATCAATCAAGCCCTGTTTTACTTAACTATTTTTATTAGCAAAGGGTGTGCCGATTTGTTTCTTTTTTTTTTTTTGAAAAAATTATTTTAATTCAAATAGTTATAAAGAAACATTCACAAAATAGGCTCTTTACAAGTCTGGGAAATCGGTTAGTTTTTTAGGTAACGTGTTACGTTATTCGGCAAGAGTTTACCGGGGAAAATAATAATCTTTGTCATCCTATGATCTATTTACTTGAAAAAAATTCATTTCTAAAATAGGATATTATTGTCTTATATCGGAATTATATTATGTCTTGGGAAGATATCAAAAAAATGGCCGCAGAGGAGAGCCTTCCGCTTCATACCGTCGCGGCTGAAATTATCCAAATCGCCTTTTTGGAAGGACTCTACTCCCAAAAGGAGAGTGAAAACATTATCTTTCATGGGGGCACAGCGATTCGACTGCTACATGGGGGCTATCGTTATTCCGAAGATTTGGACTTTACCGGCAATCAATCTAGCTATGAGCAGATTCGAAAGGCTGTTGAAAAATCTCTTTCTACAACAAAAAATCTTCTCATGCTTTCCATGGGGCCTGTTCATATCGAACTGAAAGCCAGGCCGCCAAAGCAAAAGAGGATTTTTGCCTGGTGGTTACGCGTCTCCCCTCCTGGGTATCATGGAAAAATTCATGTCAAACTCGAGTTTGGTCAATACCCAGCCTATCAACCAAAACCCCTCCCCGTGACACGGAGACAACCTTTTCTGGAAGTACAACCCTTAATTCTCTCTATATCCATCGAAGAACTTTATCTCGATAAAATCAATGCCCTGGCTGGAAGATCCTACATGAAGGAGAGGGATCTTTTGGATATGTGGTACTTGACAAAAATTTTTAATCCGCAAATTGACTTTGATTTGTTGATTAAAAAATTCGAGGATTATCGAACGGAAAAGCCGGTCCAGACGTTAAAAAAACGTCTTGCCGAAATGGATCCTAAAGCGCTGGCAATCAGCATGGAAAAATTTCTTCCCGAAAAATACCGCCACACTTTTCAGACAAACCAATACAGGGAGGTTATTGAGACGAATCAGAAATTGATTCACACGCTTCTGGAAAAATTGGATAAATAAGGGCTTTGTGAATGAAAAATTCCAAAACAAAATTTACTCTTTCCCAATGGATTCAAATTTTCAAAAGGGGGCGCAAATTTTATCATCTTGCCGACTTGATGAAATTGAGCGGCTTAAAGCTAGATGCGGCCCGCAAGGCTGCCTATCGGCTTGTTCGGGAAGATATCTTGGTAAAACTAAGGCCGGAATTTTTTGCGAATTCCTTTTGTAATTATCAGGCGGAAGAGGTAGCCAATACCATCTATCCTCCCTCCTATATCTCTTGTGAAACCGCTCTTTTCCATTACGGAGTCATCGACCAGGCCCCCTTTGTTATTGTCAGCGTTTCAACGCGAAAAAGCAGGCGGATGCGCGTGAAAAACAACGCATTCATCTACCACAAAATGGCCTTCTCCCTTTTTTGGGGATTCACACAAAAACCAGGCTTTCGCATTGCAGAACCAGAGAAGGCGCTTTTGGATTGGTTGTACCTTATGTCTCGTAAGGGTTTAAAACCATCGCTGGATGAATTGAATTGGGAGCAGTTAAATAAAAAGAAGCTACGTCTCTACGCGCGTCGGTTTCCAAAATATGTTATCAAATCCCATATTCTTTGATCTTGTTGTAGAGGGTTTTTTGCCCGATCCCCAGGATTTTTGCCGCCTTTCCCTGATGATTGTGGGTTCTCGCCAAGGCATCCAGAATCAGTTGCTTTTCAATCTGAACAGTTGCCTGACGGGAAACCTCGATTAAGGGGAGTCCGTAGGAGATTGGCACGCTTATCTCTTTGGTAAAGGTTCTTTTTTCGCGGTTTTTGATTTCGGTGGGGAGTTCACTAAGCGAGATACAACCATTAGACGACATAACCATGGCTCGCTTGATAATATTGCGAAGCTCTCGAACATTTCCAGGAAAATGATACTCCATCAGTCTTTCAAGCACTTCAGTGGCAATCTCTTTGACTTCTTTTTTGACTTCGGGTTGAAGCTGTCTGATAAACCGTGTGCAAAGAAGGGGGATATCTTCCTTCCTCTCCCGAAGCGGCGGAAGGTGAATCGGAAATTCATTTAATCGGTAGAGGAGATCAAGCCGAAAGAGATCTTTTTCTGAGTTTTTCATCAAATCAGAGTTTGTTGCCGCGATCACGCGAACGGAGGTTTTTATCGGTTGCCTCCCGCCGATTCTCTCAAATGTGTGACTTTCGAGGATTCCCAGGAGTTTTGACTGAACGTTCGCTGGAATATTTCCAACCTCATCCAAAAAGAGGGTCCCCCCGTCGGCGATTTCAAATTTTCCCTTCTGTAGGTTCGTTGCGCCGGTAAAGGCTCCTTTCTCATGTCCAAATAGTTCGTTTTCAATTAAAGTTTCCGGGATTGCCGCACAATCGACCCTGACAAAAGAACCTCCCTTTCGATCAGAGAGATTATGGATCATCTGGGCCACAAGTTCTTTGCCGGTCCCCGATTCGCCTAAAAGTAGGACGTTGATGTTTGTTTCTGCAACCGACCATACTAGCTTAATGATCTCCCGAATTTTGGAAGATGAGCCCATGGTATTTTCCAGCTCAGAAGCCCCAGCCAAGTTCTCTTTAAGATTGTGTAACTGGAATTGGAGCTTTCTATGCTCAATAGCTTTTAGTAGGAAAATCTTTAACTCCTCATTGTCAAAGGGTTTGGCCATGTAATGAAAGGCTCCTTGTTTCATGGCATAGACAGCAGTCTTGACGGTTTCATAGGCGGTCAAGATAATAACGGGAAGATGCAGGTCATGCTCCTGAATTTCCTTTAAGACCGTCAATCCGTCGGTCTCGCCAATTTTAAGGTCCAAGAGGACACAAGAAGGGGATTCCTTCTGGAGGAGGGATAAGGCAGGACCAGGGGAAGTAATCCAAATCACTCGGTAGCCTTCTTTGGTAAGGACTTTTTCCAGTGTGCGACAAAGATCCTCTTCATCATCAATAACGAGAATGGTTTCCATTGATATTTCTCTTTCTAACAGGGAGCAAAACCATCACCTCAGTCCCTTCTCTTGGCTGACTCTTAAAATCAACCTTTCCACCATGTGAGCGTATAATTCCTTCGGCAATGGGAAGACCCAATCCCACCCCCTCTTTTTTGGTGCTATAAAAAGGTTGCAGAATTTTGGAAAGTACCTCTTCCGGGATTCCCTTTCCTGAATCATGAATGATCAGACGCACTCCCCGGTGACTGTTATCTCGAGCTGCCTCAACCCTTAGTTTTCCCCCGTTTGGCATGCTATCGAGTGCATTCACAAGAAAATTTATATAAGCCTGAAGAAAACGCTTTTTATCGAGAAAAAGTTGTGGCAGGTTCCGGGCAACCGATTTGGAGAGTTTAACCTTCTGGGTTTTCGCCCGTCCATGGACCATGCGAAGCCCCTCTTTGATAATGGGTGCCAAGGACTGCTGCTTAAAGTCGACCGCCTCGGGTCTGGCAAACTCGACAAGATCGCTCACAACTCGGTTTGCAGTTTCAGAACTTTTAATGATCGTCTGAAGACTCTCCTCCAAGTCCTTGTTGTTAACAACCTCGCCTAAGCAATACTGTGCTGTTGATCGGATAATGGCCAAGGGATTGCGCACCTCATGGGCAATACCTGCGGCTAGTGGTTCCATGATTCGGTTCCGCTCCGACTCGTAGAGTGCTTCTTCAACCCGCTTGATATCGGTGATATCCCGGTAAGACTCTGCGATCCCCGTGATTTTTCCTGCAGCATCTTTTAGAGGGTAACAGGTGATCTGGTAGATAGAATCTTCCGCGTTGGCCTTGACCTTAAGAAGAGGACCAAGTTGAGAAGTCTTTTTTCTCGTTGCAAAGGTCTTGTCGGCGGTACAACTATGGCATCTCTCTTTAAACCCGTGGAGTTTGTAATAGCAGGCCTTGCCGATGAAACCTTGGTAGGAACTCCCCCCCCCCCCCCCC
>MGRJ01000026.1:0-49689 GCA_001798135.1 Deltaproteobacteria bacterium RIFCSPHIGHO2_02_FULL_40_28 | reverse complement strand
CCACTGCCTTCAACATCGCCTCATTGATCCGCTTGATTTTGAAATCTTTACCGATTGTCACCATCGGGTCCTCAATCCCATCAAATACAGAAAGGAGTTCGGTGCGGCTCTTTGAAATTTTATCTTCCAGCTCTTTGACTTCCGTCATGTCGGCAAAAAGGACAAGAATATTTGGCGGGAGCATCCGCATAAAAATATGAAAAACTCGTTGGCCTATCTTTGGAAATTCTCCCTGGAGAATTTTTGGATTTCGCTCTTTGACAACGGATAAAAGGCTGGTGATTTGCGAATATTTTTTTCCGTTGGCAGTGAGGGTTATCTTGCTGTTTCCCAAGATCTGAAAAAGGGTTTTCTCTTCGAGTTTTTTAAGGGGGATTTTAAAAAAACGGGCAAAAGCGGGATTGGCCGCCCTGATTAAAAAATTTTTGTCACAGACGACGTATGGAAGGGAACATGCTGAGAAAATTTTTTCCCCTTTGGCGATCAGATAGTCTTCACCAAGCGATTCTTCCTCCCGTCCCAGAAGCAATTTCAAGATATTATCAATCAAAATCATAGGAGTTTACCCTTTAAGCCCTCTTTTCCATTTCTAAACTCCGCCGAAACGAAAGACGATGGATCAGATAGCTAGTATGGATATCTTTGGCTAACAACTTATCCACTTGATGAAGGAGGCCGATAAAGAGGACCCCTGTTTCTCCTTTTTTGAGTGTTGAGCTGATTTGGTTACTAATCTTTTTATCCCTTTTTTGCAAAAGTTTTGCACTCTGCTTTTCGAATTTGCAAACCAGTTTTTCATGTTCCTGGTGGGTCTTGGCCTGAGTGATCCTTTTTAAGTGATGATACTCCTCCAGCAGGAGCTTGGGATCCTCGGTACCTACAAGGGTTGCTCCCCGGCGCATCATCCATAAAACCAGTTTGTGGTTTGGAGATCCTTTTTTTGCCAAATCGGCAACGATCCGTTTTTCCATGCCACAAACAGGAAGACCATCCTGATACACCTTAATGTTTCCATAGGGGATATTCATTTGCCGAATCTTTTGCCAGATTCCATCCCACATTTCATCAATAACTTTTACATGTTGTTTCCACTGCTTCTCTCCAAACTTTTTTACATAACTCTTTTTCATCGAAGAAGCCAATGTTCCCATGTCAAAGGAGGTGTGGAGGATAGGGATATAAATGAGCCTCCTTTCATCGTTCACTTAAAGGGCCTCCTTTACAACAGTGATCACTTCTTTTAAATCAAATGGTTTTGTCAAATACTCAACTGCCCCTAAGGCCATTGCCTCCTGGGCGGACGACAGACTTCCGTAAGCTGTTAAAATTACGGCAGGGATAGTTGATTTCTTTTTGCCTTCTGGAACAGTCTTCCGAATTTTCTTTAAAAGCTCAAGGCCGGAAATCAGGGGCATTTTCAGGTCAAGAAGGAGGAGATCGACCTTTTCTTTTTTTAAAAGGGAAAGTGCTTTTTGTCCTGTTGTGGCTATAAGAACATGATAGCCCTCTTTCTTTAAAGTCTTTTGGAGGACTTTGCAGAGTTCTAATTCGTCATCGACAATAAGAATAACATTCCTTTTTCTCATAACTTGCTATTCTGTCCCCTTTTGGGGGATATTGCAATTGCGCAGATACATCGTTTGGACTTTGGGAATTTACGTTTGCTTGTTTTGTGAGGGCATTAAAGTTCAAGATAGCTTGCCAAAAGCCAGATTTTTCAACAAACAGGAAGAATAGAGAGGAACAAAAGACAGGCCCTTTTTGTTCAGTGACAAAGGATTCCCCGAAACCAGGAACGCTTGTTTGGGATGATAGCACTTTGTGAAAACACCCAGGCTCTTTGCCTTTTTATTGATGCCCGCCTTAACTTCAATGGGGATGATCTGACCGGCGCACTCCATCAAAAACTCGATTTCACTCATGCCTTCTTGCCAGGAGGTAAGGCCCTGATTCAATGTGGGAAGCAATTCCCCCAGCACGTAATTCTCTGCAAAGTATCCTTTATAACTTCCATAATCATAACTAAAAATGTTTTTGGGTGCAAGACCAACCATCAAGCCCAGCAGCCCCACATCGAACAAAAAAAGCTTGAACTTGTTGGGATCGGTATAAGCCTTAAGCGGCGATTCTGCTCGCTTACAGATAGAAACCTTGTACACAAAACCTGCCTTGACAAGCCATTCGATGGGATCTTCCAGTTGTTCGTAGTTTGAACGCGTTGATAGCACGTCCTTGAAAACAAATTTCTGGCTGGTTCTGTTTTCCCTGGCCAACTGGATGGGCACGTTGTTAAACACGGCCTGGATCTTCACTGCGTTTGTCTTTCCGGCGTGCTTGGCCATATCACTGAAATAGTTGTCCAAAATTTCTGATTGCAGTTCACGTACCATGGTTAAAGCCGTCAGCATGTTGTGAGAGTGATTCTTAAATGTCTGAACTACTTCTGGTAATCCGCCGGTGATAAAAAAATATTTCAGGTATTCCCACGCCTTTTCATGAACTGTTTTGGAAAGAACACCTTTGGGAGTTCCATGGATAATTTCTTCCAGCAATCTTGTTTTTTCCAAGCCTTCCAGAAATTCGAAAAAACTCATCGGATAGAGAGTAAGAGTTTTAACCTTTCCAACAGGGTAGGGATCCAAAGACAAACTCAAACCCAAAAATGAACCCGATGCGACAACATATGATTTTTTCAGATCATCGCAGAAATATTTAAGGGCCGTAATCGCGCGTGGGCATTCCTGGATTTCGTCAAAAATGATCAGATCCTCTGCCACATTAATTTTTTGCTCATATTGAATTTCAAGACGCTTGATTATTTCCAAAGCATCCAAACCATCGTCAAAAACGCTGGCCAGCTTCCTATTTTTGGTAAAATCAAAATGATGGTAATTTTTGAATTCTTTTTGACCAAACCGGGTCAGCAGATAGGTTTTGCCAACCTGCCGGGCCCCCTTGACAATAAGGGGTTTACGCTGACCGGAGGACTTCCAACGTAACAAATCCTGGTAAAAACATCTCTTCATAAAAGCATTTTACTGCTTTTTTTCATATGAATAAAGACATTTTTTTGCCTTTTTAATTACCCGCCCTCACTCCCACAACCCCATTAAAATTCTCACACTGGCAACAAAAAGAATCCCAACTGTCACCCTTTGTAAAACCAATGCCGAAAACCGAAGGGCCCCAAAACGTGCGCCAAGCTGAGAACCTAAAAAAACAGCAATTAAAAGCGGTAAAAATAAATAAGCATGTTCAAAGGGCAATCCCTTGGAAAATTGTCCCATCAAACCTGAAAGTGAATTAACCAAGATAAACAGGCTGGCCGCAGCAGCAGCCTGTTTGGCATCGGCCCAACGCAACAAAAGCAATAGTGGACTCAAAAAAATACCCCCACCAATACCAACCAAGCCCGACAAAAATCCAATCACAGCTCCTACTGGCAATCCAAACATAAAAGATTTTTTCAACGAAACAACTTGTAGTTTTCTTTCTTGATCTTTGAATAAAAGACGCAAGGCGGCAGCAGCTAAAGAAAATGCCAGCAAGAAAGAAAATACTTTTTTGCCAAGGTTTAAACTTCCTCCAAGAAAGGCAAAAGGGATGGATGTGATCAAAAAAGGAAGTACATTCTTTAAACGAAGATGTCCGGCCCTGCAAAAATGCCAGAGCCCCACGCTAACAACCAGGATATTACAACCAAGCGAAAATAAGGGGATACTCGTATGCGAAAATCCAAAAAGAACCAAAAGAGCTAAATAAGCAGAACCCCCACCCAAGCCCGCTGAAGAATAAAGAGCAGCAGTGAGAAAAAAAAGTGGAATCAAAAAATAAAAGTGAAGTTCCATTTTAATGTCCTCCCCCCTTAATCATCGGAAAAAGGTGCAAGACATTGGGAAAAATCGCAGCTAAACTTTCTTCTACTCCGCGCGAAGATCCGGGCAACGTTACAATTAAGGTGTCACCCTTTAGCCCAACCACACTCCTCGAAAGCATGGCATAAGGCGTACGCCGCTGACCAAAAACACGCATGGCTTCGGCAATACCGGGAATTTCCCGATCAATGATTTTCTTAACCGTTTCCACTGTGATATCTTGCGGGCCCAAACCAGTTCCACCAGTTGTTAAAATAAGCTGGATGCCTTGCCCACACCAAGAAAGAATTTTTTCTTGTATAGCTTTAGGCTCATCAGGAACAATTTCATAATGCAAAACCTCCACTGGATATTTTTTCATGTTTTCAACAATCAGTTTTCCGGACTTGTCGGTTTTTTTCCCTGCAGACACACTGTTGGATGAAACAAGAACAGCAGCCAGGTAAGGTTTGGATATCTTCTCCTGAAAATCACTTTTTCCACCATGTTTTTCAAGCAAACTCAAAGTTCCAATAGCTACTTCTTTGTCAATCCCCTTAAGCATATCGTAAACATTTAATGCTGCCATGGAGGCGGCAGTTAAGGCTTCCATCTCAACCCCCGTACGACCAATGGCTTTTACCTCCACCCGAATCAACAGGGCAACTTCTTTTAACTCAAAATCCACCTTAACAGAATCGATGGCCAGTGGATGGCAGTAAGCAATAAGGTCTGGTGTTTTTTTTGCTGCCATCACTGCCGCCACACGAGCCACAGGCAACACTTCTCCCTTGGGGGTGTCACCCTTTAACGCACGCTCTAGTGTTTCCCGTTTTGCAAAAACCGAAGTTTCTGCAATGGCTGTCCGTAAGGTTTCTATTTTTGCCGATATATCAATCATGTTTATCCTCCAATCCCATACATGCAGGGTGTTCGTTCTCCTTCTTTTTGCAAAAAGCCTCCATGCCCCTCCACCTTAAAATGGATTCGTCTACGAATAATGGCGGAAATTTCATCATCGCTCATACGCGAGTTGCGCAAACAATCACGCAAAGACACATCGCCATCATAAGCTAAACAATCTTGCAAACGTCCATCACTAGAAATGCGAATACGATTACAGGTGTCACAAAAGGGCGAACTGATGGGGCTAATAAAACCAATGTCTGTCTTCAGTTCAGAAACATGCTGATACACCGCCGGACCATGCCCCCACTTGGAAAGTGAAGGAAGCAAAGTAAATTCTTGCTTCAATTTTTCACGCACCTGGCTAACAGATATAAAATGATCTTCCTGTGTAAGAGCCTCACCAATTGGCATCAGTTCGATCACCCGGAGAACCATGCCTTGCGAGGCTGCGAAGCGAAGCATGTTGGGTACTTCGTCATCGTTGATTCCCTTCTGCAAAACCATGTTGAGTTTGATGAAATCAAAACCGGCATCGATGGCAGCTTTAATGCCCTCAAATACCTGCTCTATTTTTCCCCAACGAGTGATGTGATGAAATTTTTCAGGGGACAGTGTATCCAGGTGGACGTTGATGCGGGCAAGCCCCGCTGCTTTCAAGTTTTGCACCTGATCTTTTAACAAAAGTCCGTTAGTGGTTAGCACTACTTCTTCAATGCCTGGAACAGAGCAAATTTGTTCTACCAATATTGGTAAACTCTTTCGTACCAGAGGTTCCCCTCCTGTTAAACGCACGCGACGTATGCCTAATCCTGATAAAATACCAATCAACCGGGTGATTTCTTCAAAACTCAGGATTTTTTCTTTTCCAAAATGAGGACCCCCTTCAAGCGGCATGCAATACTGGCAACGCAAATTGCACAGATCGGTAACCGACAATCGTAAATATTCTGCCCGTCTATTTTTTAAATCACAAAGCATTGATACTCCTTTAACTCCCTTTCTGTATTGACATTGGGTATTTTTTTCTCCGAATCCAGGAAAACCAAACCAGAAGAATGAAACTGAAAAAAATCCTTGAATGATTTTCCTCCCGCAACAACAAATTCACTAAGTGGCTTTGCAAGCCTACGTGAGTAACGAGCAAGAATATATTGAGGACCAGCGGCATCCCGCATTACACAAGCATCTGCTGTTGGAACATGTTTCCACAAGGCATGAATTGTTTCCTGATTCACCTGCGGCATATCACAGGCCACCAACACAACATGCTCATAAAAAGTTTTTTCAAATACCATAAGCAATGCAGCAAGAGGCCCTGCGTAAGGCTTGGAGTCGATCAAACAAGGTAAATTGAGAAAAGCATATTCTTGGGGAGTATTGGTAACCAGGATCAGATTCTGCGCTACTTTTTGAACTTGTTGCACAATCCGTTCGATCATGGTGGAACCATCAACAAAAGCTAAAGCCTTGTTAGAACCAAAACGACTCGATCTTCCTCCACAAAGAAGAGCTAGGACTGATGATGATGGCAACATGCGGCCCCTCCCTCTTTCCAGATAGGAACAATTTCCTTGATTCGATCGATGATAAACTCACAGGCTGCAAAGGCTTCTTTGCGATGAACACTGCAAACGGCAATCACAACAGCCGCATGCCCTACAGGCACCAACCCAACACGGTGTACCACCGATACCTTCTGTAATGCCCATTTATTTTTTGCTTCCCCAACAACATTTTCCATCTGCTTTTGTGCCAAGGGAAGATAACTTTGATATTCGATTCCTTCGATGGCGTTTTCTTGCCTAATCGTGCCAATAAAATAAACATATCCGCCCGCGTTTTTATCTTGCGTGGAATCCAAAACAGCTTCAATAGAAATGGGTTCTTTTGTGATCTTAATCATGGGTTCACCCTCCACTTACAGGAGGGATAAAAACCAATTCATCCCCCTCGTTTAAAATAGTTTCGATGGGCACAAACTCGGCATTCACAGCAAACCGAGTGTACTTTAAAAATTTTTCTACATCTTCCCCCTCCTGAAAATGGGAAAGAAAAATTTCTTTTATGGATGAAGCACTGGGGTAATCCCTTGTAGCTTCCTCTTTTTGAAACCGATCCCGATAGATCGAAAAATATTTGAGAAATATTTTCATAAAGTTTCACTCCAAAATTCGAACTCAACTTTTTCTCCCTCACGTATTTGGCTTATCGATTCAGGAACCACGAGCAACGCATGAGATTCTGCCAATGGCGCAAGATGTGCCGAACCTTGGCTACCTGCTAGTTGTGCAAAAAAAGTTCCGTCTTTCCATGTGATCCTGGCCCTTAAATAATCTTCCTTGCCTACTGTTGCTTTGATGTCATGCAAGGCTAAAGCCGTATAGTGTTGCCTGAAAAGTAAAGATGCCCCCATCATTTTGAGTAAAGCAGGACGCACAAAACGGTCAAAAACAATCAGCGAAGAAACAGGATTGCCTGGCAAACAAAAAAGAAACCGATGCTCCCACCTGGCAAAAAGCAACGGCTTACCTGGTTTAATGGCCAATTTATGAAATAAAACTTTGGCACCCAATTTTTCGAGGGCTTGGGGAATAAGATCAAAATCTCCGGCCGAAACAGCTCCCATGGTTAAAATCACTTCGGCTTCGGAGGCTGCCTGAAAAGTATTTAATAAATCTTGCAAGGTATCTTGGGGAGTAGAAAGTATTTTGGATTTAAGACCCAACTCTTGGAGAGCAAGACTTAAGGTGGGACCATTGGAATCATAAATTTGACCAGGCTCTAACACAGATCCCAAAGCCTTTAGTTCATTACCCGTTGAAAACAAGGCCACTTGAGGAAGGCGTGTCACAGAAACCTCCGAGAATCCCAAGGCGGCAAGCAAGGCCATATTTCGGGGGGTAAGGCGCACCCCTTTGTCCAGCACACAAGTGCCTTTTTGAACATCCTCCCCGGCTTTGCGGATGTTTTCACCGATACGCACCGGTTTTGGAATTGTACAAGTTTCATGCCCCCCTCTCCCTTGAGGGGTGAGAGTTTCCTCAAATGGAATGACGGCATCGGTCCCGGCCGGAATTGGAGCACCTGTCATGATACGCACGGCGCATCCCTGTTGGAGAGGCATGGCACGCCGCATCCCTTCAACATCATCCCCTGCTTTGAGCATACCAACAACTTTGAGCGAAATTGGGCGATCGGATGTGGCCACATTGATATCACCACACCGCACGGCAAAACCATCCATGGCTGAATTGTCAAAAGGGGGTAAAAAAATGGGAGCAACTAGAGACTGTGAGAGATAACGCCCTAGAGCCTTCGATAAAGAAATGGTTTCCTGGGATAAAAAGGATACTTCATTCAGAATAAGTTTTAAAGCATCTGACGGACGAGTAAGCATCTAGTCTCCTTTACAATTCATCCCAGGAAAATACTCCTTAGGAATCGGTAGGCATGGGTGTTTCCGCCCAAACCCCGTCTCTTTTTCCATATCCATCCGGACTTAGGACAAAGAGATTAGAGAAAAAATCATGGGTTCCAACTTTCTTTTGCCTGGTCCCACCACGTGCCCCATTTGGTTCCCCAGTCATACCGCTCGGCACCTTTACGCAGATAATAATACCAGTTAATTAACGAAGCAATGACATAGAACAGGATTACGCCACAAAAAAATGGCACAGCAGAACCGGTATTTGAGATGGCAACTCCAATGAGCGCAGCAAAGATAAACGGACCATAGGCGGCAATGGCCGCCGTCCAGCCAAGAACGCCCGCCCCTTGCCTAGGATTAAAGGCAAAAACAATGGGAAATTGCCGAAAAGTGGAAGCATTTCCAACACCTGAACAGAAAAAAAGCCATAACATAATGGCCACAAAACCTGGAAATTTATCCAAACTGTCAGGAACAAGAAATCCTCCAAAAATAAGCGCAAGAGAACCAGCAATAAGCCCTATTCCCGAAAACTGTGTAAAAATGCTCCCTCCCCAGCGGTCGCTAGGAGCCCCCATCACCACACGAATAAGCGAGCCAATGAGTGGACCATAAAAGGCATATTTAAGCGGGTCGGGTGCTCCTTCAAAGCCACCATACACTTCCTTGATCATCAACGGAAATGCCGCGGCAAATCCAGAAAAAGAACCAAAGGTCATCACATAAGTTATGGTGCAAAACCAGGTGTGTTTACTTTTAAAAATATCGGTTTGTTCTTTAAAGGAAGCTTTGACAGGGATGCTGCGAAGCCATACCCAGCAAAGAATGCCGGTAACAACAAGGATGGGAATATACCAGAAGGCGGCATTTTGGAGCCAAATATCTTTCACCACATCGTTCTTTTTAAAAATTTGCGCAGATCCAGCTAATGTGCCAAAAGCAGCAAAACCAATGATCCATGGGGTAACAAACTGGGTAAGCGATACGCCGAAATTTCCGATTCCCGCCTGAATGCCTAAAGCAAGCCCCTGCAGGCGTTTCGGAAAAAACAAACTGGTGGAGGGCATATAAGAAGAAAAATCACCACCGCCCATGCCACACAAAAAAGCAATGCAAAGAAACTGCCAGTAAGGCGTGGTTGGATTGAGAACAGCAAATACCAACCAGACCATTGGAAGTAGCTTTATCCAGACAGAAATCGTAATCACTTTTCTTGTACCGTAAATAGGAATCAAAAAGGCATGAATAATACGCAATGTGCCGCCAGCAAGGCCAGGCATAGCCGCCAGCCAGAAAAGTTGCATGGTATCAAACTTAAATCCGATGAAGGGAAGCCGCACAACCACTGCCGAAATAACAAACCAGGTAGCAAAAGAAAAAATCAACGACCAAGTGCTTATCCAAAGAACGCGCCATGCGGTGCGTGCCCCTTCTGTTTTCCAAAAAAGTTCATTTTCTGGTTCCCATTTTTTCAACCAGGTTGACATGATTGTCCTCATCTAAGGTTTTTCAACCATTTTGCAATTCAAACTTGCCTTTTGTTTGTGGCGCTGCTTTGTCTCTCATCTTGGTGATGGTTGCATGCATCCACCACAGACAAATCGCGGAAATGAAGAAAAGAAATATCCACATGCTTGTCCAGAGGCCGGTCCATTTCAACAAATAACCAAAAATGATGGGAGAAACAAATCCACCCAGCCCGCCCAGCAATCCCACCATGCCACCAACAGCTCCCACATCATTTGGAAAATAATCCGGGATATGTCTGTACACGGCTGCCTTGCCAACTCCCCATAAAGTACCAATGATAAAAACAAGCACAGCCACGATCCAGATATTTGCCTGGAAATAAATATGAGTTGTTCCCTTGGCTATGAGTTGTTTCTTTTGCACTCTGTCACCTTGCTTTACCGCCGGCACCTGCCAGATTTTTTTACTTGGAAAAACAGAAAATGATGCTTCATCTGGAGTAACTTCATCTGGTTTTTCAATCAGTGGGTAATTCATATCATCTATTTTGATCAAATTATTGGAGATATACGTTGCCGTACCTGCTCGTTTTGCCATGATTCCTTTGCCCGGAGAATCAATTTCCATTTTTGGAACAATGAGCATCAGGCAAAAAACGATGGATAAACCAAGTACCCAGTACATCACAGTTCGGGCTCCAAGTTTATCTGACAGCCATCCGCCCAGCGCACGCAAAACTCCCGCCGGCAAACTGAATATGGATGCAAATATACCGGCAGTAACCAAGGAAACGGCATACATATTGAGAAAATAAGGAACAAGCCATTGAGAAAGCGCAACAAAACATCCAAAAACCAGATAATAATACAAGCCAAAACGCCATACTCGCACTTGTTTAAGCGGAGCAAGCATCTGAACAAATGTTCTTCCAGCAGCTGCTTTTGATTTTTTATTGACCGTAAAAAGAAGAAAAAGAATTCCCATGACAACCAATGCTGCCGCGTAGATTTGGGGAAGCAAGCGCCACCCTTCCAGATTGATTCCATTGTTGGTTAAGTGTTTCAGCAAAGAAGGAGCCAACATTGTAGTAACAGCAGCACCTGCATTGCCCACTCCAAAAATGCCCAACGCTCTTCCTTGCCATGATTTTGGGTACCAGACAGAAGTATAGGCAATGCCTATAGAGAATCCCTGCCCCGCCAATCCAAAACCAAAACTACACAATGCAAATGCAAAAAAACTATCGGCATAACTCAGCCAATACATTGGGAGAGCACAGAGAAAAAGCAGAACACTAAACGTTACCTTGCCGCCATATTTATCGGTCCATATGCCGGTATGCAGACGAAAGATAGAACCACTGAGAGGCGGAATCGCCATCAGCCAGGCAATTTCAACCATGGACCATTGGTAGAGCTGATTTTCTACAAGAAAAGTGACCAACACGCCGTTGAACATCCACACTGCAAAACAGACGGTAAAGGCCAGCGTGTTAAAGAAAAGCATCTGGTGGGATTTTCCGCTAGCTTCTGTTTCCATGGTGAATCTCCATTTTTATGCATGCATCCGGTCAAACTCGGCTCCAGAGATTAACTGATGAGCCAATGCAAAAACGATGTTGTCTTCGCGAAAAATATGGAGACGCAACAGTTCAACCAAGTTTTTGCCCTGCTCAAGCGCGGCATCAAGAACAATCAAACGGGATTTTTCGTCAGGAAGACGAAAGGCAAGCCCTAGAAAATTTAAGACGACCGCCGCCAATTGCACGGCCTTCAGGTGGTCGTCCTCCAGAATGTCTATTGGAGTTACAGGCCCTGTAGTTTTATTAATCCCAAGGGGATTTATTCCGGTAATCGGAGCGTGTTCCCCCTTAGCCATTAGCCGCTGTTTAAGAAGAGGAAAGAAAGTCACCTCTTCCCTGTGGCTATGAGGGGCGAAGTCAGCATCAAAAAAATGAAAAAAATGTCTTACACTTTTATCCAGCTCTTTGGTGAAACCGGTTTTTTGAACCAAAAGGATGGCTTCTTCAAAATTTTTTAATTCTTCCATGAAAGCTGTATGCTCATCACAAAACTGACGCAGAAAAGGATGCATGTTTGATGGAAGTACTTGATTGATGGCGGGAGGAGCGTAAGCATCCGGTGGATCCATCGGGGACATATCATTCCCGTTCACTCCCTGTTCTGGTTGTTTTGCAAGAGGATCAATTTGATTTAATGCTTGAGTGTTCATAATTTTTAACAGGCTCTAGTTGTTTTTTGGACGATGTACCGTCCAAACTGTTTTTGGGTCACGAACCCGTCTGCGGTCCCAAGTCCACATCACCAGTTGCAAGGGCCTAAAAATATAGTGGAAGGGGGCCACCAAAAAGTGCATTAATCTGGTAAAGGGAATCATCCCAATGATAACAAAAGCCCCAACGATATGAGTCCTAATTACCGGAGGCATGGCACTCACGGCTTCGATCTGCGGATTTAGTTTTACAATCGACCAAAGATAGGGGGAAAGATCCGATGCAAACCAAGAAGCTCCCCACCGATATCCCAAAGCAATCCAACATCCCAAGACAACTTGCGACAAAAGAAGAAGTTCGATAATAAGATCCATCCGATTGGTAACCATTTTAATGCGTGGAGTCGAAAGCCGTCGAAGAAAGAGCCCGGTCAATCCGATCAAAATGCTTAAACCAAATGTAAAAGCCATAACCTCAAGAACAATTAAACGTACCGGGTTACTGTTCCACGCCAAAGTAGCTGTTGGAAAAAGAAAGGTGATAAGATGACCCATAAAAACTGCCAGGATTCCCCAGTGAAATGCCATGGAACCGAAGTAAAGTTTACGCCCTTCCAAAAACTGGGAGGAGAGGGATGAAACCTTAAACCCGGTTGCCCGATACCGTTGAATAGAACCAATCACAAAAGTGATGATCGCAATATAAGGCAGGGCAACAAATAAAAAATTGTTAAATGTCATAAGTGATCTCCGTTATATTCAAACATCAAAACCGCTATTGACCGGGTTTGCATTGTCTTCAATGTCCATTTCCTTTTCAATCAATCCCAGAAAATCCGCGGGTGGATGGTTTTGGGACCAACTTTTAAGTTTGTCTATCATCTCTGCCACCTGAAAATCCTTTTTCAACACACATTGAAGGGCACAAAGCCCGCGACTATAGATTACACGTGCGCTTCCAGGAGCCGCTTCGATCAACGTTTTGTAATGTTTTTGATAGTTCGTGTTTTTCTTTTCGATCCGCTCTAAATCAAATTCCCGAATCATGAGGATAAGTGCCGGAACCAAAATTTCACTAACTAGTTCGGCAACCAATTCTGAATCCAAAAGTTTTGGGATCAAACGCAATATGTTTGGCAAATGATCAGCTAACTCACTCCCACATTCATTTCCAGCTTGTTTGTGTTCGCGAGTTAAATTGGACAACAACTCGGCACGTTTGTAGTCATCCCCAAACAAAACATATCCAATATCCAATGTTGTGATCGATTGAACATCGAAGGTACGGGTATAGAGTTCTTGCTGATCCTTAAGCCCAGAAGGAATCCCGTCGAGAAAACACTTTATCTCATCCGCGGCATCGGGATAATGATCGCGCAGACAGTTTAATAAGTTTTGTCCTCGGGCAATAAACTCTGGTCCCGGAAAATCAAACAAGTCGGCCAATTGGGAATAATGTGCGAGTTTCATCTTGTCATTCCCGCGAAGGCGGGAATCCAGTTTTTCCTGATTTTGATGGATCCCCGCTTTCGCGGGGATAACATTATCAGAGGTATCCATAAATTATAATCCCCTCTCCATGGTTTCTTCCTTAAAACCAAAACCGGTGCTTCCTTTTTTATCCCCGGTAAACTCCAACATTTCAATGGCCTGTTCTCTGTGAGCCGCTGGGATTACAAATCGGTCATCAAATTTGGCAAGCGATGTCAGACAATAAACCTCATCAGCCATTTCTGGCGTGTAACCAACATCCTTCAGCACATCATGTGCTTTCTTTTCCGGAATATCCCCAACCGTTTTAAAACGACGATAAATTCTAACGGCCATCAATTTTTTCAACCTCTCTTTCACCTTCTCCTCGTCCCCAGCACTAAACAGACTTGCAAGATATTTTAGTGGAAAACGGGCCTGTGCAATGGTTCCCCACAGTTCTTCGGTACTGGTGTCATAAAGCCAATTGTCATCCCAAACTTTAGCAATGGGGTTAAGTTTCTCATTTTGTTTGCTCTGATTAACTTCTTTTAAAGAAGCCATCACTGGCAAAAGTGGTGGTACGTAGAAAAGCATGGGAAGCGTTCTAAACTCTGCGTGAAGAGGCAAAGCTAATTTCCATTTTTTTACAAACTTGTAAGTGGGAGAATTTTGGGCTGCATGAATCGTGGAATCGGCAATCCCATTTTTCTTGGCACTAGCGATAACCTCTGGATCGAACGGATTCATCAGGATGTTCATGTGCTTGTCGATCAGATCTTTATCGGACGCCGATGCTACTTCGTGAATACGATCAGCATCGTAGAGGATCACTCCCAAGTAGCGAATGCGTCCAACGCATGAGTGCATGCAAGCCGGAGCTAAACCCGCCTCAATGCGCGGATAACAAAGAATGCACTTTTCGGATTTTCCGGTGTTCCAGTTGTAATAACTCTTTTTGTAGGGGCAAGCCGTAACACACATTCTCCAGGCTCTGCAGACGTTTTGGTTGATGAGAACCACGCCATCCTCGCCTCTTTTATAGATGGCCCCTGACGGGCAAGAGGCAACACAAGCTGGATTAAGACAGTGATTGCATATCCGGGGGAGATAAAAAAACGCCATCCGTTCCAACTGAAACATAGCCTCCTGCTCAGCCAGAGATAAATTTTTTAAATTGGGATCGTTTCTGGCATAATCCTGGGTTCCGGAGAGATCGTCGTCCCAGTTTGGTCCCATCTTGATATCAATTGGTTTGCCTGTAATAAGCGAAACAGGGCGGGCCGTTGGCTGATCGTCCCCTGCGGGCGCCTCGATCAAATCGAGATACTTGTAAGTGAAAGGTTCGTAATAGTCATCAATCATGGGCATGTTGGGGTTGTGGAAGATATTGAGCAATCCCTTCTGTTTGCCGGCTCCCTTCAGTGCAATCCCGTCATCGGTTTTTTCCCAACCACCCTTGTAAATACTTTGGTCTTCCCACTTTGTTGGATAACCAGTACCAGGCTTGGTTTCCACATTGTTCCACCACATGTATTCGGCTCCCTTCCGGTCGGTCCAAATATTTTTGCAGGCCACCGAGCAGGTATGGCAACCGATGCATTTGTCCAAGTGAAACACCATCGAAATTTGTGAACGAATATCCATGTTTGCTCCTTAAAATACAACCTTGTCCATTTTTTTGATTGTTACGTGAGTATCACGGTTAGGGGCAATGGGTCCCCAGTAGTTGAAGTGATACGAAAATTGCCCATAGCCACCGCAAAGATAATTTGGTTTCAGATGAATGCGGGTAAAGCTGTTATGCCCACCGGCTCTTTTGTTTCCACGAACCTGCGACTTAGGGATTCCTACCGTGCGTTCTGGCACGTGATAAACAATACACACTCCCTTGGGAATACGAGAACTCACGCATGCTCTGGTGCAATAAACTCCGTGGTCATTGTAAACCTCAACCCAATCGTTATCCTTGATACCCAAGTCTTCTGCATCTTTTTCACTCATCCAGCAAGGCTCACAGCCACGGGAAAGGGTTAACATGCGAAGATTTTCCATGTAGGTCGAATGGATGTGCCACTTGCCATGTGGGGTAAGGCAGTTGAGTACCTTGGACTTACCGTCCTTAAGTGTTTCTTTCAGATCACCATAAACTTCAGGTTTTGGTGAGGGTTTGTAAGTTGGCAAGTTCTCGCCATAAGCGATATACATCTCGTGATCGAGATAAAAATGCTGGCGTCCTGTGAGTGTTCGCCACGGAACCAGACGGTCCACATTATAAGTGTAGGCACAGTAAGCTCGGCCATTGTTCATCAGGCCAGACCAGAGTGGCGACGTGTTATACCTTCGTGGTTGAGCCTGAAGATCCGCGTAGCGGATTCGAACATCTTTACTTCCTTCTGCCAAATCAGCGAGCTTCAACCCTGTTTTTTTCTCCATGTTCTCGTAAGCACGTACCGTGAGTGCACCGTTTGTCAAGGTGGAGAGATGCAAAATGGCGTTAGCCGCCGATTCGTCCTCTTTCAGCGACGGATAAATTTTTCCATCCAGTTTTTCGACAGGAAAATGGTTGGAGGTAATCATTTCATCATACTCATCCGCGCACATGTAATGGTTTCCGTGCGCGCCCAACCCTTTTGTTTTTACGTTTTCACCGAGAGAAATAAATTTCTCGTACAGTTTTGTATAATCGCGCCTTACCACGGCTAGTTTGTGCATGGTTTTACCCAAAACGGGCTCGCATTCCCCTTTGCTCCAATCTTTAACGGATGGTTGGGTAATTTCATCCGCCGTATCGTGCGATAGAGGGGAACTAACAATATCAACCTGAGTGTCTGGTAGGTATTTTTTGGCAGCTTCACTTGTTGCCTTTGCCAATTCTTTAAAGATGTTCCAATCGGTTTTGGATTCCCAAACGGGAGCGATAGCGGCAGACAATGGATGAATAAACGAATGCAGGTCGGTGCTATTTAAATCGGCCTTCTCGTACCACGAGGCTGCAGGCAAAACGATATCCGAATATAGTGCCGACGAATCCATGCGGAAGTTCAAATCTACTACGAGGTCCATTTTTCCTTTTGGCGCAATATCATGCCATTTCAATTCTTTTGTATGTTCCAGGGAATCTTTGGCGATAAGATTAGAATGTGTGCCCAGATAATGCTCAAAAGCATATTCGTGACCTTTCATGCTTCCGGTAATTGCATTGCCACGCCAAATATACCAAACCCGCGGGTGATTTTCTTCTGCTTCTGGATCTGCAACAGAATATTCCAACTTGGGTGAACCACCCTTTTTTGATTTTAATTTTTCAAACACATACTGCGTGATTTCCTCGTCATTTTTGGCTCCATTGGCTATGGCTTCTTTTCCAAGCTCCAGTGTATTTTGTTTGAATTGTGGATAAAACGGCATCCAGCCATTACGCACAGACTGCACAATGGTGTCGGCAGTGTGTTTGGCCGTCATGTCATTTTTGGGCACTGTGTTGTAACGGGAATATTCCCCATCATAACGATACTGACAGGTGTTGATATAATGCCACAACGGCGCCTGTTGTAGGCGGCTAGCAGCGTGCCAGTCCTTGGCAAAAGCAATTGATCCCCACGAATCCACCGGGGCTAATTTTTCCTGCCCCACATAGTGGTTTAATCCACCACCATTTTTACCAACACAACCAGAGAGCATCAGCGCCATGGCACCCGCACGGTACATCAAATTTGCATGGTACCAGTGGTTGATACCGGCACCAATAATGATCATGCACTTGCCTTCAGTTATGTTTGCTGTATTGGCCCACTCCCTGGCAAACTGCAGCACAGTTTTAGAATCGACCCCTGTGAAAATTTCCTGCCAGGCGGGCGTATAAGCAGCATCTGGCTCGGTATAATCCTTCGGATAATCCCCTGGAAGTCCGCGTCCCACTCCATATTGCGCCATAATTAAATCGTAAACCGTGGCTACAACAACTTTCCCATGAAGTGTTGGAACATGTTTGACTGGAACCCCGCGCAAGGTTTTTTTATCCAAACCAAATTCCGTAAACTCGGTAACAACCACCTCATCATGATGATTAAGCAAGGTGAGAAAGGGGTCATACGGATGATCATCCGTGGAATTTTCTAGTTTTGTGTTCCACTGGCCTTGCTTTGCGCCCCAACGATGCCCCATGGCTCCTTTTGGTACAACGAAGTTTCCCGATTGTCCGTCAATATTAACAAATTTCCATTCGCCATTTTCGATATCCTTGTATTGGGTAAGTTCATTGGCACGCAAAAGACGTCCTGGTTTGTAATGATCCCCCTCCTTGTTAAGTACAACAAGATAAGGGCTATCGGTGTACTGTTTGGCATATTTTAAAAAGTAAGGAGTTTGTTTTTCGTGATGAAATTCTTTTAGAATAACGTGAGAAACCGCCATCCAAAACGCACCGTCGCTTCCCGCGTGAAGGGGCACCCATTGATCGGCATATTTACACACTTGGCTGAAGTCGGGCGAAAAAACTACTGCCTTGGTGCCGTTATGTCGCGATTCTGCAAAAAAATGACAGTCGGGCGTTCTGGTCATGTTGAGACAGGCTCCCATGTCGGCGATCATTTTGGAGTTGTACCAGTCGGCACTCTCACACACATCGGTTTGCTCGCCCCAGATTTCTGGAAAAGCAGTTGGAAGATCACAATACCAATCGTAGAAGCTTAAATTGACACCACCAAAAAGTTGAAGAAACCGGCCACCGGCTGCGTAGCTTAGCATGGACATCGCTGGAATTGGCGAAAAACCAATCACGCGGTCTGGGCCATATTTTTTTGCTGTATAAATATTGGCAGCGGCCATGAGTTCCAAAACCTCATCCCAGCTTACCCTTCTAAATCCTCCCTTGCCGCGAGCATTCTGGTAGGTTTTGCGTTTTGCCACATCTTTTTGAAGAGCTTCCCAAGCTTTAAGTGGATCGCCAGTTTTTTCTTTTTCGGCTCGATAGGCATCAATCAACGCGCCACGGATTAAGGGATATTTAATCCGAAGGGGGCTGTACAAATACCATGAATAGGAAATGCCTCTCTGGCATCCGCGTGGCTCATAAGGTGGAAGTTTATCCTCGAGAAGCGGATAATCCAACTGCTGTGTTTCCCAAACAACGATGCCATCCTTAACATGGATTTGCCAGGAACAACCGCCAGTACAGTTAACTCCATGAGTGCTTCTCACGATTCGATCGTGCTGAAAGCGATTGCGGTAAAATTCTTCCCACTGTCGTGTTTCCGGAGAAATAATGTCCTTAATCCAACCCATGACACTCCTTCCTTTATTCAGATTTAATTTGTCGGTCGTAGATATCCTGATTGACAGATTGTTTTTTTCGGCGCCGGCCAATCATGCAATAAAATCCCATCAAAACAGCAACGCCTCCAACACCCGCACCAAAAAGCCCCCACCCGTAATCTCTTGGTTGTTGATAAGCATGTTCCTGGTCGGCATGCTGCAAAAATCCAACAAGAGCGCGGATTTCGTCATCCGTGAAAGGCATCCCTTGATAAGCAGCCTGCATAACCGGGAAAGGAGGTCCTCCCAAAATTGCGCGCACTCCCTCTCCCCCCATTCGTGAAAAAACCGTGGTTAATTCTCTGGCCAGGATTCCTCCGCCGATCACAGCGTCATTTTTTACGTGATGACATGAGGTACAGGATGGACCACCATTGGCAAAACGCACTTTGCCCTGAAAAAGATTTCTCCCCAGCTCGATTTCATGTTGTGGCACCGGCCCTGCCAACGCTACTGGTGGAGTAGAAGCGCTGGAAGAAATCCCATTTTTTTTGATGAAAGATAAAATGTCCCTGATCTGTTTATCCGACAATGCCTGATCCGGCATCACCATCTTAAATTCTTCAAAAAGGGCTTTGGCCACTGGATCACCAGAATTGATTACAGCTTGCGGAGACTTGATAAATTTCAGCAGCCAACCTTCGGACCGACGATCGTTTACACCCGCCAGGTCGGGTCCCACAAGTCGCCCCTTGCCAATGCTATGGCAAGCGCTACATTTTTGTGTAAAAATTTCTTTACCTAATTCTTGGGTGAATCCGGTTGGAACAAAAAGAAACAGTCCCGCAGCAACAAAAAATCCAACAATATTTTTATGCACAATAAAACATTGATACATCATAAAAAACCTCATTGGCAATTCAATTTAGACAAAACTCAATAAGAGCAGATATGATACAAATCATAAGATTGAATTTGTTGTGAAATCTGTGATTGATTTACTATACTGGAACTACCCGCACGCAAATTTCCTTATGAACCGCCTGACCCGAGAGAGGATCAGAAAGACAACGGTTTAATATGCCAAAAGCTGATCCACGACCCTTGGCATTTTTGCCTAAAGCGGTGTGGCCAAATCCATGCTGAGCTCCAACCACTTCTGGATGAATCCGCCGTGTAATTTGTACACGAGCTTTAACCTTGCCCTGTGATGATTCTACCCAGACGTCATCTTCCGGCCCAATACCAAGTGATTGTGCAGTATCGGGATGAATAACCAGCCGATTATCCGATTTGAGTTCTAGAAGTAGCGGATTATTTTGGCTCCGTGTATGAGTGTGGCTAGCCTCTTTCCAGTTGATTAAATAGAGGGGAAATTCCTTATTTGGCTGCCACTGACGCGGTTCATAAACAGGGAGCGGGTTAACCGGTTGCCCATCAGCGTCATTTTTTTTTGCCAGTGATGGTGCAAAAAGTTCTACCTTTCCGCTAGGGGTATCAAAACTCTTCAATACCTTGCCCCCAAACACTGTTCCAAGCCGTTTCCCTTTTTGATCTTTTGGTTTATCATAAACCCCTGTGCCATCTTGCATCGAAGAACCATCATAAAAAGCACCAACTAACTTTGGTGCAGAAACCTCTTTAGCATATTTTTCATACTCCGTCCCTTTGCGATCTACCCATACGGCTCCTGGGAGGGTTTTCAGTTCCTTCAATGTGATTTTGGGAGCACCATGTACCAGTTCATTGGAAAGATAATCCTCATACCATTGTGTGAGGTGCTCAATTGATTCTCCTGACAAGGGCCCGCGATAAAAAAATTCAACACCGTCTTTTGTTGTTAACTTCAAACGCCTTCCCAATGCTGCCACCACTTCATATTCTGTTGGTTGACCAAACAGAGGTTTAATCACCGGTTGTCTCAGAGCTAAAACCGGCCAGGTTACCCAGTGAGTATTGAGATCGTATCGTTCAAGATAAGTAGTACCTGGCAAAACATAGTCGGCCAGCATGGCTGTTTCACTCAGCATCGTATCAATAACAACAACTGTCTCAAGTTTGGCCAGTGCCTTTGGAACCAAATTTCCAGGAACCGACATGGCTGGATTTTGAAACACAATGACGGCCATTTTTGGAGAATATGGACCAGCCCCCTGCTCCAAATTGCTAAACGTTCGTGTATAAACGCCCGATTTATGCCCCAAAGGATATTTTTTTAACTCATCAAATCGTGGATTCTCCCCTGTGAGAGCTGCTTGTTCATTGGCATCTACATGCCCATGTTTATTGCCACTTTTGTTGGGAATTACCATGCCACCGGGGCGGTCAATAGTGCCAATAAGGGCATTCAAGGCGACAATTGCTCTTCCTCCCTGCACCCCGTTGGTATGCTGGCCAGGGCCGCTCCAAACATCCACCAAAGCTGGCTTGGTGGTTGCCAGTTCTCGCGCGATACGCTCAATCGTCTTTGCTGGCACAGTTGTAATTTGTTCGGCCCATTGAGGGGTTTTATCAGCAACGTACTGACTGTATTCCTCAAAACCAGAAACCCAAGTGTTAACAAACTCCTCATCATATAATTTTTCTTTGACAATCACATGACCCATTGCTAATGCCAACGCCCCATCAGTTCCAGGACGCAACGAAATCCATTCTTGTGCCTTGGCAGCCGTATCTGAGAGATAGGGATCAACCACCACAAGCTTAGCTCCCCGCTCGATCCCCTGTGTGATAATACGTGGCAGATGAACCCACTTGATAGCCGAGGTGGGGTTCCATCCAAAAAGGAGGATATATTTTGAATGAAGAGCATCCAGCAATGGCCGATCATGCCCCAATACCGTCTTAAATGAGGCCTTCCTGGCAACATCACACAAATTTGAGTGCATGGAATAATTAGGAGTGCCAAAGAGTTCACAAAAATCACCCTGAATATGGGTAAAACTATGATCTTCACTTATCCATAAAAGTTTGTGGGCCTCACCCGCATCGTAAAGTGTTTTTAATTTATCGGCAATTTCATTCAGTGCCGTATCCCAGCTAATCTCCTGCCACTTTGGATCAGCACCTGGTGAACGATCGGGATTGGTTCGTTTAAGTGGTGTTTTAATTCGATCAGAATCATAAAGCTGGGCGATACCGGCATTTCCCTTGGGACAGAGGGCTCCCCCGTCCTTACAACCATACTCTTCCGTATAGCCATCAAAAAAATCAGAAGAAATATTGGAATAGTTGTTTGGGTTCCAGTGATTAGGCTCAATTTTGGCCACCACACCATCTACCACATGGCACAAAATCCCCGATTGTCCGCCACACATATTACAACAGGAAGGAATCCATTCGCCTGCCTCACGTCCCCATTCTTTTATCCCCAACTCATTGGTCGGAATTGAATGTTCCTTGGATCCTAAACTAACACATCCCGTTAAAGCGCTACTTGCAACGGCTCCAGCCACAGAGGCGCCCATTACTTTGATAAATTTTCTTCGGCCCATTTTCTTATCAAACACGTACATAATCTACACCTCATCTTCCGTCAGCTTATTTTCTTTTGAGAGAAAAAGTTCACCCAAACCAAAAAGGAGCAACCCAAAACCTACAATACCAGCCGATAGCAGCCATTCGCTCACACTAGGAAAATAATTGGTTGCCACACGTGTTGATACATAGGCTGTTGTTAATCCCTTGATTTCTTCTACTGCTAAACCTGGAATCACAATGTTAAGCCGCATGCCAATAAAACCAATCACCAAAAGAAGGCCCGCCAATGCAACCCAACCAACCTGATGCCGTGTTTTAGTGGTAAGCAAAATAACAGGAATAACAGTACCAATACCGATTTGCCAAACCCAAAAAACCCACGCATAGGGACCAAAAAGAGCAAGCTTAAGTCCCTCCACATGACTTGGAATACCGCCATAAAAGGCAACAAGTATTTCCGAGAATTGAAATAAAAGATCAAGAAGCAGCAATCCAAGAACAAGTTTGCCAAGAGCAAATATGGTATCACGATTTGCTTCAAACCCTTTTTGAAAAATGGAGGTAACCACTATAAGGAGAGCACCACCACTCACAAGGGCGGAAAGAAGAAACAAAATGGGAAAAAGTCCGCTATGCCAGTGGGGCCTGGCTGCAACCACGCCAAAGAGAGCGCCAACCCCTCCATGAAACATCACAGCCACAGGAACACCAATTGTAGCTAAAATACGCACAATTTTGAGGTCACGTTTCTGTGTTATTTCGGAGGGAGCTGGCGATCCAAAAGAGAGAAAATGAAACACCCTTCCAGGTAACCCAGAGAGGCTGGCTTGACGCACCAAATCTCCTCGTAAAAGAAACCATGTTTCCACCAGTAACAAAAGAAAGTAGGCTGAATAGAGCCAGATCATCCAGGCCATAGGGGACTTAAAATTGGCAAAGATCATCACCTTCCACGCACGCTCCATGTGGCCAAGATCAACCCAAATGGAAAACAAAGCCATCAGCAGAGTGATAATAGCGGTTAAAAGGGCCACCCAGCCAATTCGCTCAAACTGCTTAAAATTAAATACGTAGACCAGCGATGAAATTAAAAAAGAGCCCGCAGATAAACCGATAAAATAAATATAAAGAGACACCCAAAGTCCCCAAGTTACAACATTTCCATAATTTGCGTGCAGATGGCCATACCACAAACGGTCAATCCAACCATATAAACCGATCAGAAAAAGAAATCCTCCAAGATACCAAAAAATCTTTTTTAATCCACACGCTGTTTGATTTTCACAACAAGTAACTTGCTTCATTTTAAACTCCTACAATAAGTAATAAACATTGGGCTGTGTTCCCAACTCTTCTTTCAGACGAATCGGCTGTCTTTCTCTGATAAGACGAGCAACCTCGTTTTCTGGATCGTTGAAGTCACCAAAGAAAATTGCGTGCCCCGTGCAAGTTTTGGCGCAGGACGGCCAACGACCGCTCTCCTTGTCATAGCGACCTTCGGCATCTTGAAAATGGAGACAAAAAGTACATTTTCTTACATTGCCAATTGGTGAAGATCCCTCCTCCCGCTTGCGAAATTGATTGTATTCTGGTGAAGGAATTTTTTTGAAAGGACCCGACTCAGTCATGGTATAGTTTTCGCCAAAGTCAAAATACCGGGCTCCGTATGGACATGCGGTAATACAATAGCGACAGCCAATGCAGCGGTCGTAGTCAACCACCACAATACCATCTTGATCACGCTTAAAGGTGGCACTCACTGGACAAACATCAACACACGGAGGGTGTTCGCAATGAAAACAGGGTTTGGTTGTAAAAACAGGTTTCTCATCAGGACGATCTAGAGCATGACTAGATACAATGGTGTAAGAAACTCCGGGTGGCGTTTTGTTTTCTACTTTGCATGCAACCATACATGCCTTACAACCAACACATCGGCGCGTATCGATAACCATTCCGTATCGGTATTTTCTCTTTGTGAGAGCACGGCTTCCACCTGGGGCAGAAGCAACGGCATCTGTCATGGATAAAAAGGAACTCATGATACCCCCACTGGCAATGGCGGTAACAAGAGCACACGCGCCCACATCTTTGAGATTTTTCAAAAAATCTCGGCGCGTTTTAATAGCAACGCTATCCGATATTTCTGTTTCTTGATGATCCTTTTTCTTCTGTTGCGTCATAACTTTGCTTCCATTTGAAAGAATAAGGTATTATTTCCCCGTTGACCGGCACCCGCCTGATAACTGCTCCAGTCATGGTCGATGAGAAATTTAAAATGGTCGTTGAGTGTGTAAGCCAGGCCACTAATACCGTGATAATGGTAATTATTGTCTGTGCTTCCGTCGGGATCAAGAAAATCAACCCGTCCGATGATAGAAAAACGATCCCAGGGATCTTCCCACCAAAAGAATTTGAGTTCGCCAAACCCAGAAAAACCAAGCCCTTTCGCGTTACCGGTTAAAGCAGCTAAGCTTGGATGACGAGCGGCAAGGTTAGCTGCGGGATCAATAGCATATAAAACCTCACCAGCGATGGTTCCGTGTTCTTTGTCTTTATATCCAATCAATCCGGCAAATCGTTCATGATCGTTGGAACTACTTCCTGTAAAACCAACAACCCCAAGGGCGGAAACAAAGAAGTTCTTGTTAGCAAGGGGTTTAACGGTTGCACGTAGGTGAAAATCCTTATAATTATCGTTTTCTGGACCGGTATTAAATCCTGTTCCGTTAACAAACGAAAAGTGCAGATCGCCCCATTTTTCTGGGAATTCGTATTTGACGCCAACCCCCACGTCTGTGGAAGCAAGATAGCGCTCATAGTCGGTTAAAATCTGCCCTTGCATTCGATAACCCCATACCCCTTCCACATAGCCAATCCATGGAAGATCCGCTTGACCCACAACAAATTTGAGTCCGGGTGCAGATTCGAAATTCCCAAATTCAAGAAAACCTGTTTTAAGAAAAATATCAAAATCGGAGTCTTGGGCGCCCGCAGCTGCCTTGGCGTTAATATCCGCCTTCACTTCCACCATGATATGTTTTGTGAGATCAGCATCAAAACCAAAATAGAACCGTGTTAGATCAAAAGCGTTATCCCACTGTGTGGTTGTTCGTCTCTGATGGGCACTGGTGTCTAAATCAAGGCTGTACTGAACAAATGTTTTGAGTATAGGTTTAACATTGTATTTTTTAATCCAGCTGTCCTCTTTTTGTTGTGCTGCTATTTTATTATCGACAATTTTTTCGACTTCTTGTTGAGTCAAGACTGTTGATGATTTTGCGCTTGCTGTTACAGAAAACGACAGAAGCATTGAAACAACCGCAAAAAACAAAACAACTGGTATGACCTTTTGAGTTAAGATATGATGCATAACGTTGCCTCCTTTGATGTGCTTAATGTACCAATAAGCAAAATAAGTAATTATGACTTCAATTGGTTTTCAATATGATTTTTATCATAAAAATAATTAAGGAGAGCTAAGGCACTTATGGATAAAAAAATTTCCTCTTACATGAAAAATATTTCTATTTTCTCGCAACTCAACCAAAGCGAAATGGTCGTCTTATCTGAAAAATGTACCATCTGTCATCTCAAACGTGGTGAACATGCCTTTTCTGCGGGGTACCAGGCAACCCATGTGTATATTATTCTCTCAGGAAGCGCAAAACTGGTTCGCTCTCATCCTGATGGAAAAGAAAGGATTGTTCATCTCCTCATGCGTGGAGAAATGTTTGGAGCAGCAGTAGTCATGCAAGGAGGATTTTATCCAGTAAATGCCATTGCCTTAGAACAAAGTACAGTCATGAAAATTGAGGCAAAAACATTTCAGGATTTTTTTCTTCTTCATCCCAAAGTAGGACAAATTTTAATTGCACAACTTGGAGAACGCATCAGACAAGCCCATAGTGATCGTGTTATGTCTTTTGATTCTACCGAAAAACGTATTGCCATTTTTTTGTTAGATCTTTTGGAGCGTATTCAAAACACCTATGGTTCCACAAGCCGCATTACTATTCCCCTCACTCGTCAGGATATTGCTGATAGGGTAGGATCAACTGTCGAAACAGTGATCCGCATTTTAAGTACTTGGTCAAAACAAAAACTCATTGATACTCAGGATAAATACATCGAAATTCCTAACATGTCTACTCTTCGTCAAGTTGTAGGGTTAACCCTTAACCCATAAAATATTCAAAAAAAACAAGCTTTTATGACATAAATCATACTTCTCTTTTTCTCATCTGATTCAAAGTACAAGTGAGGGAAAAAACTATGAAAGGCACCGACTTGTTAAAAAAAGAACATCAGGTTATTTTAAGAGGACTTAAAATTTTAGATACTCTCTGTACTGCCCTAGAAAAAAAACAGAAAGTACCTCTGATCCATTTAGAACAAATCACAAATTTTATGACTGTGTATGCAAACCACTATCATCACGGAAAGGAAGCAAATATTTTACTTCACTACATTGATACCAAAGAAATTATGGAGGAACATCTTTTACAAACAGGTTATGTAGAAGCCATGGGCCAAGCTTTGGCCGAATCAACTGATGCAATCCCTTCTCCAAAATTCATGATACAAGCCAGAAATCTTATTGGTTTACTCAATGAACATATTTTAAAAGAGGATAATTTTTTTCTCCCAGATGCAGATCAATCTTTTACTGGTGAACAACAAGAAGAACTGTGCAAAAAATTGATTACAAGCGAAACTGAAAATGATAAAAAACAAATTGAAAAACTTTGTAATATCATTGATCAATTAGAAAAAATTTATGTGCTGCCACAACCCAGTTGTTAAAAAGGATCCTTTATGAATCAGTTTCTCATGATCATGCTTGGATTATCACTCACCATGATGAATTGTCACTCCGGAGATCCTATTGAGGCCATTCTAACAGATGCCCCCAATGTACCTCCACCTATCAAAAGAAATTATCCAGCAAAAATCATCGCACATCTTGAAGTAAAAGAAGTAACCAGGCCCATTGCCGATGGTGTGGATTATACTTTTTGGACCTTTGGTGGTCATGTTCCTGGAAAATTTATTCGTGTCAGGCAAGGTGATACTGTTGAATTTCATCTCCAAAACCATCCCGATAATAAAATGCCACACAATATTGATCTCCATGCAGTAACAGGACCAGGTGGTGGGGCTACAAGTTCTTTCACAGCTCCAGGGCACGAGTCTCAATTTACATTTAAAGCCTTAAACAAGGGATTATATATTTACCATTGCGCAACAGCACCTGTAGGCATGCATGTAGCTAATGGAATGTATGGACTAATTCTTGTAGAACCCCCTGAAGGTCTTCCACCCGTTGATAAAGAATACTACATTGTCCAGGGCGATTTTTACACCGTGGGCAAGTACCGCGAAAAAGGACTTCAACCTTTCGATATGCAAAAAGCCATCGAAGAAAATGCCACTTATGTTCTTTTTAATGGTTCTGAAGGAGCTTTGGTTGGAGATAAAGCCATTAAAGCCAAGGTTGGAGAAACGGTGCGTCTCTTTATAGGAAATGGGGGTCCAAATCTTATAAGTTCTTTCCATGTCATTGGTGAAGTTTTTGATAAAGTTTTCACCGAAGGCGGCACCCGTTATCAAGAAAATGTACAAACAACTCTTGTCCCCGCAGGGGGCTCAGCCATTGTAGAATATAAAGCTGAAATTCCTGGAACCTATATTCTTGTTGATCACTCAATTTTTCGCGCCTTCAACAAAGGAGCCCTAGGCATGATGAAAGTTGAGGGTGATGAAAACAAGGCAATGTATTCTGGAAAAGAAGTTGATTCCGTTTATTTAGCAGACAAAGCAGAACAAACCCAAGCTATTGCACAAGCTGCAGCAGCTTCAAAAAAAGGAACTCTCACCAAAGAAATGCAAATTGAAGCTGGAAAAAATCTGTTTATGGGAACTTGCTCTACTTGCCATCAAAATAATGGCATTGGCATTCCAGGAGTTTTTCCTCCATTGGCCAACTCCGATATTGTTAATGGTTGGGATAAACAAAAACTCATTGCTGCCATTCTTAACGGTTTAAGTGGCCCCATTAAAGTAAACGGTCGGGATTATAATTCAACCATGCCTCCCATGAGTCAGTTAAATGATGATGAAGTGGCACATATTCTTACCTTTGTTTTGAATTCATGGGAAAACAAAGGGGGAGTAGTAGATACAGAAGAAGTAAAAGTGGTACGTGAAGCAACACTCCGTCCCCCGGGAGCTGCAAAATAATGCGTCTTCTCCTTCTAGCCGCTATTTGTATTGGGCAGTTTGGGTTGATCCTGGCTGCCCAATCGGCTGAAAAAGGGATGGCTTATGTGGTAGGAGGGATTTTAAAACCCTTCTACCCTCCTTCCCCCAAAGAACGAGAAATTCCTGTTCATACTTTTTGGATGAATAAATTTCCTGTTACGGAAGCCCAGTTTCTCCAGTTTGTAAAAAAAAATCCCCAATGGAGACGTGATCACATCAAAAGAATTTTTGCTGATAAACAATATCTGTCTCACTGGGTCACACCAATAAGTCTGGGCAATAAAATAAATGGGGAACAACCAGTAACCCAAGTAAGCTGGTTTGCAGCCAAAGCTTATTGCGAATCAGAAGGTAAAAGACTGCCCACAGAAAATGAATGGGAATATGTTGCTGGTGCTAGCGATAAAAAACCAGATGCCCGTAAAGATTTAGAGTGGAGAAATCGCATCCTCGATTGGTATACAAAGCCAACACCTTCTGTTTTTCCCAAGGTGGGGCAAAGCCCACCCAATTACTGGGGTGTTTATTATTTACATGGCCTTGTATGGGAATGGGTTCTCGATTTCAATAGCAGCCTTGTTTCCAGTGATAATCGCGAAAATGCCACAAGCCCCGATAAAAACAGGTTTTGTGGAGCGGGGGCACTGGTTGCTACAGAAAAAGATGATTATGCCAGCTTTATGCGTATAGCCTTTAGAACTTCATTGAAAGCCCATTACACAACATCCAGCTTGGGTTTTCGATGTGCTCAAGATGAAAAAAAATCATAAATGAAAATAATTTTTCTTATTTTAATTATTTTAATAACCCCTTTCTCATTATCTTGGGCACAAACTGTCCAAGGAAATTCTCTTTATGACTACCAAACCATTTTAACTGATCAAGATGGCAAACAAATGGACTTTAATGTTTTTCAAGGACATCCCGTTGTTGTCAGCATGTTTTACGCTTCTTGTGACTATAGCTGCCCTCTTTTTATTGATGTCCTGAAAAAAATGGATTCCAAACTAGATTCAAAAATCCGCGACAAAATTAGAATTTTGCTGATTAGCTTTGATCCTGCACATGACACTTCTGTTGTTTTATACAAGCTGGCAAAACAACATCATTTAGATCTTTCCCGATGGAAATTAGTTTTTCCATCAAAAAATCATGTACGAGATTTAGCTGCATTACTTAACTATACTTACAGACCACTTCCAGATGGTGGTTTTAATCATACCTCTGCCATTACCTTGCTGGATGAAAGAGGTGTTATTCTTCATTCTGAAGAAGGATTACAAAATGCTGCAAATTCAATTGTAGAAATTCTTAAAAAACAAAATTTTCCCTTCATGAAAGGAACTTTATGAAAAAATACTCTATCATTCTTATCAGTCTTGTTTTGTTATTTCCTTTAATAAGTCATGCCGAGGGCATTGATAAAGAAAAACTGAAGGCCGAAATTAAAGCTGAACTTAAAAAAGAATTAGCAACCCAGTTTCGTGAAGAAATTAAAGCTGAACTCAAAGCTGATATGCTTAAAGATCAACAAAAAGGAGTAGAAACCGTTAAGGCAAAAGAAGTTGTGATGAAAAAAGATGGATTATGGGTTGGAGATAAAGTGAAGTTTACAGGGCAAGCCCGGGTACGTCCCGAAGTGAGACGAAACCTCACACAATCAATTCCCAATGTTGTTGCAAGTACAGAAGAAGATTTATCAGTTTTGTTGCGCAATCGTTTTGGATTATTTTTTAAACCAACCGATCATGTGAGCTTTCTTGTGCAAGGGCAAGATTCTCGCGACTTTGGCGAAGAAACAGCTGCCTCTCCCCTGGCTGTTGGAGATGATGAAGGTATCGATTTACACCAGGGGTACATCGATATAACTGAGATCGGCAGAAATCCTCTGATGATTCGTGCTGGTCGTCAGGAAGTAAAACTGGGCGAAGAACGATTAGTGGGAGCTGTTGATTGGAGTAACGTAGGCCGTTCACTTGATGGAGCTCTTATTTCTTATCAACCTGAAAACTGGGGATTAACAGCATTAGCTTTTGTTACCAACAAAACCCCTACCAACACAGGTGATGGGCAATACTTTGGAGGAATTTACGGAACCTGGAAAAAATTTCCAAGTGGAGTTCTTGATGGATATTACTTTGTGCTGCAAGACAATAATGGAGCAACTGGAGCCGCAGCTGGCACTGGAGATACTTTAAGTGTTCATACATTGGGTACCCGAATTGCTTCCAAGTTTAAAAATGGAATTGATGTTGGTGTAGAAGGTGCGGCACAGCTAGGAAAATTTGGTTCGAACAGTGTTTTAGCTTTTGCTGGGCATGGAGCCTTGGGTTACACTTTTGATGCCAATTGGAAACCACGTCTTGGATTTGAATATAACTATGCCACAGGAGATAACTCAACAACAGCCCGTTATACCAAGTTTAACAACCTTTTTCCTACCAATCATAACAAGTATGGCATGATGGACTTAACTCCTTGGAGCAATATGCATGATGGAGCTTTTATTTTCAGTATTAAGCCAGGTAAATTTAATGCATCAACTGGATACCATCTCTTGGCAGTAGATAAAAATGACTCAGCAGGTGATACCTTTGCGGGCTTTTATGCAGGTGGCGCTGGTTTAGGTAAAATTGCAGGCCACGAAATTGATATTCAGGGAAAATGGATTATGAATGAATATTTTGAGGTAGGAGCTGGATATGGACATTTTATTCCTGGGCCCTTTCTCACTGATCAAGGCATAACAGAGCATTCCGATTTCTTGTATGTATCAACCCAGGCACAATTTTAATGAAGCAACACTCTGATCCCTATCAATGGTTTTTTCCTATTGGCATTTTTTTTGGCATTATAGGCACAGGCTTATGGATTGCCTTTCATTTTCATTTCATTCATTTCTATCCAGGACTTATTCATACAGAATTGATGACCACTGGTTTTGTCATGACTGTGGCTCTTGGTTTTTTGATGACAGCCATTCCCCGTTTTACAGGAACCCATTCTGCTACTTTTTTAGAAAAAAGCATTCTGCTTTTTCTTGTTTTAACAATTTTTTTAAGTGCATTTTTAACACAGCGGACGCTTTTTCACCTTACCTCAGTTCTTGAAATCTTTTTCATTATTTACTTCATGGGAACACGCCTTCTTGAATGCAAATTTTATCCTCCCCCTTCTTTTGTACTGATTGCTTTTGGATTTATCGGATCTCTTTTAGCTCATGTGTGTTTATTGATGGGCACACACTTAGCCTTAGCCCGTTTATTTTTAAATTATGGGCTTGTTTCATGCTTAGTCCTAGGAGTTGGCACCCAACTCATTCCAGCCCTTTTAGGGCTTAAAAAAACAGGCTTATCAAATATTCAAGAGGGGCAAAAAAATAAATTTGATGGGAAAAAAATTACTACTTTTATTGTTTTAGGTTTTCTCCTTTTGTTTTCTTTCTTGATAGAAGCAAAAGGGTTTTTTCAAGCAGGACGTTTTTTACGAGCTTTTCTCATTCTTGTGATTGTCATCAATCAATGGAGAATCCATCACATTCCTAAAACTGCGGGCATCTTCAGTTGGTGCTTATGGATTTCTGCCTGGATGTTTGTTATTGGACTATGGCCTGGTGTTTTTTGGCCTTATTATGCCATTCATGGGGCTCACATTTTATTTATTGGCTCTGTATCGTTGATGATTTTTACAGTGGCTACACGGGTTACTCTTTCGCATGGGGGTTATGATCTTTCCTTAGAGGTGCGTTCAAGAGGTCTTTTGTTTTTAATCATCTTTTTTATTTTGGCTCTTGTAAGCCGGCTTGCAGCTCCTCTCGTTAAAAGTTATTTTCCCCATTTGGCTGGGGCCTCTACTTTATGGATTGTGGGTGTTATTATTTGGAGTGTTCATTTTTTGAAAAAAGTTTTCTATCGAAACAAACCAAGTGAAGACAATTGTTAATTTACTTTTTATTAACGCGTTCTTGATACTGCCAGAATGTACATTTGATAACAACTTTACTTAAAGGAGATTTGATGAACTCCATTGATCGACTTTTAGCCAACAATAAAGCATGGGCCAAACAATGCATCATCGATAACCCCCACTATTTTCAAAATTTGGTGGGGATTCAAAATCCTCAATATTTGTGGATTGGCTGCTCGGATGCACGGGTACCAGCCAATACCATTGTGGGCTTAAATCCAGGCGAAGTTTTTGTTCATCGTAATATTGCCAACCAAATCATTCCCTCTGATTTAAACTGTCTTTCGGTTATTCAATTTGCCGTAGAATTTCTTCACGTCAAAGACATTATTGTTTGCGGGCATTATGGATGTGGTGGAGTGAAAGGTGCACTTGAAAACAAAAAACTGGGACTCATTGATCATTGGCTTAAACACATCAAAGATTTATCTCTGCGCAACAAAGTTGAACTTGAAAAAATCTCCGATTTTGATCAACGCATCAACCGGTTGTGCGAACTTAATATCCACCAGCAAGTTTTAAACGTGTGCGGTACCAACAGTGTGCAAGAAGCTTGGAAAGCGGGCCAGCCACTATCGGTACACGGAGTAGTCTACAAACTACACAATGGCCTTATCAAAAAACTCGATTTGTGTATTTCTTCCCCAGAAGATGTAAAACGCATTTCTTAATTTACGCCACAGCTTGTTGCAATATTTCTTGGATAAATTTACTTAAAAGCTTCCCTTTTTGTTTTGCTTTTACAGCCAGCAAACGATGAGTTTGGGAATCAATACGAGTGGTAAATGTTCCCGACCACTTTTTAATGGAAACGGGTTCTGGAATAGAAATACCCTTTTTTGTATTCCTTTCCATGTCTGGCCAAAATAAATGGCCAAGCAATGGGCAACCTGCATCAAAAATCCAAGTGCAAAAAATTGTGAATGATTACTTTTTATTAACGCGTTCTTGATACTCGCCTGTTTCGGTATTAATTTTAAGCGTATCCCCCTGGCGAATAAATTGAGGAACTTGAACAGTAAGTCCATTGGATAACTTGGCAGATTTATAAGAAGCTGAAGCCGTTGCTGATTTAATTTCTGGATCGGTCTCTACCACTTGAAACTCCATGGTTTGTGGAAGATTAATAGTAACAGGCACCCCTTCTACAAGACCAATGACAATCACAAGTTCTGGATACACATAACGTGCAGCATCCCCCATCACATCACGAGAAATTTCTAATTGTTCAAAATTTTCAGTGTCCATGAAATGAAAAGAATCTCCCTCACCATAAAGATACTGCATTTTGCGCTCGACCATGGAAAGACGCTCTAGTTTTTCGGTGGATGAAAAACGAAAATCTTTTTGAGATCCATCACGAATATTTCTAAATTTAGCTTGTACAAAAGCACGCAGGTTACCAGGGGTGCGGTGGGTAACAACCATCACCACCCATAATTTATTTTCGTATTGAATCACCATTCCTTTGCGCAATTCATTGCCTGCAATATTCATAGAAGCTCCTTGTGAGGAATGCAGCACTAGTCCTAATAACCTTGGAAATCAAAGGAAATCTAGGATATTTTTTTCAAAATTTGTGAATGCAATAAACTATTAGAATGAACAATCCCCATAACTCTCACATTTTTTTGATTATAAACAAAAGCAGATCCATCCAATTGGGTTACCATTCCTCCAGCTTCTTCTACAATTAAGTGCCCTGCACAAATATCCCACTCACTTTTAGGTTGCAGGCTAAAACTTCCATCACATTTACCACACGCTACTAAAACCATTTTATAGGCCATGCCCCCGGCAGGCACTATATGAAAAACACCTTCAAAGGATTTCCATTCATCACGCGCAAGCTCAGAACGGCTTGCTAAAATTTTAGCCTGTACAAGATCACTTTGGGATGAAACATGAATGGACAATTGATTTAAAAAAGCCCCCTTCCCTACTTGAGCTGAAAACATTTCCTTGGTGATGGGATTATAAACTACTCCCACAACGGGCCGCCCCTTTACAACTAAGGCAATGGAGATGGCAAACTCCGGGATAGAATTAATAAATTCCTTAGTACCATCCAGCGGATCTACAATCCAAACACGGTTGCAACTTAGCCTCAAATGATTATCCTTGGTTTCTTCGGAAAGCCATCCATCCTTTGGAAAAGAATTAAAAACTAACTGATGGATGATTGCGTTAGCTTCATCATCGGCAACGGTTACAGGTTGATTTTTGGATTTATGGCGAACGGCAACAGTTTGATGAAAATATTTTTCAACAACTTCCCCGGCTTTTAAAGCAGCATGGAGGGCAACTTGATATTCTGCATCAAACGTGGCATGCATAGGCTAGAGGTGAACTATGACAGACAATGAAAAAACGCAAGCTTCTCAAGCCCCATTTGAAATCAACTTTCCTACCTTCATCCTTTCACTGGCTTCCTCTATACAAATTAGCCTTGGCATGATCCCTCATCCAGCTAATAATAAGCCCCAAGTTAATTTAACTTCAGCTAAACAAACCATCGATATTTTAGGAATGCTTGAAGAAAAAACAAAAGGCAATTTAAGCGATGATGAAAAAAAACTTTTAACACAAATCCTTTATGAACTTCGTATCCAATATGTTGAGGTCAGTGAAAGGAAACAATCATGAACATGGGACGTTTTTTTAAAATTCTTCCTCTATTTTTGTTTGGCTTTTTATCTCTTGGAGTTCTTGTTTCTTGTTTTGATGATTGGTTTAATCGTCATGACAATCAAAACCAAACGGGGTCTCAAACACCTCCATCTTCACCAACTCAAAACACAACTCTCACAGAATCTTTTAAAATTCCAAGTGCCTTAAGCATTGCAAGACCAACAAGCTTTGCAGAGTTGGTTAAAAACGTAAAATCATCTGTGGTGAACATTGCCACTTTAAAAGAGATTGCAGTCAAAAACAATCCTTGGGAAGGTTTTAGCCCTTTCTTCAGACAATTTCCGCAAGACCGCGCCCCTGCCAAGAAAAAACTTCAAAATAGTTTAGGCACTGGTTTTATTATTAACCAAGATGGAGTTATTTTAACCAATAATCATGTGATTGAGGGAGCCGATGAAATTGTTGTTAATTTGGAAGATGGACGAGAACTTAAAGCTAAAATTTTAGGACGTGATACCAAAATGGATTTAGCTGTGATTCAACTGCTTGCAAAAGAAAAATTTCCATTTGCCACCCTGGGTGATTCTGACGCTCTCGAAGTGGGCGATTGGGTGGTAGCCGTTGGAAACCCCTTTGGCTTGGGGCAAACCGTTACTGCGGGTATTGTTTCAGCCAAGGCCCGTGTTTTAGGAGCCGGACCTTATGATGATTTTATTCAAACCGATGCCTCGATTAACCCTGGCAATAGTGGTGGTCCTCTTTTTAACACAGATGGTGAAGTGGTAGGAATTAATTCTGCCATCATTGCCTCTGGCCAAGGCCTTGGTTTTGCAATCCCCATTAATTTAGCTAAGGAAGTTGTACCCCAACTTATTTCTACGGGCAAAGTATCCCGTGGCTGGTTGGGGGTTTCTATTCGTGAAATGACTTCAGATGAGGCTCTTAAGTTAGGGCTAGATAAACCTACAGGGGCCTTAGTTGGTGAAATTGTTCCAAATAGCCCTGCTGCCAAAGTTGGAATGCAAGAAGGAGATTTGATTGTAAAATTCAATGGAGAGAAGGTTGACAATTCTCATTCCCTTCCTAACTTAGTAGCTAAGACGTCTCCTGGCACAGAGGTTACAGTTGAGTTTTTACGTGGCAAAGATCGCTATCAAGAAAAGCTTACTTTAAGTTCTTTGGAAAATGCAGAACAAGCCCAGAGTAGTTCCACCAAGGATTTTCTGGGGATGAGTTTAAGGGATTTAACTCCACAAGAAAAAGCCACCCTTCGATTTGGAGTGGTAGTTCACGCTATTAATCCGCAAGGGCTAGCAGCTTCTATTGGCATTAGACCCCAAGATCTTTTGTTAGAAATGAATGGGCAACCCATTCGTAGTCTCAACGATTTTCAGGCTAAATGGGGCCTTCTTCAAACCGGGCAAGTCGTGAGGGTGGGATTAGCCAGAGGCCCAAGCATGTATTATTTTGCATTCCGTAAAGAATAATTTTTTGTCATTCTGAATAAAATGAAAAATCTCTATGCGTACTGACAAACTTACAACCAAAGCGGGCGAAGCTTTAGCTGATGCACAAAATTTAGCACTCGAACGCACACATCAACAAGTTGAGCCCGAGCACCTTCTTTGGACTTTGCTTCATCAAAAAGAAGGCATTATTATTCCCATCATTCAAAAGCTGGGTAAAAACCCCTCCCAAATAATTTCTGATTTAGAAGTATTATTAGATAAAATCCCCACTGTTAAAGGAGCTGCGGGCGAATACCTCTCACCTCAAATTCGCATCATCATGAATGAAGCAGGAAAAGAAGCCAACCGCTTAAAGGATGATTTTATTTCAACAGAGCATCTGCTTATTGCCATTGCCGAACAAAAAGATTTAGCTGCCTCTAAGATCTTACAAAACCATGGCCTCACCAAGGATGTTATTTTTTCTGTATTGGTTTCTATTCGGGGAAATCAACGCATTACAGATCAAAATCCAGAAAATAAATATCAAGCCCTGGAACGCTATGCCAGAGATTTAACTGGGCTTGCCACACGTGGCAAATTAGATCCTGTGATTGGACGCGATGAAGAAGTAAGACGTGTAGTGCAAGTTCTCTCCAGACGTACAAAAAATAATCCGGTGCTTATTGGAGAACCAGGAGTTGGGAAAACTGCCATTGTTGAAGGACTAGCTGGCCGCATTGTAAATGGAGACATTCCCGAAACTTTAAAAGGCAAAAAAGTTGTGGCCCTGGATTTGGGAGCTTTAATTGCAGGAACCAAGTATCGGGGAGAATTTGAAGACAGGCTTAAAGCCGTCCTTAAAGAAATTCAAGAATCTGCGGGTGAAGTGATTCTTTTTATTGATGAGCTACACACCTTAGTGGGTGCTGGTAGTGCCGAGGGCAGCATGGATGCTTCCAATATGCTCAAGCCCGCTCTCGCCCGCGGCGAGCTGCGTTGCGTGGGAGCTACAACACTTGATGAATATCGAAAATACATCGAAAAAGACGCAGCTTTAGAACGTCGCTTTCAGCCCGTGTTTGTAAAGGAACCAACTGTAGAAGATACTATCGCCATTTTACGTGGATTAAAAGAACGATACGAAATTCATCATGGGGTTCGCATTCAGGATTCTGCATTGGTTGCAGCAGCCACTCTTTCGCACCGGTATATTACCGATCGTTTTCTTCCCGATAAAGCCATTGATTTGGTAGACGAAGCAGCTTCTAAACTCCGGATTGAAATTGCTTCCATGCCTCAAGAGTTAGACGAACTCGAAAGACGAAAAATCCAACTTGAAATTGAAAAACAAGCTTTAAGCAAAGAAGAGACCTCCAAAGCTTCTGAGCGTCTTTCTAAAATTAAAAAAGAATTATCTGAACTTGGTGAAAAAATAAATAAACTTAAACTTCAATGGCAAAATGAAAAAGGAGCCATTCAAACCATTCGAAAAATCAAGGAAGAAATTGAATCTACAAAAATAGCTGCTGAAAAAGCCGAACGAAATGGTGATCTCAATAAAGCAGCAGAACTTAAATACGGGAAGCTTCATGAGCTCTCTCAAAAACTGACCATAGAAAACAAAAAACTGGCTGAAGTTCAAAAAGATACCAAACTTTTATGTGAAGAAGTAGGCGACGAAGACATAGCAGAAATTGTGGCCAGGTGGACTGGCATTCCTGTTTCGCGCATGCTGGAGGCTGAAACCCAAAAATTACTCCACATGGAAAAGCGTTTAGAAAAACGAGTGGTAGGCCAAGATCATGCCATTCAAAAGGTATCCAATGCCGTACGCAGATCACGTGCGGGTTTGCAAGATATTAACAAACCGATTGGTTCCTTTTTATTTTTAGGCCCAACAGGCGTTGGAAAAACCGAAACCGCCAAAGCCCTAGCAGAGTTTCTTTTTGACAACGAGCAAGCCATGGTGCGTCTTGATATGTCGGAATTTATGGAAAAACATAGCGTTGCTCGCCTTATTGGTGCCCCTCCTGGCTATGTAGGATATGAAGAAGGGGGCACCTTAACCGAAGCCGTACGACGTAGGCCCTATGCGGTTCTCCTGTTGGATGAAATTGAAAAAGCTCATCATGATGTTTTTAATATTCTTCTTCAAATCTTAGATGATGGTAGATTAACCGATGGCCAGGGAAGAACCGTCGATTTTAAAAACACGGTTATCATCATGACAAGCAATGTTGGTTCACAGATTATTTTGGAAGAAAAAAACATAAAAAAAGCCGAAGAACAAGTATTTCAAATTCTCAAAAATCATTTTAAGCCAGAATTTTTAAATCGCATTGATGATGTGATATTTTTTAATGCCCTTGATGAAACTCAAATTCGAAAAATTGTAGATATCCAAGTGGGGGTTTTAAGAAAAATTTTAGAAAAAAGAAATATGAAAATTGAATTAGATAAGAGTGTCCTCGATTATCTTGGAACGATGGGCTTTGATCCTCTCTATGGTGCAAGGCCCTTAAAGCGCACCATTCAAAAACTCATTCAAGATCCTCTGGCAACCCAAATTTTAGCTGGAAAGTTTGGTGAAGGGAGTACCATTCACACCAAACTTAATTCTAAAAAAGAAATTGAATTTAGTTAAAATAAAAAAAGAAGCAGCCAGAAGTGCTAATCGAAAAAATTTAAAAGACTTCTTATTTTTATTTTTTTACTTATATCAATTTGTTTTTCGATTGGGCAAATAAAAACAAGTTCTTCTAGCTTTAAACGCTCGATAATTTTTTGATGCGAAGGTTTTATTTGTGGTGTTTGTGTATATTTTACCTCGTAGCCAAATCGCTTTCCATTTTTAATAACTACAAGATCTAGTTCCATTTGTTCGTGTACATTCCAAAAAAAACATTCTTCGGGCCTGGCTTTCTTAAAACGAATTACTTCTTCCAATACAAATCCTTCCCATGAAGCGCCAAGTTTTGGGTGATAAAAGAGGTCTTTTTTGTTTTTGAACCCCATGAGTTGATGAAAAAGGCCCGAGTCCCGAAAAAAAATTTTTGGACGTTTTACCTGTCTTTTCCCAATATTTTCAAACCAAGGGGAAAGAATACGAACCATAAATGTTCCATTAAGAATATCGAGATAGCGACGAACCGTTTTATCCGACAAATCAAGTGACTTTCCTATTTCAGACAAATTGGCAATTTGACCGTGATAGTGGGCTAGCATCATCCAAAAACGGCGAATGGTATTGGCAGGCACTTGTATGCCCAATTGAGGTATATCTCTCTCTAAAAAAGTACGTATATATTCTTCCCGCCAATGACAACTTGTTTCTTGGTTCTTTGCCAAATACGAACGCGGGAAACCACCTCGTATCCACAAAGTTTCCCAATTTTTGATACCCGTTTCACTCATACTAAAAGGGGTAACTTCCACATATGTAATCCGGCCAGCAAGTGTCTCGGAACTTTTTTCAATTAAATCCCGTGAAGCACTTCCCAAAATCAAAAATTTAGTCCTACTTTTCGGTCGATCGACCAGCACTCGTAAAACAGGAAAAAGTTCTGGAACCCTCTGAATTTCATCTAACACAACTAATCCTGAAAGTGATTCTAGAATAAGCTTTGGGTTTTTGGTAAGTTGGTCAAAACTAAATGGGTCTTCTAAATCAAAAAAATGGATGTCTTTATATTGTTTTTTATTTTCTGCAATATAATGTCGTGCCATTGTGGTTTTACCACACTGACGAGGCCCCAAAAGAGCAACCATGGGGTGAACCGAAAACCCCTTCTGAATGAACTTAAAAAAATTACTCCTTTTCATAAGGATTAAAGATAGCATGAAATTTCGGATTTGACTACCGAAATTTCATTTTCCGCTCAATCACGGAAAATCATGATGGCATTTATAATCCGCTGATAGATAAAAATCTTAAACCCCAATTACCAACTATTATTTCTGGAACAGTCCAGCCTTCTTCCTGAGAATAAATTTTTTCAAAAGAAGTGCTTCCTCGATATTTAACTTCATGGTTATTAAAATATAAATAACCCCCGCAAATACAATAGGAAAAAGAACCATCGGGGCCCGAGTGATAAAGTCATTCAATAAAAAATAAATGCCCCCAATAGCAAAAGAAGCAGAGAAAAAAACCTTAAATAAAAAAGAAAACATACCTTTTGAACTTACTAAAGTTACATGACGATATTTACGTGCCAATAAAATCCAATTAATTCCGGCAACAATTGATGTTCCCAAAGCCAGGCCCCAATGACCCAAATGAAAATAAAAAACAAAAAAAGAATTTAAAATAATATTACTTGCAATTGAAAATAAAGACACACCCATCAAAATCTTGGCCCGTCCTAAAGCTAAAAAAGCTGGCTGATACACTTTAATTAATGAATAAAAGGTAAGCCCTACCGCATAGGCCTGAAGGGCATAAGCTGATTGCTCTGTATCAAATGCGCTAAACTGCCCATATTGATAAATAAGAGCCATAATGGGTTTTGCAAAAAGAATTAATCCCAGGGTTGCAGGAACGCAAAGGTAAATAATCATCCGGATCGAATCAGACAAAATTTTATTTTTTGCGTCATCATCATTTTTAGCATGCTCTCTTGAATAAGCAGGAGTCATAGCCAAGGCAACAGAAACACCAAATAAACCCAATGGAAATTGCATCAAACGAAAAGCATAATTAAGCCAAGAAATAGAACCATCACTCAAAAAACTGGCAAAATTAGTATTGATGAGCACATTAATTTGAACTGCAGCTCCTCCAATAATAGCAGGCACCATTAATTTAAAAACTTTTTTTACATCTGGATTTTTCCAATCGAGGCTGGGGTGAAAATGAAACCCCATTTTTTTCAAGGAAGGCATTAAAACAAACCACTGAACAAACCCTCCAATGAGGGCGCCACAAGCCATTCCCACAATGGCTAACCTAGCTTCTTCCCAAGTAACCACTGGTTTTGAACTCATTCCAAAAAGATACTTGGCCATTCCTCCTATAAAATGAGGTGCAAAACAATAGGCTAAACCTACTCCTGTAATGATTGAGCTTATGTTAAAAAAAGTAGAAGCTGATTGAGGAAGACCAAACCTTCCCCTGGCATTGAGCATCCCCATGGCTAAGGCCGCCATGGATACAACCAAAATAAAGGGAAATAAAATTCGATTGAGTAGTATGGTGAGTTGCAATTTTTCACCTTCAAAACCAGTGGCAATGCCACTGACAATAAAAGGTGAAAAAATAATTCCCAAAGCCACAAAAATAGTGAGAACTAAAATTAAAACTCCAAAAATTCGATTGGCTAAATCCCAGGCTTTTGCATCATTTTCTGTTTGCATCTTTTGGGAAAAAACAGTGACAAAGGCCTGAGACAAAGCCCCTTCTGCGAAAAGATCACGTAAAAGGTTGGGAATGCGAAAAGCAGTAATAAAAGCATCAAGAGCGGGCTGTGCCCCAAAAAGAAAAGCAAAAATTACTTCTCTCACAAGCCCGGCAAGTCGAGATCCAAAAACAGCAATACTGGCTAGAATAGAATGCTTCCGAAAAGAAGACATTTTAAAACAATAAGTGAAAACAAGCTTTCTGTAAAGAAATGGGTAACAAACACTAGGCGGGCACTATGAGGATGGGGCATTGCAGGCGATTTAAAACACAAACACAGTTTTTTTCTAATATTTCCTTCTTGTTTTGAGTGTGGCTCATTCCCATCACAATACAATCAACATGTTGGGTTTGCACAATGTGTGCCATTACATTTTCTAATGCCCCCATATGAGAAAGAATTTCAAATGAGGCTTTTTTTTGTCTATTTGCTTCTGTAACCAGCTGTAGTTGATGCTCAAGCCCTTCTATTGATTTTTTTCTGAGTTCATCATGCATAGTAATAAGCTGATGAGCCGGCAAGGAAGGAACAAGATAGGTATTAAGCAATAAAACTCGGTAACCCCCTTCTTGATTTTTGAAAAAAGTTAAGGCCCATTCGATGGCATTCTGCGACACTACAGAAAAATCTGTAGGAATCAATATAATTTGCATAATTTTCAGGATAAAAGAATGAGATAAAACAAAAAATGACAAAAGTAAGGAAAAAACCTGATTTAAATCAGTTTTGGTTAATTAAACTTCTTTGAGTCCTTCGGCATTCAAAATAACAATATCACGACCTTCAATCTCAATGAACTTATCTAGTTTAAATTCGCTTAAACTGCGAATCACCGTCTCGGTGGCAGTGCCTACCATTCCTGCTAAACTTTCACGACTGATGGGTATACACACGCGCTTTCTTCCTGGTTCCTGATAACGCTGCATTAAAAGTAAAAGAGCTTCTGCCACTCTCTTGTGAACTGTATCATAGGCTAAACTTAAAAGTTGTTTCTCTCTTTCAGTGACATTATTAGAAAGCATTTTAATAAATTTAACGGCTACATCCCGATTTTTAGTAACGAGGGATAAAAAATCTCCTTTGGGGATGTGACAAATTTCACATTCTTCTAAAACAATGGCAGAATGAGAGTAGTTAGCTTGCTCAAGCAAGGGAATATATCCAAAAAACTCGCCCTGTTTGTAAACATGGGTTACGTATTCTTTTCCATCATCATCATGAGATTTATAGGTTTTAACCTTTCCTGCATTTAAAAAAAAGAGATGTTGGGGAACATCTCCTTCATGAAAAATGATTTCTTTTTTCTTATAATGAACAATTGGCCTATCATGAGTAAGACTATCCAATACTTTTAATCCACTTGCTTCATTTAAAAACTGGTTTAATCCTTTTATATTGCGAGCAAATTCTTTTTTAAGCAGGGTATTTTTTTTAAACCTGGCTTCAATGGCATTTAAAAGTTCGGTTTCTTCAAAAGGTTTGGTGAGATAATCATCAGCACCTAAATCCATCCCTTTTCTAAGCTCGCTTTTTTCTACTTTCGCAGTTAGAAAAATAAAAGGAATAGAAGCTAAGGCAGGATCTTTAGATAAAACATGCAAAACCCCATAGCCATCAAGTTCTGGCATCATGATGTCACAAATAATAAGATCTGGATGGAGTTCTTTTGCAATTTGAACACCTTTTTTCCCATTGATGGCAGTGGTTACCTGATACTGAGCAAGTTCCAAAATTTCTGCTGTGTTTTCCCGCATTACAGTATCATCTTCAATCAGTAAAATCTTTTTCATATTTTTAACTCCGTTGAGGAAAGACAATGGTAAAGGTGGTTCCCTCATTTTCTCGGCTTTTAAAATCCATAGAGCCTTCCATTAAATCCAGATATCTTTTAACAATATTAAGTCCCAGTCCTGTTCCCGGAACATTTAAGACATTTTGAGCGCGAAAAAATCTTTCAAAAAGATGTTTTTGCTCTGCTTCTGGGATTCCAATACCATAATCCTGAATGGTTATTGTTAATTTTTCATTTCTTACCTCTGTGATAAAATTAATCTTCGTGGTCGCCTTTGAATATTTCATGGCATTAGACAAAAGGTTAATCAATACATTTCGAAGCATATCTTTATCTAAGCTTATCAAAACCACATCTCCTTGATGTTCATAGACAATACGATTATCTTGGTTGAAAAGAGCATGCATTTCATCCACTAATTCCTTGGTAAAATCAACAATTGAAAAAACACTAGGATAGCATTTGATTTTCCCTTCTTCTAATTTATCAAGCGAAAGAAAATCGTTTAAAATATTGGTGAGATGTTGAACCGATGTTTTAATGGTTTGAATATGGCGATTTCGTTTGTCTTCATCAGACGCACTCTGATACTTCGCAATCAAAGAAACTGAGCTTAAAATTCCAGAAAGTGGAGTACGAAATTCATGTGAGGCCATAGAAACAAACCGGGATTTAAGTTCACTTAATTCTTTTTCTTTCTCAAAAGCAGCCCACAGTTCTTCTTCTGCTTTTTTTCTTTGTTCCATTTCATAGTTTAAATGCTCGTTAGTATGTTGTAATTCCATAATGGCCTCGGACAACTCGATGGTTCGTTCACTTACTTTCTTTTCGAGTTCAACATTCAATTTTTTCAATTCTTCCATTGTTTTTTTACGCTCTGTAATATCAGTAATAAAACTCATAATCTGTGTTTTGCCATTGGCTTCATAATGAGCCAAACTGATTTCAACAGGAAATTCAGTTCCATTCTTTTTTAAAGCCAAAAGATCCATTCCAATACCTATGGCTCTTGCTTTTGGATTTGCGTTATAATCAGATCTACGTTGAACATGCCCCCCTTTAAATCTTTGGGGAAGAAGTACTTCAATTTTCTGGCCTATAAGTTCGTTATCTTCATATCCAAACAAATCATTTGCAAAGGGATTAATTTGCTCAATAACTCCCTCACTATTAGAAATAATAATACCGAGACTTGAATATCGAAAAAGGGCCCGGTAGGCTTCATAATCATCTTGTGATTGCATAAAATCTTGTTTTTCCTTTTATCATACCATGATTGTTTTCACCTTAAAACGTTTGAGTAAAGCCGAATTGATAATCACTGAAAGTGAACTCAACGCCATGGCAGCTGCAGCAATCATGGGATTTAAAAAACCTACAGCGGCTACGGGCACCCCAACAGAATTATAAATAAAAGCCCAGAAAAGATTTTGCCTGATTTTTTTCATGGTTGCTCGAGATAAAAGAATACTCGTTACCACGTCTCTTACATCACTCTTAATGAGAATAATTCCCCCCGTCTCTTTAGCCACATCAGAACCAGAACCAATAGCAATTCCAATATCTGCTGTGGCCAAGGCTGGGGCATCATTAACACCATCTCCTACCATGGCTACAACCTGACCTGCATTTTGCAAATTTTGAATGATGCTGGCCTTATCCCCTGGCAAAACTTCGGCCATGATTTTTTCGATTCCAAGCTCATGGCCAACATGTTTGGCACACCGTTTGTTGTCCCCGCTTAAAAGAATCACTTCAACTTTTTCTTTCTTAAGAAGGGCAATTGCTTCCTTGGCTTCTGGTTTTAAAGTGTCGGCTACTGCAATAATCCCTACTAAAGCTCCATGTACTCCCACTAAGAGAACTGTTTTACCCATCGATTCAAGTTTTTGCATCACTTCTTCGGCTTGTGTTGATAAAATTCCTTCCTGCTGAAACAAACGTCGATTGCCCATGAGGACTTTTTTTCCTCCAACATCACCTCGAATTCCATGCCCTGGAACAGCTTCAAATTTTTCTAAAGTAGGGGCAGATTGCAATACGCCCCTACTCAAAGCTTCTTTTACAATAGCCAATGCTATGGGGTGTTCAGAGCCAGACTCCAAAACAGCAGCTAATTCAAGAATGTGTGTATCGGTAAAAGAAGAAAAAGAAATAAGGTCGGTAAGAGTTGGTTTTCCTACTGTGAGTGTGCCCGTTTTATCAAAAACAATAGTAGTTAATTTCTGAGCTCGTTCTAAAACATCTCCACCACGAATTAAAATTCCCACTTCTGCACCCTTACCAACACCCACCATCAATGCAGCTGGGGTTGCAATCCCAAGAGCACAAGGGCAAGCGATGATAAGAACCGCAATAAAAGAGAGAAGTCCTTGGGGAAAATTTCCAAAAACCCACCATAACCCAAATGATAAAAAAGCTGTGATGACAACAATGGGAACAAAATAACCAGTAACTTGATCTGCCAAACGTTGAATGGGAGCGCTGGTTGTTTGTGCCTGTTCTACAAGCTTAATAATTTGAGCCAAAGTGGTTTCTGATCCCACACGAGTTGCTTTCATTTTAAGCAAACCATTTTGATTGATTGTAGCTCCAATCACTGTGGCGTCTTTCTTTTTTTCAACAGGCATGGATTCACCTGTTAACATCGACTCATTCACCAGGGATGATCCTTCGATAACAATTCCATCTGTTGGAATTTTTTCTCCAGGCTTAATGATTAAAATTTCACCAACCATAACTTGTTCGGCAGAAATTTCCATTTCAATGCCATTTCTGATCACACGAGCCATGGCAGGTTTTAAATCCATCAAACGCCTGATAGCGGCTGAAGATTTTTTCTTGATCAGTTCTTCCATGTACTTACCCAAAAGAACAAAGGCAATAATAACGGCAGATACTTCAAAATAAACATCCCGTTCTTCAACTTTAACAGGTAAAATATCAGGAACAAAAATAACAATCACGCTATAAATGTAGGCAACACTGGTTCCCAAGGCGATAAGTAAATCCATGTTGACAGATTTTTTTTTAAGAGCATTCCATGCTCCCTGATAAAAACCCCAACCTCCAATAAATTGCACGGGAGTTACCAAAATAAAAAGCCAAATGCCCCAGGTAAACCAAGGAAGTTGTGGAATGGGAGCCCAGCTCATCACCATGGCCCCTGTAGCTAAAAATAAAAAGGCACTGGCCCGCAAAAGAGCTAGGGCTAAAACTCCTGTAAGAACAAGAGCCACCCTTTTTTTCATGGATTTTAGTTCTTGCTCTGGAGATTCAAAAGTTTTTTGGCAGTTTTGACTGCAAAAATAATAAATTCTCCCTGCCTGCTCTGTTTTTAATGCAGAGTTTTTTTGAACAACCATACCACAAATGGGATCCTTGGCTGTTTGGGAAAAATCTTTTTCTATGATTTTTATCATGTGATGTAGGGTTGCTTCATGATGTTCCCATACTTTCCTGCATATAATCCACTACACCATAGAGTCTAGAAACTTAAACAACAATTTATTCATATCCGAATAATCATGTTTTCTAAGCTGCTGCGTATTTTGTACATAAGGTAAATGTTTATATTCTTCTAATTCAGGGGCACAATTGTAAATCATGCCTTCCATGGCTTTCAACGTAAATTCAAAGTGACACTGAAACCCATAAATATGTGGTTGATATTTAATAATCTGTCGTGAACATCCTTCACTTGTAGCTAAAACCTTGGATTCTGCTGTTAATCCAGGCATATCACCATGCCAATGCCCCACAGGAAATTTTGATGGAAAAGTTGAAAAAATCGGATCACGTTTACCTGCTTCTGTTAATGTGATTTCAAAAACGCCGATTTCTCTGTTTGGGCTATGAGCAAATTTGGCTCCCAAAGCTTCTCCTATCAACTGGGCACCAAGACAAACTCCGAGGAGAATTTTATTTTGTTCAATAGCCATTTGGATAAAACGAATTTCTTGTTGAACATTAAAGTGGGCACATTGATCAATAGTTGTCACTGGAGACTGTGGACCTCCCATTACAATGAGAAAGTCAAAATCACAATGTTGCGGAAATTGATCACCCTGGTAAAGACGTGTGTATGTAAGTACGTATTTATTTTTGTGCGCCCAAACCTCAATGGCTGCAGGGGTTTCGAAACTTTCATGCATGACAATGTGAAGTTTCATAAAAATCAATCTTCTGTTTTTCATTCATTTTTCTTGATTCAACCCTTCCACCGATTTCACCAAATTCGTGAGCACCTTGGCGATAATAGCGAGTTTATAAACATCTAGATTTTCAAAATCAAACATAACAACCCCGTGTATCGTATATCGTGTATCGGAACAAATTTTGTCCCCTCAAAACGAGGTTTATTGCCTGCCCGATATACGATACTCGATACACGATAAACGAAATTTTGGACCGAAGGGACAAAATTTGTGCGCCCGGCGTGATTCGAACACGCGACCACCTGATTCGTAGTCAGGTACTCTATCCAGCTGAGCTACGGGCGCATTAAATATAACTATCACGCCGTAATTAACCATTCTAAAACGGGCTTGCAAGATTTTTGTTTAGGTATGATAGTTATCCTTATAAAAAAATAATGGCTCTTAAAACAAATCAAAATCAACTTGCTCAATTAAAACTTCAAGGAAGTGTTATTCCACCCTTGGCCTTTGGCTGGGAGGTTGATCGCACTGGCCGGGGTATGATGCTCCCATGCGTGGGGGGCATTACATTAAATATCCGCGTTGGAGATTCAGTCTACAAATTTGTTGGAGACCATTTAGAGCCAGGTGTTTCTTGCATCGCAGGCAGTTTTTCGGATAAACGAACTGGTAATCCTAATTCGGGTTTTAATATTTACAGCTGCATTGGAAACCAAGCCACCATTCTTTCTGGTTTAGCTAAGGGCAAGAAAGGAATTGTGACTGGACATCATGGGGGAGTAGAACATGTGATTATCGATTTCCCTCAAAATGTTTTAGAAAAACTTTCCTACGATGATAAAATCATGATTACAGGTGTTGGCCAAGGGCTTAAATTACTGGATTATCCGGATATTTTTGCATCTGGACTAGACCCCAAACTTCTTCATAAAATTCCCACAAAAACTTCTGGTTCCCAGTTAAAAGTTCCGGTTGTAGCCTGTGTTCCTGCAGAACTCATGGGCTCTGGGTTAGGGCATAACGATTCTTTCAAAGGAGATTACGATATTCAAACCAGTGACCCTGGTGTGGTGAAAAAACTTCAATTAGAAAAACTGCGTTATGGAGATTTGGTAGCCATTATCGACCATCAATCAACTTATGGTTGGTCTTACAAAAAAGGAGCTGTTTCGATTGCTGTAGTTGTTCATGGAGATTCAACGTTAGCTGGTCATGGCCCTGGTGTACAAACTATTCTTACCTCACAAAAAGGTCTTATTGATCCCGTTATCAATAAAAATGCCAACATCGGATATTATTTAAAAATTGGAAGATTTGAAGGAAAAAAAAGATAGAATCTTATGACCGAAACAATAAAAGTGGGTAATTTAGTCCCTGACTTTTCACTTCCCTCTCAATTAGGGAAAAACATTTCACCCCAGGATTATCGTGGAAAAAAGGCGCTTGTTATTTATTTTTATCCTAAGGATGAAACTCCTGGTTGTACCAAACAAGCTTGTAGTTTTCGTGATCACTACGAAGATTTTCAAAACGAGGGAGTAGAAATTTTAGGGATTAGCTCCGATTCGGTTAGCTCTCACCAAAACTTTGCGTCACACCATAAACTTCCCTTTCCTATTTTAGCGGATGTTGAAGGAGGCGTTAGAAAATTATTTGGAGTCCCCAAAACCATGGGATTACTGCCTGGGCGGGTAACCTATGTAGTTGATAAAAATGGAGTGGTGCGTCATATTTTTTCTTCTCAACTTAATGTCACAAAACACATCCAAGAGGCATTAAAGGCAATTAAAATACAAAAAACTTGATTGTCTGACTTTGTCATCCCCGCGAAAGCGGGTGGGTGGATTCACATTTGAAGTGCAACACCTGGTTAATAAAGACCTCGGCAGGTGTTAAATAACCGAGGCACTTACGAGGTGTATGATTAT
>MGRJ01000025.1 GCA_001798135.1 Deltaproteobacteria bacterium RIFCSPHIGHO2_02_FULL_40_28 | reverse complement strand
TATGCGTTTCTTTCTTTCCATACTCTACTCCTTTGTAAGCACTATATCGCTTAACAAAGTGTCCATCAAATCGGGGGAGGTTCAAAACGAAGATTTTTGCCTTCCCGATATACGATACTCGATACACGATAAACGAAATTTTGGACCAACGGGACAAAATTTGCGCGCCCGGCAGGACTCGAACCTGCTACCCCAAGCTTAGAAGGCTTGTGCTCTATCCAGATGAGCTACGGGCGCTTTAAAGGCTGTCGTAAATGCTTATCTGCTGCGTTGCCCATTTCGGGTCACTCGCTGCGACGTACCATCATAAGTACGTCTCACTCGGCCCCTCATGGGCGCCTTGCATCTAAAGCATTTTCGGCAGCCTTATGAAAACCAGGAGCTTCCTTAATAAATCCCTTAGAAGGTGATGGCAAGTTTTTTTAAGCTTCAAAAATCGTACGTGCTACTCTTGCAGTTTTTTTTGCTTCCTTAAATTTTGCAGACATGGCTCTTCGATGAGCAGTGCGATCCTCAGAGGCATCTATTCTTTCATAACCTGCAACATGTTCCACTAAAGCGTCTTCTATCGGCGCCCAATCAATCTCATCATGTTCAGCTAAGGCACTACGCACATTTGCTATAAAATCTGGGTGTTCAATCAACCATTGGTTTATGGCAAAAGTTTCAGTGGCATCTAAATCCCCGGTCAAATCAATCCACCAACCTAAATCTTCGTTGTTACCAGCCTTTCGTAAAAGTTGGGCAAGCGTGATGATGGGCATTTGTAGTGGAGGGCTGGGAGGAAAAGCTGGCACAACAGTTCTACGGGGTGCTGCTGGTTTTAAAAGTCCGGGTATGCTTTTTGCTGCCTCAACTAAATCTTTGAGAGTAGCTGGCGCTGCTTTACTGGCTTCTGACCCTGCTGTATCATTTGCTTCGGTTTGTGCATACACTCTCATCACTTGTGCTCGAAATTGTGTGACTTCAAGAGCCAGGTCTCTGATGCGTTTGGTATGCCGTGCCCGGTTAGGAAAATTAACTTCAAGAAGGGCGTTGATTGCACCTGCTGTTTCTGTAAGGCGAGTTAATACGATTAAAGTTTGTGGTAAATTGGCAGGATGTGTTGCGGGAGGCACAGCTTCAAGAGTTTGTAAATCTTCTCTTAATCCTAAGAGAGCAAGCTCCGCAATTATGAGGGGAACGCCTGCGGCTCTTGATTCAGCAGAAGTAGGAGGAGTAAACGGTATTTCTAATCCACGGGCTACCATTGTTGTGCCCATTGTTGTTCTGTGAAGAGTATCTTGTAGGGTTGCATCAGGAGCAGAAAGTGTATCTTGAAACTGAGTAATTAAAGCCAGCATCAAACGCCCATGTAAAATACAGGCTTCACCACGTTGTTGCTCAGTTATCACATCAACATAGTTTGTTGTAGGCTCCATAAAGGTAGCCATTCCTGCTACAAAGCTGGGATTTTGAAATAATCTAGTTCCCTCTCGTATAAGGGGCACAAGTGTATTCAGGTGTCTGGTTACTCGTGTTCGTGCTGCTGAGGCTTGAGCAGATGGAGCTTGTCTTACCGGGGCTTGTTGTGGAGGCTTGGTTAATGCTTTAATGCGGGCTCTTATTTCAGCAGTTGTTTGCATTAAACGAGACCCTCGGTCTAAACGAATACCCCCTGCGGCCCTAATAGCTTGGTCGTACCGATCAAGTACATCTAAAACAGTTTCCATTTTTCTTAAAACAGCCGTAGCTTGAGCGCGGTTTTGATCTGTAACAGGTGGAAAAAGATCTAAGTGAGTTGTGATATCCATAAGAACGAGTTCAAAAGTGATGGGCATAAGGCCTATGGTGGCAAACTCATCGAGTTCACGCCAGGTGTAGGGTAGGCCTGTTCTTTTGGTGATGCGAATGGCTGCTTGATGAAATCTGTCCTCTATTGTTGGAGTGTATGCAGTTCTTGAAAGACGATATTCCGCATAAATACCAAGCCGTCTTGGCTCAAGGCTAGCCAAGGCTAGCTGAGGAAGGCCATGATCCCGATGGTGTTCATAATAATCATTTAAAGGTTCATTAAAAATTTCCAAATCGTTAGCTATGGGTTGATTGATAGGAGGTGGAAAATGATTAACCACATCTAAGAGTAATTGTGCCTCCCGTGCCATTTGAGTGAGATTCATGGCCGGAACTGCAGGGGCTGAAGGTGGTGGTGTAGGAGGAGGTGGTGGCGCTGCAGGAGCAGCTCTTGTAGCGGCCCCTACTTCAGTAGCAATGGCGCGTTGCAAAATTTGTAGCCTTTGGTGTAAATCCCCAATTTCTCCGGTGTGATCTGTGCGGTGTGGAAAGGGAGCATTGATAATTTTACCCACTTGTAGGGCATCGGTGGCTAATCTTTGTAGCAAGGGCAGGGCTTTGGCAGGTGCTGAAACGCGGGCCTTGGCCAAAAAGGCGCGATCTTCTGCTAGGCCTTCTAAGGCAAGACCAGCCACCTGCAGTGGAAAAATTTGTGCATCCAAGTGCGCATCGGTTAAGTCTGGAACAGGCCTTTTTAAAGCCTCGGCCAAACGAATAATTTGTGTTCGGAAAAAGGGTTTACTTATTTCCACAATTTTTTGCCCCGGTTCATCCCTGGTGAAAGGTTCAGAGTGACGCACAAAGGTTAAATGAACCATGCGGGCAGTAAGACTTAAATCGGTTCTTTTACTTTCGTCGGCAAAACGTCGGTATGCCAGAACGCGCATTCCCAACAGGGCCAAAGGAATACGATCGAGCTTGTTCCAGTTGATCGTGCTAGCTTGATTTACCATGGCTTCCCAGGGCTCTAAGTGCTGGCTGACTGCTTGCAGAATTTCCGGTGTTGTTGGTTTTGCGGCTAGCAGCGCCTCCATTCCTGGGGGCATGAGTACGGTGCGTTCTTGGAGAACTTTGCGTAGCGTTGCTTGGTCCCGACGAAAAGCTTCGGCTTGTTCAATAAGATGTGTGAAGGTTAAGGGAGGAATTCCAAATGCTCCCAACCTTCGCAAAAGAACTTCATTTTCTGGAAGGATAATCGTTGCTGGATTGGCTCCGGTTGGAATAATCCTGGCTTCTTCTAAAAGTTCCAGAAATTGTCTGTATTGTATTCTTAAATCCATATTTTACCAAAAAGTGTTTTTTTATCGGAAATAAGCCTTAAAAGTTGCTATCACACCACTCATGCTTTAAACTTTACAAAAGGCAGCGGGTTGTTTAAATCTTCCTCATTTTCTCATGGTGGATGTAGCTCAATGGTAGAGTACTGGATTGTGATTCCAGGCGTTGTGGGTTCGAGTCCCATCATCCACCCCATTGCGCCCGTAGTTCAACTGAATAGAGCATCTGGCTTCGAACCAGAGGGTCGGCGGTTCGAATCCGTCCGGGCGCACAGTTACTATCGGTGATGGTTGCCTGTTGTTGGTGACGTTTTTCAGAATCAATTGTTCAATTGATTTCTGCCTAAAGCAAATGCTGCCAAAAAAGAATTTGCAAATTATCACAATTTTGGTATAATAGAATATGCCGAAGATTAGTGTTGTTTTCTTTAAAGACGAAAAGGGAAAAGTTCCTGTGCTGGAATGGCTCGATAAATTGCCCGACAAAATCGAAGCCAAAGCTTTGGTACGCATTGAAGAGCTGGCATTATGTGGCCATGAAATGCGCAGACCTCATGCAGATTATTTATGTGACGGAATTTACGAACTACGTTGGCGTCATCAGTCGGTAAATTATCGGATTTTGTATTTTTTTCAGGGTCGAGCCGCCGTTGTTTTGTCGCATGGATTTACCAAGGAAGATATCGTGCCTCCAAAAGAAATTGAGCAGGCCATAAAAAATAAAGTTTTGTGTGAGACGAAACCAAAAGTTCATATTTACGAAGGAGAATGACATGAAAACTAAAAATGCAATTCAGATTCTAAAGCGGCGTGCCGAAAAAAAACCATCTCTTAAAAAAGCCTATGAAGAAGAAAAACTGAACTTTCAAATTGCTTGTCTAATTCGTGAAACACGTGAAGCGGCAGGGTTGACACAATCTCAATTGGCATCACTGATTGGCACCAAGCAGTCTGTTATTTCTCGTTTGGAGGATGCGGATTATGACGGGCACTCACTCAGCATGTTGCAAAAAATTGCCAGAGCCTTAAAAAAATCTTTAGTGCTGGATTTTGAAGAAAATCATGCGGTATAGGAAAACTCTTGGAAACTGTCGAAACAAAGTCTTTTCCGTTGATAAAACTATTACTCTGGATACAGCAGATTTACACGGCAAGGAGTTTGATTGGCGCCACTATGGAGGGCCTTTAGCTTTATTCCGACTGTGCCGTTTCGTCAGGACACAAATTTTAAATGATCCAGTAAAACCTCGTGAAAATATACCCGTTCCAGTACAACGAATTTATCAACAAGGTAATTTGATCTTGAAAGAAACGAAAACTCTGGAAGATTGGAAGCACGGGTATTCGGTTAAAATTGAGCCACAGGCTGACGGAGGAATATCATTAGGGGATGGGCATGTTCTTTATCCAATAGGGGAAAAGTACATGGAATCTATGAGACAATCATGGAAGAAGATATTCTTGAGGAGATTATTAAACTGGCTTTTGGTTTTGAACGTCCGATATAAATTTCTTGAGGATGAGTATTCAGCTCAGGCTATAAATCTACTTTTTCCCCATTAAGATAAATAATTACTTTTTTTACGGTTGGAAATTGAAGAGCTACTCTTTTTATATCTGTCAATATGGAATATAGGTATTGCGTTTTGACAGGTGTCTGCTATACTGAGTTTATGCCACATATACGAAAACGCAACTTGCAGGGATTGCTCGTTAAGTCACTTCGTTTTAGTTCCATCGTTGGTCTTTTTGGCCATCGTCAGGTGGGTAAAACAACGCTTTGTGAAGGCCTTGCGCAGAATTATTTAACTTTCGATCGCAAAGAAATATTGGATCAGGGCTTGTACTCGCCCGAGGCCTTAATTCGTTCCAACGCAGGGCAGCCACTCGTGATTGATGAATGTCAGCTTGCACCACCAATATTTCCGGCACTCAAAGAATGGGTTAGAACCCATAAAAAACCGGGTCAATTTTTGCTCACAGGATCGGTACGATTTTCCAGCCGAAAGGCGATACGTGAATCACTTACGGGGCGTATTGTTAACTGGGAACTTTTGCCAATGGATTTAAGCGAGTCTCATTCGGCCCCTCTCCCCAATGCTGTGCCACGTCTTTTATCCTCAAAGGATATGAGTTGCCAGCTCTCAATGGCTTCTTATTTCTCTGAAAAAACTTTTTTGCTGGCTTTGAATCAGGGTGGATTACCCGGCATTTTTGCAGTGAGAGATACTGCCGTAAGACGTCAGCGCTTCGAAACTCAAATCGAGACTTTACTCGAGCGGGATCTTCGACTCCTCATTCAAACCAGTCTTGATTTTCGCGTGCTCAGAAATCTTTTATCGGTTTTTGCAGCACGGCAGGCAGAACCAATCGAACTAACAGAGGTGTCGCGTGCAACCCATATTTCAGTACCAGCATTGCGTCGGCTGATCTCGGCTTTGGAATCCATGTTTGTCATTAGAATTGTGGCAACAGAAGGTACACGTCAGCGTCCTGTATTATTTTTTGAGGATCAGGGCGAGGCGAGTCACCTTACCGGTGAGAATCGAGAGCCGCTGAAAAATATGACCAGATTCTTGTTTTCATTTATAAGACAACAATGGGTGTATCGGCCCGAATTGCAGGGAACATTATTCCAGTTTCGTAACCGTGGGGGGGCTTTTGTCCCTCTTGCACTGCGCACGAAACAGGGCATTTTGGGTTTTATTCCCATGTTGGATGAAGTGCCTGGTAGACATGAGTTGGCAAGTGCCCAAAGCTTTATTGCAAATTATAGCAGTGCCCGCTGTTTGTTTATACATCAGGGTAAAACCGATCGTTTACTTGGCAAAGAAATGCGGATTGTGCCGCTTGGTCATCTAGTGTAAAAACTTAATCATCACCGGCATCTCCACCAAAGGCCTTCCCGCAACAGCACTTTAACTTTAAAAAACTTGCCATCACCCTTCCAAGGATTTATGAAGGTAAAGTTTTATATTTTTAAAAGCGCCCGTAGCTCAGCTGGATAGAGCATCTGGCTTCGAACCAGAGGGTCGGCGGTTCGAATCCGTCCGGGCGCGCAAATTTTAAACCATGAGGTCGTTGACTTTCCAAATTAAAATGGAAACAAAAATCGCAATTTTTAAAGGAAAACAAATCCGTAAAACACTTTATAACGACGAATGGTGGTTCGTTATTGAAGATGTTGTGGCTGTGCTGACTGACTCTGTTCAGCCGACGGGCTATATTAAAGACATGCGTCGTCGCGACCCTGAACTTTCCAAAGGGTGGGGGCAAATTGCCACCCCCCTTTCTGTGGAAACAGGTGGAGGTAAGCAAAAGATCAATTGCGCCAATACTGAAGGTATTTTTCGCATTATCCAATCCATTCCTTCATCGAAAGCAGAGCCATTCAAACGATGGCTGGCCAAAATCGGTTACGAGCATGTGCAAGAAATTGAAAATCCTGAATTAGCTACCAAGCGTACTCGAATGCTTTACAAGCTCAAAGGTTATCCCGAAGATTGGATCGAGAAACGTATGCGTGGCATCGCCATTCGAGAGGAACTCACAGACGAGTGGCAAAAACGCGGAGCACAAGAACAAAAAGACTACGAAATTCTGACAGCAGAAGTTTCAAAAGCCACCTTTGGTGTCACTCCCTCTGAGTATAAAAACCTCAAAGGCCTCAAACGAGAGAACCTGCGTGACCACATGGACGATTTTGAACTCATTTTTACAATGTTGGGCGAACGTTCTACAACGGAAATTCACAAAAATGAAGATTCAAAAGGAATGCCCAAACTCAAAAACGATGCTAAAGCAGGTGGTGAGATTGCAGGGGGAGCAAGGCGTGAATTGGAAAAGAGACTTGGACGATCGGTTGTGTCCAAATCAAATTTTTTACCGAATAAGAAGATTCACAAAGCTTTAAAGGGGAAATAATTCGCTACCCAACGGGTAGCGAATTAAACAACAATCGCCAACTCGGCGCACGCGGTTCTAAAAGCGTCCAGTTGGGCGCACAAAAAATTTGTCTGCGCCAAATTTCGTTTTTCGCTCACGTAATTCGTTCTTCGGGTAAGAAGGAATCAAATGAATCCACAATTTTCATTTGGAAACAAGCTGGTCAAACATCGGATCGACATTACACGCAAACCGTTGGAGATCTTGCAAATCAATGTCGGCAAGCTCTGCAACCAGGCCTGCCATCATTGTCATGTAGAGGCGGGTCCCAAACGGACCGAAATCATGGAAAAGAAAACGGTTGATCGCCTGATCGAACTCTTGGATCAATCGCCCACCATTCACACGGTTGATATCACCGGCGGCGCGCCCGAACTCAATCCTCATTTCCGCACACTGGTTGTAGCAACCAGGCAACGGAATAAGGAAGTGATCGACCGGTGTAATCTGACGGTCTTCTTCGAGAAGGGTCAGGAGGAAACCGCTTATTTTCTGAAAGAACATCAGGTGAAAGTAGTGGCCTCTCTCCCATGTTATTCCAAGAAAAATGTGGATGCACAACGAGGCAGTGGTGTCTTTGATAAAAGTATCCGCGCTTTGAAATTGTTGAATAAGCTCGGTTACGGGAAGAACGCTTTGGCACTCACACTTGATCTGGTGTACAATCCGCTGGGAGCTTTTTTGCCTCCCTCACAAGAGAAGCTCGAACTTGATTACAAAAAAGAACTGCGCGCACTCTTCGGCATCGAATTCAACCATCTCTTCACGATTACCAATATGCCGATCAAGCGATTTTTGGATCAATTGGTCAGAGAAAATAAATATGAAGAATACATGACATTGCTCGTGAACACTTTCAATGTCACTGCGGCTTCGAGCGTCATGTGCCGAAACCTGATTTCCATCGGGTGGGATGGACAAATCTACGATTGCGATTTTAATCAGATGTTGGATATTCCTATGGGGAAGACACAAACAAGCATTTGGGATATTGAAACCTTCGATCAAATCTTTGAGACCCCCATCGCCTTTGCCAATCACTGTTTTGGCTGTACGGCAGGGGCCGGATCATCTTGTGGAGGAAAACTGATATGACAGACAATCATCATGCCCTGGAAACGGTAAAACAATATTATGGGAAGACGCTCAAAACCAATGTGGACTTAAAAACCAACGCCTGTTGTACGCTAGATGCTATGCCCGCGCATCTGAAGCCGATCCTCAGTCAGATTCATCCGGAGGTATTGGAGAAATTTTACGGATGCGGCTCGCCAATCCCTGCCGTATTGGAGGGCAAAACGGTTTTGGATCTCGGTTGCGGAACGGGACGAGACACCTTCCTCCTTTCCAAACTCGTGGGGCCGGAAGGCAAGGTGATCGGTGTTGATATGACGACGGAACAATTAGCGGTCGCAAAAAAACACATCAACTATCACGCCCAAACCTTCGATTACTGCAAGAGCAATGTAGAATTCTTAAATGGATATATCGAAGACCTTGAGGGATTGGGAATCAAGACAGGGTCCATCGATGTTGTGGTCTCCAATTGTGTCATCAATCTCTCACCGGAAAAGCGGAAGGTTTTTTCCGAAATCTTCCGTGTTCTGAAATCCGGCGGGGAACTCTATTTCGCGGATATCTTTTCCGACCGGAGAATACCACAACATCTGGCAAAAGATCCGACATTGGTTGGCGAGTGCCTTGGCGGAGCCTTGTATACCGAAGATTTTCGAAGGCTCATGATGGATGTGGGGTGCCTTGACCACCGTGTGGTAACACAAAGAAAGCTCACCATCGAAAATCCTGAACTGGAACATCAACTGGGGGCCATTTCATTTTATTCGGTGACCGTTCGGGCCTTCAAGCTAAAGTTGGAGGATCGCTGTGAGGACTATGGTCAGGTAGCCTATTACCTGGGGACCATCCCCCAATGTCCGCAGGCCTTCCCGCTGGATGATCATCACCTTTTTGAAAAAGGAAGGCCCGTGCTTGTGTGCAGTAACACGGCGGCGATGCTGACGCAGACCCGATACGCGCCGCACTTCCGAGTCGAAGGGGATTTATCAACGCACTACGGCTTATTTGATTGTGGCCCGAAAGGATCAGTTGGTTCCATTGAGCCGCCATCGAACCAAGGGTGCTGTTAAAGGTTGCAATATGATTACTTTTAAAGACATCTCGATCATCATTCCTGTCGGTCCAGAAGAAAATGAACTGGAAGCACTTTGGGAAGATCTTCGACCGATTGAAAAAGAGGCGGAATTGATCGTTGTTCGGGGTTCATCACGCGCCAAGCAACTCAACATTGGTGCGCAAAAAGCGACGCGTGATTTTCTCTGGTTTCTGCATGCCGATTCGAGATTTTCTCACAACACTCTGGAGGCGTTGCTCAGGTCTCTGAGCAACAACCCTCACGCCCTTCATTATTTCAATCTGCGCTTTTTGCCCGATGGCCCACCACAAATGTGGATCAACGAAATCGGTTGTTGGATTCGCTCGCGGCTTATGGGGCTGCCTTTTGGCGATCAGGGCTTTTGTCTTTCAAGAATTAATTTTGAACGCATCGGTGGTTTTCCTGAAGAGGCCCCTTATGGCGAAGATCATTTGTTTGTTTGGCGTGCGCATCAGCACGGCGTGCCTCTCAAATCAACAGGGGCCACCCTGAAAACCAGCGCTCGCAAATATCAGGAACAGGGTTGGTTTCATACCACAGGGCTCTATTACAAGCTATGGACCCGGCAAGCCCGCCTTGAAAGGGAAACACTGAAACGCATACTTCGCTACCAGACCACCGCTATCGCCGTGTTCGTCAAAACGCCGGGTATCACTCCGTTAAAAACACGGTTGGCGGATACGATTGGAAAAGAATCCGCACTCGCATTTTATGATTTGTGTTTGGAAGCGATTCAAAAAACATTGTCTCCCTTCAGGCAATCAACACCGGCCTTGGTGTATCCCTATTGGGCCGTGGCGGAAAAACAGGGGCTTAGCGATCATCGCTGGAATGATTTTAACCGCGTCTGGCAAGGTAATGGTGATCTAGGAGAAAGGCTTCACCATGTTTATTCAACTTTATATTTTGTTCACGGTCGAGTCATTCTGATTGGTGCCGATGCGCCGCAATTGTCTCAAGATGCGCTTTTAGAAACGCATCATCTTTTGAAAGACAAAAATAAATTTGTCATCGGTCCCGCGCGTGATGGCGGTTTTTATCTCTTTGGGGGGGCTAAAGCCTTGCCACAACACGTGTGGAATTCCGTTGCGTACAGTCAGCCATCAACCTGTGACGAATTGGTGACCAAAATCAAAAGCTATGGCGAAGTGGCCTATCTGCCCACGCTTACAGACGTCGATGTTTATGAGGACCTTCCAAATCTAAAAAGTGAACTTCAAAACTCGCAAATGCCAACTCAGATGGAAATGATGAATTGGATTGAAACGACCTTGACAGGAGAATGTATATGGAAAACTTAGAGAAAAAATTTGACCGCACTTCTAGATTCTATGACTGGATCGATTGGCCCTTCGAGCGATTCCGCTATCGAAAGATCAGGCAACGGATTTGGAAGGGCCTATCAGGCAAGATTTTGGATGCCGGTGTGGGCACCGGCTCCAACATTCCCTTTTACCCGGAGAATCAGCAAGTCTTCGGCATCGATTTAAGTGCGGGAATGTTGGAACGCGCCAAGGCAAAGGCCTCCTCGCTCGGGAAAAATGTCGACCTCCAAAAGATGAGTGTTTATCACACCCCTTTTTCTGACGGAACCTTTGATGCTGTTGTAGCAACCTTTCTCTGTTGTGTGGTGGACCAACCGGTCCTAGCTGCACGCGAATTAAAACGTATTTGTAAAAAAGACGGAAAAATTTATTTCCTTGAATATGTGTTGTCGAAAAAACCGGTCCGGCGATTTATTCAAAAGATGGTTACTCCCTACACCCGTTTCATGTTTGGGGTTGATTTTACCCAAGACACGCTTGCCACCCTGCAAAAGGAAGGGTTTCAAATTATCCAGGAAAAAAACATTACGGGCGATGTTTTGAAATTGATCGTGGCACAAATTTAAAGGAGCGTTGATGCAAACCAAGAAATACCATCTGATTGTAATTGGAGCTGGATCCGGCGGTTTGGTCGCCGCAGCTGGTGCGGCGGGCTTGGGGGCCAAAGTAGCGCTGATTGAAAAACACAAGATGGGTGGTGATTGCCTCAACACCGGCTGTGTGCCGTCGAAGGCCATCATCCGCTCGGCAAAAATTATTCATGATGCGCAAACCGCCGAGCGGTTCGGATTGAAACCGCACCGGTTTGACATCAAACTCGATTCAATTCTGGCCTCCGTCCGCGAGGTTCAAACCAAACTTGCTCACCATGATTCCGTCGAAAGATTCACGTCGCTCGGAGTTGACGTCCATCTGGGTGAATACCAATTTATTTCTCCGAATCAAATTTCAAACGGCAAGGAAACCCTGGAGGCAAAACGTTTTTGTATTGCTACGGGTGCCGCCCCCTTTGTGCCTCCCATTCCCGGTTTAGACAAAATTCCCTCTCTGACGAGCGACAATGTGTGGCAGTTAAAAGAGCTGCCGAAAAACCTCATCGTTTTGGGAGGTGGCCCAATCGGGGCAGAACTGGCGCAAACCTTTGCGAGACTTGGCAGTAAAGTCACCCTTGTTGAAATGGCCGATAGGCTGTTGATTCGTGAAGACCCCGAAGTGTCCGAGTTGGTCAAAAAGAGATTTGAGGCGGAAGGGCTTACCGTTTTGCTTAAAACCAAGGCTGAACAAATCGATGGTGGCTTGATTGTTTCTGATCCGAACGGACAGAAAAGAAAAATCGCATTCGACCAGATTCTTGTGGCCGTGGGACGAGCCCCCAATGTGAATGATCTCGGCTTGGAAAAAGCGGGGGTTCAGTACGACAAAAAGGGAATCAAAGTAGACGCAACACTCCAAACGACAGCCAAACACATTTATGCCTGTGGCGATATTGTTGGCCCTTATCAATTCACCCATACCGCCGATTTTCAGGCCAGGCTCATCCTTCGCAACGCCTTATTTCCTGGAAAATCAAAAATCGATTATCGTGTTGTGCCGTGGTGCACGTTTACCGAACCCGAAGTGGCCCGCGTGGGAATCAACGAATCGGAGGCCAAACAAAAAAATATTCCCGTCGATGTTTTCACCTACGCTATGACAGATCTCGATAGGGCAGTGTGCGATAGGGAGGATGAAGGCTTTATCAAAGTTCTCACTTCAATGGGGGCAGATCAAATTTTAGGAGTCACACTTGTTGGATTACATGCCGGGGATTTATTGCATGAGTTGGCTCTGGCCATGCATCAAAAGATTGGATTAAAGAAAGTAGCTTCGATGATTCATGTGTATCCAACGCTGGCGGAGTTAAGCAAACGCATTGCCGATACGTATCAGCGCACTCGACTAACCGATGGTTCAAAAAAGTGGTTGAAGCGTTATTTTCAATGGAGGTTTGGATAATATGAAGAAAGGATTTCTCCTCATTCTTTTTATTTCCGGTGTTCTTGGGCTCTATTTTTTTACGCCGGTTCGGGATTATTTGTCCAAAGAGGGTTTTGTTACCTTGGAGGCATGGATTCGGTCCCAAGGTGTTTTGGCTCCTCTTGTCTTTGGACTCATCTACATTGCCGCCACGGTCTTTGCTCTTCCGGGATCGGTTTTAACGATTGGTGGTGGTCTCTTATTTGGTGCCTGGTGGGGCACACTGATCAACTGGCTCTCTGCCAGCATTGGAGCCATAATCAGTTTTCTCCTTGCCCGTTATTTGGGGCGGGATGCCGTAACAAAGATTCTCAAGGGCAAAGGAACTCTTCATGGACTGGACGAAAAAATCGGCAACAACGGATTTTATTCCGTCCTCATTTTACGGTTGGTTCCTTTATTTCCGTTCAACGGTTTGAATTTCGGCCTGGGCCTGACAAAAGTCTCTTTTCGGGATTACCTGCTTGCAACCCTTCTGGGAATGCTTCCCGGAACATTTGTTTACACCTCTTTGGGTTCCGCCGGACGGCATTTGAGTTTTGCAGATCCCTCGACTTGGCTGCAAGTTCAAGTATGGGGGCCCTTTCTGCTCGTCATTCTTTTATCATTACTGCCCAAGATTTTTAAGAAGAGGACTTAACTCTACCCTTCAATCAATTGATGAACCTCTTTCCATGAGATAGCCTGAATATTTTTGTCAATTTGTACGGGAAACGGCGTTTGACAAACGATGTAGCCCTTCGTCGCTTCTTTGTATTCTTCGAGAAAAACCTTGAGGTGTTTGGCATCCCTCATGGAGGGGGTATCGGTCCATTTGACTTCGATGGGAATATACTTTCGGTCTTTTTCTATAACCCAATCGACCTCCGGCCCGTCTGGATCTCTCCAAAAACGAATTTTCGTTTTTCCGGAAGAAAGATGGGAATAGCGAATGAGTTCCAAACCGATATATTGTTCAAATAGATAACCGAGTCGCTCTCTTCCCAACATCCTTCCTTCTGCAGCACATAGTCTTCGCACCCCCAGATCAAAAATCAAGTACCGACTTGATTTTGTCAATTTCTTGCGCGTAGAACTTTTTATGATTGGGTCAATGCGATGAGCAATCAGGGTATCTTCCAAAATTTCAAAATAAGAGGTGATGGTTGTGTGATTCACACCGACCTCCCGTGATAATCCATGAAAGTTGATAATATTGCCCGACTCAAGTCCGGCGAATTCCAAAAACCTCAAAAAACTTCCGATATTTCTAACAAGGGCCTCAGCCCGAATTTCTTCTTCCAAGTATGTTTCAACGTAGGATCGCAAATCGATTTCCCGATCCTCTTGAGATTGAATTTGAGCAATGCCCGGCAAAGAACCATCCAATAATTGTTCTTTAAGAGTCATTTTATATTCTTTATCAGTAAATGGATCCAGTCGCATGCTGACAACACGGCCAGGTAGTAAGTTGACATCGTGACGCTTTAATTTTCTGGCTGAAGAACCGGTGAAAATAAATTGAGCGTTTTTTTGATCGATTAACCCCTGTGCGCAATCAAAAATTGCGGGTACTTTTTGTACTTCATCAACAATCACAATCGGAATTTTCTTTAGCTTTTGTTCCAAGGCTTTAACCTCACCGGTAAACAGGGATGGATCCTTTTCGTACCGTTGTCTTATTTTTGGCTCCATGAAAGTAATGGTTTTGTCTACAGACAACTGGGAAAGCAGTGTCGTTTTTCCGGTTTGCCGAGGTCCTAAAAGAAGAATGCTTTTTCCCCTTTTGAGGTGGTGATGCAAGGGTTTTTCCAGGATTCTTTTCATGTATTCCATATACCATCAATATTCGCCGAATATTTATGATACGTCAACAAAATTCGTTAGTGAGAAATCGGACAACAATTGGATGTTTTGATCGGATATAGTTATATAAATGCTATCCGATCAATATAAGGTTTGACAGCCTGATATGATCGGATACAATAATATGCATGATATTCGATCGTCTCCAGAATCTCCTTAATCGCATTGATGAGGGTAAACGATTAATCAATCAATACAGACCCCTGTCTCCCGCTATCGTGTCACGATTGAGGGAACAACTCGTTTTGGAATGGACCTATAATTCCAATGCCATTGAGGGAAATTCCCTGACTCTTAAAGAAACCCAGATGGTTTTGCAACATGGACTCACCATTGGAAAGAAATCAATGAAGGATCATTTGGAGGCCATCAATCACAGAGACGCCATCGTTTTCGTGGAAGAGCTGGCGTTCCACGACACCAAAATTACGGAACGAAACATCAAAGAGATTCATTCTCTTGTTTTGAAGCAGATTGATTCTCAATATGCGGGACGGTATCGGGATATTCAAGTGCGTATTAGCGGTTCCAGTCACACACCTCCCGAAGCCATCCAACTGCCACAACTCATGGAGCAGTTTGCAAAGAAGAGATTGTTTTATGTTGAAGGCCACCCTGTGGAACAAGCGGCCTTGGCTCATTTTGATTTTGTTTCAATTCATCCCTTTGTTGATGGTAATGGAAGAACAGCACGCCTGTTGATGAACCTCGTTTTATTGAAGAATGGTTTCCCTCCGGCTGTGATTCTGAAAAACGATAGAAAAAAATATTACGATGCCTTGGAAAAGGGACATCGTGGCAAAACGGATGATTTTATTTTTGTTGTCGGCAGGGCCGTAGAGCGGACCCTCAATCTTTACTTTGAGGTTATTCCGCAGATCAAATCCCATTTTATTTCATTGACGGAAGCCTCAAAAATATTTCCTTACTCGCAAGACTATCTCAATATTCTGGCCCGACGCGGGGCGATCCCTGCATTTAAATTGAAGCGCAACTGGATGGTGACTTGCGAAGCCTTACAGGCTTATATCAAAAAGCATTCGTAGGGGCAACCGCCGCCCTGATGACCGGAGCGGTCGTCGGTCTACTCATGTAAATCGGAAGGGAGAAAAATATGAGTAGGGTTTGCGACAACACTGGATCAACCGACGGGGGATCCCATAAAAGAAAGGTACGTGTCGCCAAAAAAAGTGCTGTCTGGAGAATGTTAGTGCCGTTGTCAAAACAATCTTAAAAAAGGAGGAACTATTATGAAAAGTCTGCTTCTAGCCCTATTGGGGATATTCTTGCTAGGCATAGCGACGCCAAAAGAAACCAAAACCGTGCACATGAAAATCGAAGGGATAACCTGCTCCATGTGCTCCGCCATGATCACAAAAAAGCTGACACCCCTCTGTCAGGCAGTTTCGATCGATCATCAGAGTGGTGAAAGTCAATGTACCTATGAAACAGGCAAAACCAACCAGGACGCCATTGTACAGGCAGTTACCGATGCTGGCTATAAGGTGGTTGAGATCAAGTAGATGGGCGTTTTTCAACAGCGCCCAGAACATGGAGTTTTTCAACGGACCCATTGACTATTTCAAAAAATATTTCGTGGCCCTGGCTTGCCCAAAAACCGCAAGATAACCCCAGTCAACCAGTTGTCTTAAATCTCTGGTCGCCATCCGTGTGGAGATACTGAAGCGTTTGGCATATTGAGACACCACAATATATTTATGATGTGCAAGATATTTTAAGATCCTCATCTGCCTATTGTTCATTAAAATGTTCTTAGCCCTGTAAAGGGCCACCTGATTGAGTGTGCCCTCAAGAATTATCCTGATTCCAGTAATGTAATACTCAACCCATGGTGTAAAATCTGTGTCGTGGCGGCCATGGTAATAATTGGGGGAATAGTGTTGTTGCAACATCTGGTAATAAAGACCCCTGTCATCAGCATAGTAGCGATCAATGGGTACGATTTTTTTCCAGTCGTAGCTTTTGGCCTCCAACAGATACAGACTTAAAAATCGCGCGGAGCGGCCGTTACCATCAACAAAAGGATGAATCGTCACAAATTGATTATGAAAAATGGCGGCCATCACCAGTGGGTGGGCGCTTGTCCCACGCATCCAATGGCATAAGTCACTCACGAGGCCTGTCACATCCTTTGGTTCCGGCGGTAAATAAATAAGATTTCCTGATTGGGCCTCATAAATGGCATTTTGTACGTTTCTAAATGTCCCCCTGACATTTTTTTCTGCTATCCCATTCAACAGATTTGAGTGACAGTGTAATATCAGGTCATGAGTGAGGCTTTTTTTATATTGGCTGATGAGTTTTGTTGTTTTGCCAAGTAAGATAAAATAATTTTTTACTTCCTTTTCGTCTCTCACCAAACCAAATGTCCTGTGTTTTTCAACAACGCCAGAAACCTGCTCCATCGACAGTTTGTTTCCCTCAATTTGAGTGGAAAAATGGGTGAGAGCCACCAAACACTGTTGTTTAATATGGGCCAAAACCTCTTCTGGAATAATGGACTGTTCCAGCTGAACGGTGAGACGTTCTATGCTCGTGAGACAGGTTGTTGTGAAATCAGAAATGGCGTATTTCGGCTGAAACATAGGTTAGAAGCTTACATTATAATCAAGACAGAATCAAGACAGAATCAAGACAGAATTGAGAACAAGGAAGAATACACAACCTAAGTATCCAGAAGCGTGGGGAAGTCGGCATAAAAATCCACACCAAATCAATAAATTCAATTTTGGTGTGGGTTTATATCTTTTTTAGCTTGGCCTGTATTTCTTAATGGGGAATGATCCCCTTTCCAAAAGGCAATCACGATCAGTATGACACCGCCGACGATTGCAATTATTTTCCACATCTTTATTCATCTCCAACAATACCAAGCAAGAGCCCACGCTCTTGCCAGAGTTTGACTTTTACGCCCTGGTCAAATTCCTCAAAAGTTCCTTCAAAATTGGCAATCTCATTTGGCATCAACAACTGATAGAAGGTGGCCGTCTTACCTGTTGACCTTTCACGTAAACGCAACTGGGCCGCGATGTGGCCTTTGAGAGAGCAATACCGCCCTCCAACGAGCTCCCAATCGGCGGATGGGAACCGTTCGGATTCGATTAACGGAAAATCCAGCTTTGAAAGGTAGGCCCTGACTTCATCCGTTGAGGGAGATTCGATCTCCATGACCATCTGGGCCTTTCAGCGCGCAACACCGTTGACTTTGTCAATGACTACTTTCTTCACCTTGAGGTCATCGCCCGAAACGGTAAAATCAAGATCGAGTCGGTCTTTCCCCTCTGTGAAATCCGCACAGAAAAAGTAATCTCCGTTTGATCTTCCCCCGAAAAAGTGGACACCAAAATTAAGCGGCGAGAGCCGTTAATTGTTGATGAGAACTTTCATACTCCACCGGGGTTTTA
>MGRJ01000024.1 GCA_001798135.1 Deltaproteobacteria bacterium RIFCSPHIGHO2_02_FULL_40_28 | reverse complement strand
AACAAAAGGCGGCATAAATGAAATCTAACAACAGGACATCTTTAACTGTTTATACACCGGACATCTCTAATTGTGCGTGACAGGAAAAGAATTAAAACGATTGTCCGATAGAAAAATTGAAAACAGAGAAAGATTCACCACTTCTACGATCGATAGGTAAACCCCACTCAAAACGAAGAGGGCCAAAGGGGGATTGCCAACGCAAACCAAACCCATAATCAGCACGAATTTTGGTAATATCAATCTCTTCTGTTTCCCCATAGGCCTGCCCTGCATCCATAAACACTACTGATTGAATACCTGCTGGTTCATAGATGGGAATAATATACTCCACATTAGCCATCACCATGCGATTACCACCATAAGTAAAAGGGACATCTCCTCCACTGGGTGTTTTAGGAACGGTAAGCTCAGGGCCAAGAGAGTTTAAATCAAAACCTCTTAAGGTATTAATACCTCCAAGAAAAAATCTTTCAAAAAGCGGGACTGTATTATCATCAAGTGAGTTGATGTAACCAAAAAGTCCTCTGGCCTTTAAAACTGTATTGCCTACCAGGTTGAAAAAAACGCGCCCATCATATTGCAGTTTCAAAAAATCGTTGGATCCCCCCAAACCATTTCCAGCATATTCATTGGTCACAGCATTATAAGTTCCCTTTTTAGTATAAACACGATTATCTCTGGTATCATAAGAAACCGCAGTCACAACACTAGAAGTTAAACCAGAAGCATGATCTTGAAAATAAGCAGGAACTTGGGATGAAAAATTATTTACCTCAACATCTTCGATATTGTAACCCACACTCACATCAAAAAAATTAAAAATTTCACGCCCAAAAGAAAGAGTGCCTCCAAAAGCTTTTTCATCAAAATCACGATTAAGCGCAGAAGTAAGACGAAAAGCCGAAAGCGAAACAATCCAGCGCGTATCCAAAAAATAACGATCAGTTAATCTTAAATTAAATTCTTGTCTCAACTTAGAAATATTGGCAGCAATGCCACCACCAATCCCATAACCAAAAAAGTTATCTTTTTGTACCGAAGCTGAAAAAATAAAACTTTCAAACGAGGAAAAACCTGCTCCCAAACTAAAAGAACCCGTTGATTTTTCTTTAACATCAACCATTAAATTTACTGTATCGTCCTGACTTCCACGAGGAGTTGAAAAGTTAACATCTTCAAAAAAACCAAGTTGCATGAGACGTTTTTTAGATAAATCTAGATTACTTCTATGATAAGGGGCGTTTTCAAAAACATGCAGTTCCCTACGGATCACTTTATCTCTTGTTACTGCATTTCCCGTAATCTCAATTTTTTCAATATTGATCTTAGGACCTTTTTGAATCACATAGGCTATATCTGCTGTGAGAGCTGCATCATTTGTATCAATATTGGGATAAATATTGGCAAAAGCATAGGCCTGATCACCATAAAGAGTTTCTAAGGATACAACATCCTTGTCTTGATTCATGCGTGTATAGTACTCTCCTGCTTTAAGTTCGAGTTTAGAAACTAATTCTTGCTCAGAAGTAATAACATCCCCTGCCACATTCACCTTGCCTACTTTGTAACGAGAACCCTCATAAACCGGAATTGTAATATAGATGGCTGTTTTATCACGGGTTAAGGTCACCTGGGGTTTTCCCACCTTTACCTTAATGTACCCCTGATTTAAGTAGAAGTAGGTTAATAAGGCGGTGTCAGTTTCCAATTTTTCATCAACAAGTTTACCTGAGCCACTGATGAAAGAAAAAAAACCTTTTACTTTCGTGCGCATTTCAGAAGCCAATTTTTTATCAGAAAAAGCTTTATTGCCTACAAAGGCAATGCGTTTAATTCTTACTTTGTTTGATTCGCGAATACGAAAAATAAGTTCTAAATCATTGCTTTCAGTATCGTAAGGGACAACCTCGGAGGTAATTTCAACCAAAAAATCTCCCTTGTCTGCATACAGTTTTTGGATAGCTTCTTTTGATTCGGCTAAACGCTTTTCATCCAGAATATTAAATTCACGAAGACTCACGGCATTGAGTAAATCTTTTTTCTTAATTTTTTTATTTCCCTCAAAAATAATTGACCTGATCACTCCTTTTTCTTGTACATGAAAAGTAAGCTTCATGCCTCCTGCAATTTCTGATGCCTTTACATAAACATCCTGGAAAAGACCGGTTTGATAAAGCTCTTTAATATCACGATTAACAAGAGTGGTAGAATAAGCACTCCCTTCTGTGGAAGCAATTTTTTTACGCAAAGAAAGCTCATCGGCCTTCACCAATCCTTCGAAATCTACATCTACAATGCGTAAGCTGGCCAAGGCTGCCCCATGGATAAGAAAAATAAACAGAAAAAAAATAAGCAGGAGTTTTTTAAGAGGCAAGTTTTCCATCAGACAACCGAATTATCCTTTCAAGTCTTGTTGTCAGAGATAAATTATGGGTGACAACGACAAGAGTCATGTTTATTTCCTGATTCAGATCCAAAAGTAAATCAAAAACTTTTTCACTATTGGCCGTATCTAAATTGCCCGTGGGTTCATCAGCCAAAACAAGAGAAGGCCGCCCTACCAAGGCCCTGGCAATAGCTACTCTCTGTTGCTCTCCACCTGAAAGTGTATTTGGTTTGGAGTGCGCCAGGCTCCCTAATCCCACTCGCTCTAACATCCCTTGGGCCTTTTTGACACTTTCTCTTTTACTCTCACCACCAATCAGAAGAGGCAAGCTTACATTATCTAAAGCAGAAAATTCTGACAAAAGATTATGAAACTGGAAAATAAAACCTACTGTTTTATTTCGATACTTGGACAATTCTTTATCTGACAAAGAAAAAAGATTTTTTCCCTCAAAAAACATTTGCCCAGCACTGGGACGATCTAGCCCTCCCATTAAATGTAGCAGAGTTGATTTACCTGCCCCTGAAGGACCTACCACAGCAATTTTTTCTCCTCTATCCAGCTTAAAACTAAGCCCTTTCAAAGCTTCACATTCTCTTTCATTATCTTTATAAATCTTTTTAATATTAATTAGTTCTATCATATTATTTAATGTAATTAATTATATATTTTTCTTGGATCAAATTCTTGGCTACTCCTAGGGCAAATAAAAAGCAAATAAGACTTCCAAAAATTAACCCAACTCCAAAAAGCTTGGGACCAAAATCCATGGGTAAGGTAGAAATAAAATAAATTTTAGGATCCAATTTTATCCATCCATAATAATCTTCTAACTTAAGCATTAAAAATGCTATCAGCCAACCCATCAAACAAGAAGTAATGCCAAATAAAAAACCAGTTAATCCAAAGGAACGCTGTAATTTTAATTTAGAAACCCCCAATGAATAAAGCAGCGAAATCTCATACCGACAAAGATAAACCGACATGGCGGTTGCTCCTAAAAGATTAAAGGCTGCTACGAAAAAAATAAGGGTTACAACAATAAAAAAAACACTTTTTTCCATTTGCATGGCTTTAAAAAGAGAACTATTCAGTTCATCCCAAGAAATGGCTCGCATCCCAGGCAAATTTTCCTCTAAAAGCTTTGCAACCCTAGGAGCCCCCAATGGATCTTGGAGTGCTATTTCATAACCCGTTATTTTAAATACTCCCGTTAATTTTTTGAGCATTTCAAAAGAAGTAAGTGCGAAACGTGAATCAAACTCATAAATACCACTTTTAAAAATTCCTGCTAAAGGAATGGTTTGAATCGATCGTTTTAAATCTGTAAGCGAAGCTCCCTGAGGAATAATCATTTTAATTTCATTTTTAGAAATTTGATAAGCTAATTCAGATCCCAGCAAAAGACTATGGGAAAGATCTTCCCTCCCATCTAAAATATTTAATTCAAGCGCATAGACGTTTTTTAATTTTTGAGGATCAATGGCTTTTAATATGCAAGCTTTAAGCCCGCTGGAATCAAGGATTACAGCTTCAGATACAGCAAAAGGACTTACATCAGTAATCATTGCATTTTGTGTTTGAAGATTGATGTGTTCAATGGCCTCTCTTACTTTTTTTTCTTCTCCCCTTCCTTGTTCCGAAAAAAGCACAATGTGTGCATTAAAAGCTAAAATTGATTTTTGATACTCTTTTTGAAATCCAGAAATAACAAAAAGACAAATAAAAGCTAAACCCATAGAAAGAATAACTGCAAAAAAAGCCACAGCAAAAGCAATAGATCGCACACCTTTTTTTCTGATTCCTAAAATTTTCTCTAAATTCATCAAAAAATTCATGCTGTGTTCCTCAAAATTTCAATTGGGCTCATTTTTTTTACACGATAGGATGGCCATAAACTAACTACCATCGTGACAAGGGGAACCAAAAACAGTAAGAAAAAAAGAATTTTTACATCAAGTTCAATAGGTAAAAACTCAAGATAATAAGCCGAAGGAAGAAAAATAGGATAAGTTTTTAAATAATAAATACTCACCAAGGCCAAGCTTAAGCCAACGAGGGTTCCCAAAAAACCCAAAAGAAATCCCATCATCACAAAAACCCTAGCTATCCATCCCTTTTCTGCTCCTAAACAATACAAAATAGCCACATCCCTATTTTTTGAAACCACTGAAAGTAAAACAAGACTAAAAACATTGAGAGAAGTAATCACACTCACCATCATTAAAAGAAGAGTCATTCCTATTTTTTCTAAATTGAGAGCCGTTAGATAGCGTTGATTTTGTTCTTCCCAGGTATCCACCCTACATTCAGGGCAAAGGGTTAAAACTTTTTCCTTTATTGTTTTAAGACTTAAACCAGGCCAAGCCCAAAGAGCTAGTTTATTTGGATTTAATTCTGCTTCAATAAAACCTGTGATGTCTTTTTCTTCCATAAGTACATAGGCGTTATCATAATCATAAAAACCAGCTTTAAATATTCCCACTATTTCTACTACACCCGTTGTAGGAGAAAGTTCACCCGTTGGACTTAAAACCCCTACAGGATTAATCAAAGTAACTTTATTTTTATCTCCAAAAACTTGTGTAAATCTTCCATAAAGTTCTTCCCCAATAAGAATCTTTGGGTTTTTACTTTGAGAGTGGACAATATCAGGGAAATAATAAATTTTAAGATTACCTCTTTCTAAATGATTCCAGTTAATCCCTTTAACGTGAACTGCATAATTTAATGCATCCCAAGTTTGCAAAATCCCTTCAAACTCAATAAAATTTTCTTGGTTTTTTATAAAAGGACCCAATTTTTGAAGTTGGTCTTTATTAAGTCCTTGAATGGTTAAGTCAGATTGAAAACCTCTTAAGGTTGATTTTAAATGATTAGAAAAACCATTCATGACAGAATGAATAATGAGAAAAGAAAAAACAGAGACCATGATTCCTGTTAAAGCAGTTACCTTAAGTAAAGTTAAGCCCCGATAAGACTTTCTGGAGAATAAATAATGAAACCCCAGGAAAAAATGCGATCTCATTTGTTTGACCTTAATTGAGGAAACAAAATAACATCACGAATAGAAGCTTGATTGGTAAGAAGCATCACCAGGCGATCAATACCAATCCCCTCTCCAGCTGTAGGCGGCATACCATACTCCAAGGCTGTAATGTAATCGGCATCAAAATACATGGCCTCTTGGTTGCCTCCCTCTCTTTGGGCAACTTGTTTTAAAAAACGGTCCTTCTGATCTTGTGGATCATTAAGTTCCGAAAAACCATTGGCAATTTCACGCCCAAAAATAAAAAGTTCAAAACGATCTACAAGAGCAGAGTTTTGATCATTCTTTCTGGCCAAAGGGCTTACTTCAGTTGGAAATTCTGTAATAAAAGTAGGAGCAATAAGTTTTTTCTCCACTAACTCTTCAAAAAGGAGGGTTTGATAATAACCTAAACCATAGGCATCTTTTTCGTTAACAAGCTCTCTTTTTACACATTCGCTTCTCAAAAACTTTTCATCGTTAACTTGGCTAGATGAAAAACCAGCCATGTCAATCAAGGCATTTGCCATCGAAATTTTTTTAAAGGGGGGAGCAAAATCAATTTCTGTACCCTGGTAAGAAATTTTTTGCAAACCACAAACAGTCTTCGCAACTTCAGAAAGCATTTCTTCAGTTAACTTCATCAAGTCTTCATACGTGGCATAGGATTGATAAAATTCAAGCATGGTAAATTCTGGATTATGCTGGATGGAAATGCCTTCGTTTCTGAAGTTACGATTAATTTCAAACACACGTTCAAACCCCCCTACCACCAATCTTTTTAAATAAAGCTCTGGTGCTATACGCAAGTAGAGATCCATATCGAGAGTGTTATGATGAGTCGTAAAAGGTTTTGCAATAGCACCACCAGGGATGGGGTGCATCATAGGGGTTTCAACTTCTAAAAAATCTCTCGCCTCTAAAAAGGACCGTATTTGTGAGATAATATGAGAACGTTTCTCAAAAATTTTTCTTACTTCTGGATTGGCAATTAAGTCGACATACCGTTGTCTATAACGAACCTCAACATCCGTTAAACCATGCCATTTCTCAGGAAGAGGTTGAATGGTTTTAGTCATCAGAGTCACATCTTTAACTTTGATAGTAAGCTCGTTAGTTTTAGTGCGAAACAGAGGACCTTTAACCATTAAAAAATCACCAATGTCCGTTTCTTTATAGAGAGTAAAATGAGATTCACTTAAACTATCTTTTTGAAAAAAAACCTGCATCTCACCAGTACGATCACGAAGCCTGACAAAACCCGCCTTACCAAAAGACCGTACTGCCACCACACGTCCTGCAATAGAAAAATCTTGGCCTAGTTTTTCTAATGCCTCTAAACTTAAAGCTTCATAGCTTTTAAAAAGTTTGAAAATGGTATCTTGAGGTGTAAGCCCTGAAGGATATGGATTAATTCCTTTTTCTCTTAATTTTTTTACTTTTTCTGTACGGGCTTGGGCGTATTGATTTTCATCTTTCATGGTATCTCCAAAAAATTCAATGGATACAAACACTTATAAGACATTCATTTTCCAGTCAATCTCTTTTATAAAAACAAGATTGATTTTTTTACCATTCTTTTGAGACCATAGAGACATGAGGCCTTATTTGAATCAAAATTCTTTAACAAGGATGGCCAGGCGCCATTCGGCCCAAATTCAGGCTTCTGCTTTTCGGAGTCGAATTTTAACCCAACTGGCTTCTTATCTTGCATGTATTATTTCAGAACTAGAACAAAAGCATCAATCCAGCGAAACTTTAATTGAATTAGAAAAAAATTTAGAAGCTATCGAATCTGCTCTCTTGCACCAATGTGTTACTACTCCTTTTAACGAAATCCTCACAATTCCCAGAAGACTTCCTGAAGATCTCATCCTTCGTCTGCAAAAAATCATCACCGATGTTAAAAAATTAAAATCAAATTTAAGGCTAGCTTATTCCAAGGCTGCTTAGTTTGATAAGGGCAAGTAAGAATGGGTAAAACCCAGGGTTTGTTCATAATCAATTCTGGTAATTAATCCGTTTTTAATTTCAACTGAGGTTTGCATGATATTTTCACCTAATCTCATTTTAAAATCATACTGACCTGTTCTTAATTCAACCGATTGACCATCTAAGGGATGGGTTTCCACTAATTGATTTTCTGCATAAAGATGATAGTATCTTTTCAGTGATTTTAAAATTTGAGTATAAAGCTCTTCGGGCTTTGATACAGAAATATATTCTCCTTGCGAAATACCTGCCAACTCAGTGAGTTGTTTTTTTTCTGAAATGTCACCCAATGAAATAACATCAACAATCACACTCGATGCTCCAATTTCTTTTTTAAGTAAAAACGGCAAACCTTTCTCACACGTATCAGCACCATCAGTTATTAAAATAATTTTTTCCGGCTTTCTTTTGAGAGCTTCTGATAATCCATAAAATAAAGATGAAATTCCCTTAGGGCTTACATTTTTCATCCTCTCTTCAATCTCAACCGGATCATAAATGGTGATGGGGTTAAATAAACGAAAATCTTTACACTGGCTCACCTCATGTGCATATCGCGTACCAATAGCACCCAAGCCCACTCCCATTTTTTGAAAAACTTCAGCCAATTCTGGCCTTTTAAAAATCTCTTTCTGCCATTCCCATTTTGGTTTTCCATTCCAATAATCTAACTCACTCACACTGCCATCTAAAATTAAAAAAACATTTTTATGATAGGGATCTAAATAATTCATCCAAAGCTTGCCCATGCCAGGCTTAGCTAAAACCCATTGACTAAAAGAAGATGCATTTTGGTCTAAAACTCTTGCCTTAAGCAAAATCAAATTCGTTTTAAAAGGAGATAAATTAAGATGGGTCTCAAAGGGTTTATTTTGCCAATGTTCGATCAAATTTCCATTAGCATAGAGATCAACTTGTTTGATCCCATCACCAGAAACTAAAAGTTCAATAGGGCTTACTACATTTAAGTATTCACCAAGACTTGGACGAACAAAACTAATAGTTGGATGCATTCCTTTGGTCAGGTTTACTTTTTTTATTAATTCGTCTCCATTGCTGCTTGTAGTTTTTACTTCAAAAAAATGCTGCCCTTCAGGAAGAAAAGAAAGATCCAAGCTTCCATAAACTGCTCCTTGTTTTTCATCTAAAAGTTGCCCATCCACAAAGAGGGTAAATTTCCAATCTTTCATTTGATCGGGGATATTAATATAATAAGAAAGTTTAGAATCAAAAAAATCCCCTTCCATAGGTACTTCAAGTGAAAAATTTTCGTCTGGACCTACAATTTGTTCTTCCTGTACTTCTGGGAAAGAAGAAACAACATCCAAGGGATAAGAAAGCTCGTAATAAAAATGAAGGCCTGCACCTTTCGAAACAAGTTTCCACTGCTTAATCCCTTGCTTATTAACAATTAACCTAAATTGATTTTGATCTAAGAAAAAAATTGGAAAGCCATCTAAATTAGTTACTTTCATGGAAATCACCATTTGATTTCCCTGAAAATTTGTTTTTTCTAAACTTACTTGGTAACGATCTACTGTATCTTTATCTTTAAAGAGATCATAATTGATTGTTTTAATTTCTACCTCATGATCAGGTATTTCTAGCCTGGCATAAGCAATGCCAGCATCACGATTTAATACTAAGCGATTAAGCCCTGGTACTCCATGAGCGTTCATAATTAAAACACTCATGCATAAAAGTAAAAAAGAAGAGATTGCATTCAAATCTGTCCATAAAGGATCTTTGGATGATTTTCTAAAAGCAACAGAATCAATTAAACTAGAAACCAAACACAAAGGAATATAAAAATTGAGCATTAAAAATTGGGGCTGTAAAAAAAAGAAAGGGATTTTTTCAAAGAAACCAGCTCCCAACCAAGCCAATTGAAAATTCACTCCACTTATCAAATTAGTTGCAAGGGCAATAATAAAAAGAAAACTAAAACTAGCCAAAGTATATCTTAAAAGAAAAAGCCTCTTAGAAATACAGATCCAAAGCACAAGCTCCAGAATAAGAAACCAAAGAAAAAAAAGATTCATCATTTCTGCTAAGTTTTTTCCAATAAAACTAACAAGTGAGGTATCTGTGGATTTACTGATGAGAAGATGCATCAAAAGAACAAAAACAAGCCCAACCCAAGGAGCTTTTAGAATAGCAAGAGACCATCCATAAATAAAATAAAGCAGGGTTAAAATAACAACAGCGCCACAAATAATAAGTAACAACCAACGAAAAGGAGAAGCCGATTTAAATGAGGAAAAAAGAGAATAAAAAAGTATCCACTGAGAAAAAAAATTAGTTAAGACGAGTACAATTCTTGCTGCATAAAAACACCCTTCTTCAAAAGGGCTATTTCTATTTTCTGCAATCCAGTTTTTTTCAAAACTATTTGAAAGTTTTTTAATCTGCCACACAAGAAAAGATTTTGTTTCTGATAAAAAACTTTGAAAAACTTCAATTGGTTTTTTGTTTTTGAAATTCTCTTGTTTTTCTTTATGAGTGATGAAGTCTTGAGATAACTCTTCTTCTTGAACGTGGTAGGTGGCGGTATATTCCGGGACCTTTTTTGGTGGATCCGAATCAACCATAGAAAAATATTTATTTCTTAAAGAGGTCTTTTAGACCCCCCAAAAGAGAACCCTTTTTGGATGCATCTTTAGATTCTGGCGTTTGTGGATTATTTACTTGGGCTTTATCTGAAATCTGTTTTTTAAACTGATTGGCATCAATATCAACCATGGTTTTATCCATGGTTTCCCCTGTATCAAGAGGGCCATTCTCATTTTTTTTAGAATTTGTTTTGTTTGTTTCTTCGTCTTTCATTTTAAATAATTTACCATATTTTTAATTTGGCTCAAAGTAAAAAGCCCCTTCCCACAAAGTGAGAAGAGGCTTTTTTAATTTAAATCTGGCAACGACCTACTCTCCCAGCACCGTCCGATGCTAGTACCATTGGCCCTGGAAAGCTTAACTTCCGAGTTCGAAATGGGATCGGGTGTATCCTTCCCGGTATTGCCACCAGAAACTATAAAAACTTTCAGAAAGGCCATCTGCTGCGTTGCTCACTCTCTCAAAACTGCATATCCAAATTTTGCTGAAGCTAGCTTAATAGCCTCAAAGAAAAAATAAGGTCAAGCCTCTCGACCAATTAGTACCGGTTAGCTTAATCCCTTACGGGACTTACACATCCGGCCTATCAACCTCGTAATCTACAAGGGGTCTTTAAGCTCCTTATGGAGAGGGAGATCTAGTTTTGGGGTCCGTTTCCCACTTAGATGCTTTCAGCGGTTATCGGATCCGAACATAGCTACCCAGCAATGCCACTGGCGTGACAACTGGTGCACCAGAGGTTCGTCCATCCCGGTCCTCTCGTACTAGGGACAGATCCCCGCAAATCTCCTCCACCCACGGAAGATAGGGACCGACAATCTGTTACTTCCTCCGAAATTCGGAGTACTGATCCGCCTTAGGCGGACGGCCTGCTGCGAAGCAGGCTCTGCATGTCGCCATGCAGTTCGGACTATATCTTATCAGCCTTTAACTGATTCTGGCGTATAGTCTCTGAGGATTTCAGGGTACTAAGGATTTCATTTTTTGGAACCTTTCGTCGATATCCGTTGGCATTCATAGAATAAGCCAAATTCACAATCTCAGAAAAACTTTTTGATGAGAGATGAAGTTTCTGATTCATCATCTCAACAATTTGCCTAAAAATGGCAAAATCATTTTTCTTTTGAGTGTGCAATGGATAGCGTTCAAAAAAAGGAATCACTTTTTTAGTCAGGTCTTGCCTGTCTCTGATCACAAGTACATAAGTATGATCATTCAAACGTTCACGATGATTTTCTTTTATTGAACCACAACCAAAACGCCCTTGAATAACTTCAAGAACATTTCTACTGGATACGTTCTGACTTAGATGGAATTCAGGAATAACCTGCCATCCCAACCTAACATCATCGCTACGTTGGAAGGCAACATGAAAGCTGCCTTCTCCATCAACAAAACCTGCGATATAATGATTATCCATTTCCCTGACCTTTCCTGCTGATTGTCTGCACCGATCAGATTTTTACTCCCTTACAGAGAGTACTGTCGGATTCTACAGATTTTCCAGCATATAGCCAGATTTTTAGACAGCAACAGTCTACTGTCTCACGACGTTCTGAACCCAGCTCGCGTACCGCTTTAATTGGCGAACAGCCAAACCCTTGGGACCTACTTCAGCCCCAGGATGCGATGAGCCGACATCGAGGTGCCAAACCTCCCCGTCGATGTGAACTCTTGGGGGAGATCAGCCTGTTATCCCCGGCGTACCTTTTATCCGATGAGCGATGGCCCTTCCATTCAGAACCACCGGATCACTAAGACCTGGTTTCCCATCTGCTCGACTTGTTGGTCTCACAGTTAAGCTCTCTTATGCCTTTGCACTCAACGGCTGGTTTCTAATCAGCCTGAGAGAACCTTTGCGCGCCTCCGTTACAATTTAGGAGGCGACCGCCCCAGTCAAACTACCCACCAGACAGTGTCCAGTACCCGGATAACGGGTATCTGTTAGAACTCCAGAACAATCAGGGTGGTATTTCAAGGTTGACTCCATTCCGGCTAGCGCCGAAACTTCAAAGTCTCCCACCTATCCTACACAAACCGCCCCGAAGTTCAATGTCAAGTTATAGTAAAGGTGCACAGGGTCTTTCCGTCTTTCCGCGGGAATGCGGCATTTGCACCGCAAATTCAATTTCGCTGAGCTTCTGGCCGAGACAGTGTGGCAGTCGTTACGCCATTCGTGCAGGTCGGAACTTACCCGACAAGGAATTTCGCTACCTTAGGACCGTTATAGTTACGGCCGCCGTTTACTGGGGCTTCGGTTCGAAGCTTCTCCACCTTGCGGCAGATGACATCTCTCCTTAACCTTCCAGCACCGGGCAGGCGTCAGACCCTATACTTCGTCTTTAATCGACTTAGCAGAGCCCTGTGTTTTTGTTAAACAGTCGCTACCACCGTTTCACTGCGACCCCATAACGCTTTGTACCGCGAGGGTACTCACATCATGAGGCATGCCTTCTCCCTAAGTTACGGCATCAATTTGCAGAGTTCCTTAGCCAGAGATCACTCAAGCGCCTTAGGATTTTCACCTCACCCACCTGTGTCGGTTTCCGGTACGGTCACCTTGGTAACTCCCGACGAGGGTTTTCTCGGAAGCATGGGATCAACAACTATCATCATCCACCGAAGTGGAATCAGTCGTACTCACTTCTCGGAGTTAATGGCATCCCGGATTTACCTAGGACACCCTCCTACGAGCTTAAACGGTCACTTCCAATCGACCGATTGTTTACCCTTCTTCGTCACCCCGAAGGTTTTAACGCAACCAAAGCGGTGCAGGAATATTAACCTGCCATCCATCATCTACGCCTTTCGGCCTCGACTTAGGTACCGACTAACCCTGAGAGGATTAACCTTGCTCAGGAAACCTTGGGTTTTCGGCGTGATGGTTTTTCACCATCATTATCGCTACTCATGTCAGCATTAGCTCTTCTGATACCTCCAGATGTTCTTACGATCATCCTTCGCAGGCTTACAGAATGCTCCCCTACCACGTACGCCATAAATTGGCGGCCATCCACGGCTTCGGCAACACGCTTTAAAGCCCCGTTACATTTTCGGCGCGGACTCACTTGACCAGTGAGCTATTACGCTTTCTTTAAAGGATGGCTGCTTCTAAGCCAACCTCCTGGCTGTCTGTGCGTTTCCACATCCTTTCCCACTTAGCGTGTATTTTGGGGCCTTAGCCGATGGTCTGGGCTCTTTCCCTTTTGACGATGGACATTATCACCCACCGTCTGACTCCCGTCTTCGTCATTCACGGAATTCGGAGTTTGGTTGGTTTTGGTATCCCGGTAAGGGACCCTAGACCATCCAGTAGCTCTACCTCCGTGATGAATCCGACGAGGCTATACCTCAATATATTTCGGGGAGAACCAGCTATTTCCCAGTTTGATAAGCCTTTCACCCCTATCCACAGGTCATCCGAGACCTTTTCAACGGTCACCAGTTCGGACCTCCAGCCCGGTTTAACGAGCCTTCATCCTGCCCATGGATAGATCACTAGGTTTCGGGTCTACTCCTTGCAACTAAATCGCCCTATTCAGACTCGCTTTCGCTACGGCTCCGTCCACTTGCGGACTTAACCTTGCTACAAAAAGTAACTCGCTGACTCATTATGCAAAAGGCACGCCGTTACACATTTCCCTCGATTGCTCTTGGGACATAGTGCTTCGACTGCTTGTAAGCGCATGGTTTCAGATACTATTTCACTCCCATCTCTGGGTACTTTTCACCTTTCCCTCGCGGTACTAGTTCACTATCGGTCGGAGACATGTATTGTAGTCTTGGATGATGGTCCACCCGGATTCCCACAGGGTTTCTCGTGCCCCGCGGTACTTGGGATACTCCTAGGGTGCTTCAAGATTTCGTTTACAGGGCTATCACCTACTATGGCCGGCCTTTCCAGACCGTTCAACTATCCATCCGCAATCCCATATCGGAGTCCCGCAACCCCTATGCTAACAAGTTAGCATAGGTTTAGACTCTTTCCCTTTCGCTCGCCACTACTCAGGAAATCTCAATTGATTTCTTTTCCTCCAGGTACATGAGATGTTTCAGTTCCCTGGGTTCGCTTCAACCAGCCTATGAATTCAGCTGGAAGATTCTCCCGCGAACGGGAGAAGGTTTCCCTATTCGGACATCTCCGGATCAAAGCTCTCTTAGCAGCTCCCCGAAGCTTATCGCAGCTAGACACGTCCTTCATCGCCAGTCTCCGCCAAGGCATCCACCAAGCGCCCTTAGTAGCTTGACCAAACTAAGTTCTTGAGTTTACGCCCGCCAAAGGCGGGCAATAAATAACCTCAGCAAAAATATTCATTCTATTCTATCTTCTTTACTTTCTTGGATATGCAGTTTTCAAAGAGCAAAAAACAGAAAAATCGGGTTCATCTAACCCGATACACGATATTCGATATACGAAATTTTGCGAACGCCATTCGTGTATCGTTTATCGTGTATCGGTAAAAATTTCGCTTTCGCAAAATTTTTGTGGAGATGGCCGGGATCGAACCGGCGGCCTCCTGGTTGCAAACCAGGCGCTCTCCCAACTGAGCTACATCCCCTTACGGAATGTGGGCCTGGATAGACTCGAACTATCGACCTCACCCTTATCAGGGGTGCGCTCTAACCACCTGAGCTACAGGCCCGATGTCTTAGGGCCTGCCACTAACGATGGCCCGATCAAAAAATATCTTTTTTAAACAAAAGCTGATGTATCTTAGTTATTTTCTTTCGATCGTCAAGATAAATATTGGATTCCTTCAAAAAAGATTAACTTATTGATTTTTATGGATTTTAGGTTTTAACTTTTAATGATGCAATCCAGATGGAAACCCATGGTAATTCCGATAACTTTTGACTCGCAGCTATTTGAATTTGAAGAAAAACTGACCCAACTGCCGTATAATAGTACCTCCTATTTCCTAGGTCAAGAACCTTCCAATCCACTCCAGCAAAAAAGGTTTTTTTGAGGTTTAGAGAATCAAACCCATAAATCTTCAAATCAGCAATAATTCGCTCCTTTAAAATTTCATCAGTCACTGACTTTCCTGCTTGAAAGACTTTTACCACAAGATATTCTTCTGCCCGATCGGGGTTATTTAAAAAATAACCATACCCCGTTCCTTCCCAAACTGACTTTTTAATTTCTGTTAATTGAGGCGGAGGAATAAAACGAATTAATTGATCCTCTGAAATAATTTCATCATTTACTCCTTTTTCCGTTAATGTTAATTTTTCAAATCCCTTTCCCATAGCTACTTTTTTAAAAACACTTTCAAGACCCATAAAACTTACTTTTTCACCATCGTCAAAATGGAAAACAAGGCTGGCATTTTGTGTTACGGGAATACCACCCCAATTGCTTGTTACCGCATGGAAAAAATAAATTTCATCGCCATTTGCAGGGTCTACATAATCGGCCTTTCCATAAACACGATTCACATCCTTCCTGGTGGATTTAAAACCAATTCCCTCGTTGGTTAACACCACCGTTTCCGTCGAAGGAAAAAAATGCATTTTGCCAATGATTTCTTTATTTAAAAAATTTTCTTTGATTTGAATTGAACTGGATTGCGTATTAAAAAAATTTACAACCTTCGAAAGAGAATCTGATAGTCTAAGCCATTTTCCCCCCTGCCTAATCCCCGACTCATCAGGAACAATAAGAAGTGTTTGGGCATCCTGATAAAAAGTTTGATGGGGTGTGGGAAGATCATACATGACAAAGGCTTGTTTGATAATGGTGGGAAAAAATTTATCATCAATCCAACCGTAGCCCCCATCCCCCCAGTTTTTTCCCCAGGAATTAAGAACTTTGATTGCATGCCGGCTATCGTCATACCCAACAGCAACAAGAGCGTGGTAACCAAGCAACTTTCCACTTTTTTCCCGATAAATTCCGTTGCTTCGCTTCATCCCACGTGGAAGAAAATTTGGGTACATCTCCACAACAATCAAAACAGGTTCATGCGCCGCCAAATAAGATTTGAGATGGGAAAGGTTTTTTTCCTGAATACGTCGATAGCCTAAAACACGAAATCCAAAAGCTAAATCCTTCAAGGTCTGATTGGGCTGAGTGAGATAATCATTGGCTTTGTAAGGCATGAGGGAGTACGGGATGGTCCCATTTTCCATTAAAAATTTCATCGCATCTACAAGATCGGCACCCTCATCTTTTCCACCATTGATTTGATTGTAGACAAACGAAGGACTAAAAAAATGATCCTCGTTTAAGTCCCAACCCATTTCGCGATGTTCCTGGAAAGATTTGATGGCAAAAGAAACAACCCAAGCAGTGCATGAGTTTTGATGTCCCTGATCACTAGCCAACGGAAAATCACTCGAAAGATCAATTTGCGAGGGAAGCTTGCTAAATTCAACTTCATCCACATTCGAAAAACTCCGAATCATTTTAGCTTCTTCAATTTTCAAATATTCACCAGCACTAGGGGCTAATAAACCAGAGTAGCCCTGAAAATCATCTTCTACAAAGGGGCGGCTGGTTTTAATCACATCCCCCGAAGAACAAAAAAGTAAAAAAATACTTCCAGCGATCAAGAAAAAAATAAATTTTAAATTTTTCACCCAAAAATAAATAGCATAAAGGGAATAAAACTTGTATGTTATTTCTGTGATCAAAAAAAAAGGAGCTGCCATTGCCGTTGGGAGTGCACTTCTATTGATAGTAGTCCTTGTCCTTTTTTTATTCCTGCACAAAAAAAAAATTTTAAGCGGATACCCTCCTGATGAAAATGTAAGTTGGGCACCCTCTTCTTTTGTTTTACTCCCCCAATCAGATCCACCCTTATCCCTTTTTATCCGCTTTGACAGCGAAACAGACGCCAACCAAATTTTTCTCTACAAAGGTTTGCTTGAAAATAATTTCCAAGAAGAAAACGTGCTTAAACTTACCTCATCCGAAGGGGATAAACAAAACCCAACCTGGGGACCCATCCTCTCTGAAAGGGGGCCATGCCAGGGGCAATCCCTTTTATACTTGGCCGATGATCTTGCGGAACGAGAAGAAACTCAAAAATTATTCGTCCTTTGTTTGGAGGGAGATTTGAATTCTTCTGAAATTACTATAACTCCCGAAACTCTCCTTATTAAAAATACGGAGGGAGTTTCACCGTCTCTTACTGGTTTTACAATCGGATTTCCAAACGATTTTGAACGTGCCAGGGTAACGGTTGCCACCACAACTGGAGAAATTTTGAGTTCTGCCCTTACAGAACCTTCTTTTGAAGCAATGATAGGCGAAAGACTTTTTACCGATTACGAAAATCTAACCACCTATCCCAATACTTCACTCATCATTTTTAAAGCCTACAATCGAAATCAGCCCATTCTAGGAATTTTAAACCCAGAAGATGGTACCGAACAAATTATGGCAAGTCTTGAAGAGCCATCCTTCTCTGGAATCCAATTTTCCGAGGGACTCCATCCAACAATTTTTTTTATTACCGAAAAAGAAAGTGAATCCCTCCTCCATATTATTCCCGCAGAGGCAACAAATTCGGGGATTTCCTGGTGTCGTGAGGAGGGTATTCTGCCCCTTTCTGGTTTTGCAAAAAATAGCCAACCTCTGGCATGGAGGGGAGCAAATCTACGTGGAAACTTTCTTGAAATTTTTTACGAGAGATGGAGGGAAGAAAACCAACATCACATTCAATATGGGAGAATCCCGTTAACAGAATGTTCACTTGGAACCGAAGAAATAAACCGAAACACAACTCTGGCTTTTGAAAAACAAACAGAACTTACCTGCGGTTCTGGGGATCATCGAAACCCCCGCTTAATTTTTCAGGAAAAAGAAAGTAATCAAACCGAGGCTACTCCTCTTCTCACAGTTTTTAAACTCAAGATAGAAGAGAAAAAATTTGAGCTTGAGGTTCTTAATTTGAAGGATCGCTTAAACAACCTTTGTGAATGCAGCATGGACATCGACTGCGACGATGGTAATCCATGCACCACTGATTTCTGCCAGGCTGGTACCTGCAATTATGCCAAGGATGACCCCAATTGCTGCAACACCACTGAAGACTGTGCGGGAGAAAATTGTGTGAATCATGTGTGTACAGCACCAGAAATAAAAGTTGCCGAAAGAGAGGCATCATCAACAGTTGTGCCAAATCAGGAATCAAACTCAAAATCAAATTCTCCCGAACCTGAGCCAAAACCTACAAATTGCCAGCCTCCCCAAAATTGCTCTTGTCAAAACGATGCAGATTGCACGGATGATGAAAATCTTTGCAATGGTGTTATGTATTGCGATAAATCGGGACAAGAAAGCCAGTGGCATTGTGTGGTCAACCCAAAAACAATTGTCACTTGTCCTAAATCAAAAGAGTCCTGTCAGAGCGATATTTGCAATCCTGCAACAGGAGCATGCGAAATAAAAAATATTGCGGATGGAACCTCCTGCCCTTCTGGGCATCCCTGTTATAAAGAAAGTGCTTGTCAAAATGGAGCTTGTACAAAGGGCCTATGGGATTATCTGGATCCACAATGCCAATGTTCTAACGATCAAGATTGTAAAAAATATGAAGATGGCAATGCCTGCAATGGGACTCTCTATTGTCTTTTGGCAACTCACCAATGTCTCTTAAATCCGGCAACAACAATCAATTGCCCCTCGGCTTTTGACACCGTCTGTCAGCAAAATCTTTGCCAACCCAAAACCGGCAAATGTGAAATGACGCCTCTCCAAGAGGGCATTCCTTGTGATGATAACAATTTCTGCACCGAAAAAGATATGTGCCATGCAGGAAAATGCACACCAGGCAAAAACATCTGTGAATGTAACAAGGATGCAGATTGTACCTCCAAGGCTAAAGATCTCTGCGAAGGGTTTTACTACTGTGATGTAAAAAGCCATGCCTGTCTTCTGAATCCCGCGAGCAAGGTGGTGTGCTCCACTGTTGACGACACAGAGTGCGCCAAAAATAGCTGCGATCCATCAACTGGCAAATGCTCCCTAAAACCTTTGAGTGATGGGCAGGCTTGCAATGCGGATGGGCTCTACTGCACTCCAGAAGATCAATGCTTGGGTGGAAAATGTACCGCTTCCAAATGGGATTTTAAAAATCCCTTCTGCCAATGCTTCAAAGATTCTGATTGTGTGGATGATGGAAATCTCTGCAATGGGATTCCGTACTGCAATAAAATACCTCCAAAAAATCCGGCTGAACTGATTACCTATCAATGCCTCAATAATCCAAAAACGGTGATCACCTGTCCCGCAACAAATAAAACTACCTGCAATCCGGCAACCGGAAAGTGTGACATGAAAATTGAAAATTAAGTGATTGTGTAATGAAATTACTTGATCGTAAAAACAATGCGCGCCGTTTGATTTTGGGCCATAATATTTGCCAGATACGTTCCCACCTTTAAACCATTTTTACTCATGGTTTGGTTAATCTTGGCTTTATTACTTCCATTGATCAGCATGATTTCAGTGGCTTGAGAATTTTTATTGTCCACATGCCCATTGGCATCGGCAATAAAAAAATTAACGAAAATGGTCTCCGTTGATGAAACCATCACCTCTAATTCGGCATCATTGGTTATGGGATTGGTAAGTTTGGCAACATCACCAGCAGGAATGGGAACTTGCCCAGCTAATTTAACATCAAAAGGCAAGGAAAGTGGACGTTCCCCAGCCCCAAGAGTGGCTGAAAAACCGAACAACAGAAAAGATAAAATAAAAGAACGAACCATCATTTCTCCCTTTTTCTTAAACATATTGTTCTTCAAAAACTCAATAGCAGGGCGTGTATTCCTTAAAGGATTGATCTTTGAGAGATGTCGATTGAACTTTCTTTGAGTGCAGTCATCAAAATAATGACCTTCTCAAAAAAATTCGTCAACCTCATCTCCATCCTTAGAAAGGAGGTGATCCATCCGCACCTTCCGGTACGGATACCTTGTTACGACTTCACCCCAATCACCAGTTGTACCTTGGGCCCCCGAAGGAGACTTCTGGTACACCCAGCTTTCGTGGTGTGACGGGCGGTGAGTACAAGGCCCGGGAACGTATTCACCGTGGCATTGCTGATCCACGATTACTAGCGATTCCAGCTTCATGGAGTCGAGTTGCAGACTCCAATCTGAATTGAGGACGCTTTTGTGGGATTAGCTCCCCCTCACGGGTTGGCAACCCTTTGTGAGCGTCCATTGTAGCACGTGTGTAGCCCTGGGCATAAAGGCCATGAGGACTTGACGTCATCCCCACCTTCCTCCGGCTTGACGCCGGCAGTCCCTTTAGAGTGCTCAACCAAATGGTAGCAACTAAAGGTAGGGGTTGCGCTCGTTGCGGGACTTAACCCAACATCTCACGACACGAGCTGACGACAGCCATGCAGCACCTGTCTTAGGGCTCCCGAAGGCACTTCTGCATCTCTGCAAAATTCCCTAGATGTCAAGCCCAGGTAAGGTTCTTCGCGTTGCGTCGAATTAAACCACATGCTCCACCGCTTGTGCGGGCCCCCGTCTATTCCTTTGAGTTTTAGTCTTGCGACCGTACTTCCCAGGCGGGATACTTAATGCGTTAGCTCCGGCACTGAAGGGATCAATTCCTCCAACACCTAGTATCCATCGTTTACAGCGTGGACTACCAGGGTATCTAATCCTGTTTGCTACCCACGCTTTCGTGCTTGAGTGTCAGTATTCGGTTAGTGAGTCGCTTTCGCCACCGATGTTCCTCCCAATATCTACGAATTTCACCTCTACACTGGGAATTCCACCCACCTCACCGAAACTCAAGATCTGCAGTCTCAAGCGACCCTCCCCAGTTAAGCTGGGGGATTTCACACCTGACTTACAGACCCACCTGGACACGCTTTACGCCCAGTAATTCCGAACAACGCTTGCACCCTCCGTATTACCGCGGCTGCTGGCACGGAGTTAGCCGGTGCTTCCTCTAAGGGTACCGTCAATGGTTATGGATGTTAGCCATAACCGGTTTCGTCCCCTTCGACAGAGGTTTACAACCCGAAAGCCTTCTTCCCTCACGCGGCGTTGCTGGATCAGGGTTTCCCCCATTGTCCAATATTCCCCACTGCTGCCTCCCGTAGGAGTCTGGACCGTGTTTCAGTTCCAGTGTGGCTGATCGTCCTCTCAGACCAGCTACCCGTCCTAGCCTTGGTAGGCCGTTACCCTACCAACTAGCTGATGGGACACAGGCTCGTCTTTTTGCGATAGCTTACAAGTAGAGGCCATCTTTACCTTGAAAATCGATTATGATTTCCAAGGATTATGGGAAATTAGCTCCGGTTTCCCGAAGTTGTGCCCCACAAAAAGGAAGATTACCTGTGTATTACTCACCCGTGCGCCACTTTACCGGTCCCCTTGCGGGGACTTTCTCGTTCGACTTGCATGTGTTAAGCACGCCGCCAGCGTTCGTTCTGAGCCAGAATCAAACTCTCCAATGATTCATGCTCAAGTCGTGATAAATCACGACTGAATTAATTTTTTTTTGATCTTAAAAAAGATCCCGGAAAATCTCCGGTTGGTTCTTTCGTAGTTGCCTACGAAATTGCCCATTCAAAGAATTCACGTTGACCTGCTATTGAGTTTTCAAAGAACACGAAATCCTTAACCTTTTTTACCAAAAGGCTTGCGTATTCTAGTTAAAAAGTTGGGTCCGTCAAGAACTAAAAATAAAAAAAGACAAGCTCTTGAAATAATTAAATTTTTAAGAGAACTAGAACTTACTTCCCTTGTTACTCGCCAAGGTTTAAACTTGTTTAGAAGCCCAAGGTTGAAGATTATCACCAAAACTACCTACAAAAAAACCCAAATGGATATACATGCCATTATTTGAGGGAGTAGTTTGTTAGTGTTTGCATTGCGCTGCTTCTTTATTGTCAACACACATTCCTGCTATCAAGCCAAGCACAACACACTCAACCATTCCAACTCCAAACCACGCGGCATAGAGCTTATCTGGCCAGGGGAAAAAAGGATAACTAATCAGAAGCGTCGCACCCCAGTAAAAAAAACCAATCAGCAAACCGTATTTTACACCCTGAGTCTTACAACATTTCTCTTTTTCAAAACCTTTGCTAAAAATACAAACAAAGAAAAAAGCAAAAAGAATGTAACCCACATAGGCCACACCTCTTTTAGCCATCATCTCTGGCATTGCACGCCACAAACTTAGATTTTCTTGATAAAGAGACCCTAAAACAACATGGTGAAACAACATATCCATCGCAAAGTAAGCAATGGCTACAACAATCACAGTAATGAGAAATCTTCTTTTTCCATAAATACAGGTTTCCATATTTTGACCCTCCTTAAGGTTAAAACTTAAAACAAAAGTACTATACCAAAAAAAAATTTAAGAAGCAAAAGATCTCAATACATAAGAAAAAAAGTAAATTCTGGAATTTTTTTAAACAAACTACTATAAAATCTGATGCTTTATTTATGGCTATCTCTTCCATTTCTTATTTTGTTATTAATCATTGCCCTTCTACCTACTTTAGCTCCTCATTTTTGGGAATCAAATCGTAATCGAGCTTTTTTAGTTTTTATTTTATCAGCTCCCCTTCTTATTTGGCTTATTAAACATGAACCTCTCCTTCTTCAACATTCTCTCCATGAATATTTTTCATTCATTGTTTTACTAACCTCCCTCTATGTTATTTCTGGGGGCATTTCTTTAACAGGAGATTTAAAAGCTACACCCAGTCTCAATACAGCCTTTCTTGCTTTTGGTGCCATCCTCGCTAATATCATTGGAACAACAGGTGCCAGCATGGTGTTAATTCGTGCTTTTTTAAAAACAAATTCTGAAAGACATCATACCCACCATCTTCCTGTTTTTTTTATTTTTATTGTGAGTAATTGTGCCGGCCTGTTAACTCCCCTTGGAGACCCGCCACTTTTTTTAGGTTACTTAAAAGGAGTGCCTTTTTTTTGGACTTTAAAACTTTGGCCTATGTGGTTATTGACGATTGGGTTGCTGCTTTTGATTTTTTATTTTTGGGACAAAAAAGCTTATAAGTCTGAAACTAAAAAAGACCTTAAAAAAGATGCACAACATATTTTGCCCCTTCGTTTAAAAGGAAAACGTCATCTTTTGATTTTAAGTGGTATTATTGGAGGAGTATTTCTGCCTACTCCCTGGCGTGAAATGATCATGCTCTCTTTAACTTTGCTTTCTCTTGCTATGGGCCCCAAAGTTGCCCGGCGTGAAAATAAATTTAGCTGGGCACCCATACTTGAAGTTGCAATTTTGTTTGCTGGTATTTTTATTACCATGGTTCCAGCCATGGAATTTATTAAAAATCAAGCTCCAACTTTTGGAATTACAAAACCCTGGCATTTTTTTTGGGCCACAGGATTACTATCGGGTGCGCTTGACAATGCTCCCACTTACCTTACCTTCTTTACACTAGCTCAAGGATTAAATCTTCCTGCTGAAATAGTTGGTGTTTCTGAAAATGTGCTAAAAGCTATTAGTCTTGGGGCTGTGTTTATGGGAGCTAATACTTATATTGGAAATGGTCCTAACTTTATGGTGAGATCCATTGCAGATCATGCGGGCTTTAAAACTCCTTCTTTCTTTGGTTATACCCTTTATGCAGCTTGCATCTTATTACCCATTTATTTTTTGATTCATTTTTTATTTATAATATAAAATTTAGACGAGTGCGTGGCGAAAAAATGATTGATCGGGTTTTGCTAGAGAAAGCGCATTTGAAACGCGAAGATTGGGTTTTTCTTCACCATGTTGAAGATAATTTAAAATTTTACCAGGCAAATGAGGATAAAAAGGCCCCATGGTTTTTTGAATTTTATCCTGATAAAAACTAGGTGGTTTAACACTCTCCCCCGCATAAAAAGCTCTAAATTCTTTGTCACTTTCTAAAAGATTACGAATGATTAAATAATTTCCTCCCGATCCCTTCCCTGAAAAACTAGCCCGAAGAAGATTCATCCATCTGGGCAACGGATGTTTATTGGCCTTAAAACGCTTCCAAATTTTTTGAGCTGAAAAAGAATATTCCACAAGATTAATCATGTGATCATAAAATTCTATAAAAGAATAATTTTTAAGCCGCACATTAAGACCAGAATTACCATCTAAAAACGGAAAAGGAATATCAATCACACGACCTTCTTCTTGAAGAGTAGTATTTAAAGGAGCTGAGTTACCAAAAGCTGTAATAAAAGAAAAATTAGGATAAACTCCTGGGCATAAATCGATAAACTTTTTTGTTAGCTCAAAAGGAGTAGGCCCCGCATCGCAATCTAAACCAAAAATAAAATTAGTTTGAACATAGGGTACATAACGCAAAATCATATTTACTTGCTCGGCAACTGCTTGCACCTTATCGAGTCCGAAATTTTTTTGCTGCTTTGATTTACTATTAAAATCAAACCACGATTCAATACCAGGTAGCATAATAACAAAATTATTTTTCTGAAGACGTTTCAAATTAGGTTCGGTTAAAAGAGATAAACTACTTTCTGCCACAAAAGACATTTTTCCTGCTGGAACAGTAGATTCTAAAATATCCAAGTAATCATTAAAACGAACACCAAAGTTAGGATCGTACCAGGCAACAATAGGAGGTTTTGGTTGACTGCTTAAAAATTTAAGGTCTTCTTTTATTTGCTCATAAGGCAAAGGTTGATAATTTATTTTAGAATCGATGCAAAAGCTGCAATGATAAGGGCATCCCAGGCTTCCAATCATGGGAACCACATGCAAAAATTTTGTTTTTTGAAGATTTTTTTGTAAAAACTTCCAACGCTCTTCTATTCCTGGAAAATTTTGAGGTTGAGTTTTGGCAGTAAGAAAAATACCTTCACAAGGTTGAGGCGAAAAATCACCCAAGAGGTTTTGGATAAGTTCTTTATCAGTTAATCCCAGTACATAATCGAAATAATGTTGGGCATCTTCTCCATAGGCTCTTGCATGAGGACCGCCAAGCACAGTAACTACTTTTTTCTGCCGAAAAAGATTTGAAATACTGTAAGCAGTAAAAGCGTTTTGTGTAAAAGTACTTAAGAAAACAATATCAACATCGCTTGGTAATTCGCTGTAGAGATCTTCAAAACCAGTATACGTAATGTAATGAACTTGGTGTCCTAGTTGTTCTACCCATACAGCCACCATTTGAGGCATGAGGGAAGTGTAGTTAGGATTAGCAATCCGGGCATAAATAGATTTTGTTGGTTGGCGTGCAATGAGATCGATGATGCCAACCTTTAAAGATCTTTTTGGGCCTTTGGATCGGAAAGAAAGAACAGTTTCAACTTGCTGCATGTATCACTACATTATTAACACACATCATTTTTGAGGTATAGAAAATAAAAAAGTCTATTTTTTGTCGTTATGCCTGTAAAGGAGAACGGTTGCTTTTTCTACGGTGACTAATCCCTCCTGGATCATACCATCTATCTCTTTGCAGAAAGCATCAATTTTTTCTTCGGCATCGACGATCTCAATAATGATGGGCATATCTTCCGAAAGGCGAAGAATCTTTGCAGTATGAATGCGGCTTGACGCCCCAAATCCCTCGATTCCCCGGATAACCGTGCATCCAGCAAGCCCCTTTTCTCGAGCGCGGTGTACGATGGCCTCGTATAACGGTTTGCCTTCGTGCCGATCTGTTTCGCCGATAAAAATGCGAAGTAATTTTCCGTTCTCTGGGATCTTCATTTTTTGCTCCTTTCAAATCAGTCGGGCCAGTAACACTCCCAAAAAAAGGCCAACAAAACAAATCACAAAACTGCCAAAAATGTTTAGCGTAGCGAAAAGAAATTCGCCATCCCTAAACATCGCCCATGTTTCGTATGCAAAACTAGAATATGTGGTAAAGGCACCAAGAAAACCAAGCATCACAGCAAGACGTAACTCAGATGAAAAAAAAGATCTCTCGTCGGCCAAGGTGCCCAAAAATCCGATGGCCAGACATCCGGAGGCGTTTACGATAAATGTGCCAAAGGGAAATTGCGAGCCGAAGATTTGGTGAGCCCAACCACCAAGAATGTATCGGGCAATCGTTCCAGCGGCTCCCATAAGGGCTAAAATGACAAACCTCAACATAGAAACACCTGCGAACTCCATTGCTTATTGTGAAAATTCCATTTAAGGATATCGAGATAATGAGAAAAATACAATGGAAAATGAATTCAAAAATTGGCTCTCTTTACTTAGTTGCGTCGAGTAAGGGGCTTTGTGGCCTATTGTGGAAAAAACAGAAAACTCCTATGGCAAAAAATTTGAAGGACTCCCAGCCAGAAATTAAAATCCTTGCAAAAGCAGTTTATCAACTTGAAGAATACTTTAAAGGTACCCGTAAAAACTTCAACTTACCAAGCAACGTGGAAGGAACCCCTTTTCAAAAAAGTGTTTGGAAACAATTAAGTAAAATTCCTTATGGAAAAACTTGTTCGTACCAGACAATTGCTCAAAAAATAAAAAACAACTATGCAGTTCGTGCTGTAGGGAGCGCCAATGGTAAAAATCCTTTACCGATTATTATTCCCTGTCATCGTGTAATTGCTGCAGATGGCACCATTGGTGGCTATGCGGGTGGTTTAAAAATAAAAAATAAACTTTTAAATTTGGAGAAAATGTATGTGGCTAACAACAGTTATGTTTACTGACCTCCCAAGATAATCGGTAATCCATCCTTGCCACTTCCAATCACAACCACCTTGCTATTTTCGCTGTCGGCAAGCTTCGAGGTGGCCTCAATCCCCTTCCAGCGCAGAAATAAATCGGTAAGCCCAGTGGTAACAATCTTCTGAAAATCAGCGATACCTTGCGCCTCAATCCTTTTTCGGTCTGCCTCCTGTGTTTCTTTATTAAGAACAAATTTCATCTGTTCTGACTGTTGTTCTGCCTCCAGCTTTTTCTCGATTGCCGTTGCAAGAATGGATGGCAGTGTGGCACTTCTCAACAGGACTTTTTCAACGGTAACTCCACGCTCTAAGAGTGGCCCCTGTAAATGGGAGAACATCTCGTTTGCAATTGCCTCACGCTCTGAGGTATAAAGAGCTTTTGCCTCGTAACTGGCCGTTACTCCCCGGATCACCGATCGAAGTTGCGGAATAACCACCACCCGAATATACTCAGATCCGATTGTTTTATAGACCCGAGCCGCCTTCTCGGGATTGAGGCTGGCAAGTAAGGAAACATCCAAATGCACACTCAAACCTTCCTTGGAAGGTACATTTGCCTGTTCTGTTACCTCTTGCGTCCGAATTGTCATTTTGTGGATTTTGAGCAGTGGATTGATGAAGTGCAATCCTGCAGAAAGTGTCTTGTCAGAAACATTCCCAAAAAAATCCTGTAATCCTACATGCCCTGCGGGAATGATTGTTATCGATTTGGGTATCACAATCAAACCCATAAACAGCGCTATGATCAGTAAAATTTTTTTGCTTCCTTTTGGGATCAAGTGCTTTACATAGTTTTGTAAATCAGTAATATCATTTTGTTCATTCATAGTGTTCTCCAATTACTTGAAAAAGCTCCATACCGCAATCCATTTTATATATCTCAAAAACACACCCTCGCTTTCCAGGACTTTACTTCATTGTCATTGACTGGAGTTTAGAGCTTTGTTACGGTGGGCGCCACTTTTTTGAAGGTGCTTGGGAGGCTAGCTCAGGTGGTAGAGCACTGCCCTTTTAAGGCAGGTGTCCCGGGTTCGAATCCCGGGCCTCTCACATTAATTTTTTGCCTCTTGTCCCCATCGTCTAGAGGCCCAGGACACTCCCCTTTCACGGGAGGAACCGGGGTTCGAATCCCCGTGGGGACGCCAAATTTGGCGGCCAGACAAATTTCCCGTCGACAGATAGGCACCGAAATCACCGACCTGCAGGGCAAAGTCGATTTGTTCAGTTTGCATTGCATCAATCATCTTGTCGAGATGACCGTGTGTGTCTCCTAAAACAAGAATCTTCGGCATAAGATCTCACTTAAATCTTTGCGGGTTCATCCAGAATATCCAGAATCACTTTGGCACAATAGGTGCGGTCTCGTTTGGCTCGCGTCACCTCTTTGATAATCGACAACTTTTCGAGCTTTTCGATGGCCCGCTGTGCCGTCGTGAATGCGATTTTCAATTCTTTGGCGACTTTCTTTATCGTCAGAAATGGATTGGCTGCTAAAAGATCGATGATCAACATTGGTGCTTTTGTTGAAGATCCGGCCACCCGTTTGCGCCACTGCGCCAATTTTTTATTGATCCGCTCGGATCGGCTGATGGCGTCTTCGGCTTGACGGGCCACCCCTTGAAGAAAATATTCCAGCCATCTCTGCCAATTTCCCTCTTCGGTGATGGCTCGCAAATTCGCATAGTACTGATCCCGGGTAGATTCGAAATAGGCACTCAAATACAAGAGGGGTGACGGTAGAATCTTGCGCTCGACAAGGAATAACGTGATCAGCAGGCGGCCCACACGTCCATTGCCATCCAAGAAGGGATGGATCGCTTCGAATTGATAGTGTGCCAGGGCAATCTGGACCAGCGGGGGTTTGAACGGTGCATGCAGAAATTTTTCAAGCTCTCCCAGACAGTTCATCAATTCCGATGGCGGTGGTGGGACATAGGTTGCGTCATTGAGGAGGCACCCCGGTCTCCCTATCCAGTTTTGGGAACGGCGAAATTCCCCCGGTGTTGATGTGTCCCCACGCACACCTTTCATGAGTTTTTCATGGATCTCACGGATCAGTCGTAGGGAGAGCGGAAGTTCCTTCAGGCGTTTGACCCCGTACTCAAGGGCCGTGACATAATTGGCGACCTCGCGGAGATCCGCCGGGGATCGGTCCACATGGGCCTCCGCTTCAGCCGCTAACAGCTCACCTAAAGTTGCCTGCGTTCCCTCAATACGACTGGAAAGCACCGCTTCGCGTCTGATAAAGGGCCGGATTAAAAGGTGCGGATTCGGCAAACTTCCTCCTTCACCTGCCAGGCGACCAATAGAACGGTCCGCCTCCGAAAGTGCTTCAATCAGGGTTTGTGTCCACTCAATGTTTGGCGGTAGTGGATCCGGAAGAAAAGCGTCATATCCCTGTGGGCATCGGATTTTTTTCCCTGTTATTTTGCTCTTGTCTGTCATCATTAACCTCCTGACTTCCAGCAGCGAGCGCCGTACTCCACAATGGGGCCTATTTTCGATTTGAAAATAGCACAATTTATTATTAGCGAATATCTATACTATCGAAAATAGACTGTCAACGCCTATCTTTTCTAACCTGCCGTACTTACGGGCTATTTTAGCCATTATTTTCACCTGTTGACGTTCTAATCAGAAAGCGTATAAGAAACTCATGTTAAGTAAAAACGGAAGTTCCCATATTACAGACGAGGTTTATAACACACTTATCGCGGGCTTTGGGGCCCTACTTTCTCTCATTGGTTCCCTATTTTTAATTTTTCACCAGCAAAAAGATGCATCTCTTTTGTCTCTTTTAAGTTTTGCAACCTATGGAGCAAGCCTCTTCATGATGTTTCTCTCGAGTGCTCTTCATCATGGAATCAATGGTTCTCCCAAAACCAATCACTATCTTCGGCAACTTGATTATTTTACTATTTTTTTTCTTATTGCTGGTACGTTTACACCAATTTGCTTGATGATGCCAAAACCCTTTGGCTGGATTATTTTAGGACTTATCTGGGGCTTGGCCATCCTAGGAATTATTTTAAAAGCTGTTTTTCCTCATGTTCCTAAATGGTGTACACTGTCTCTTTATATTGCCATGGGCTGGATAGGAATTTTAATTGTTAAGCCCCTCTATCAAATTATTCAAGCGCAAGGATTATTTGCCCTTCTTTTAGGTGGCTTGTTTTTTACAGTGGGTGGAATTATTTATGGAAGCGAAAAACCAAACCCCTTCCCTGGCAAGTTTGGTTTTCATGAAATTTGGCATTGCTTTGTCCTTGCAGGGGCAGCCAGCCATTTTTATGTTATTTGGAGCTTATAAAAATTTATGACAAAAATGCAAAAATTTGTTAACTCCATGGCAAGGGGTACTCAACACACACTGTTTGTGCTTAATGGAGTTCTTGGGGACACATTGGAAAAAAACAAAACCGGACTTGCCGTTAAAATGGCCCTCTACAATACCCATGGGCCTTTAAACCTAACAAAAAAATCTTTAAGTCAATGCAACCTTCCCCTTACTGGTAACATTTGTATTCTGGCGCACGGAAGTTGTGGTTCGGAAAAAGGATGGGGATTTAAAGGAAACAAATCTACAAACTATGGTTCTCTTCTCCAAAAAGATTTTGACTTCACTCCTTTTTTTCTTCGATACAATTCTGGCTTGCACATTTCTACCAATGGCAAACGCTTATCAAACCTTTTAGAAAAATTTGTTCTCTCTTATCCCACTCAAATAAATAAAATCATCTTGCTGGGCCATAGTATGGGGGGCTTACTTTTCCGCAGTGCATGTTATTATGGCCAAAAAGAAAATAAAACATGGGTTGGGATGATTAAGAAAATTTTTTACCTGGGCACACCCCATTTGGGAACCCACTTAGAAAAATTAGGCAAACTCACCACCACTATTTTAAATCAAATCCCAAATCCCATTACTAAAATGATTGTTACTTTGGGCGATTTACGTAGCGCGGGTGTTAAGGATTTGCGCCATGGGTACCTTACCGATGAGGATTGGAAAGGAAAAAATGCCGATAAGTTTTTTTACTGGCATCAACACAAAACTCCACTTTTAAAAAAAGTAGATCACTACCTCATTTGTGGCACCATTTCAAAAGTAGCGGGTTCTAAAATGGGACGTTGGTTTGGAGATGGCTTGGTTCATCCTGCAAGTGGTACGGGGAGTAGTTTATTTCCTGCCAACGCTATCCCCTTTCTGAAAAAACATTGTAAAATCATACCAGGAATTTCACACCACCGCTTGCAAACAAGCAAACAAGTCTACCAGCAAATTAAAGTCTGGTGTTCTTAAATTAAAAAAACAGTTTTGATTCTTTTACTGACAAACCTTCAGTTCCTGAAATAAAAATAATGTATTAAAAATCAAGACAAGTCATCTTTTGAAAAAAGCTTACTATGATAAGGGGTGCAATGACAATTCCTTGAGTCCATTTTTCCAAGGAAGACAAAGAATATCATCAATGACTTTTGGGATGGGATCAAGAGAGAGGCAGTAAGCTTTGCTGCGAGGAATATCGGCACGAAAGGCTTTTACATGGCGTAGATCCCGTTCATCGATTTGAATTGCAGATTTAATTTCAATCAAAATAGTTTTGTTCCGGGGAAGTTCAAGGATGAGATCGACTTCAGCTCCATCCTTGGTTCGTAGGTAGCTTAAGCGATAATCTTTTTCCAAATAACTATTCATTCTAAAAATTTCACAAATCACCATGTGTTCAAAGGCCTTGCCATAGGCATAAGTATTTTTAACAAGGGCACTTGATAATGTTCCATCCAGGGCCCGTTTAACTCCCAAATCAAAGTAATAAAATTTAGGATTTTCACGCTGTCGTTTGCGCACTGATTTTGCGTAAGGATACAAATAAAATCCAACCAAGGTGTCTTCAAGAATTTGGAAGTAGGACTGAATAGTTACTGTATCCACCCCCACATCACGCGCAATGTTACTGTAGTTGAGAATTTCTCCATTTTGTTGTGCCGAAATTTCCAAGAAAGACCGGAAGGGATTTAGTTTACGCACAATCTGCTCCACTACTATTTCTTCTTTCAAATAAGTTTGTGCATAGGATTTTAAAAAACGGCTTTTATCGGCATCATCTGAAAATTCAAAAATCTTTGGTAAACTTCCCCAATTGATGACCCCATCTTCTGTTTGATTATTATTTTCAGAAAACGTGAGAGGGAATAGATGATAAAGAAAGGCCCGGCCCGCAAGCAAATTGGCGCTTCCACGTTTCAATTTTCTGGCTGAAGAACCAGTGAGTGCAAATTTCTTTTTGTGGGTTTCAATAGCGAGGTGAACTAAATCAAGTAATTTGGGACACTTTTGAATTTCATCAATGATAATCCATTGAGTAGAAGAAGGAAGAGTTTCGATTTGCTTTAAAAGCAAATTGGGATCCTTGGAAAAAAGCTCTTCCAAGTCAGGATTAAGCAAATCAATCCAATGATGAGGAATGTTTTGAAAATGGTTTTTTAGCCATGTTGATTTCCCAGTTCCCCTCGCTCCAAATATAAAAAAACTGTTATTTTTTGATGGGTTAATTATTCTATTGAACATACTCAATAATTGTACGCCGTTTATTGAATATAATCAAACACTTTTTTTTAAAAAAATGGTGTTTATACCCCCTGCTTCTAATAATTGGTTTCACCATTTCATCTTGTGGAAGTGAAGCAACCAGTTCTTCTGAAACAACAACAGAAGATGGAGACCAAACAAAACAGAAACAAACAGATAACAAAAACAGAAACAGGTGCCACATACCCTTTAAACACTTAATTTTACTTGGTAAATTGGCATTTATTTTTTATGCGACATTGGACATTGGAATTATTTGGGAAAATGAGAGGGATTTACATTTTCAAGTATGTGGCACCTGTTATCGTTTGCAAGTATGTGGCACCTGTTATCTGTTATCTGTTATCTTTGGTGTTCTTGAATTAAAAAATTACTACAAAACTCCTAATGAAGTTTGAGCTATTATCTTGACATAATTCCTAATTTATCGTATAAAATAGGAGTATGATCCATAGATTGCTTAAACCATCGTTATCTCAAAGTTTTTTTATATTTGGCCCTAGAGGTTCTGGTAAAACAACCTTCTTAAAAGATTTTTTTAAAGATAAAATCCACCTTTGGATCGATTTATTAAATGTTGAAGAAGAAGATCGATACGCCTTGGATCCGGGACTTTTTCATCGTCAATTAACAGCACCGGAAAACCACTATGACTGGGTTGTCGTGGATGAAATTCAAAAAAACCCCCGCCTCCTCGACAGTGTACATCGTTTGATCGAAAATACATCCCTTAAGTTTGCCCTCACAGGATCCTCTGCACGAAAGCTCAAACAGGGGTCAGCCAATTTGCTCGCCGGGCGCGCTTTTATCAATCATCTTTTTCCTTTAACACGCATTGAAATGGGCAAAACTTTCAATTTGATGGATGTTCTCCACTGGGGCACGCTTCCTTCATTGATGAAATTTTCGGATGAACAAGATAAAAAAGATTATTTAAAATCCTATGCACTCACTTATTTGAAAGAAGAAATATGGGCTGAGCATATCATCCGCGAGCTGGAACCTTTTAGAAAATTTTTGCCCATTGCCGCACAATCCAATGGGGAAATACTGAATTACTCTAAAATAGCACGAGATGTGGGCGTGGATTACAAAACAATCCAATCGTATTTTCAGATTCTGGAAGACACTCTCGTTGGTTTCATGGTAGAATCCTTTCATCATTCCGTACGCAAACAACAGCACCAGGCTCCTAAGTTTTATTTCTTCGATACAGGTGTAAAACGGGCACTTGAAAATTCATTGAATGTTCCTCTTCAACCTCAAACCTACATGTTTGGAAAGGCTTTCGAGCATTGGATAATCACAGAAATTCACCGTTTGAATCATTATACAAAAACAGATCTTCGGCTATATTACATACGCACCAAGGACAATGCCGAAATCGATCTCATTGTGGAGCGCTTTGGAAAACCAACTATCCTGTTGGAAATTAAATCAGGAAACCGTTGCGACCCGCTCGATGCAAAAAAACTGGAGCGATTTCTGGAGAATTTTCCCGGAGCCATTGCTATTCTTGCCAGTCTCGACCCTCATCCTCAACAGATGGGCTTCGTGCAGGCCTTGCCGTGGGAACAAGCGCTTGATCTGATTTTTGCTGACAGCACCCCCTCCCTCAAAGGGAGGGGGAAAAAAGAAAAAGAAATTTACACACAGATCGTTATATCACCTTAAAAAACTTGAGTTTGACTTAGATCCCCTAAGGGTGTAAAATATTTGACACTTGTTCTGAGGTGGAGAAGAGGGGGACCATGGAACAGGAAAGTATAAAAAAAGGGGCTGTTTTTGGAATTATTTTTTTCTTCTACCTCACTATCTCCCCTGCTCAAATTTACTCCTACGGAAATGCTAGCTTAAGTATTGAAGACATTAGCGTTATAGAATCCGAATCTAATGTGTTTGCTTCCTTCACCCTAACTTTGACAAATCGCCACCTGGGTGCAGATACAATCTCCATGAATTACACAACAACAAAGTCACGTTATCAAGCTAGAGACGAAGCTGCCACAGAAGGGGAAGATTACCAAGCTGCAAGTGGCACCGTTACTTTTGGCCCTGGTGAAACAAAAAAAACAGTTACCATTACTATTATTGGAGATACGCTCGATGAAAAAGATGAAACATTTTATTTCAAAACAAGTAATGTAGATACTGATGAATTTCATGGAGAGTGGAGAAACGGAGCAACAGCCACCATTATTGATAACGATACCTCAACAACAACTGATAGTACCGATAATGATGGCGAAGAAGAAAGTAATACCGAGGAAGAAGAAGAAACTGTTGACCCAGCAGAATGCAAGGTAAGTGTAAAAAACTTTGTGACAGGTGAAAAATGCGCAGACTCTCCTCTAACACCGGACGGGTATTTCACCTTATCTTGCAGCCCCAGTAAATTAGTTGATCCTGATGACCCCACAAAGGTGAGAATTATTATTTCTGCAGTATGCGAAGGCATTACTATTGAAAAATATTATGAAAGTGATGCCTCTGGCCAAAATGAATTTGCAATTGGCCAAGCAGATATCCACGAAACTCTTTCCCTTCAATTACTTAAAAGCCTTGTTGAAGATGAAAATGCAGAAAGTTTAAATGAAAGTGCCCTCAAACCACAATGCCTTCAATCAACACTTTCTGGAATTTTTTCTGCATCCTCAAAAAGTGACGAAGGCAATAATGGAACCATTGGAGTGCTTAAAGAAATCATGTCATGCTTTATGGCTCACCGAGTTGTTGCGAGTCAATTTGGTTATAAAAATTATCCCGAGCTGATGACTTCAATTATTTATTCCAGAATGAGTGATGCAACCATTGAAGATATTGCCTGGGCTTATCCTGACTATTGCAGCAACTTAACTACAGATGAAGTGAGAGAGGGTCTCCAGAATTCTCAGAATGCCCTTCCTGATATTGGAAGCCAGGCCCATTCAGAATGCCAATAAATGGAGAGAGGAGAAAAATATGAAATGGATTAAAAAAAGCTTATACCTCCTCATCATTGTCTTCACCATTTCATCTTGTGGAAGCGAAGCCACAAGTTCTTCTGAAACAACAACAGAAGATGGAGACCAAACAGATATTACTGGCCAAATTGTTTTGCCATCAAGTTAAAAATCTCACTAAAAATCATCAGTTGATTTTAAATCCTTACAACGATAACTTCGCCCCTTAAAATGTTATATCTTGTTTTAAACTTGGCTTTTATAGGCATTGCCGTAGCCTTCTTCTTCAACAAAAAACTTCTTAATTATAGTCGTGGGGGGCACTTTTGGCTCACCTGGTTAGCCATTGGGGTGATTACCTTAATGGATGAACTCACAAGCTTGTTTTACGCTCCCAGTGAGGCCCATCGATACTTAGGCCCTATTGCCCTGGTTTTTATTCCCATCACTGCCTTGGTTATTCATTACATGACAACTCGAATGGTAGAAATTGCCTACATCCTTGATAACAACAAACTCAAAGGTGGAGGTGTTTATAACTTTTCCTACCTGGTTCTTGGCCCCCTGGTTTCTTTTATCGCAGTGGCTTCCATTATGGTAGATTACATGCTCACAGGCGCCATTTCTGCCGTGAGTGCCATTGAAAACCTCACTTCTTTTCACAACCTGTTTCCATTCACTAAAATTATTCTTCAAATTGCCATGATATGGTTGGTGGCAGGGCTTAATATATTGGGCATTCGCCAAAATGTGAAAGTCACCTTTGGTATTTTTTTGGTTACCCTTTTGATTTTACTCAACCTCATCATTGGAGGATTATTCCAATTTGATAGTTCAAATCTCACTACTATTTCAAACGCAATCTCTTTCACCGCTGAAAATTTTAATCGTTCCAACTGGGCCCAAGATTTTCAATTTGTCATTATTGGTTTATCAAGTTGTATTTTGGCTTATTCGGGCGTGGAATCTGTGCTGCAAACAGCTGGCTTTGCAGAAAATTGGAAAATTATCAAAAAGGCCTATATCTTTTTAGCTTTAAGTGTTGGGATTCTCATTCCAGTCATTGCTGTTTTGGTTCTTTCTTCACCCAACATTGATTTTCAAGCGCATGAAACAGATTTAATTACTCATTATGCAACCATCATCCATGGGCCCTGGTTTGGAATGTCTATGGCCGTAGCTGCCTCTGTTACCCTGCTTATGGCTGTTAATACGGCTTATGTTGCTTCAAGCGAACTCATCGAACGCGTGTCTCATCGTTATGGTTTTCGCTGGTTGATTCAAACCAATAACAAAGCATCCCTTTATCGCATTCATATCATGAGTGCCTTGGCCTTCTCTGCCATTATTGTTTTCACTCAAGGCCAACAAATGATGCTAGCCGAAATGTATGCCATAGGACTTTTGGCGAGCTTTTCAATTAATCTTCTCTGTCTTTTGATTTATCGCTATTCAAAGGGCACATCTGAAATCAGGGAATTTAGTGTTTCGCGCATTGGAACTTTTTTGTTTTTTATTCTCATCACTGGATGCTTTGTTTATATTTCTTATCACAAACCAGCAGGTTTCCTGCTTTGGCTCTCGGTAACTGTTGCTTGTTTTATTATTGGATTTCTAGGAACCAGGGAAAGAGCTCCCGAAATTAAAGAAATTAGCCGAGGCGAAACAGCCATGGAGATTGTTCTGCATATTGCAGAAAAACAAGAAAACAATATCCACCTTTACTTTAAACGCCCGCACGATACCCCTCAGGAAAAAATTTATGGGCTTTCTCTTTTTATTACCTTTTATTCGCCACGTCAGCATATTCCACCCAGATTATCTCCAGATCATTTCCGCCTGCCCTTCAAAAGAACCGGAGTATTTAATAACATTGAGGCGCTTCTCGATTTACTCAATTATGAGATGCCCGATAAAAATATTACCATTCATTTTGGATGGCCTACATCATCTTGGCTTGATCGCTTAGCCATTGGAGTGATGACTTTTCAATTCATACGCCTTCCTAAACTTTTCCCCACAATGAATTTTAGAATTGATTACTTCAAATCTGTTAAAAAATAGTAAATGAAATAAGGGATTTCCCATACCCATTTTTATACTGTCTCTTTTTTGACCGTCGTTTTTTTGACTTGACCTGCTCTTTACAAAAGACTATGACGCTTCGCATAAATAGATAAGAGATACTTATGGCAATAAGAGTTTATGGAGGTGCTGGTCCTTATTTTTGGGTTGGAAATGGCCTCTATCCCACCATTGGCCTCAATTTAGGACTAGAAAATAAAACAGAAAAAACCCGATTTAATGTTGAAGGACAAGCTCAGCTTAATACTGATATTCTCGCTTGGATTGTTGGACCAAAAGTGGGTTTTGGATTTTACACACCAAAAGAACATTTCATTGGTGCCTATCTCGAAGGTGGTCTTGTAGATGCCATCGATAATACGAGTAGCTATAACAATACACCTTTTTGGGGAAGTGGACTTAATTTTGAATTAGGAGCAGTTACCCTTTCTCTGGGTCTTAGGCAATTTTTCCCGCGTGGAGAAAAAACATTTTTAAACTTAGGTGGCGGAATTGGTTTCTCTTATACCTTTCCAACCATTGAAGATAAAGTAGCATAACACAAAGACTTCATAATTTCAATTTTTTAAATATTTTTTCAGGAACTATCCGAATAACAAACATAATAAAGCCCCAAAACACAGGTAAATAAACCTGGTCTTTTCTTTTTTCAATAGCCCGATAAATGCCTTTGGCTACACTTGCACTTGCGGCAAAAAGAAAACCTTTTTTAAGATGAGCCGTCATGGGGGTATCAACAAATCCAGGTTTAATGGTGAGAACAGAAATTCCATGGGGATGAAGTTTATTTCTTAAACCTTGAAGAAAAATGTTTAAGGCTCCTTTTGAAGCCCCATAATAAAAATTACTTTGCCTTCCCCTGTCACCTGCTACCGAGCTTATCACTGCAATATTTCCACTTTTTTGAGTTATCATTTTCTGTGAAATCCGGTGCAATAAGGACACAACTGAAATAAAATTAACATGAAGCACTTCAAGAGCTAATTCACATTTCTTTTCGCAGTCTTCTTGATTCCCTAAAATACCATAGGCAATCAAAACACAATCAAGTTCCCCTTGGCTCCATAACCATTCTACAAAAGATGTGTGATTTTCTAAATAAGCAAAATCGATAGCATAGCTAGAGACATCACTTGCTCCAAAAACAGTAAGGTCTTTTTTAAGGAGAGATAACTTTTGTTCATCCCTACCCGCGATCAGTAAACTCGCTCCATTTTTGGCGTAAAGCCTTGCTACCTCTAAGGCAATAGCAGAAGTAATACCCAAAATTGCAATTTTTTTCATAACCCTCCTCCTGTAACTCGCCTCCAAAAACCAGATGAAAATCGGGGATCCACAAAATTTATAAACTCTTTCCATTCAGGAAAAAAATTTTGAAAAGAAACAGAAGACATGTGTGCATCTTTTGCTGGATAAACCCGGCCATGCACTGAAGAGACAATTTGGTCTAATTCATTAAAAAGATCCAAGGTTTTTTGATCGTAATTAGAAAAATCCATGGCCAAGGTAGTGCCTTCCCTGGGAAAAGACATGAGCCCTGGAGAGGAAATATTTCCAAATTCTTTGAGCACACTTAAAAAAGAAGCAAGTCCCGATTTGGCAATTAATTTTAAAATCTCACTTAAAATATTAAAGGCATCTTTTTTAGGAATAAGGCATTGGTATTGAAAAAAGCCTTTTTTCCCATAAATTTTATTCCAATTTAAAATTCTATCGAGAGGATAAAAAAAAGGCTCATAAGAAACCAAGTGCTTTTTTCTCCGTGAATGAATCCAAGAATAAGATGTATTAAAACACCTTACCAAATGTTTATTTAAAACCCATGAGGGAAAATTAAAAGGAATAGCTAAATTCTTTTTGGAAATTTGTAGACTTTGTTTTTCTTGAGCATGATTTCCTCGAAAAAAAACTCCATGAAGATCTAAACTTAAAGAATCAATCCAGGCCACGGTGTATTCGTAATCCTTTGATTCTTCTGAAAGATTAAAAAAAGAATGCAGACCCCGGAAAGGAATAGTTTCACAATCAATGAGGGGCCCTTTTATTTTTTGAAGTTTAAACTCGGCCCAGGTAATAAGCCCTGTAAGCCCTAAACCACCAATGGTGGCCTTAAATAAATGGGCATTCTCATCAGGCGAACAAAGAAGTAATTGACCATCAGAACGGAGAAGTTCAAATTGAGTTACATAACAACCAAAGGTTCCTTTTTGATGATGGTTTTTACCATGAATATCATTGGCAATGGCACCACCTACAGTTACAAATTTAGTGCCTGGTGTTACTGGTAAAAAATAACCCTTGGGAACAATAAGAGATAAAATTTCATCAAAGCTAACTCCCGCCTCACAAGCTAGAACCCCTTGCTCTCTATCAAAATGAATAAAACGATTAAGACCGCGCGTAGGTAAAAGCCATTCTTCTGGATTTTGACATACATCCCCATAACTTCTTCCCATACCATAAGGAAGAAGCGTTTCAGGGCCACTAGGATAAATAATGTTATTTTTCCAAAAAATGGGATGAATTAAATGAGTTGATTGATAATTGCGTCCCCAAGAATCGTAAGACATACTAAAGCACTCCAGCCAAAAGAACCAATCCAACAAGGATTACAAAAATATAACTAGCAGCATCTTTTAACGCAAACACAATGGGATCTTCATGCATCAAGCCCCTATGTGTTAAAAGCCAAATACGGCTAATCCAATAAAAAAATAAGGGACACAAAAGCCAGAGAGCATAAGGACGAGAATAAAGCAGGACAACTTCGGGAGAACTTAAATAGAGGGCCAACACTAAAACAGCAAGATATCCACTAGCAATTCCCATGGAAGCCACAAGGGGTTTATCTGATGCCCTATATCCACGACCTAAAACTTCCCCATTTTGTATATTGTGAAGCTCTGCATATCTTTTAACGAGAGCTAAACTTAAGAAAAAGAAACTAGAAAAAGCAATAAACCAAGGTGAAAGCGGAATAGAAAAAACTTGTGAACCAATAAAAATACGACTTGAGTAAAGGCCAGCTAAAACAATTACATCAGCCAAAAGAAGACGCTTTAACCAAAACGAATAAAGCATGGCTAAGACAAAATAAAATCCAAGAGCTATATAAACCCTCCATGAAAAATCCCATGCAAGAAAAATAGAGACACCAAAAGTAATAAGAAAGAAAAAAATACCTTCTAATGGGGTAATCGTTCCAGCAGCTATGGGACGTTTTTTCTTAGAAACATGGGCTCGATCCGATTCTAAATCAATTAGATCATTGGCAATATAAACAGAAGAAGATAAAAAACTCATCGCAAAAAAAGCCTGAACTGCATGAAGCCAAATCCCCCCCTCTCCTATCTTGTGAGCTAAAATCAATGGAGCTATGATCAAAACATTTTTAACCCATTGATGACAGCGTAATAGTTTAATTAAACCTTTAATGCCAAAATTTGTTTTCATAAAAATATGAGTTATATTCACATGACGATGAATTTTATGAGCCCATTTTTTTGAGGAGGAAACCAGCAAAGATTGATGAGCACCTCTCCAAACCACAACATCGGACCATGAATTGCCAATATAGTCAAATCCCTTTGGGCCAAACTTTTTTTCTAAAAGAACATGTTTAGCATCTCCTATTAAATTTTGAGAAATAGAACTAGCCAAACATTCATCAAATAAACCCACATGTTCTGAAATCTCTCTCGCCATTAGTTCATTAGTGCCGGTTACCAAAATTAATTTTCGACCCTTATTTTTTTCTTGTTTAAGATAGATCATTAACTCTTCATGGTAGGGTAGTAAGTGAGCCCGGGGCCTGCTCCTTTGCATCACTTCTTTTTTAAAAACAGGCACTCCTTTAAACAACCAGAAAACTAAGGGGAAAAAATAAAAAAGATTTTTTCTGAGCAATAAAAAAACAGATTCGTGAAGAGTATCTGTCAAAACAAGAGTGCCATCTAAATCAACACACAAGGGTTTTTCCAGAGATAAAGACATGAAAGATGGGTATCGTAAGCACGATGGCAATGTCAATGTAAATGGCTGGGCGTAGAAATATTTCTACGCCCAACAATCCACACCTTAATAGGTGGGAATAGTAAAGTTACTCTCATCACTTGCAATCATATCAGTGCTGTCATTTTCAAAGAAAGCTCTGTCATCAAAATCCTGTTCAATAGAAGGCGAGAGCGTATAAGGAAAGGCAGTAGAACCCCAGGCATAGTTTGTTTCATAGGATGTGCAATTTGAAGAATCGGCAATAGCAGGAACATCATCTGTACCATCAGGAGTTTGAATACAAAAAGTTCCTGGAATAGAAGACAAACTACTTACATCACTATTGATATTAAACAAAGAATAACCAGCATCTGTTAATTCCCCACGTCCCAGGGTTTGTGTAACAGTTGTGGTTCCTCCAGAAACATCCACTTTGGTTACCGTAAAATCACCAAAGGCTTGACTAGCCTCTCCTAACAAATCAAAAATAACTCGTCCTACAATACGACTGCGGCTCTTAAAAATAACATCGTCACTTGTAGCAAATGCATCATCAACACCATTGTAGTCTGTGGATTGAGCATATTGAAGATCTAAGTAACCAACTGTTTCGCTGGATTCACTGGCCTCATGATAAGTAGCATAAGTAACAGAGCGAATACGACGGGTATCACCACGGGTTGCCACTTCTTCTGTATTAGTTTCAGAAGTATCCGACATAATGGCAATCCTTAAGGTGCCAGAAGAATTTTCTCCATAAACAGTAGTTTCAGAATCTTCTTCTGTCACACAATCAAAATCTCTATCACCAGTGGTTCCATTAGTGATTTCATCATAAAAAGCTAATTCAGTTGTTGCCGCATCAGTTAAAACCGTAGCCCCTGTGCAGTTAATATCTGGATCTGTTGCTAAAAGAGTTTCCAGGGAATTTCCAAATTGTTCTACAAGAATACGAATTTTGGTCACCACCTGTGGTGTTTCATCTGGGTCACCAAAAACGTCTGTTAAAACATAGGCATTAGTAGAATCAAGATAGGTCAACCAATTCGTACTCGAAGAATAAGTAACAGCCTTGGTCAATGCAAGTGATGAACTAATAGCCGAATCTCTAATATCCGGCACCAAGTTTGAAGCCGCAGAACTTACTCTGCTAGGGATAGTTCCTCCAGCTTCGGTATTGCCTGTTTCTGTCCCCCCTTCTTCACTCGAGGCGCAAGAAATAAAAAGCATGGGAACTATCAATAAAACATAAAGTATTTGTTTAAAATTCATAAAGCCTCCTTTTTACTCTCCCATTTGTGTTACCGGGAAAAATTGTAAATTCAGTAAAACCACCTCTTCGGGTTCTGTATCTTGTGACACTAATTTTAAAACTTCTTGTCTGAAATTTCTTACCATTTTCATGACCTGAGGAATGCGTTCTTTTTTAACTCCAAGAGTTAAAGAGCTAATATCACGGTTTTTCATAGAAACCTGATCCAGCACAGTTTGTGTTAAATGAAGAAGGCTTTTATGATAGTTATGAACAATGGTAGAAACTAATTCAGGACCAGTACTTAAAATAGTTTCTGTTTGAGTCCATCCCCCATTTTTTTTCTTTTTAATAAATCCTAGTTCTGCAAGTAATGAGATAGATTTTATCACTTGTGCTGAAGTAATAGAAGGTGAAATTTTTTTGGCAATCCATTCGGGATCATGCCCATGCTTTGAATGAGCAACTAATTCCCGCACTACAGGGTGATACCAAGTTGTATAATATTCATATTGCTTTTTCTCAATATCCCCTTGAGTAGCCAGCTTACGTGATTGCAACATATGCTCGTAATAATGAACACGATCATCATTGGTAGTTGATTGATTAAAATAAACAAGGTTACGAAAATAATCTTGTTCCTGTTTATTAAGATTTAAACCCCTGCAAATTTTTTGAATACTGTCTTCAGTGAGATTTCTCTTTCCTTGAATCACCAGCCATAAAAAATTACTTGTTTTAAATCCAGCCCGCTTGGCAAAAGAACGATAGGATGAAGAAGGACTTATTTGTTTGGTGGCTACATACCAAACTTTAAGGTAAATACGATAGTCTGTATAGGTGTATAAGTTAACTTCCTGATTGTTAGACTTGGCTTTCATGTTTCAAGTGTAACTAGGATTGTGTTCTAAATCAAGATAAACTAATATTTTTAGTGTTCTTAGGAACACACTAATTTTTATAAATATATGTTATTATTAATAATAACTATTTTAATTATTTAAAAATAGAGATAATAAGAACACTATATTTTAACTTTCATGATCTGACGCATTAAAATACACACAAAAAGGCTTATTCCAAAAAGAGCAACTAAAGTAGAACCTGTTGGGGTATCTAACTTTAAAGAAATAAAAAGACCAAAAATACTTAAGAAACTACCGATAATCCAACCCCATATCAGACGCATTTTCCAGCTAGATACTATTAAACGAGATAAAAGAGCTGGTACAATTAAAATAGAAAATACTAAAAGAATGCCTCCTAATTGCACTGAACTGGTAATTACAATACCAAAAGTACCATAAAAAATAAGATCCCAAATCCAAAGTTTGATTCCTTTCTTTTTTGCTTCTAAGGGATTGCTGCTAACCAAAATTAATTTTTTACGAATAAAAAAATGAGAATAAAATTAAGAAAGTGTTGGAGGAGCTATATTTTAAACTTATAAGCTAATCAAGATTTTTCTATTTGATTCCTCATGTGCTTAACATACACTCATCACTTGTGAAAACCTTACTCTATCAGTTCAAACTTTCGCATTTTTGTGAAAAAGCTTGTTTTGCACTCGATTACAAAAAAGTTCCCTACCAAGTAATTAATCTTATCCCAGGTCCTCATCTTTTTTACGTTAAGCGTATTGCACCTAAAACAACTCTCCCCGTTTTAAAAGATGGAAATACCATTATCCAAGATTCAACTGAGATTCTAAATTATCTAGAAAATAAATACCCCTCTCCACCGCTAGATAATGAAAAAAATCATAATGAAATTATTGAATGGGAAGAATATCTTGATGAAGATGTGGGTATTCACTTAAGACGTTACTTTTATTTTCATATTCTCCCTAGACGAAAACTAGCCACCTATTCACTCACCCAAGGACTTGGTTTTTTTCAAAAGTGTTTATTCTGGCTTCTTTGGCCCCTCATAAAAAAAGCCATGACAAAACAAATGCGCATTAATCCCGAGTCAGCTGCACGCTCGCTAGCACGTTTGCGTAATGCTTTGGCTCGCATTAATTTAAGATTAACCGAAGGATCTTTTTTAGTGGGTGATTCTTTTTCAAGGGCCGATTTAACAGCAGCAACTCTTTTAGCTCCCCTTTTTTTCCCAGAAAAACATCCCTTTATTTGGCCAAAAGAAAAAGAATGGCCTCCTACACTTCTTGAATTACGCTCTGAATATAAAAATACTCCAGTTGCACCCTGGGTAAATTGGATTTATAAACAATTCAGATGACCTCTTACTTTTTTCAATTTATCGATCTTGTTCTGCACATAGATATCTATTTAAACCAGTGGATTGCTTTAACTGGCCCTTGGATGTATGTTTTTCTTTTTCTTGTTATCTTTTGTGAAACAGGGTTGGTGGTTACCCCTTTTCTACCAGGAGATTCCCTTTTATTTGCAATTGGTGCTTTATCGGCGGCTTCCCATTCTCCCTTACAAATTCATTCATTAATTTTCTTGCTCACTCTAGCAGCCATCATGGGTGATTCGTCTAACTACTGGATAGGACGATTTATTGGTTCCAAAGTTTTTTCAAAGGAAACACGCTGGATTAAAAAAAAATATCTTTTCAAAACCCAAAATTTTTACGAAAAATATGGAGCTAAAACCATTGTTTTAGGCCGCTTTCTTCCCATCATTAGAACCTTTGCACCCTTTGTTGCGGGTGTGGGAATCATGAAGTATAAACTTTTCCTTACCTTTAGTGTTTTGGGTACCATCGCTTGGATTTCACTTTTTTTACTAGCAGGATATTATTTTGGAAATATCCCCGTTGTTAAAAATAATTTCTCCATTGTGATTATGGCCATCATCGTTATTTCGCTTCTTCCGGCTGTAATCGAAATACTGAAAACTCAAAGAAGTAAATAAAGGAAGGAGGGAAGGGATACTCTTCAGGGCCCTGCGGAACTCCTCGCCCGAAGGCTCGTCAGACAGTCCTCGGTCCCTTCAGAGCACCCCTTCCCTCCTTTCATGATCTTTGGATTTGACCTCACAGTAAGTTTTGTGATACCACCCGTCAACCTGTGAATTTTATTAGGTTTTAATTTTTGGAGGTCAAAATGCAATTGAAGCATGTGAGTGGATTTTTTACTTTAATCCTAGCCTTACTCAGCCCAAAACTGTGGGCCAGTGAAGCCGACATTCGTCTTCCCGATCTCTCAACAGTTTCTTTTCTTATTGGAAATAAACTATGGACAGGAACAGCTTTGATGCATTCGGGTCTCTGGATTTGCGTGATTGGGCTTGTCTTTGGTATTTACCAATACATTCAAACTAAAAATCTTCCTGTTCACCAATCCATGCGCGATGTTTCACAAACCATTTGGGAAACTTGCAAAACCTATCTCACACAACAGGGAAAATTTTTAACTTATTTATGGGTTCTCATTGCGGTTTGTATTTCTTATTATTTTGGTGTTCTGCAACATGCCCCTCTTAACAATTTAGCGATCATCCTCGCATCATCTATTCTTGGTGTTTTAGGATCCTATGGAGTTGCATGGTTTGGTATTCGAATTAATACCCAGGCTAATTCGCGAACTGCTTTTGCCTCTCTCTACAAACCAACCATGGATATTTTTAATATTCCACTTCAAGCGGGCATGAGCGTTGGATTACTTTTAGTGAGTGTAGAACTCTTTTTCATGATTTGCATCTTGGTTTTCCTCCCATCACACCTAGCTGGGCCCTGTTTCATTGGTTTTGCCATTGGTGAATCCCTTGGAGCCAGCGTGCTTCGTATCTGTGGTGGTATTTTTACAAAAATTGCCGACATTGGATCGGACTTGATGAAAATTTTCTTCAAGCTTCCCGAAGATGATCCTAAAAATCCTGGTGTTATTGCAGATTGTACGGGTGATAACGCTGGAGATAGCGTAGGCCCTACAGCCGATGGCTTTGAAACCTATGGGGTTACAGGGGTTGCACTCATTACATTTTTGGCTTTGGCACTCGTTGATAATGGGCAAATGTGTGCAGAACTTATTGTATGGATTTTTGTGATGCGCATCCTCATGATTCTTACCTCTTTGGGTGCTTATTTTATTAATAGCGCCTTAAGCAAAGCCCTTTATGGTGGAAAAAAAGATATCAATCTCGAACATCCCCTTACCAATCTTGTCTGGATTACTTCACTCATTTCAATTGCAGTTACTTTTGTAGCCAGCAAGACTTTACTTAAAAACTATGGTGATCTTTGGTGGGTATTAGCAATTATTATTTCTTGCGGAACCGCTGCAGGAGCGTTAATTCCTGAGTTTACAAAAATATTCACCAGCACAAATTCAAGACATGTAAAAGAAGTGGTTACCTCTTCCCGTCAAGGAGGAGCCTCACTTAATATTTTATCAGGATTAGTTGCGGGTAATTTTTCGGCTTTCTGGCAAGGCCTCCTTATCATGTCCCTCATGTGTATGGCTTACTACATGTCACAGCATCCTTCTCTGGCAGCTGTCATGCCTGCTGAGCTTGCTTTTGCCCTTCCTATTTTTTCATTTGGTCTTGTGGCTTTTGGATTTTTAGGAATGGGGCCCGTTACCATTGCTGTTGATAGCTTTGGACCCGTAACCGACAATGCTCAATCGGTATACGAACTTTCACGTATTGAATCTATTCCCAATATTAAACAAAACATCAAAAAAGAATTTGGTATTGATGTTAATTTTGAAGATGCCAAAATGGCCTTGGAAAAAGGAGATGGAGCTGGAAACACCTTTAAAGCCACAGCTAAACCCATGCTCATTGGCACAGCTGTTGTAGGTGCTACCACCATGGTTTTTGGAATTATCCTCCTCTTAGAGCGTCTCTATGGCAATGTCATTGCCAACTTAAGTCTTGTTCGAGCAGAAGTGATTTTGGGACTCCTCATGGGAGGTGCCGTTATTTATTGGTTTACAGGGGCAGCTATCCAAGCTGTAGTAACCGGATCTTATCGCGCTGTGGTCTACATCAAAAACAATATAAAACTTGATGCCCATACAGCTTCGATTGAAGATAGCAAAAAAGTGGTTGAGATTTGCACCATCTATGCACAAAAAGGAATGGTCAATATTTTCATCGTTATTTTTTGCTTAGCTCTGGGGCTTGCCTTTTTTAACCCTTATTTCTTTATTGGTTATCTGGTAGCCATGGCCTTCTTTGGTCTCTACCAAGCCATTTTTATGGCAAATGCGGGTGGTGCCTGGGATAATGCCAAAAAAATTGTTGAAACCGAGCTTCGTGAAAAAGGCACAGCTCTTCATGCTGCAACTGTTGTAGGTGATACCGTAGGCGATCCCTTTAAAGATACTTCTTCGGTAGCCCTCAATCCCGTTATTAAATTTACAACTCTCTTTGGTTTGTTAGCTGTTGAGATTGCCGTTACCTTAACCAACACCCATCTAAAATGGGGCATTGGCATTGCTTTATTATTGGTGGCCCTTGTTTTTGTTTATCGCTCTTTCTATGGAATGCGTATTCCAGAGGAGACCAGTAAATAGTGGGGTTTGATTCTCTTACTCCTAAAATCATTCTGGATTGTTTTTTTAAGCAAGGCCAAAGACCAACTGGTGCTCTTATTCCCTTAAACTCCTACGAAAACAGGGTTTATGAAGTTCCTGTTGAAGATGGTCCTTCCCTCATTGCTAAATTTTACAGGCAAAATCGTTGGTCATCTCAAACCATTGCAGACGAACATCGTTTTGCTTCTCAATTAGTAGAAGCAGAAATCCCTGTTTTAGCACCCCTAGCCCTTCCCAAACCTGCTCCAGAGGCCATCTCCCTGGGATATGATCATGATTTTCACTATGCTTTTTTCCCAAAATTAAAAGGTCGTGAAAAACCAGAAATGGATGCCAGTGAAACACGCCAGATTGGCCGTTTGATGGGAAGGCTTCATAACATGGGAGAAAAAAATATCATGCCCCATAGGCCTAAGCTTGATTTTGAAAGTTTTGTTTACTCCCCTACCCAAATTCTTCTGCAAAATAATTATATTCCAGAACAATTACAATCTTCATTTGGATCTTTTTTAAATGGGTTTATGCCTCTTTTAAAAACATTTTTTGATCGCCCTGTAAAAATAATTTCTCTCCATGGCGATTGTCATATAGGAAATATTTTGTGGAATAAAGATGGCCCTCACTTGGTAGATTTTGATGATATGATCGTTGGCCCTCCCGTACAAGATCTCTGGATGCTTTTTTCAGGGAGTAAGGAAGAAATGCAAACCCAAGTAGATAATTTTTTAGAAGGTTATGAAGTTTTTCGCAGCTTTGATCGTTCAACCCTTGGCTTAATTGAACCTCTTCGATCCGCCAGAATGATACGTCATGCAGCTTGGATTGGACAACGGTTTGGTGAAGAGGCCTTTAAAAAAGCCTTTCCTTATTACGATCAAAACCGATATTGGGAGAGTTTGTTCTTGAATTTAAAAGAACAGACATCCATCATCCAAGAACAAAGAGAATTAATATGAGTAACAATCCAGAAACACCTAAAATTATTTTTTCAATGAATCGGGTTGGGCGTATTTACCCCCCTGGTAAACAAGTTTTAAAAGATATTCATCTTTCTTTTTTCTATGGAGCAAAAATTGGCGTTTTAGGTCTTAACGGAGCTGGAAAAAGTAGTGTTCTTAAAATTATTGCAGGGGTTGATAAAGATTACTCAGGCGAAGTTCATTTCTCAAAAGAATATTCTATTGGTTTTTTAGAACAGGAGCCCACCCTTGATCCAAATAAAACTGTAAAAGAAATTGTATCGGAAGGGGTTCAAGAAATTGTTAACCTCCTTAAAGAATACGATCAAATTAATGCTGCCTTTGCTAATCCCCTCTCAGATGATGAAATGAATAAGCTCATTGAAAAACAAGCACGTGTTCAGGAAAAACTGGATCAAACCAATGCTTGGGAATTAGATAGCCGTTTAAATTTAGCCATGGAAGCTTTGCGTTGTCCACCAGATGATGCATCTATTAAAAATCTATCGGGTGGTGAAAAACGCCGCGTGGCCTTGTGTCGCTTGCTTTTAAAAGAACCAGATATTTTACTCTTAGATGAACCCACCAACCATCTCGATGCAGAATCTGTTTTTTGGCTGGAAAAACATCTTCAGCAATACAAGGGCACCGTTATTGCTGTTACCCATGACCGTTATTTCTTAGATAATGTGGCGGGATGGATTTTAGAATTGGATCGGGGTCATGGAATTCCTTGGAAGGGAAATTATTCTTCATGGCTTAAACAAAAAGAAGAAAGATTAAGACGCGAAGAAAAATCGGATCAAAAAAGAGTTAAAACACTGGAAAGAGAGTTAGAGTGGTTAAATGAAACTCCTCAGGCTCGTCGTACCAAGAGCAAAGCCAGAATTACTAATTATGAAAACATGTTTAACCAGCAACAAGAAAAATATAATGAAGAAATTGAAATTTATATTCCACCCGGCCCTCGTCTTGGAAAACTTGTAATTGAAGCCCAAAATGTTTCTAAGGCCTATGGTGAAAATCTTCTTTTTGAAAATCTCAATTTTGCTCTCCCCCAGGGAGGAATTGTAGGAATTATTGGACCTAATGGAGCTGGAAAAACCACCCTGTTTCGCATGATTATGGGACAAGAAAAACCAGATGCTGGAACATTTAAGGTGGGTGATACGGTAAAACTTGGGCATCTGGATCAAAATCGTTTTGCACCAGAAGATAAACGTACTGTTTGGGAATGTATTTCGGGGGAATCTGAAATTATTAAATTGGGTAATCGTGAAATTAATTCACGTGCTTATGTAGCTAGATTTAATTTTTCGGGAACAGATCAACAAAAATCTGTTTCTATTCTTTCAGGCGGAGAAAGAAACCGGGTGCATTTGGCCATGACCTTGAAAGATCCTGGCAATGTATTACTTCTTGATGAACCAACCAACGATTTAGATGTTAATACATTACGAGCCTTAGAGACTGCCTTAGAAAACTTTGTGGGTTGTGCTGTGGTGATTAGCCATGACCGCTGGTTTTTAGATCGTATTGCCACTCATATTTTGGCTTTTGAAGGTAATAGCCAAGTTGTATGGTTTGAGGGAAACTTTTCAGATTACGAGGAAGATAAACATCGCCGTTTAGGTTCAAAGGCAGATCAACTTGAACGCATTAAGTACAAAAAATTTAAAAGGGATTAATGGAAAAACCAATTATCTTTGTTGCTGGAGCCAGTAGTTTTACAGGGCAATACCTGGTAAAAGAGCTGACACACCGAGGTTTTGAAACCATTTCTCATATACGCCCAGATTCCCCCAAAAAAAATTACTGGATTGAATTTTTTAAATCCTTAAAAAGCAAAACCGATCTCACTCCTTGGGATGGTGATTTGATGACAAAAACTATGCAAACGCTCTCTCCTTCCCATGTTTTTTGTCTTATTGGAACAACTCAAAAACGAATACGAGTTTCTCAAAAAAAACATTTCCCTGAATCTTATGAGAGCGTTGATGTGGGGCTTACCAAACTTCTGATTCGTTCCTGCAATGATGCAAATAAGAAACCAGTTTTTATTTATCTTTCTTCCTTAGGGGCAAAGGCTAATGCCACTGGGAGTTATCTTAAGGCCAGAAACCAGGCAGAACAAAGCATTCAAAAAAGCGACCTCCCCTACCTCATTGTGAGGGCTCCCATTATTTATGGAAAAGAAAGAGGTGAGCGTCGCTATTTAGAAGAAGCTTTGGCTCAAACTTTAAGGGGATTTTTTTGGATTGGAAAAAAAGTGGGATTAGAAAAATGGACTACCCACTTTGAACCAATACGTGGAAAAATTCTGGCACAGGCTTTAGCAAATTTAATTGAAGAAAAATTAAGAAACCAAATTGTGTATCCAAAAGATTTTATTTCATGATTTCCCTTCATTTTTTTAATTTCATTCTTGTTGAACCTACTTACGAAGAAAATTTAGGAAGTTGTGCTCGTATTCTCAAAAACTTTGGATTTTCAAATTTAACCCTCGTCAATCCAAAAGCAGATCCAGGCTCGGATATTTCAAGAAGTCGTGCTCTTCTGGCCAAAGATATTCTAGAAAATGCTGTGCAAACAAAAGACCTAAAGGAAGCCATCAAAGATTCTCACCTGGTTTTTGGTACAAGTGGAAAAAGACGAAAAGAAAATCATAATCTTTTAACTTTAGAACAAGCAAGTGTGCTTATAGCCACTAAACCTAACCAAAAAATTTCTTTTATGTTTGGGCCAGAAGATCGGGGTTTAAGTAATGAAGAAATCTCTCTTTGCAATTATTTAATCCATATTCCCACCTCGCCAAAGTTTCCTTCACTTAATCTTTCACACGCCGTTGGACTTGTAGCTTACCAACTTTCATTAGCCTTAAACTTAAGTGAAATTTACTTGGACCATTCTAAAAAAGCCATCAAAGGAGGGGGACAATCTAATCCTGGCCCCACCTTAACTGATTTTGAAAAAACTCCTTCTACCAGGGAACAACGTCAACAATTCATGATTTTACTAGAAAAACTTAAAGAAAAACTGGAAGGATCAGCTACTTTGGATTTACACCCCTTTCATCTTTTATTTTCACGCTTAGAACCAAGTGAAAATGAATTAGGTTTTCTCCAAGCATTTATTAAAAAAATTTTAAGACTCCTCTAAGAAAGACGTTAGGCTTTACATGAATTTAATAAAAACTTTTTTGCTCTTTATTCTTTTTTCTTTTCTTTCATTGCATGCACTTGCAGATGAAATAGTTACCCGGATTTATGATGGAGATACTATTCGAGTAAATGAAAATAAAATTCGCTTGATTGGAATTAATGCTCCAGAAAAAGAATGGAAAGAAAAAGGCATTACCAAGGAATGCTATTCAAATGAAGCCAGAGAATATTTAGCTAAACAATTGATGGGCCAAAAAGTAAAATTAATTTATGACCCCATTGTAGGTAGAACAGATAAATATGGAAGAAAATTAGCCTATGTTTATTTGGGGAAACGCCTCTTAAATGCAGAAATGATTACCCAAGGCTTAGCCAGGTTTTATCCTTACTTTCACTTTGAAAAATGGAATTACTTTGAAAAACTAGAACAAGAAGCACAAAAACATAATAGGGGTCTTTGGAAAACTTGCAAACCTTAAAAATAAACTTTTATTTTTTGTTCTACCCTCCTCCATCTGATTTCTAAAATAAACCAGTATAAATTGAGAACTATAATAAAAAAGAAAATCATACCCACCATGGCATGAGGATAAATACCCACCCAACAGAGAGCGAACAAAAACAAGGTATTATGACTCCCCTCTCCTAAAAAAGACCACAATCTTATTTCTGGATCTAAAATATTTTGAATATTCCTTGTGCTTGTTTCATCCAAATAAATCTTCTTTTCTTTTTTGATTTTGGGTACAAAAAAATAAGATTGAAAAAAAATAGCAAAGGCTACAAAAGATGTGAAAGGATTTAATTTTTTTATTTCCTGCTTTAGAAGTTGTAATGCATATTCTGAATCAACACCTTGTTCAGCAATGTGAGGCATTGCTTGATTAATATAAGATATTTTAATCCCATCAAATCTCCAACAATGAAGAACCATGCTTAAACCTGCAATGGCCATGGGGCCTACAATAGAAGCATATCCAGCTTCTTGCAAAATTTGAGAATGATAAAGGCCAATCCAAAGAAAACTAATCCATATTGAATCACAAAGACCATCCATGCCACGCCCAAAGGGACTTGTTTTACCCGTTAGTCTGGCTACTTGTCCATCACAACAATCAAAAATAATAGCCATAATGGCAACGAAGGTTCCCCAAAAAAAATAACGATAAAAAACCAGGTAAGAGGCAAGAAGTCCGGTTATTAAACTTAAAGAAGTCACCTGATTGGGTGAAAAACGCAAACGTACAAAAAGAGGAACTAAAAAATTTGCCAGTCTTCGATAAAAATAATAATCAACCAGTTCTTCTACAGCTTTTGGTTTTACTGATTTTTGAAAAGAGTTCATAAAACGTGAGATAATTCCTGATAAAGATCAATGGCTGAAACAATGGATTTTTCCCAATCACTCAGACATAAACTTTCATTTTCAGCATGAGCATTCGTATAGGGATCTTCGACCCCAATTAACAAGGCAGGGATACCTCCCAATGCGGTTGCAAAAGGTTCAACAAAGGGAATGGATCCACCACACCCAATAAAAAAAGCTTCCCTTCCAAAACCCTTGATAAAAGATTTTTTGGCCACTGCAAAAACTGGATGTTTTGTATCTGTTATCCAAGCAGGCGAAGCACTTTCATGAAAAAATTGCACAGACAATCCCCAGGGTACTCTTTTTTTAATTTCATCCTTCAAAATTCGAAGTGTTTTGTGGGCATCCATCCCGGGGACAATACGAATAGCTAACTTAGCCCAAGCTTTATCGTTAATAATATTTCGGGCATCCTTGCGATTACTCACCTGAATTGCATTAATCGTAAGAGAAGGTTTTCTCCAAATCCATTCGTAGGAATTTTTTTCGCTTCCTAAAATTTGGGCTCCTTCAAAAAGGCTGGCCTGCTTTGCAAAAAGCTTACGATCAAAGGGAAGTGATTCAATATCTTTTTTTTCTTCTGCTGTTAAGGCAAGTACATCTTTTGTAATTCCATCAAGAGCAATCCTCCCTTCCTCGTCCACCAAACTTCCTAAAACTTTGGAAAGAGCCAGAGCAGGATCAGGAATAGGACCACCCCACATTCCCGAATGCAGAGAATGATCTAGGGCTTTTATTTCTACCTCAAGACTCACTAATCCTCGAAGAGATGTTGTAACAGAAGGAATACCCGTATCATAATTGGAAGTATCCGTTAAAATAAGAGCATCGGCATCAAAAAGAGAACGATATTTTTGAAGATAAGAAGCCAAATGAATACTTCCTATTTCTTCTTCTCCTTCTACAAAAAGTTTAATGTTCACTGGAGGTTTTTGTCCGCTTTCAAGCCAAGAAGAAACCGCTGCCGTATGCATGATAATACCAGCCTTATCATCAGCTGATCCACGGGCATAAAGACGACCTTGCCTTTCTTGTGGAGCAAAGGGAGAACTCATCCATTTTTCTTCCTCACCAGATGGCTGAACATCATGATGCGCATAAAGCAAGAGGGTTGGTTTTTTAGAATCAACTTGAACTTCTCCAAACACAGCAGGATGGGCCCCTTCTAGTTCTAAAATAGCAACATTGGTAAATCCTCTTTTTTCTAATAATTGAGCGGTAGCCAGTGCTGCATCTCTCACCCATTGAGGATTAAAACCCGGGAAAGACACACTGGGAATACGAACCAAGTCTTTTAGATCTTCTAAATGAATGGCCTTATTTTTATAAAAGCAATTAATAGCTTTTTGAACAGAATCCAAAACGACCTCTTAAATTTTATATAACAATACAATAATCTTGTCACGCACTTCAGACTCATTTATCTTAAAGAATGATGGTGATTTTTCAATGACTTTCGTAATCATTTGGGCTATGAAGACCAAGAATATTTTTTAACAAAGGAAAAGGAGTTTTATGAAAAAAGGGTTACTCGTTTTAGCAATTGCAGGTGGTTTGATTGCCATCCTCTTTTTATGGACCACAGGTATTTATAATAGGCTTGTTACCTCAGAAGAAGGGGTAAAAACAGCGTGGTCTCAAGTTGAAAACGTCTATCAAAGACGGGCAGATCTTATTCCCAATCTGGTTGAAACAGTACGTGGTTACGCTGAGCACGAAAAAGAAACTCTTACAGCTGTGGTAGAAGCCAGATCAAAAGTGGCAAGCTTGGCCCTTTCTAAAGAAGTAATCAATGACCCTACTCTTTTAAATCGCTTTCAAGAAAATCAAGGAGCCTTAACCCAAGCCTTGTCTCGCCTCATGGTGGTGGTTGAAAAATATCCTGATTTAAAGGCCAATCAAAATTTTCTTGCACTTCAATCTCAATTAGAAGGCACAGAAAATCGTGTAACAGTGGAAAGAATGCGTTTTAACGAAGCTTCACAAACCTTTAATACATTACGCCGTACTTTCCCCAATGTTTTTATTGCTAATCTTTTTGGCTTTGTACAAAAAGCCTATTTCCAAGCTGATGCTGGTAGCGAAAAAACACCACAGGTTAAGTTTTGATTCACCTTCGTTTTTTATTTCTCTGTGTTTTGCTGTCTTTTCCCTCTCTAGCTCTGGGCCTTGACATTCCTCCATCTCCCAGTAGTTATATCTCTGATTGGGCTGGCTTATTAAGCGCTCAAATGACGCAAAATTTAAATAAAACTCTTTGGGAATATGAAAAAAATACAGGGCATCAGGTCATAGTAGCAACCTTTCCTAGTTTAGAGGAAGAAAGTTTGGAAGATTTTTCAATCCGTTTAGCTGCTCAGTGGAAAATTGGCAACAAGAAGGCTGATGATGGAGTGATTCTACTTATTTTCAAAAACGAGCGCAAAATTCGTATCGAGGTAGGTTATGGTATGGAAGCTTATCTAACCGATGCTCTTTCATCAACCATCATTCGTGAATCTATAACCCCAGCCTTTATCAAGGGGGATTATGATGAGGGAGTAAAGCTTGGTGTTTTAGGTATTCTCTCTTCTCTCTCAGAAGCTATCCCTCAAAAACAACAAAAAAAAACTCCTATTCGTAACATTCCCATCCTTCCCATTTTGATTATCATTGCCATCATTCTCATGATTGATCTTGGAAGGTATGGTTTGTATGCTCACAAATTAAAAACTTATGATGCCCGATACAATTTTTGGGAATGGTTTATAAAATTAGCCTTTCTTTTTTTTATTCTCCAAATTATTTTTAGAATTTTAATCCATATGGCCGCTTCTTCACGTGGCGGCTACCATGGCTCTCACAGCGGATTTGGAGGCGGTGGTTTTGGAGGAGGTGGAGGGGGAAGTTTTGGCGGAGGGGGATCTAGTGGGGGCTGGTAAATGAAAAATATTTTGAGAAATTTAAATCCTTTGCTTTTCTTTTCAATCAAGGAACGAAGTCAAATTATAGAGGCCATCCGTTTTGCTGAAAAAAAAACATCAGGCGAAATCCGAATTCATTTAGAAAAAAAAGTAAAAGAAAATGTCATGCAGCATGCAACCCAAGTTTTTGAAAAATTGGGGATGACAAAAACTAGGCAACGCAATGGGGTCTTAATTTTTATGGCTCTTTCTAATCACGAATTTGCTGTTTTAGGAGATGAAGGCATTAATCGCATCGTCCCAAAAAATTACTGGGACGACATTGCTCAAATTTTGTCTCTGGCCTTTAGCCAAAATCGTTTTGCTGATGGTTTAACAGAAGCCATTGCACGCATTGGTGAAAAGTTGCAGCTTCATTTTCCAGCACAACGAGAAAATCTTAATGAATTACCAGATGAAATTTCTTTTTATTTATAACATTGCCATTCCCGCGATCCCTTTGTCATCCCTGCGTCCGCCTCTGGCGGAAAGGCAGGATTAAATTATCTCCATAATTTTCCTTGTTTCTGAAAATGGAAGAAAATGAATATTTGTATGGTTCAATTTAATTGTTTTTTTGCTTTGATTTGTAATCACAAAGGCTTCCTGAGTATCCGGATATCTCCTCAAAAAAGATTGAAGACCCTTAGGAATACTTTGATGGTTCCAACTTGTTTTTACTTCAATGGGATAAGGAATCTGATTTTTAATCCACAAAAAATCTACTTCTTCACCACTTTTTAAGCGCCAGAAACGAATTTGAGTTTCAGGAGATAATTTTTTTTGCAATTCATGAAAAACAAAAGTTTCAGCCAGAATACCCTTGTCCTTCCGACTTTCAAATGATGCAAAATTTTTCAGAAGGGCATTCCTAACTCCCAAATCATAAAGATAAAATTTCTTGGACTTTCTCAGTTCATTTCCAAGATTTTGGCTATAACTGGCCACTGGAAAATTGACATAGGTTTGAGCCAAAATATCAAGATAAGAATTAATTGTATGGGGCGACATTCCTACATCTCTTGCCAAACTATCAATGGAAACAACACTTCCCTGCGACTGCGCCAGCAAATAAAGCAGGTGATTAAAGGCTCTCAGGTTTTCTTCTCGAATCAACGATTTAATGTCTTTTAGCAAATATGATTGGAGAATATCGACCAAGAGCTGTTTTTTTCTGTCAGGAGTTTCTTGCTGAACTATTCCAGGCATCCCCCCATAAATACACAAGTATTCAAATGTTTTGCCCAATTTAAGAGATTCCAATTCTTCAAAACCACATGGCAAGATATGGTAGAGAAGCTTTCGTCCAACCAATGATTCTTTTAAGTGAGTATGAATTTCCAAAGCCGAAGAACCAGAAGCAAAAATTTTAATTGGCACATTAGAATCGTAAATCGCTTTGAAAATCTTTGAGGCATTTTTCAGATAATGAAATTCATCAATAAAAATAATTTTTCCAGCGTGACTCAACATGTGAATAATTTCCGCTTCCGATTGGTTAAAGTGGGCTAAATCAGCGGGTTGTTCCAGATCAAAAAAAGCAGTTTTTTTACTATCGGTCCTAGCTTTGTACTCTAGTTGACGTAAAAGAAAAGTTTTGCCCACCTGCCTTGGCCCAACCAGGATAGTGCTTTCTTTTACAGAAAAGTCTTTATATAAAGTATTAATAATACTACGTTTTATTATCATTTTTACTATTCTGAACTAGTAGTTCATAAAAGTCAATTTTTAAATATTTTGGGTTTTAACTCAGAAATTGATTTAGAAAAACGACTTTAAACCTCTGTCATTCTAAGCTACGAATGGGCTTAACATTCTCCCTTGGGGACAATGTCATCGAAGTAGCGCACAATGCCTGCTAAATAAAGTTCAGACCAATCATCAAAACAACTTCTGCAAAGAATGGAATCACTCAAAGGTTCTTTAACTAACTCATTCTGAACAAAATTATTCCGGCAAGAGGGACAAAATTCAAGGATTTCCTCTGCCTCATGAGAATCTACTTCAATAAGAATTAATTCAGGCACATCGACATTTTCTTTTTTCTTTCGTTTTTGCATCATATCTTCTCCCCTCTTTCTTATTATCGGCAAAAAAAAGAAATAGTTTCTTAAGGAATGAATGGGGTCTAAGATATTGATTTTATTATAAAAAATTAGAACTTAAAACAGGGGTAACACCTATTGGTTTTACAGAATAAACACCATAGGCCCCATGAGATAATGCCTTGGCTGACTTTGGGCCCTCTTCATCAAAACCCAGAGCTTCCTCTAAGCTTATCTCATGACCTTCCCTTCTAGCTGCCAGGGCTTGCATGAAAGCCTGTTCTAGTTGAAATACATCTATTTCTGGATCTTCTCTCAAAAAATCATATTCCTCAACCAAGTCGGGAGCTAATTCTCTCGCTTCATCTAAAAGTTGAGAGACACTGGGCTTGCTAGATTCATCGGATATAGATTGTGTTCTCAATCTCCCTTGAGAACTTCCTCTTGAATTTGTTGCCTGGGTTTTTCCTCCAGATTTTCCTCCAGAAGGGTTGGTAACTTTTTGTGCTTTTTCAACTTCAGCATAGAGATCTTCTGCCAAGGGAGAAGATCTTCTTTTTTGATAAATAAAAAAATAACCATCAAGATCTATTTGGGAAAGAGAACTTCTTCCTCCTGCATAATCAACAATGTTTAAACCAAGAGCATGGGCTTCGGGGTTTGAAAGCAAAAAATCACTCACTAAGTATCCATCAACTGCCATTTGATCTACAATTTTAAGAAAGGCTACGCGTTGATGGAGTAAATCCATAAAATAAGAGGTTTGCAAATAAAGAGAGGCTTGGAGCCCAGAAAAACTCATACGTGGAAGAAGATCAAGAGCTAGGTCTCTTGGATAAAATCTAAATTTTTTGCGATCCCTATCTGAAATAGGTATTAAATACAACGCAGCACCAGTAGGATCTTTAACAATTTTTCCAACAGAATGTCCCAAGGCTCTGGCTGTAGCTTGCGCAAAAGCCAGAGATTCATCCTGTAAAGGTTGTCCATGTAAATCATAAAGAGGAAATGGAAAAAAACGATTCTCCCTTACAGCTTTTCCTACAAGAGGTTCTCTATCTACAACATGAATAATTCCAGTTTGTTTCCCTGGAACAAGATGAGCTAAAAGATTGTAAGGTTCAACAGTAACCCCTGAAACACTTTGTTGTTCACTACGAAAAGCGTTTCGAATAGGGCCAGTAAAAACATTCACATTACGAAAATCATGGTATCCCCCTCCAAAAGAAGCAACATGACGTTGCCTGCCAAGCCCAGAAAGAAACTCAGCAAGTTGCTCATAAAAAATAGCATGACTCACCCATTGAGTATCAGTAACAAGGGTGCTTCTATCTCCTCCATTAAAAAATCTTAATTCCTCAGCCCTTCTTGCTTCTGGAGATAGGGCTTTTAAACGAGCATCTCCTTCTCTAATTTTAACTTCAGTAATTTGATCTCTCCATTCTTCTGCAACTTGAGCCATAGTAGTAACATTCACGGGGGCTCGCCTCAAAACTCTATGGGGATAAAGAGCTGCCATGTCTGCTCTGGATAAAGTTGCAAAAGAATCTTTGTGTGGATCAAAAGGTTTCAGTGTAGCGTGATAACGATCACCAGAGGCTGCATTGATGCTTTCAAAATGAGCAATATGTAAATCAAGTATATTCCTTAAAGTATCCTGTTGATCTTCTGCTGTGGGATTGTTTTTAATAAGATAAACCAAAAGAAGAAACCAATAGTAACTATTGGCTTCTAATTCTTCCAGATGGGCAATCTCAACATGATGAGTAAAAAGCAGATGAACCAAAAGAGCCGACCTAATCCAAAAAGGAATATGTCCTTCAAGTTGAGTCAAAGCAGCAGCTGCGTTTTCAGCTTCCAAATAAACCATGGCTCCAGCGATAACTGCTATCATAGCCTCACTGGTTCTTGTAACCAGAGCTTCATCTGGGACTCTCCTCCATAACATGTCCCGAGAGAGATAGACTCTAACCCAAAGAGCATTGAAAAGATCAATGGGAGGTGGAGTTGGTCCCATTTCAAACAAATCGATAATAGGTTCCTCTAATGCTGCTCCGGGTTCTACCCCAGCATCTAAATCCTGATCTACTACAAGAGGCTCCGCTGGATCCGGATCACCGGGTTTTCTGATTGGGCCTGTGGACATAGTTCGTGTTGTATCGCTTGGTTAATGAAAAAGTTGTCTATCCGTTTCAAACCTGTTAATGCCAGAAAAATGAAACAAAAACTGGCAATAGTAGGTCTAGGAAGCGCAGGACGTTCGCGTTTAAAAGCATTGGAAACAAGTTCTCATTTTGATTTGGGAGGTATTGTATCGCGCAGAGCAGAACTAGCCACTTCTTCTTGGGAAAAAACTCTTTCTGACCCTCAAATTTCATGTGTTGCAATTTCCACTGAAAACTCTCTTCATCCTCAGTTAGTCAAAGAAGCCCTCCAACATAAAAAGCATGTGCTTTGTGATTACCCCCTGGCCTTCTCAATGGAAAAAGCCAAAGAGCTTTTTGATCTCGCAAAAAAATCAAAAAAAATTCTTCACGTAGAGCATATAGCTCTTTTAAGCAATGATCATCAGATGGCAAAAACATCTCTATTTCAACTGGGAACATTAAAAGAAGGAAGCTACCTTTTTGAAGGAGGCTGGCAACCCAAATGGGCAAAAAAAGATTTTGCAGGTCCAGAGAGTTTTATTCCTGAAGCCAGGCTTTTACAAATTATGGATTGGTTGGAAAATTTTGAAATTCAAAAACAAAAACTCATTTGTAATGAAAAAAACTTCCTTTTCGAAGCTAAACTTATTTTCTCTCAAAGAAGGGCGAATCAAGATTCGCCCCTACATAAGAAAAATGAGGGGATTCTTTCTTTTACAGAAAAACGTCAGGCTGGCTTGGAAAGAAGGCGAAATTTTAGAGCCCATTTTGAAAATGGAGATTATGAATGGAAATACCAACCTACCCCAGAGGGCCTATTTGCAAGGGATTTAGAGCATTTTTATCATCGAATAACAAATGGAACCCCTTGCTATTACAGCGAAAAAAACATGCTTAAATTGACAGAACAACTTTCTCAAATAAAAGCCGATAAATAATTATAAAACGGGTGGCACGGGGAGACCTTTTGTTAAGCGCAGCCATCACGTGGGCGAGAATTAACAAAGGGTCTCCCCAGTGACAGGACCCGTTTCCATATATGAAATACCGGTTTATTTTTATTTTTTGTGTTTTATCAATTATGGGCTTTGCCCCTCAAAGCGTTGATTATAATCGCCTCCAGGGTGATGGTGTTCTTTCCCTCTATAATATCCATTTAAAAGAGGCCATTACCGTTTCTTATCGTAAGCCCGATGGAAGTTATGATTTATCGGCTATTAAAAACCTCCAAAATTGTCTTCGTTGTCGTCGTACTCACGAAGTTTTTCCAATTCCAGTAGATTTAATTGAATTGGTTGATGTAATCCAAGATCATTTCGGAAATGCTCCCATCCATGTTATTTCAGGCTATCGCAGCCCTGCTTTGAATTCTGAACTTTACAAAACAGGACATAAGGTAGCTAAAAATAGTCTCCATACTCATGGGATGGCCATGGATATTCAAATTCCTGGTGTTTCAGTTCAAGAGCTACGTAATTTTGCCTATCAATTAGATCGTGGTGGAGTGGGATATTATCCTGAAAACGGATTTGTTCATGTGGATGTAGGACCAAAACGAAGATGGTAACTTAAAACCTTTTTTCAATGGGAACATAGACTTGATTAAGTTGTCCTGTATACAACTGCCGTGGACGTGCTATTTTTTGTTCTTTATCTGTAATCATTTCTAACCACTGAGCTACCCACCCTGCTGTTCTCCCAATTGCAAAAAGAACAGTAAACATCGATTGTGGAATTTTCATGGCGCGATAAATTAATCCAGAATAAAAATCGACATTGGGATAAAGTTTACGGCTCATGAAGTAATCGTCCTGCAAGGCAATACGCTCTAACTCCAGCGCAATATCTAAAAGGGTACTTTTTTTAGTGACTGCAAAAACCTGGTGAGCCATTTTTTTGATAATTTTAGCCCGTGGATCATAATTTTTATAAATCCGATGACCAAAACCCATGAGCTTTGATTCGCCAGCCTTCACTTTTTTGATGTAGTCTGGAATTTTATCCACCGAGCCAATTTCTTTGAGCATTTTAATTACTGCTTCATTGGCTCCTCCATGAAGTGGGCCATAAAGTGCAGCCGTTGCTGCAGCTAACGCCGAGAAAGGATCTACACGGGATGAACCCACCCCCCTCATGGCCGAGGTAGAACAATTTTGTTCATGATCAGCATGAAGTAAAAACAAAAGATCGAGAGCTTTTTCAAAAACCGGATTAGGTTTGTACTTGGGTTCAGTCATTTTAAACATCATATTTAAAAAATTACCTGAATAGCTTAAATCGTTATCGGGATAGACAAAAAAGAGACCCTTGCTATGCCTGTAGGTATAAGCCGATATAGTAATAATTTTTCCCAACATGCGATAAACTTGGATAGTACGAGAATCAGGATCGTCCACCTTTTTAGCATCAGGATAAAAAGTAGAAAGACCAGCTAACGAACCAACTAAAATTCCCATGGGATGGGCATCATACAAAAATCCACCATCCATAAATTTTTTGATTTTTTCGTGAATCATGGTGTGAAGAGTAATATTTTGAGTCCATTTTTTAAGCTGCCGCTCGGTAGGAAAAACTCCATTGATCAAAAGATAAGAGGTTTCCATAAAATTAGATTTCTCGGCCAACACTTCAATAGGATAACCTCGATATTGAAGAATGCCCTTCTCTCCATCGATATAAGTAATAGCGCTCTCACAAGCAGCTGTATTCATAAAAGCAGGATCGTAACTTAAAAGGCCAAAGTCATCATCGTGCATTTTAATTTGACGCAATTCCTTGGCACGAATAGCCCCCTTCTCAATAGGAATCTCATACTGCTTGCCCGTTCGATTATCGGTAATGGTAAGTGTGTCTTTGCGTTCCATAATTTGTTATCATACCTCACAATAAATATTACGTGAACATAAATCTTCTCATGCCTACATTAAGCACAAGAGCAATGGCAATCCAATCTGTTAGAAGGGAAGAACCCCCATAGCTAAAAAAGGGCAAGGGGACACCTGTAATAGGCATTAAACCTAAAACCCCGCCAATATTAACAACCACATGCCAGAAAAAAAGTCCCAAAGATCCCAAACAAAGATAGTACCCATATGTATCAGGAGAATGAGACGCAACATGCAGGATTAAAGCAAAAAACATAAGAAATAAAATTAAAACTGACACAGAACCAATAAAACCCCACTCTTCAGCTAAAACAGGAAAAATAAAATCTGTGTGACGTTCGGGAATAAATTTGAGTTTATGTGCCTGCCCTTTCAAATAACCTTTTCCTGCAAGCCCCCCAGAACCAATGGCAATCTTGGATTGTACCATGTGGTAGCCAGATCCCTTTCGATCTATTTCAGGATTTAAAAAAGTATGGAGACGATCCTTTTGATAAGGAGATAAAAAATACAAGTAAGCTACAACTGAAATAATAATGAAAACTCCAGTTAAAACAACAACGATTTTTAAATTAACTCCACGGGCAAAAATAAGAGTAGCATAAATTAGCCCATAAAAAAGACTCGATCCTAAATCTCCCTGCATATTTACAAGAAGAGTTGGCAAAAGAAATAAACCCATCGATGGCAGTAAATCAAAAAGCCCTGCCCGAAAACGGGCATCAGCAGTAGCAAGTTGTCGCGCCAAACCAAAAATAAGGCCCAACTTGGCAATTTCTGTGGGCTGCAAGCTTATAGGGCCAATAGAAAGCCAACTTTGATGCCCATAAATTTTTCGTCCCACCACAAGCACCAAAATTAAAAGTAAAATACTAAGACCATACAAAACATAACTTAAAGTTTTAAAATAACGATAATGAATGGTGGTAATAAAAATTAATAAAATAAAGCCAATGGCATGATATAAAATTTGTGGTTTGAAATAATGGTTCTGGGCTTGCAGATCAAAACTACTGGTAGCGCTGTACAGATTAAAAATTCCAATTACAATTAAAGCAAGCACGGTTAATAAAAGAAACCAGTTAAAATTTATAACAAGACGACGATCAAACATAATGTTCAGAGCGGGTCCTGTCGCTGGGGGACCCCTGCTGATGCTCGCCCACGTGACAGCTGCGCTTCATCAGGGGTCCCCCGCGCCACCCGCTCTTTTGGCAATAATTTCTTCAAGTATTCATCAATCACAGCCATGGCAACGGGGGCTGCAGCCCCACTTCCACTTCCACCGTTTTCTACAATTACAGCAATAGCAATTTTTGGATCATCATAAGGCGCATAAGCCATAAACCAACCATGAGCTATATGACGTCCCGATTGAGAAATCCCAGAATCGTGCCCTACAACCTGAGCTGTTCCTGTTTTACCTGCAATTTTGTAAGGAGAAGCTTTTAACTTTTTTGCCGTACCTTCTCCATGAATAACCTCAATCATTCCTTTTTGAATCCATTGTACAATATTTTCTGGAACAATCCGTGCGCCTTTTGTACTAGGAATATCTTTAATTACAGAGCCATAAACATCTCGAATAGCAACTCCAACATGAGGAACTAGAGAATATCCTCCATTGGCAATCATAGATACCATTGTTGCTGCTTGCAATGGAGTTACTAAATCGTAACCCTGACCAATAGCTATCGACAAAGTTTCACTTGCTACCCAAGGTTGTTTGTAGCGTTGCATTTTCCATTCTTCACTTGGAATTAAACCAGCTTGTTCAAAAGGAAGATCAATGCCAGTTTTTTGTCCCAGATTAAAAAGGGTTGCATATTTTTTAAGCCCATCCACCCCTACTCTCAAACCTACTTGATAAAAATAAGAATCACAAGATTGACCTATCCCTCTTAGCAAGGCTACGCTTCCATGCCCTCCTTTATTCCAACATTTAAAAAAACGGTTACCAAACTGGATTCCACCCCCACAATGAAAAGTTGTTTCGGGAGTTATTTTTTTATCAGCAAGGCCAGCAAACACTCCCACTACTTTGTAAATAGAACCAGGAGGGTAAGCAGCTTGGATGGCACGATTATACAAAATGTGATCTTCATGAAGATTAATTTTTTGCCAGTAAGACTTATCAATTTTTTTGGTAATACGATTACCATCAAAACCAGGAGAACTATACAACACCAAAACCTCACCAGTATTGGGATCTATGGCAACTACAGATCCTCTTCTGCCTGCAATCAGCTCTGCAGCCTTACTTTGAGCCTCATAATCCAAACCCGTTACCAGATTATAACCGGGTACTGGTTCAGATGAGGCACGCTCCTGAAGAATATCCAAATCGGGATCACCTCTGATTTCTTTTCCTTTGGCATCTACAACCCTGGCTTTTACTCCATCTATTCCTTTCAAGTCCAAATCATAGGAAAACTCAACTCCACTAGCCCCCATCAAATCCCCAAGAGAATAACGATTGGGAAATTTTTTCTCGAGATCTTCCAAATTTTTCGGGTTGGGCTCCTTTAAATAACCAAGTACATGTGAAAAAAGCTCTGGGTAAAGATAGGTACGAAGAGGATAAAGACTTACATCCACCCCTGCCAAATAAATTCCGTTGTGAGATTCATCATATTCTGGTTGCTGATATTGTTTGATTTTACTGATGGATTCAAAATCGGCATCTTCAATAAGCACAACGGGCATAAAATGAGGCTGGTATTTTAAGGCATTAAGTTGTGATTTGAAAGTTTGAGCTTGTATGGAAAGAAGTTGTCCAAGGGAATTAAGTGTTTGATCTGCCAAACCCATATCTTGTGGAATAACGGTAATTTCATAGTAGGGACGATTATCAGCTAAAATTTTTCCGTTTCTATCGAGGATAAGTCCACGAGGAGCACGCAATTCTTCCTCACGAACCGAAATTTGATCAGAAATAAGGCGATAAGTATCCCCTTTCAAGATTTGGAGATAAAAAAGACGAATTAAAGCAGTAGCAATAAAAAGGAGGATAATAACGAGAAAAATTGAAGCTCTTTTTTGAAGTATTTGAATATCTTCATCTCTACCAATGTTTACCATTTTACAAACCTTCGATGAGTATTTTTAGCCTGAAAAAAATCAGCCCCGGTTAAATCAGCTCTTTTGATGGAAAGAATTTTAAGCCAAATAAAAAAGGTTTTATCCCAAACAATAAAAAGGGGAAAACTCAGTATGCCATTAACCAAGGCTTGAGAAAAAATAGATAGGAGATTGATTCTATCTTCACTGCGAAGATAAAGTGAAAGCAAAGAAAAAAGAAAAACCCAAATAGACTTAGTCAAATAAGCCTCAGAATAAATTTGTTCTATCAAAAAACGAATAGAAACAAAAATAATGAGATTAACAAGAATAATCATTTCTTGGGGAATAATACTAAAAGCACTCATCAAAATGCTCACCCCCAATACAGTGATCAAACCAGAAAAAAGTGGAAGTGTAAAACCTACATAAATAACCATGGTAGTTAAAAAATCAAAATTAACTACAAAATTTCCCAATTGAAAACGAAATCCAACCTGAAAAAAAAGCAGAATGAGAGCCCAAAGAAGAAAAAAAACAACCTTCATGGTGTAACCTTATTTTTTTCATTCAGATTCATTTTGGTGATCACAAAAACATGAGAAAGAGTGCTAAAATCAACCGAAGGAAGTACAGCCAGTTGATTTTCTTTTGAAGATTTAAGTCTTACTAGATTTCCTACAGGAATACTGGGTGGGTAAACACCATTGAGTCCAGAGGTCACTAAAAGATCACCTTCGTACATTGATTGCCCAAGACCCAAAAATTCTAAATGACTCATCAGTGGTAGAGATCCCAAACCAGCCTTGGTACCCGAACCAACCAAAAGGCCCCTCACCCGTGTTTCATGATCAATCACATCCACTGCAAAGTGATTATCAACAACGAGAAGAACTTGAGAAGAATGCCCATAAACACGAATAACACGTCCTACTAATCCATCAGAAGTAATCACAGGCTGATCAAGCCCTACTCCATTTTTTGAACCCACTGAAATCATAATGGCTTGAACCTGAGAAAAAGGATCATACCCAATCACACGAGCCATAATTCCCTCGTACCCCAAGCTTGTAAATTGGGATTCCTTGGGCTGCGCCTGTCTCTGTACTTTTAGTTTCTCCTCTAAAGAGAGAATATAAAGCTCTTGGGTTTTTAATTTGTCATGAAAAAGCTGGTTTTCTCGATTTATTTTAACAAGAGCAATGTAATGATTCCAAGTATCTTTTGTAAAAAACCATAATCGATTAACAGAATTAAGAACAGGCGCTATAAGGCTCATAGCAGCCCTGTCCACCCAACCAGCTTGGAGAGAAATAAGAGAAGAATGTTTGTTTTTTTGGCTTAGGAAAAAAAGAAACAGGACACCCAGCAAAAGAGCCAGAAAAACCCGTTTTTTAAAAAACATAATTTTTATCTAATGGCCACTTCTTTCAAGACATTTAAGTCATCTAGGGCCTTGCCGGAACCAAGCACAACACAGGAGAGAGGATCATCTGCGATACGCACAGGTAATCCTGTTTCTTCATGAATAAGTTTATCAATCCCTTTCAAAAGAGCGCCTCCTCCTGCCATAATAATACCCTTATCAACAATATCACCAGCAAGCTCAGGCGGAGTTCTTTCTAAGGTTGTCTTGATTCCATCTACAATCGAATTAAGTGGTTCTGTAATAGCCTCACGAATTTCATCCGAATTAATTTGAAGAGTTCTGGGAATCCCTGCTACCAAATCACGACCCTTAATTTCCATGGTTTTGCATTCATTATCTGGGAAAGCATTACCCAGGTTGATTTTAATCCATTCGGCAGTTCTTTCTCCTATCAACAAATTATAATTACGCTTAACATGCGAAATAATAGCCTCATCCATTTTATCTCCCGCCACACGAACAGATTTACTATATACAATCCCTGCAAGTGAAATCACGGCTACTTCGGTTGTTCCACCACCAATATCTACAATCATGTTGCCTGAAGGTTCGGTGATTGGCAATCCCGCACCAATAGCAGCTGCCATGGGTTCTTCAATCAAATAAACCTCTCTAGCTCCTGCCGATTCTGCAGATTCACGCACAGCCCTTTTTTCAACTTCTGTCACACCAAAGGGAACACAAATAATAATACGAGGCCTAACCAGGGTTTGACGATTATGAACCTTGCGAATAAAATAACGCAACATGGCCTCTGTGATCTCAAAATCGGCAATCACACCATCTTTCATGGGACGAATTGCTTCAATATCTCCTGGAGTTCTTCCCAACATTTCTTTGGCTTCTCTCCCCACAGCTAAAACTTTTTTTGTTCCCCTGGCCTCCCTGCGTACAGCAACAACAGAAGGCTCAGAACAAACAATTCCACGACCTTTTGCATAAATTAATGTGTTTGCTGTTCCTAAATCGATGGCTAAATCATTAGAAAACAAACCCAGCAGACTGTCAAAAATCATAAACAGAACTCCAAACTAAATAGTGTAAAGAAAAACGTTATCAAAACCCATGAAATCTATCAAGAAATTTGTTGCATTTGAACGTTTCCAATCTTAGTATTCGTCCATGCTTAATGTTCTCCGAAAAAAAGCTTCGTCTTTTATTGTTAAACTTCTTTTAGGAAGTTTGGCTTTGGTGTTTATACTTTACTTTGGAAGTACTCCTTTCCGTGATGATCAAAATAAAACTAACTCCACAAGCACAGCAGCCTATGTAGATAACTATGCCATTAGCGAAAATGAGCTTGTTGGTTTTGTACGTCTCCAAAAAGAAATGAATCCTTTTTATCAAAACCTTCCAGAAAATTTAGAAAGCACCATTAAACAAAGTGCGTTAAATGCCCTTATTGATAGAAAAATTTTAGAACTTGTTGCTTTAAAAGAAGGACTGCGTGTTACAAAATCAGAATTAGCTGAAAACATTACAAGCGACCCTTCTCTTGTAAAAGATGGAAAGTTCGATGTGGTTTTTTATCACGAACGTTTTCGTCCCGGATATTACAATCGTTATGGAATAGATTTTGAAACTTGGACTAAACAAGGACTGCTTATTTCAAAATTAAAAACCATCCTTGATAAATCTTTTTTTATTTCTGATGAACAAGCCAAACTTTCTTACTTGGCCAACAATACAAAAATAAGTTTTAAAAAAATTACGTTAAATCCCGATACCATTTCTAAAAATAATATAATCCCTGATGAGCTTTGGCCTCTCTTTCTTCAAAATAAACTTTCACAAGAAAAATTAAAGCAATTAGGCCTCAATGAAAAAAGTTTAAATGATATTTCTATTTCTGGGGCTCACAGTATTTTTGAAAATGGTTTTGACGCAAACTTAGCTTCTGAAGTTTTTAAACTAACACCTTCAAATCCCTATCCATCCCAACCTTTAAAACTTGATGATACTTATTATTTTTTCAAATTGGTTTCGCGCATAGATGCAGATCTTGCGGCATTTGAAAAAAATAAAGTAGAAGAAGTTAAAAAAACCAAAGAAACCTTAGCCGAGGGTTATTTTGAAAATTGGCTCCAAAAAGAACGTGATCAAAGAGATATCCGTATTCTTTAATTAAGGAGCACCTCTAAAAACTACCCATGTCATCATTGGATGCAATAGCAAGTCTCGATTTTGTAAAAAAGCTTCAAGCTCATGGTGGAGAAGTTTATCTTGTTGGTGGAAATGTTCGTGATTATTTCTTGGGATATCCACACAAAGATTTAGATCTCATCATCAGAAAACTTTCCTATGAGCAAATTGTTTCCATTCTTTCCAAACTGGGCACTGTTAATAAAGTAGGAAAGTTTTTTGGTATTCTTAAATTTCGTGCAAAAAATAATCCAGATTTAGAAATTGATTTAAGCCTTCCTCGTGTTGAAAAATCAACAGGAACCGGGCACCGCGATTTTGATGTTGATTTCGATCCCAATCTTCCCATTGAAAAAGATTTAGAACGTCGCGATTTTACCATCAATGCCATGGCTATGGATTTAACTTCTAACCAACTTATCGATCCCTTTCATGGAAGCAAGGATTTAAAAAACAAACTGATTCGTCAGGTTTTTTCCAAAGCTTTTGAAGAAGATCCCCTGCGCATGTTACGGGCTGTTCAATTTGCTTCTCGCTTTAATTTTGAAATCGAACCTCACACTTTAGAATCAATGACAAAACACGCTGCTCTTATTAAAACTATTTCCAAAGAAAGAATTATTGAAGAAATTAGAAAATTATTTCTCGCACAAAAACCTTCAATTGGCTTTCATATCATGCGAAAAACCAGGCTGTTAGGTGAGGTATTTCCCTTTATTGAAAAAATGATTGGAGTGTTGCAACCTAAAAAAGAAAATGAAGATGTTTATGATCATACCATGAAAGTTTTAGATGCTTCGAGAGTTGCTAGTGAAATGAATAGACCAGGTGATTTAGACATTATGTTTGCAGCTCTCCTTCACGATACAGGCAAACCCAATACTCATCGTTTTGATGAAAAAAAACAACAGATCTCCTTTTACGGGCATCAAATTGTCTCTAAAAAAATTGCAAGGCGATGGCTTAATGATTATAGGGCCACGTGTGTTGGAGTAAATACAGATCGAGTGTTAAAACTGGTAGAACACCATATGTTTGAAACCAAAGCTTATTATTCTGAAAGGGCTATCAGACGTTTTGTTAATAAAATTGGCAAAGAAGATATTTTTGACCTGATTGATTTAAGAATTGCCGATAAAAAAGGTGGGCGCTATCCCGATAGTATGAAGGGCATCCTTAATTTACGCCATAGAATTCAAAAAGAAATTGATAAAAAACCACCCTTTGGTTCTAAAGACTTAGCTATCAATGGGCATGATCTGATAGCTTTAGGATTTAAGCCAGGCCCTCTTTTAGGACAAATTCAAAAATTTTTAGTTGAACAAGTTTTAGATAATCCTGAACTTAATCTAAAAGAAACTCTCGAAAACTTGGTAAAAGAAAAATTTGGGAGCACAAGCTAAAAATATGCAACGAAAGAAAAAAACAGCTACTCATCATGTAAGCCAGGGGGATCTCCATCGTAACCAAAAAAAATACAAAAAGGCGCTTTCTTCTTATGAAGCTGCCTTAAAAATTGATCCTAAACAAGTAACCGTTTACGACCGCCTGATAGAAACCCATCAAATGCTGGATCACGAGTGGACCAATGAAGATTTTACAAAAAGTCTTGAGTGGACAATGAAAAAACAAGAATTGGAAAATCCACAAATTAAAAGAATTCATGCAAAACTTGCTCCCGAATGGAAAAAAATTATTGCACTTATTGAACGGCTCTTGCAATCTTTAGATGACACAGCAGACATAGTCATTATCGAACAAATAGCTTCTTATGGAGACAGGGCAATCTATCCCTTGATTGAAGCTCTTTTATCAATTAAACATAAACGCCAGGAACCCTAAATGAAAATCATTGGTCTTACAGGCGGTTTTGCCACCGGAAAAACAACGGTTTCCCAAATGATTCGTGAAATGGGACACACTGTTATTTGCGCTGATGAAATTGCCCACACATTAGTATCCCACAACTCTCAAATCTTAAATCAAATCATCTCTCTTTTTGGAAAAGATTATCTGGATATGAACCAAAATCTGGATCGAAAAAAATTGGCCTCTGTACTTTTTCAAAAACAAGATCTCCTTAAAAAATTAAACAATCTTCTCCATCCTCTTGTTCTTGCCGAAATTCAAAAAAAAATAACTGAAGCTAAAAAGAAAAGAACAAAACTTTTTTTTATTGATGTTCCCCTTTTGTTTGAAACTGGTTTTGATAAAATCTGTGACCAAACTCTTTTGATTTTTGCCTCCCCCACCCTTCAAATAGAAAGACTCAAAAAAAGAGATGGTCTTTCTGAAGAAGAAATTAACCTAAGGCTTGCCTCACAATGGCCCATTGACAAAAAACGCTCCTTGGCTACCTATGAAATCGAAAATCAGGGAAGCCTTACGGAACTCAAATTGGCTGTAAAAAAAATAATTAAGAAATTATTGTAGGGGCAGGCCCCTGTGCCTGCCCGTTATTTGGGCAACCACGGGGGGTTGCCCCTACATTGTTTTCATGCTAAAATAAGAGTTTCATCGGGTGGCTAGGGGGTTTTATGTTGCAAAATCAAGTGGTTATACTTGTTTTTTTAAGCTTCTTATTATTAGGTTTTCAGGCCCAGGCTTTTACCATCATTAATCACTCGGACCAGGCAGCTAAAGTTATCGTGGAAGGCATGCCCACCATTGTATCAGCGGGTGAAATTTCAGAATTTCTTCCAACTAGCAGGCAAGATACCTACCACATCAAAGTAGATGCCATAAAAAATGGAGTTCCTATTAAGTGTGAAATGGGAAGTGTGGGAAGGGATGCCATGGTAACCATCCCCGATGATTGTCAGCACAAAAGTGAATTCTAGCCTCTCATAAATTTCTTTATGCTGTGTTGGCCTCAAAATCCCAATCCTCACGTACCATTAAAAGTACGCTGCGGTTGTGATTTTTCGGCCGCCTTGCCTAAAAAAATTTCTGAAAGGCTTTTAAACTTTAAAGATTAAACCATCTCTAAAAGACGTGCTGTGGTGCGAGTAAGGCCATGAGCCCTCTGAAAACGGGCCATACCGGCAGAATAAATTTCATGACTTGCTGAATCAATACCCAACTCTTCAAAATGCGGTTCCAGCATGGCATACAAATCAGCCACAGAAATTTCATCATACGTAGCAGCATCAATTAAACCATACAGAGTAATCAGACAGGCTAAAAGAATAGGGTCTTCCCCTGCTACATCTAAAATTTCCTCTTCATATTCTGGAGTACAACTTTCAGCTCCATTGTCAAAATAATCCCTAATAGAAGCCCCATTCTTAAAAAGAAGAGCATAATCTTCTCCGGCCCTTATTTCATGGGCATTGGGAGCATCATCCAAAAGAGTCATCCACCATTTTTTATCTGGATTTAAATATTCAATCCAGCTGGGATCATAGGCATCAGGCCAATCAAATCGGGGAGGAACTTTTTGGTATACTCCAGTTTGGGAAAGTTTTATTTTGCGTTCCACTTCTTCCCAGTCTTTTTCTACCGAAGAAGGAGTGCCTGGATTTCCAGCGCTTGTCAGTTGTACCACTTGCATAAAACCACGATGACTTTCAGGATATTCATCAGCTGCTACTGCCCGTTTTAACACATCCCCCTGATCATCAAGAACAATTACATTACTTGTGCCTGGATTGAGTCCAGCAGCTTGCAGAGTGGCCACATGTCTTGCAAAATGAGTTTGTGGGATTTCTTTTGTCATCGGATATTTTCCACCTGTAAGATCCCCTCTTAACTTAGGATGACGAACTTGCAATTGCGCCCAATCTTCACCAGATGTTCGACGGGCTTCAGAAATGTTTGCCAGTTTTTCGGCATCATGTCCCCAAGCACTGGGGTTATGCCATTCCCAGGGGAAAGTACCAAATAAGTAATAACCTTGGGCGGCATTTGAAGCATCTAGCTTATCAAACAAGGCATGGGCCCTTTGGGGCGCATCTAAAGTTCCTTTATAATCAACCAAAATTTGAGTTGGCAGTGTAGGATCTAAAACCAGCCCGGCCACATCGGAATTTTGATAAACATCATGGGCTAGTATCATACTTTGGGCATAGGCCATTAATTCTCTGGCTTCTCTTCCCATTAAAAAGAGCTGATTGTGTGTATCTTGATAAACCCACCTCGCTAATTGATAGGCCGCAAGGGACAATTGACTTATCAGTGCATGTTGAGAAGAATCCCATTCTTCAATCATGGTAGCTGTAGTTAAATAGGCCTGGGCTACACAGATTAAAGTCCAATAACAAAAATTAATTTTATCTTCCCAGCTTTTATTTACTTCAACAATATAATTTGGCGTTTGTATGGGAGCAAAATGTTTTAATCCTTGAAGAACTGATAAATCTTCTGGATTTTCTCTCAAACGATATCCGGCATCAGCCCAACTTTTGGTTTGCAGGGCCAAGGCAGTAAGTCCATTTGCTTCGGGTAAATCAAGTCTGTGTGCCAATGCTCCTGCTGTGTCATAATGAGTTGATGCCATTGAAAAAAGATCAGGAAGAATTTGTGTTTTACTTTCGATAGAAGAGTCTCTTATTCTCATTAAAACGAGGGCCATTTGAAGATAAACTTCCGCCTGCCATCCTTCTGCCATGATGCGAGCGGGATAATCGATTGAATATTCTCGAACACGTTTATATCCATTCAGCCAGAACAAACCACGGGGAAATTGCATTCCATCCAAACCATTTATTCTTCTCAAGGCAACACTGGCACGAAAAGCCTCTTCACGAGCCACCGCTCCCAATGTAGGCCAAATAGGAAAAGCTGCTCCATTATTTCCATTACCAAGAGAAGCTACTAGAGTAGGAAACCGAGAATCCCCACTTCCATCTACAAAATCTCTTAAGCTTTTTCGAATTTCAGAAAAATCTGCCATTATACTATCCGAACTTTTTCTAAACCTCTTGCCAAACGAGCGCCAGTTTTTCCTACAACAAGCCTTGGGTGATCAAAATCATCTGCTGAAGCAACCAACTCTACATACAAATCTGCGGGATCAACATACAACCCCTCTCCCATGGCTGCTGTGGCAATTCCATGAGACCAAAGGGCCAAAGTTCTATCTCCCCCTTCTAAACCATTCATCCAATCGGGCTCTCCACTCTGTTGCACAGCACCATTTCCAATGGCAATTAACTCATGGGGAGGTAAATTGATCAGTGCATCTGGCAAAAGCCCTTCTAACAAAGTAACATCCACTGCCAACGCAGCAGAATCCACTGTTGCATCTAGCGGCAGCACCACACTTCCTTCTTTTACAAGAGGTGCACTAGCCAAACCCATAAGAGCTACAAGGACAGAACTAGAAACAACTCTACCTATTCCGGAAGCCTGCTCTGTTCTAGCATTGCCTGTTAAGTCTAAAACTCCTCTGGTACCAGAACTTAATTTTCTTAAACCTGTTTCTTGGGCTCTTTTTTCTGAAAGATGATAAACCTGGGTAGAAGCAGTTTGGATACCATGAGTTTTTAAAAAATCTAAAAGCTGAGCTGTACCTTCTGGGTCTGTATGAATGGGTGGAATGCCTCCCTCAATTAAAAATTGGGGATTTGATCTTACTGCTAGTTGGGCAGCCTGGGTTTGCAAGTAGGCATGCAAGGGAACACGATAGAATTCAGGAATAATCAAAGGAGAATCGGGTCTTGAATAAAGATCTACAATAGCCTCAGGCGACCAGCCTTGCGTTAAAGGAATTAAAAAATACTGACGCAAAATTCGAAACGCCCTTTCAGGGCTTAAAGGCGGGGTTTGTCCTTCCAACCTGATGATTTCCAAACGCGTTAGCAAATCTAGCCCTGCATAGGTATCTCCACCAAAAGAAAGAACTAAATTTTTTGGTCCCACCGAAGCATGTTGATACACTTCAAAACCAAGAGTTGCAAGAGGGTGCAAATTGTACTCAAATTCAAGATCAAAATTCCCCAATCGAAAGGGAGTTTGAGGAGTCAGGGGAATAAAGTCCCATTTTGCAAATTCTCTATCATCAATAGCTAAATCATACTGCTCTACAATTTCATCGTAGATGGTAGGAGTTGTTAAAAGTTTTGGAGTTAAACCTTCATGAGCTAAGTCGGCTATGGCAGTCCCAAAATGATCGGGATGGCCATGGGTAATAATTACCTGAGTGATTGCTTCTAAGGGAAGATGGTGCTCCTGAAAATATTTTAAAGTATGACTCGGGGGATCAATGAGAGTAATTTCTGGTCCATCTTTCCCAGGAATAACAAACATAAAACCACTGGTAGTACCCGCCGGATCAAAGCCATCCTCAGCTCCCAGTGGCCAAAAAAGGCTATGACCTTCTGTTACCAATGCCAATAAATCTCTGGCGCCATCGGCATCCCTGTGAAGCAGTTGGGTTTCTGGATAGGGAACTTCATCCGCGACGACAGTAGTGGTTACTTTGCCTCCTTCCTCTAACTCATACCAGCCTTGATCAAGACGTCGGAGAGTTTTTCCTTCCACTAAATTGACCCGCCCACCTTCATCAAAGGAGTTAACCTGCCAAAGAGTGTCACTTGCAGAAGAAACAAATAAAGAACTAAATTCTCCATCCAAGTTTGTTGGCATACCAAGAGCATGAGCTGGATATTCTCTTTCAATGTTTCTACCTCCAGGGCGGTTTCGATTTCCATGGTAAGCTAGTTCTAAAAGTCTAGCTAATTGGATTTGACCCTCGGGTGTAGTGGTTACAAAAGTTTGTTGTCCCTTGGTAAGAAAAGAATCAAGACCCAGAAAAGAATAGGGAAATAATCCTGCACGAGGATGCCTAAAATTTGGTTCATCAACAAAAACTGCGGGCGTAATAAAAGGCACTCTTTCACGAAGAATTTGACCTACTCCTTCCTCCAAATAGAGTTCTATGACATTTTTATTTGTCCAATCTGGAGCTCCTACTTGAATTTGCCCTGCATCGGTTCTAAAAACCAAACCACCTCGAGATGGCCTATCAACAGCATAAGGAGCAAGGGAAATATTTTCTGCTTCAACTAAAGCGTCCCAAGGAATTAAAAGACGAACACTGGTACCTTCCCCCACCTGTGAGTCAACAACCATGCGACCTCCATAAGAGGCAATGCTTTCAACAAGACTAGAACTACCAATACCATGTAAAGACCCTGGAATAGCTCCCATATGAGGATTGTAGCGACCATACACTCTACCTAAGGTGGCATCATCCATCCCACGGCCATGATCAGAAACTGTGATGGCCAATCCCTTTGCAGTTGTTCTGGCTTCCACATCAATTGCATTTTGTCCTTCTGTGTTTTTAGCTGCATTAGAAACAAGATTAATGAGAACATCGCGAAGGTTTAACCCTTCTGTTCTTCCCTTGAGAGGGATTTCCCAAAGTTCGGGAGATAAATCGAGATGCACTGGAATGTTTGCTTGATACACAGAGGCCACTTGGGGAAGAATTTCAAAAACTCGTCCAAGACGATCTGGAGAAAGAAGCGCATTCAAGACAGAAGAATATTCTACAGGTGTTACAGGTGTGCTTGGCAACAAAAGCTGCGGCATCCCTTGTAATATGGCTAAGTAATTACTACAATCATGACAGAGTTGCTGAAATCTTCGCGTAGTCTCCCACTGGGTAGCGGTGGGGTTAGAAGCAATGAAACCCCTTAATATATTAATATGATTTAGGAGTGTTTGTGCTGCCCTCATCAAAGGAGCTAAACCAGCAGCTACTGCAACTGAATCTGTGACTCCCCCATCTATAAAGCGATGATAAACAATAGAAGCTTCTTCAACCATCCTGAAATATTCTTCTTCAACTAAGTGAGTGACCTCTAGAACCATGCTCTCATCAAACACACTCATTAACTGAAAATTAAAAGCACTTAAAAGAGGACGTTCGGGACGATCAAAAGCGATATGAGCTCTTAATTCTTCTTCTGTCTTGGTTTGAACTATTCTAGAAAATTGTGCATAAATGGTAGCTACATCTAAAAGCCAAGTAGCACTTGCGAAAGACGGCCTTACTACTCGAAATAAAATACTGCCTTGCCCAGTAGCAAGCGGGGGGCCCTGAAAAATTTGAATCCCCCAATCAGGGAACAAAAGAGAATCGGCAGATTGAGAAACGGTAAGATAGCTCAGAAAAGCTGTCACATACCTTTCCGCCTGCCTGGTTGCAAAAACTTGGGTTACATCTGTGGTATCATTTAAAACAGCAGAACGAGAAACACTTGGAGCCACAACTGAAAAATAAAAATCACCTGCCCGTGTAGTCAATGCAGAACCAACTTGTCCTCCATCTTGGGCTTGGTTACCAGGTAATAATGCTGGGTTTGCCCCGCCTATAACAACACGAATCCCCATAAAGTATCCTCTTTTATTTCAAAGACCGCCCTTTTATGCAAAAAAAGACAGCTAGCGCAAGTTAATAAATCTGTCTAGGCGCAATGCGTCATGAGACAAAATAGCGGGTCGCTGAGGGACCCAGGTTTTTCTTTCATCCAATATGGGTCCAAGGGAGGATATCTATTCCATCTATCTTGGTTTTTTGCGTTACAGGCGCCAACACGATGCCTCTGGCCGATTTTTGTGCGTTTAGAAAACTTTTTAAACCCCGCAAAGCATAAGGAGAAATATCACTCGTTATGCTCAATTGAATGCCAAGCATCTTTTTTTTATCCTGCAAAACCAGATCGATTTCAGCACCTCCACGCGAATAATAAGAGAATAGAGAAGGCCTGCTTTCTCCACCGTATTCGTATTGGGCGAGGATCTCATTAATCAATAATGTTTTCAGTGTTTGAGTGCGTGCAAAGCCGTCTTTTCGATTTCCAAGAAAATGAGATAAAATCGCACAATCAAAAAAAACATAATCCGGGGCCGCACGCCGATTTTGAAATGACGGAAGTTTATAAAGCAGGAAAAGGGCTTCGAACGCGGCCAAATATTTCGAAACCATGTTCCTATTAACTCCTAAATCGTCGGCAATTCTGCTCAGATTGAGAGTGGGATTGTGTGCAATAGTGCTCAGTATGGACATGGCGACATCGCCGTTTAACTGTGCACCTTTCAGTTGTTGCAAATCACGATAACAAAGGGCTTCCAACCAGCTTTGTACTGCAAGTTGTACCTCCGTTTCATCATGTAATGAGCAAAAAATAGGAATTCCACCCCGGTTGAGCCAATTATCGATATCTCGGGCGATAAGATGGGGTGTATATTCTCCCCATCCTTTTACCCAAGGAATATGCAGCGATTTTTGAGTCAATTCACTGAGAGTCATCGGATATAAATGACAAACGCCCATTCGACCTGCAAGGGATTCGCGTACTCCAGATTTGTCTGAAAATTCTACAGAGCCGGACAAAGTAAAAAGGCCAATACGTCTTCGCTCATCGATGATGGATTTAATTGAGTCAAAGATCAGGGGCACCTTTTGCGCTTCGTCAATAATAAGCTTTCTTTTAAGATCTTCTGATTCTGACAACAAAAAATTCTCTGGTTCACGTTTGGCACGTTTGATTGTTTCGGATTTATCCAGGGTAATATATTGGGCGTTAGTCTTTGATTTCCATTCCTGCATCAAAAAGGTGGTTTTGCCAACTTGTCGTGGCCCCACAATTCCAATGACCGGAAAAATTTTGGCCCGCTTACTTAAAATTCCGAGTATATGGCGTTTTCGAAAGTGCATAAAGTAGATGTAATATTGCACAATTTATGACAATATTACAAGAACTTTTAACCTCTGAGAAATCCGTGTATCGTATATCGTGTATCGGAACAAATTTTGTCCCCTTAAAACGAAGATTTTTGCCTTCCCGATATACGATACTCGATATACGATAAACGAAATTTTGGACCGAAGGGACAAAATTTGTGCCCCTGGCCGGAATCGAACCGGCGCACCCAGCTTCGGAGGCTGGTACTCTATCCACTGAGCTACAGGGGCAATCCCCCTCACCCTCCCAAAGGGACCCCTTTGGGGCTACCCCTCTCCCCAAGGAGAGGGTAAGGTAACTTGTGTCATACTTGCTTCTTTCTTGAAATTTCAATAGAAAACGCAAATGGAAAACAATGCCATTTGGATTTTAACTGCAGCTCTTTGTACTTACTCCATTGGCTACCGATTTTATTCCAAATGGATTGCTGCAAAAATTTTAACTTTGAATGATCAAAGATTAACCCCAAGTGAAATCAACGAAGATGGCCGCGATTTTGTAAAAACCAATAAATGGATTGTTTTTGGGCATCACTTTGCTGCCATTAGCGGGCCAGGCCCCTTGGTAGGGCCAGTGTTGGCTGCCCAATTTGGTTACCTTCCAGGCACTCTTTGGATTTTAATTGGCGTGGTTTTAGGGGGAGCAGTACAAGATTTTATTATCTTATTTTCTTCTACAAGAAGAAACGGAAAATCCTTGGGAGAGATGGTTAAAGAAGAAATTGGAAACAAAGCTGGCCTCATTTCTCTTTTAGCCATTCTTTTTATTTTAATTATTCTCATTGCTGTTTTGGGATTAGTTGTTGTGAAAGCTCTTGCCATGAGCCCCTGGGGCAGCTTTACCATTTTAGCTACCATTCCCATTGCCCTCTTGATGGGTCTTTATTTGCGCTACTTAAGGCCAGGACATGTTTTTGAAGTTACAGTGATGGGAGTAGGACTTCTTTTACTTTCGGTGTGGGTTGGAAAATTTTTTCATGAAATCCCTGCTCTGTCTCACCTGATGACTTTCTCTGGATCTTCTTTAGCCAAGGCTATTATTTTTTATGGCCTGGCGGCTTCCATCCTTCCTGTATGGCTCCTTTTGGCTCCCAGAGATTACTTGAGCACTTTTATGAAACTAGGAACCATTTTGGCTTTAGCTCTTGGACTCTTTTTTGTTCTTCCTACCTTACAACTTCCAGCAGTCACACAGTTTGTATCGGGAGATGGCCCTGTTTTTTCCGGAAAAATATTTCCATTTTGTTTTATCACTATTGCTTGTGGAGCTATCAGTGGTTTTCATTCCCTGATTGCCTCTGGCACAACACCAAAAATGATTTCGCGCGAATCTCATACCCGCATGGTGGGCTATGGGAGTATGCTTTTAGAATCCTTTGTGGCCATGATGGCTCTCATTGCAGCCTGCACCTTAAAGCCAGGAATTTATTTTGCCATGAACACGGCTCCCTCCATGGCAGCCAATCCACAAGATCTAGTTGCTTTGATTACTTCATGGGGCTTCCCCATTAGTTTAGATGAAATGAATACCTTGGCTAACAGTTTGGGAGAAACAACTCTCTTTCAGAGAACAGGCGGGGCTCCCACGTTAGCTGTGGGCATGGCTTCTATTTTTTCTCAGGTCATTGGCGGAGAAAAAATGATGGCACTTTGGTATCACTTTGCCATCATGTTTGAGGCGCTTTTTATTCTCACTACTGTGGATGCGGGTACCAGGGTGGGACGGTTTTTACTTCAAGCTTTTCTTAAAAATCTTTGGAAACCTTTGGGAAATCTTTACTCCTATAGAGCCAATGTGTTTGCGAGTTTTCTTTTTGTTTCAGCTTGGGGATATTTTCTCTACTTAGGAGTTATTGATCCTCAAGGGGGCATTAATAGTCTGTGGCCTCTTTTTGGAATTGCAAATCAGCTTCTTTCTGTTGTGGCCCTTTGCTTGGCTACCACCATTTTAATTAAGATGGGACATCTCAAAAAAATCTGGATCACCCTATTGCCCTTAACTTGGCTTGTCGTGGTTACCTACTCTGCAGGATTTCAAAAAATATTTCATGCAAATCCTCAAATTGGATTTTTATCCCAGGCTCAAAAACTGATAGCTCAAAATGGTAATTCCCAAATTATTTTTAACATGCACCTCAATGCCATTGTAGCCAGTATTCTTTTGATTCTTGTGACTGCTATTTTAATTGCTTCCATTTCAAAATGGATGAGATTAATTTCAGGAAAAATTCCCATGGATTTAAAAGAATCCCCGATTGTGTGGAGAACCGTAGGGGCAGGTTCTAAACCTGCCCTTTCTATGTCGGCGGGTTTAGAACCCGCCGCTACAGGAAAAGAGTGGGCAGAAAATCTTGAAATTAAAGGAAAACAAGTGCGGTGCTGTTGAGGTTTCCAGGGAAACCCTAATTCATTCCCAAATAAACTTTTTGCACCTCTGGATTTTGGAGCAGCTCGCTGGCGCGTCCTTCTAAAACAATCTCCCCTGTTTCCATCACATACGCATACGATGCCATTTTTAAAGCGAGTTTCGCATCTTGTTCAATCAAAAAAATGCTTATCTTTTTTTGTGCATGAATAGTTTTAAGAGCTTCAAAAATTTGATGCACTAAATTAGGGGCTAATCCAAGGGATGGCTCATCTAAAAGTAAAATTTGAGGAGCCCCCATCAATGCCCTTCCAATGGCCAACATTTGTTGTTCACCACCTGATAAAAGCCCGCCTAGTTGTTTTAATCTTTCTTTTAGTTTTGGAAAAAGCATCAGCACTTCTTCTAAATCATTTTTAAAATTTTGTTTGTCACTTCTTTTATAAAAACCTAATTTTAAATTTTCATACACATTAAGATTATGAAAAATCATTCTTCCTTCAGGCACCTGGATCAAACCTTTTTCAACAATTTGGTGAGGAAGTAACGAAAGCAATTCACAATCACCAAACCGCATAGAACCTTTTGCAGGTAAAAGACGCGAAATGGCACGAATTAAAGTTGTTTTTCCGGCTCCGTTAGCACCAATTAAAGTGACAATTTGAGAGGCTTTGATAGTAAGAGTTACTCCCTTTAAAGCAGCAATGGCTTCATAAGAAACATGCAAATTTTTTATTTCAAGTTGCATGTCTCCTCATTTCCTAAATACGCTTCAATCACTTTTGGATGAGAACTAATTTCTTTGGGAGACCCTTCGGCAATGGTTACTCCATAGTCCAAAACCAAAATCCTGGGAACCAGGTTCATCACAAATTTCATATCGTGTTCAATTAAAACGATGCCCAAATTAAATTGTTCCTGGGTTTTTCGAATGAGTCCTGCAAGTTCATTTTTTTCAGAAGCATTCATTCCTGCTGCAGGCTCATCTAAAAGAAGAAATTTTGGTTTTGTGGCGAGTGCCCTTAAAATTTCCAATTTGCGTTGTTCACCATAGGAAAGACTTCCTGCTAATGCAGAGGCCTGTGCAGATAAACCATACAAGGAAAGCAATTGAGCAGCCTCGATTCTTAATTGGGTTTCTTCTTTTAAAGTTTGAAAAGGCCTTATAAAACCCTGCCACAAACCAGGAACAACATGATTGGCAACCAAAATATTTTCTTCCACAGTTAGTTGAGGAAAAAGACGAATATTTTGAAAAGTACGAGCTAACCCAAGGCGATTAATTTGGTCGGGGCGATAATGAAGCAAACTTTTTTCATCCAAAACAACATCTCCCCCACTGGGAGAATACACTCCTGTGATCAGGTTAAAGAGAGTGGTTTTACCAGCTCCATTAGGACCAATAACAGCCATCATTTCAGAACTTTGAAGAGAAAAAGAAACCTGGTTTACGGCGGTTAATCCCCCAAATGTAACAGAAATATTTTGGATAGAAAGTGTACTCATTTTTTATCCCCTTCGGGGACAAGCTTGCTTGTCCAAAACCCCGTGGCTTGCCACGGAATCCTGGGTCCAGGGCTTACCCTGGGGTTGATACCCATTATTTTTTTCTGAATTTAAAACTGATTTCCTTATAGCCCATGAGTCCCATGGGTTTTATAATCATAATCAGAATAATCAGAAGAGAATAAATCACCATTCTAAAATCACTCACAATTCTTAAAAATTCAGGCAACACACTTAAAAGAACTGCTGCCAGTACAGAACCTGAAAAACTTCCCAAACCACCCAAAACAACCATGGCTACAATTTCTACGGATTTTAAAAAGGTAAAAGAAGAAGGATTTAAGTAAGTAATCAAATGAGCAAAAAGTCCTCCTCCTAAACCTGCAAAGAAAGCACCCCACACAAAAGCTGTTACCTTAACTTTGGTAGAAGAAACTCCTAAAGATTCAGCTGCAATTTCATCGTCTCTGACTGCACGAAAAGATAAACCTTTTACAGAATAAATACTTTTCCAAAGAAACCGAAGAGTAAAAACCATGAAAAGAAGAATCCAAAATAAATTAGTTCTTTCAGGAATGCCTGAAAAACCTCTGGCTCCTCCTACAAAATCCATATTCAAAATAATAACACGAATCACCTCACCAAAACCCAAAGTAACAATAGCTAAATAATCTCCTTTTAATCTGAGGCTCGGTAAACCAATCAAGTAGCCAAAAAAAGCAGAAACAATTCCTCCAACAAAAAGAGCAATAACAAAAAGAATTTGATCAAAAAGAAAACCCGATGGAAATAGGGGTGCCCCATACACTGTAATGGCTGCGGAAGTATAAGCTCCAATAGCCATAAAACCAGCATGGCCTAGAGAAAACTGCCCTGTAAATCCCATAACTAAATTAAGTGAGGCCGCTAAAATAATATGAATGGCAGCCAAACCTAAAACTTGAATTACATAGGGATTAATCCAGAGTAAAGAAGCCTGGTTTACTCCTCCTAAAAGTAAAATAATCCCGACCCAAAATAAAAGTCTTTTCATCACACCTTCTCTTGAGATCTTTTTCCTAAAATCCCAGTGGGTTTAAAAATTAAAATCAAAATTAAAATAATAAAAGCTAAGGCATCACGGTAAGTAGAAGAAAGATAGGCTGTAACCATGGTTTCTAAAATTCCCAAAATCATAGCTCCAACCAATGCTCCTGGGATACTGCCAATACCACCTAAAACAGCAGCCACAAAAGCTTTAATGCCTGGCATAATACCCATGAGGGGCTCTACCTTGGGATTTGATAACCCAACCAAAACTCCTGCAGCCCCTGCCAATGAGCTTCCAATAATGAAAGTAAAAGAAATAATCCTATTCACTGGGATTCCCATGAGTGATGCTGCTGTATGAGAAAAACTCACTGCCCGCATAGCTAGGCCCATCTTGGTTTTAAGAACAATAAATCTAAGAATGAGCATTAAAATGATACTCGTAATTAAAATAACAGCTTGAATATTAGTCATGCTGAATCTTCCCGTTTCAAAAAGAGGAATAGATTCAATGAGGGTAGGAAAAAATTTAGGATCGGCTCCAAAAAGCAGTTGCCCTCCGTACTCTAAAAAAAGAGAAACACCAATAGCTGTAATTAAAGCAGCAACGGGAGGAGCTGCTCGTAAAGGTTTATAAGCTAATTTCTCAATTAAAAAACCAATGAGTCCACAAACAACCATGGAAAAAAGAAGAACCAGGGGAAAAGCCGCGGAACCTCCCGAATCCATCAAAAAACGAGCCGAATAATATCCCGCCATGGCTCCCAGCATGTAGAGATCTCCATGTGCAAAATTAATGAGGCGAATCACTCCATAAACCATAGTGTAACCAAGAGCGATCAGGGCATAGATGGCACCCCAAGAGATTCCATTGATAAGTTGTTGAAGAAATTGATCCAATTGCTAGAAGCCGGAGAGGTATTCCCTTCGGTTTCTGCGGAACTCCTCGCCTTGAAGGCTCGTCAGACAGTCCTCGAAGCCTCTGGGAACACCTCTCCGGCTTTCCAAAGTTCGATTTTGTTCAAAAGCAAATATCTTTAAGGGTTCACAGATTGCGCAAAAACTACATGTCCATTTTCTATTTTTTGTACGACAAGTTTTTTTTGGGCATTACGATCTGGATCCATTGAGATGTTGCCCGAAATTCCTTTAAAATTTTGAGTTCCTGCCAACGCATCCCTCACCTTGGCTCCTTCTGTACTCCCAGCTCTTGTCATGGCATCAAATAAAAGATTGGCTGCATCATAACCTAAAACAGCCATGGCATCGGGAACAACCCCATGCTCTTTTTTAAATTTTTCAATAAATCCTTGTACAGATGGGTCTGGATCTTCTGAAGAATAATGTGTAGAAAAGTATGAATTTTCAACATATTTGCCACCAATTTCTAAAGTTTTACTTGAATCCCATCCATCCCCACCAAAAAGGCCTCCTGTAAAACCTAATTCACGGGCTTGTCTAGCTATAAGACCCACTTCGGTATAATAACCGGGTATAAAAATTCCTTCGGGATTTTTAGAAAGAATACTGGTTAACTGTGCTCGAAATTCAATATCGTTTTCGGAATAAGATTCCACAGAAGTAATATTTCCTCCCAGAGTTTTAAAAGTTTTTTCAAAAAAATCGGCAAGGCCAATGGAATAATCGTTTTTAATATCTTTTAAAATGGCCACCTTTGAAAGTTTGAGATCATTTTTAACAAACTTGGCCATAGCCTCGCCTTGAAAACTATCGACAAAACAAGCTCTGAAAATATAATCCCCTACTTGGGTTACTGCTGGATTGGTTGAAGCAGGTGAAATCATGGGAATAGAACTTTTTTGAGCCTCAGGAGCGGCTGCTAAACTCCGTGAAGAAGCTACTTCACCAAGAATAGCCACCACCTTTTGTTGTTTGATCAGTTTTAATACAGCTGTTTTTGCTTCCTCGGCTAAACTACGATCATCTTCTGTGATCATTTTTATTTGTTTACCTAAAACACCACCCTTGGCATTAATTTCCTCTGTCGCTAGTAAAATACCCTTATGAGTAGATTGTCCAAAAGTGGCCGTACCTCCCGTTAATGATCCAAACTCACCAATGCGAATTTCGTTTTTAGAAATTTGTTGGCAGGAAATGAAACAAAACAAGATTAATAAGAAACGAAACAACATAATAACTCCTTAAAGTACAGAAGGAGGAGGACATCTTTCGCAAAAAACGCGTTTTTCAAGTCGTCGAGACTTGAAAACGCTCGCTCTCGCCAATTTGTTTATTTTTTCGAAAGGACAAATTGGCTGCGAGATGCTTTTGCTTAAAGATATCCTCCTCCTTCTGTTGTTTCTAAAAAATATGTGGGCGGTACAGGATTTGAACCTGTGACTTCCACCGTGTGAAGGTGGCACTCTACCACTGAGTTAACCGCCCTAAGTTTAAGTTAATTTTGCTTTCATGGCGCACTTTTGCCAGATTTTGCCCCTCCCTCCTCGCTATCCGCTCGGCGGGACAAAATCTACACCACTGAGTTAACCGCCCTATAAAACAAATTTAACCTCTATAAAAAACAAGGCTTTAAAACAATGTTTTCTTTATGGTGGAGCAGAGCGGGATCGAACCGCCGGCCTCGTCGTTGCGAACGACGCGCTCTCCCAACTGAGCTACTGCCCCGAAAATGATCAATAGAAAATAATGGATTTTGTGCTGAAGTGCAAGTCTTTGAGCCCAAGGTGTCACTTAAGCATCTCTTGCATCTCATCTTACACCATCGAAACCTTCATGGTGCAATCGTGCTCAGAAAAATTTTCTAGGCGTGTTAATTCTTTTTTAAACTGATCCCACTTTTCTTTTTCTTCCACACTTTCTACTGTTTTTTCCATTCCTGCCAATAAGTGTTTTAAAGGATCTTTTAAATGATTTTGGAGATACAGGCTAGCCAACTCACATTGGACTGTAAAAGCCTGACTTTTAGGACCAGGATTTTTTTCCATCACCTGGAGTTGTTCTAACTTCAAACTTAAAGCTTTCATTGTATCATTTTCACTTTGAGCAATGGTAGCTAGCGCATCATAACATTTGGCTAAAAGCTGATTTTCATAAGCTACCCTGGTAGGCTTTCCCTCTAAAATCTGCCGGGCTAACTGAAAACGACGAGAAGCTTGTGGCCAATTTTTTTGATTATAATAAATAAGCCCCTGGTTTACTAACAGAGCTGATTTGGTCATCGAATCTTTTAAATGCACACTAATTTCAATGGCTCTTTGATAACTTTGCAGAGCTTGATCACCCAAATCTTTAATTAAATACATATTACCAATTCCATTATAGGAACGAAGAAGAATAGATAAAACATTGTCGGCCTGACAAATAGAAATACATTTTTCGTATTCATCAACTGCTTCTGAAAACATTTTTTGAGATCTATAACATTCAGCTAAAGAATACATGGCACGGGCCAGTGGTTCTTTTTGAGGCAAGTTTTCAAAGATTTGAATATCTTCTTTGAGGTAATTAATGGCCTCATCATATTTTTTCATCATGAAGTAAAGATGACCCAAATCGTTATTAGTGATTTGATTTAATTGATGCGGGAGAATCACTCTTGCTTTCTCACGAGACTCATGAAATTTTCGAATTGCTTCATCAAAACGACCCATCAAAACATCAATTTGGGCTAAATCATTGTGAAAACGAATTTCTTCCACAAGACAATCTTTGGCCAATAAAGCTTCCTTTAAACCTTCTGCAAAATAACTCTCGGCATCCCTCACTTTTCTTTGATGAAGGAGGCACAAACCTTTTTTCTCCCACAACTTAAGCTTGGCCTTTTGACTCACACTTGATGGATCTGCCAAATTTAATTCGTTTTCCATCTCACTTAAAAGATTTTCAGCCTCGACAAAACGATCCAACCAAATGAGCATTTCAGAACCCTTAACAGCCCATTCTACTCTGTCTTCAGGTGCAGCCTGAGGGAAACGAGATAAAAGCTTTGTAAAACATTCTAGGGCACCTTCTTTGCGGTTTCTTCTTGCTAAATCATCTCCTAACAGTTTTAAGCCTTCACAGACTTTTTCTAAATTTGATCCCAGGGATTGATGATAATAAATACGGCTTGGAGCTAATCCCAGGTTAGAATTTAAAATTTGATCATGCCAATGCTCTTGATCAAGCTCTGAAAACTTCTTTCTTAAAAGGGGAATTAAAGCTGATCTGTAAAGAAAATAGTCATTTTCTTCCATACGCAATTTTTTAACAGCCACCATTTCCCTTAAACATTTTTTTAAATTATTTTTCCCGGTCAATTTTTCTAACATGGACCGATTTAATCCGTGAGGAGCCATGGCCAGCCAACGCATCATTTCTTTCTCGGCATCATTGGGAAAACGTTCATACTCTTGCCACAACCTATCATCCAGGGATTTAGGAGATTCCATTTTACGCAATGTTTCTCCTAAGTGCAGCAATAAATCAGCATTCCACCGACCCGATTCATCAAAAAGAAGGCCCTGTTCAATTAAATGATGAATAATTTGCTCGCATAAAAATGGATTACCAAAAGTGTTACGAAACACTTCAGTAACAAAAGTTGTTTGAATTTCATCTTGCCCAATAATATTTTTAAGAAAGTGTGTGGTTTCTTCTTCATTAAAGAGAGGCACCTCAACGGTTTCAATAAAATTTGTATGTTCACTCACAGCAGATGTAAAAACTGAAAAAGCTTCTTTATCTGTTGCTGAAAGAACAATAAAAAAACGTTTAGTTTCTGGAGAAAGAATTTTTTGTTCGATCAAAGAAATAAATTCCTGAATTGGACGTGGAAGGTCGGCAGTTATTTCTTCGGGTGTGCCCCTGGAAAAATATTGATCAACATCCTCCACTAAAACAGCTTGGGCTCCATCAAAAATACGACGATCATTTTCACTTAAAGGCAGTACCACATCTTCCACTATGATTTTTTCTAACTGCAAACGGGTACGGATATTACTTAATAGTTTTGTTTTTCCTGCTCCATGCTCTCCGTGAACAAAAAGAGCCACAATAGGATGATTTTCGGATCTAAAAATTTCTAACTGCCCGTCACACGCTTCAATCACATTTCCTCTCCCAACCCATTCTGAGGTTTTAGGGACAGATGTTAAAAGAGTTTCTTGAGTTTCAATGGCATATTTTTTTCCAGAAAATTCAGAAATTTCTGCAATCACATCAGAGGCGCTACTGTATCGTTCTTCAGGTTTTTTTGATAAAAGTGAAAAAGCAACTTCATCCATGTATTTGGGCACTAAAGGGTTGATTTGAGAAAGAGGTAGTGGAGTATGCGTACGATGACGATCGTAAATTTCGTTAATATCTTTTCCAGAAAAAGGTTGAATACGAGCAAGGCAATTATAAAGCATCACTCCTACAGCATACAAATCACTTTGAATGCTATGTTTGTCTCCACGATAAATTTCTGGCGCTAAATAAGTTGGAGTTCCAACAATAGATTCTCCCCAATAACCAGCCAAACCAAAATCGATAAGAAGAGATTTGCCATTTTCTACAAACACATTTCCTGGCTTAATATCGCAATGAATTAATCCTTTTTGATGAAGGTAATTAAGGGCACGAAGCACTTGAATAAAATAATTTTCACATGCCTCATAAGAAGCATCCTTGGTTACTGCATAGAGATCAGAACCTTTCAGCCAGGGAAGAGTGAAGTAAACTTTCTTGAGTACAGAATCGTAACCATAATCATAAATTTGACCGATATTGGGATGGGAAATTTTTTTGAGAACCTTAAATTCGTTTTCGAATTGTTCAACAGAAGCTTTTTCGTTTTCTATTTCTACCGTTTTTAAAAGCTTTAAGGCTACAGGATCACCACGTGGAGGAAGAACTAAGTAAACTTCACCCATGGCCCCCTGACCTAACTGCTTTAACACGCGATATTTATTCGCAATTAACTCCACCATCACCCAAGCCCTCTTCAACCCATAAAAAACAAGTAATTTTGACAACTTAAAACTTTAGTCAATATTTTAACACATATTCCTTGAGCACTCAAAAACAAAAAAAAGAGTTTTAAATTAAGCCTCGAAGGGTTTCATCCATAGACCCTCTCTGAAAACTAGATTTATAACATATTGATATTATTAATTATTTTTAAATCACATTTTGGCTTTAGGATTGCTTTAGACTAAAACCATGCAAGAGGCCATCCATTCACTTCCTCACCCTTCCACTTATCAAAATGGATATTGGTTTTTCACTATTGGCCTCCTCTCTATTATGTTTTTTTTGGTTCTTCCACTTTCACCGTCTTGGATTGATTGGCTTGTGGTCATCAATCTTGTTGGGGCCCTGACGCTTCTTATTGCCTCCCTCACCATTGCCCACCCCCTGGAATTATCCAGCCTACCTTCCCTACTCTTGGGAATTACTCTTTTTCGTCTGGGCCTCAACATCAGTTCTGCTCGTCTCATTCTTTCTGAGGGGATGGCTAGTCCCATCATGGAAAAAATAGGGAATCTCTCCACACAAAATAATCTAGCTGCTGGTTTCCTCGTTTTTATCATCAATGCCATCATGCAATTTGTTATTGTTTCCAAGGGATGTGAACGGGTAGCTGAGGTTGCCGCCCGCTTTAACCTCGATGCCCTCCCAGGAAGACAAATGAGCATCGATGCAGACTTAAGGGCAGGCATGATTAATAGTTTTGAAGCCCAATCTCAAAGACAAGAACTTCAAAAAGAATCACGTTTTTTTGGAGCTATGGATGGAAGCATTAAATTTATCAAAGGAGATGCCATTATTGGATTTATTATTTTGGGACTCAATCTTTCTGCAGGAATTCTCACAGGAATTTTGTCCTTCGATATGAGCCCCGGTAAAGCTTTTGTGCTTTATTCCACCTTTGTCATTGGAGATGGCCTGTGCACACAAATTCCTTCCATGATGACAGCCCTAGCTGCTGCTTTATTTATCACCAGGGTATCCGATTCCAAATCACAAAACTCAATAGGAGAAGAAATCAGCCGGGAACTTTTATCCAAACCACGCATCTTAAGTTCTTCGGCCCTTGTTTGTGTGGTTTTAGGATTTCTGCCCATTTTGCCTGGAAAAATTTTATTCCCCTGTGCTGCATTTTTGTATGGTTCTTCATTATGGTTTCAATACAAAAACAAACAATTAAAAAAATCACCCAAACATTTAGAAGATTTTCTGATTGATTCTAAAGTTCAATCCCTTCCCTCTCCCTTTGTTTTAGAAATAAGTCCTACTCTGTATCAATATTTTGAAAATTCAAAAGGGCAGGAATTTTTTAATCAAGAATGTGAACAAATAAAAATGGAACTCGAAATAGAATACGGCCTTAAACTTCCCATGTTAAATCTAGCCATTAATTCTCAAGCTTCAGATCAATTTACCTATACAATCAAAGTCTTTGATATTCCCTCCTACAAGGGATTTTTCACTCCTTTTCACCAATACGCACTTAACGAGCCCCTTTTATTAGAGGGAGAAAAATCTCAAAAAATACTCACCCACCATGGCACTCCTCTTTACCTGTTGGATAAAAAAGAAGAACGAACCGGCATTCCAATCCAGGAAGCCAACGAAATTCTTAAAACACGAATTAAAAAAATATGGCTTCGTTATGCTCATCGTTTTTTAGGAATTCAAGAAACCAAGGAACTCATCAGAAATCTGGAAAAAAGCGAACCCGAGCTTATTCGCGAGGTTGTCCCAAAACTTATTTCTTACAATCGTTTAACCGACCTTTTAAAAAGACTTGTTGAAGAAGAAATTCCAATCAAAAATCTAAAACAAATTTTAGAGGCCATCGCTTTAACCCTTCCTGATACCAAAGATCCTGTTTCTCTCACAGAAACCATACGCACTCATCTTAAAGACCTTATCAGCTATCGTTATCAAAATTCTGAAAATGCCATTCCTGTTATTTTGTTGGATGACAGCATTGAAGATGAAATAAGAAAAGCCATCATTAAAAGGGAAACCGAATCTTACCTGGCCCTACCCCTTGCTATAACAGAACAAATACTTTCTCAGTTCAAAGCAAAGATCAACAAACAAAGTCCCCTCGTTATTTTAACGCATATGGATATTAGACGTTATGTACGAAAATTAATCGAACATGATTTTCCTCATTTGGCTGTTTTATCTTTTCAAGAACTAGAACCCAATATCACCATCAAAGAAAAAATCAGAATTAACTTAAGGATGGAGGCGGCATGTTAACTTCCCCTGAAGAAAAACTTTTAAAAAGACTCGAAAAAGAAGAAGTTGCTTTTAGGGAATCCGAAGTATGGCGCATGTTGGGCACATCCCCGGAGGGATTAAAAAGCATTGTCCTGCAAGTAAAAGATAAATTTTCGAACAACCACCAGTTAAATCAAGATTTTGAAGAATATAAAACAAATTTTGAAAGGGAATACGATACGAGAAAACAAGGGCAAACCCTTGATCCCCGTATCTTGTGTGCCATTAGAGTATGAATATACAAATTAATACCATCGGATTAAATACCACCATCTCTCCAACATCCTCATGGGATGAAGAAGAAAGCGACTATCTCATTTTACTTATTGATAGTTACGATAACGAATTATCTGAAATTACAACAAATTTAAAAGAACAACTAAGTCAAAAACAAGAAATAAACCAAGAAATTGGGTTTCTCGAATCGCTTCTTAATTCCTATTCTGTCACATTGGGTTATTTAGAAATTTCCAAAGAAGATTATGAGACCCTACAAAAAATAAATCCTGAAATTGCAGCTACAGCAACTGATACTGGTTACCTTGTAGAAAAAACAAGTATCGAAGATCTCATTAAAACAGGCGAAGATAATCTTTCCCAACTTACTGCCGATGCCGAAATTGTCTCACTTCAAATACAATCCCTTGTAGATAAAAGAAAAAATGCAATCACCCTTTTTTCAGGGCTTCTAGCCAGTAAAAATGAAACCTTGATGAGTATAATCAGAAACTTAAAAACATAAAGGAGCATTATGTTAATTACAGCCACAGATCAAAGCCATTCCATCACTTCTCTTCCAACATCCAACACCATGGATAATCTGATGTATATCCAAATGCTTCTTTTAGATGATGCCAACGATCAAGTAAAAGGACTTTCCCAGAAAATGCGTGCTAATTTAGAACTTAAAAAAAATTACAGAACAGAAATTAATAACCTGGAAAGAATTTTAAACACTGTTTTAGCAAATGGCAGCGGGCCAGATGGTAATAAAAAAATAAAATCTGGTAACGGCGAAGAAAATGGGGATACCCCTGATGATCCAACCCTTAATCCAATAAAAATTTTGAATAACTGCCCAGAAGCAGCTTTTTTAGCCACACCCTCCTATACTGATGGATCTATTAAGGATTACGCATATCGAACCGATCTTAATGGTGGTCTTGGAGGAGTGGAAAGCAGCAGTGGTGGTATAAAAATCCTTGATTATACAGAACGTACCAGCAACGAAGGCCCTAATGGCACACCCATTTATTGGCGCGAATACTTTGTAGAGCAAAAATCAGTTGAAAATGGGATTAAATATCTAGAAAACAAATTGGATGGTTTAAATTCTGATAGTGATCGATTGGGTCTTTCTCTCCAAGACCTTACCGGCAAAAGAAAAATGATACTCGAAATTTTAACTGGCCTCATCGGAAAACAAGGGGATCTCACCTCTCAAATTACAAGGAATATCGGAAAATGAATCAAACATCACTTCCATCCATTGCTCCTTATTCGCCTCCTCTTGCTTTAGGAGGTCTTACAGACGATTTGGGTTTGCTAGAAAAAGATTTTTCATCTCAAAAAAATGACCAGAAAATAAAAATGGAACAAAAATTTAAAAAATGGATGAGTTCATCCCTTGCGCGCCAGAAAAAAATGGAAAAGTTAATCAAGCTGGTGGTTAAAAAAAATTCGGGCCCTTTTTTCATGAAACTTTTTCAAAAAGTAATTAATTTGGTCACTGCACCCCTTAATTTAGTACAAGATTCTCTTCTCAAACTCATTCCACCAAAATTAAGACAACATTTTTCAATCTTATTTTCCATTGCAACTTCCTTTATTCCTCCAGTGGCTCCTCTTTCACTTTTGGTTCATAGTCAAAAACTGCTTAAGCTTATTCAGATAGGTGCTCAAATGGCCCAGCAAGGCCTGGGGCAGGGCAGCGCATGGTTACAATCCAAAATTGCCTTTAAAAAAAAAGATGCCGAAATGGAAATCGCAAAAGCAAAACTTTTCGAAGCCGAACAGGAAAAAAATGTAACTACCGAACAAAATACGATGATGCAAAAGAAGAAACAACTAACCCATATTTCTGAAATTATTTCCACAATTTTAGAAAACAAAGGAGGATTATGAACCTATTATCACCAGAGAGCCTGCTCTCATTTGTTAACAATCAGGATAGAATAGACCAGGGGGATTTAGATGCCGAGCAACAAGCCTCTGTTATGAATCGCTCGATTTTAAAAGAAAATGAAAAACTAAAAGAAGAAGATCAAAAACTCAATTATCAAAAAAAGAGTAATGTCTTTCAACATCTAGTAACCATGGCCTTTACCATGGCTAGTTCTATTGCTGATATGTTTATGGAAAATAATATTATGAATAAACCCAAGGAAGAACAAAAAAAACTTTCTGCCATTTGGGGATCAGTTTTGAATGTTTTTAGTACCATTGGAGATTTAGTTAAAAGTCTAGATCCCTATCGCTGGAAAGCTCAAAGAAAGGATTAAAATGCAAATTACTACCACTTCACCCACTCAAAATACTTCCTTTAACACCACTCTGGCTCCAGAGATGAGCTTTGAAATAGCTTATTTAGATGAGATGGAAGAAAAAATTTCATCTCTTAGCCAAGAGGCTGAAATGAAGGGCAAACTTCTTTACCACTATGGTAATCAAGCAACAAAATTAAAAATGATATATCATAAAAAAGGAGATAAAATTTATCATAGCTATAAAAAGCTAGATTGGGTTTCATCTGGTTCTGAAATTCTTGCTAAACAAGGAAAAAAACTAGCCGAAGCTCATCCTTTTTTTAAGAAAAAATACACTCCTAAAGTTGCATTAGGGCGCGAAATAGAACGATTAGATCAAATGATAAATCGAATTAAAAAAGATTTAACAAATTTGAGTTCTGAAAAAAATCATCTGATTCAAAAACGAGATTTGTTGGCAGATAAATTAAAAAATATGTTAACACCCCAAGTTACTTATACTTAGAAGCAATGGGAAAACGCCTGCCCATGCCAAAGGCTTTGCCTGAAACTTTAAGACCAGGCCCTAATTGGCGGCGTTTGTATTCACTTCTCTTAATCATATTTAAAACTTTTATAACCACAGCACGAGGAAAATTCTTTTTAATAATTTCATCAACACCCAACCCATCCTCAATAGCTAATTTTAAAATTCCATCCAGTTGATCATAAGGAGGAAGAGTATCTTGATCTTTTTGATTGGGTTTAAGTTCTGCTGTAGGAGCTTTGGTTAAAATATTCTCTGGGATGATATTTTTTTTGCGGTTGATGCACCGACATAATTCATAAACTTGACCTTTATATAAATCTGAAATAACAGCCAGCCCGCCTGCCATATCACCATAGAGAGTTGAATAACCAACAGCTAACTCCGATTTATTCCCAGTAGTTAAAACCATATGCCCCTCTTTATTAGAAAGAGCCATTAAAAGATTTCCACGAATACGAGCTTGAATATTTTCTTCGGTAGTGTTGGCCTTTTTCTTTCCAAACAGTTTGATAAAACCAGCTTCAAAAGAACGATGAATTTTATCGATGGAAATGGTTTTTGTTTTTATTTTTAAATTCTGAGCTAGAGCTACAGCATCCCGAATACTTTCCCTGCTTGTATAACGGGAAGACATTAAAATGCCGATAACATTTTTAGGCCCAAGAGCTTTCACTGCAAGAGCTGCAACCAAAGCTGAATCAACACCTCCTGATAAACCTAAGACCACTTTCTTAAATCCACATTTTTTTACATAATCTTTAAGCCCCAAAACAAGAGCCTCATAGGTTAGAGCTACCTCATCAAGAGGGGCTAAAGAAGATCCTTCTTTTTCTTCTGTATCAACCAGCGTTATATTCTCCTTAAAAAAAGGCGAGAGAGTTAAAAGTTTGCCAGTACTTGAAACAAACATGGATCCACCATCAAAGATAAGTTCGTCGTTGCCTCCAACTTGATTCACATAAAGTAAATCAACCGCATTTTTTTTAGCACATCTTTGCAGCAGTTGAATACGGTGATGAATTTTTCTTTTGGAATAAGGGGAAGCTGATAAATTTAAAATAAGATCTGCCCCGGCACGCTTTAATTCTTCTACAGGATCCACCGCATACAAACGATGAGACTTGATTTCAGATGTATTCCAAATATCTTCACAAATGGTGAGTCCTATTTTTTTTCCACAGAATTCAATTGGAGGAACAAAACTACCTGGTTCAAAATAACGGGTTTCATCAAACACGTCATAACTCGGAAGTAATCTCTTAGAAATACGGGTTATTATTTTGCCTCTCTCACACCATACAGCCTGGTTATAAAGAGGCGCTCCCACACCCTGTGCATTTTTTGCTATACTTCCAAAAATTAAGGATACCTCGTCTGTTTTTTTTGCAATCTCTTCTGTAAAAGTTTCTATTTCAGAAATAAAATAGGGTAAATCCAAGAGATCCCGAGGAGGATACCCCACCAAAACCATTTCAGGAAAACAAACCAGTGTTGCTCCTAAAGCCTTGGCTTTATTGTAAAATTTAAGAATTTTTCGAGCATTTCCATCCAGATCTCCAACAATACAATTCATTTGAACCAAAGCAATCTTCATTTTTCTCCTTGACGAAAGGTTTATTTTATAAAAAAATACATAAAATTCAATATCTTATTTAAGAATTTTGGAGGATTTATGGCACGTGTTACTGTTGAGGATTGTTTAGAGCATATAGGTAATCGTTTTACTTTGGTTCATATGACTGCAAAAAGAGTGAGACAATTAGAAAAAGGCGCCAAACGTTTAGTGGGTAGCAAAAACAAAAATGTGGTTGAATCGCTTCGTGAGATTGCAGATAGCAAAGTGCGCATGATCAAGAAAAAAGCAGAATAATCATTTTTCAACGCTGCTTAAAAAGGTGGACACTACCACCTTCATAGAGTTCACTAGCTTCCATAATACTTTCAGACAAACTAGGATGCGGATGGATGGCCATAGCCAAATCAGTTGCAGTAGCCCCCATTTCAATCGCTAAGACCATTTCTGCAATTAAATCACCAGCCCCATGTCCTGTAATGCCAGCACCTTTTACCTGTCCGTTTTTTGGATCTACAATAATTTTGGTCAATCCATTAGTTTTTCCTCTGCTCACTGCAGCACCCAAAGCAATCCAAGGAAAGGTTAATACCCTCACTTCTTGTCCTAATTTTTTAGCTTCGTTTTCAGTAAGTCCGCACCAGGCAATTTGAGGATTGGTATAAACAACACATGGGATTGCCTTTGCATCAAAACGTGCTGGATTCCCTTTTAAATTATCCACTACAATTCTGGCTTCGTAACTCGCTTTGTGAGCCAGCATGGGGCCAGGACAAATATCACCAATGGCAAAAATATGGGGCTCTTCGGTTTTTTGGTGGGGATCCACTACAATAAAACCTTGTTTATCAAGTTTAACTTGAGTTGCAGAAAGATTAAGCCCGCTAGAATTTGGAATTCTGCCAACAGCAATAAGCACCTTATTAAAAATTTCTTCTTTTAACCCTTGAAGAGTTTCTATTTTAACTTTAATTTCACCCTCTATTTCATTCAAACTTAAAATTCTCGAAGACAAATACAAAGCAGAAAATTTTTTCTCCATTTTTTTTCTTAAAGGAGCAACTAAATCAGGATCTGTTTGAGATAAAAGAGTTGGAAGCTGTTCTACTAAAGTAACCTGGCTCCCCAATGCTGCATAAACACTTCCTATTTCCAAACCAATATAACCACCACCTATCACTAAAAATTTTTGAGGAACATCTTCTAAATCAAGAGCACGAGAAGAATTCATTAAAAAAGGAGACTCAAAATGCCAGGCTTCTGGAATAAAGGGCCTAGAACCCGTAGCAACAACGGCATAATCAAAGCTTAAATGCTCTTCACCTCCATTTTCATCATTTAATCTTAAAGTATGAGCATCTAAAAAACTTCCTCGGCCAGAGTAAAAACGAACTTTTCTTTTAGAGGCCAATTGTGAAAGACCTTTAGATAATTGGCTAATCACTTTGTTTTTATATTCTCTCAACCTCGATAAATTAATTTTTGGTTCCCCTAAATCAATACCACATTCTGTTAAATAATTTTTTTCATCTAAAAGTTCACTTAAATGAAGAAGGGTTTTAGAAGGAATACACCCTACATGCAAACAAGCCCCTCCTAGAGCCCTGTTTGTATCAATCAGGGTTACTTCAAACCCAGCATCAGCAGCACGAAAAGCTGAGTGGTAGCCACCAGGCCCAGCACCAAGCACTGCAAGTTGGGTTTTATTTTTTTGAATAACCATTTGGATTTTCAATTGAATTTTTTATTTTTATTAAAAACCTGGCCGCATCAGCTCCATCAATAACCCGATGATCATATGAAAGTGAAAGTGGTAAAATCAAGTCGGTTATTATTTTGCTCCGCCTTTTTACCAATTTTTCATGTGCCTTACCCAAGCCCAACACTGCTACTTCTGGAGTGCGAACCAAGGGAGTAAAATAAGTGCCTCCAATGGGCCCTAAATTACTTAAAGAGAAAGAAGAACCCTCTAACTCAGATAACTCAAGTGTTCTCTTTTGAGCACGATGAGATAAATCGATAAGCTCCGAATTAATTTGTTTCACTGTTTTTTTATCACCATCACGAATAACAGGCACAATAAGACCTTCTGGGGTATCTATGGCCACGCCTATATGAAAGTATTTTTTAAGAATCAGGATTTGTTCTTCCTCAATCAAACTTGAATTAAACCGTGGTTCTTCTTGAAGAGCTTTCACTAATAATTTAATGATAAGAGGAGTAAGGGTAACCTTTAATTTTTTCTTTAACTTCACCAACTCTGTCAGTGAAGCATCCTCGCATTGGGTAACATGTGGAATGATTTTCCAAGATAAGGATGTTCTTTCAGAAATAACTCTTCTGAGTTTTGAAAATTTTTGTTTTTCAACAGGGCCATGCTTTTCAAAATCTTGCGCTGACAAAGGGAGCGTTTGTTTTAATTGTTCTAAACGTCTGGCTGCTGGTCCCATCTTACTGATGGCTTGAGGTAAAACCGAGGATGATTTTTTTTGAAGAGGCAACTCATTTTTTGTACCACGCACCGATGATTCTCCTAGAATTAAAATGGGATCTCCCACACGAATCACTTGACTTTCATGAGCAAGCACAGAAGAAACAATCCCCTCTTCACTGGCAGGGATTTCTATTACAGCCTTATCAGTTTCTAATTCAATAATACTTTGTCCCTTTGAGATTTTATCTCCTGGTGAAACAAAAACCTTAACCACTTCACCCTGGATTATATTTTCTCCCAATATGGGAAGTTTAATTTCTATCATTATCTTTGTATAGGGTTTGGCTTACTTAAATTAATTTTATATTTTAGTATAAACTGATCAAGTTTTTTCTCATCTATTTTTTTCTGATGCACCAACTCTCTTAAAATAGAAAGAACAATGGAATTTTCATCAACCTCAAAAAAATCACGAAGCTCTTCTCTACTTCCGCTACGACCAAAACCATCGGTACCTAAAACAAAATAAGGTTTATTCATCCATTTTCCTAAAGCAAGCGGGAGAGCTTTTAAATAATCTGAAACAGCTACAACCACCAAAGAGTTGCTGGATAATTGAGTACAAAAATAAGGAATTTCCTTATGAGAGCCAAGCCTCTCTACTCGATCAACCTCACAGGCCTGCCTATAAAGAGATTTATAACTTGTTACTGAAAACACACAAGAAGAAATACCTAAATCTAATAAAATCTCTTGCGCCTTTAAGGCTAAAGGCACCAAGGCTCCGCTGGCTAAAATATCAGCCTTAGGAGAATCAGGAATATCCTTTTTAGACAAGGGATAAATTCCCTTGATAATTCCCTCTCTCACGCCTTCTGGCATAGGGAGCATGACATAGTTTTCATTGGTAACCGTTAAGTAATAAAAAATATCTTCACCTGCTTCCATTCTTTTTAAACCATCTTCAATAATAATAGCCAGCTCATAGGCATAGGCAGGATCGTAGCACAGAAGATTAGGAACAGATAAAGCAAGAATATGGCTTTGACCATCCTGATGCTGAAGCCCTTCTCCTGCTAAAGTAGTACGACCAGAAGTAGCCCCAACTAAAAACCCCCTTGTGCGCATATCAGCCGCAGCCCAGATCAGATCACCCACTCTCTGAAAACCAAACATGGAATAAAAAATAAAAAAAGGAATCATGGGAAGGCCATGAGCAGCATAAGAAGTACCTGCAGCTATAAAAGAACAAAGCCCCCCTGCTTCATTAATTCCTTCTTCCAAAATTTGTCCATCACGAGATTCGCGATAATAGAGCAAATTTTCTTTATCAACGGGTTCATAAATTTGTCCACGACTAGAATAAATACCACATTGACGGAAAAGAGATTCCATCCCAAAAGTTCTGGCTTCATCGGGAATAATAGGCACAAGATGATTTCCCCATTTTTGTTTAAGTAATTTAGATAAAATCCTTACAAAAGCCATGGTTGTAGAAACAGATCGATCCTTTGTTCCTTCATAAAATTCATTATATAAATCTCTATGAGACATTTTAAGAGAAGAAGCCGAGGAAGAACGTAATGGCATAAAACCACCCAAAATTTTTCTTCTTTCTTTTAGATAAATAATTTCAGGACTTGTTTCAAGAGGACTAAAAAAGGGAGCCAACGCCACTTCATCATCGGTAATAGGAATAGCAAACCGGGTTCTAAAATCTCTTAATTCATCCTCGTTTAATTTTTTTTGTTGATGTGTAATATTTTTTCCTTCTCCGCTTTCACCCAAGCCATATCCTTTAATGGTTTTAGCCAAAATAACAATGGGAGATCCCTGATGCTTGGTTGCAGCAAGATAAGCCTGATAGATTTTTGTGGAATCGTGCCCTCCTCTTTTTAATTTTTTTAAATCCTCATCACTTAAATGATCTACCATTTTTTTTAAGCGCTTATTCACTCCAAAAAAATGTTCACGAATATAATCCCCCTTGGAAGTACTGTATTTTTGATATTGTCCATCACACACTTCCTGCATTCTGTCTTTTAACAATCCATCCTTATCTTTTGCCAAAAGAGGATCCCAATCAGAACCCCAAATTACTTTGATCACATTCCAGCCCGCGCCCAAAAAAATAGACTCCAATTCTTGAATGATTTTTCCATTACCACGCACAGGGCCATCGAGACGCTGCAAATTACAATTAATGACAAAAATAAGATTATCTAAATTTTCTCTACTTGCTAGCGTTAAAGCTCCAAGAGATTCGGGCTCATCAACTTCTCCATCCCCCATAAAAACCCACACTTTTCCTGTATTGGCTTTTAATATTCCTCGATCAATGAGGTAACGATTAAACCGGGCCTGATAAATAGCCATCAAGGGAGACAGCCCCATAGAAACAGTAGGAAACTCCCAAAAGTGCGGCATCAGCCAGGGATGTGGGTAAGAAGAAAGCCCAGATCCGGTTGTTTCATGACGAAAGTTTTCTAAATGATGACGGGTAAGCCTGCCCTCTAAAAAAGCCCTTGCATAAATGCCAGGTGAGGCATGACCTTGAAAATAAACTAAATCACGATTTTCATGACACTCCCGCCCTCTTAAAAAATGATTGAAAGCCACCTCAAAAAGGGTTGCAGCAGAAGCATAAGTGGAAATATGCCCTCCAATTCCTGCATCTTCCCGATTGGCCCTTACCACCATAGCCATGGCATTCCAGCGAATCAGGCTACGAATCCTCCATTCGATCCCCATGTCTCCTGGATATTTAACCTCATTTTTTACCGGAATAGTATTAATATAGGGCTTATTTTTCTTTTCCCTTTTCATTTGAACTATCTTAAAGGAAGATTCTGATGAAAACAATTCTTTTACTGTTAACCCTTATCACTTCAAATGCCTTTGGAGAAGAACAAAGCCATTCTGCTACTGTTACTTTTACCATTCTCAATAGTGGTCTGCCTGCCTCTGCCAATGCCTGGTGGGGGCTCTATAAGCCGGGAGTAAGAAATCCCGTTCGATTTTCATCTTGGAATTATACTGGCAAAAAAACAGAATTGTTTGAAGGAATATACGATTTAGGTGTTTTTTATGATGAAGCGGGAAGCTCTCAATCGGTATGGTTTGAAAAAGTTCACATTATCGGGAATGTTGTTCAAACTTTAGATGTAGCCCAAGTAGAAGAAACAAAAAATCGACTTTCAAACATGAATCAAGAAACAGCAGAACATCTTCTAAATGCATTAAACTCCATCCCCCCCAATGATGGAAATTGACGGAACCCCCTCAGAAATGTAATGATTATTAATAAACTATGTCTCAAAGCGCTGTTCAAAAATGTCCAGATACAAGGCAAACAAAAAATCGAATCGAGAGGCGTACTTAAATGTACGTTGAGCGATTCAATTTTTTGTTTAACGAAGTAGATGGGCATTTTTCAACAGCGCTTCGCCACCCTAGCTCAGTTGGTAGAGCAACTCATTCGTAATGAGTAGGTCACCGGTTCGAATCCGGTGGGTGGCTCATGATATGCAAAATATACAAAAACCCTTTGATCGCTTAGTTGAAATTATGTCCAGGCTTCGTGGTCCTTCTGGATGCCCTTGGGATTTAGAACAAACCCACGAAAGTCTTATTTGTTATCTCATTGAAGAAAGTTACGAAGTAATTGATGCCATTCATGCCCAAGATCCAGAACAACTAAAAGAAGAACTAGGTGATTTAATTTTACAAGTTGTTTTCCATGCTCAACTGGCAAAAGATGAAAAAAAATTTAATATTGACCAAGTGATTGATACAATTTGTGAAAAACTAGTAAGACGCCATCCCCATATTTTTGGCAGTGTACAAGCCAAAACTGCTAAAGATGTTGTTAAAAACTGGGATGCAATTAAAGCAAATGAAAAAAAACAAGGAAAAGAAACGAGTATTTTAAGTTCTATTCCTAAAAGTGCTCCCGCTCTTTTTCAATCTTTTGAGTTATCTCAAAAAGCAGCTAAAGAAGGTTTTGATTGGCCCGATACCACAGGCGTTATGGAAAAAATCCAGGAAGAAATAAATGAGTTTAAAGAGGCCCTCCAAAAAAAATCAAAAGAACACATTGAAGCTGAAGCTGGAGATCTGCTTTTTTCAATCAGTAATCTTTTAAGACACTTAGGAATCCAGCCCGAGTTAGCCCTCAGTATTTCTAATCAAAAGTTTCGAAAACGGTTTTTGATTTTAGAAAATAAGGTTCAAAAAACGGGGAAAAAAATGAAGGAATTAAAATTAAATGAACTTGAAAAATTTTGGCAGGAAGCCAAACAGGAGTTGGGTTCCTAATGCGTTTCGTTCTTCTTTGCATCTTCTTTTTTATTCCATGTATAGTTTTTGCTCTCTCACCTGAAGAATATCTCTGCTTTCGAAACCCCAAGGCATATGATGCAATTTTTGATCTGATTGCTTCAGGCCAAAATCAAAAAGCCATTGAAAAAATTCATCATATGCTAGAAGAAAAAAATTATCAGAAAAACCGAAACCTCCTTCTTTTCTTACTCGGAAAACAATATTGTCTTGCCAATAAACCAAAGGAAGCTATTTTTTATTTAAAACAAGCTTTAAGTCCAGATTTTATTTTGAAAGACCATCTTATTTATTGGCTTCTGAAAAGTTACAATCAAAATCAAGAACCCTTGGCAGTATTAAATCTTCTGAAAGAATATCCAGTTAAAAATTCTAACCGCTTAGTTGATCATCGTATTTTTTGGGAGGAAGTGAAGGCTTTCATTGAGCTTCAAAATTGGGATGAAGTGAACAAAAAACTAGACCAAAGGTTTAAAGACAAAAAAGAAGAATCCGAAAAAATTTACTACTATCAAATTTTGGTTGCGGATTTAAAGGGTGATCACACATTGGCTACAACACTGATACGCAAAACCTTGGTAGAAAATGCAGGCGGCCCTTATGAAAGAGAATTATTCTCTATTCTGTTAAAAAGTGATCAAATTCCCCCTGACTTTCTAACAAAGGAAGAATGGCTTCAAAGAGCCAACCAGCTTGTAACGATAGGCAAACCCTACCTTGCCCTGCCCCTTTACTCAAAATATCTAAATACTCCCGAAGATGAACTAAGATTAGCAGAAAGCTTCTTTAAGGCTAAACGTTACCTAGAAGCTTCAGAACTTTATTTAAAACTTTGGCATTCTGATGCCATCTCTCAAACCATCACTTTGAAAGATAAACTTCTTAAAAGTTTAGCTAGGTCTAACCGTTTTGAAGAAGCCATTGATTGGCACACAAAATTTATAAAAAATGATCCAGACTCTTCCTTTGCAAAAACATCTCGGTCTAAAATCGCCTTTCTTTATTTTGATTCTGGCAACTTTCAGAAAGCAAAAGAAGCCTACATGGAATTAATTTTAAAATCATCCGGATCCGAACAACAAAAATATTTACACCTTCATTTTTGGTCAGCCTATCTCACAGGAGATTTTCAACCGGCAAGTGACGATTTAGAAAAATTAGAAAAAACAAAAATGTCTCCTCACTGGATTAGTTACTGGAGGGCCAGGCTCAATGAAAAACAGGGACATCCAGAAATAGCCAAAAGCTTTTACCAAAAATTAATTTCAGAAAAAAAAGGATATTATTCGTGGCTGGCTACTCAAAAACTTTCTACTCAAACGCTGTTGCCATTAACCTTAATTGATGCCAAAGTAATTAATGATATCCCCGATAAAAGATCTAGCACAGATTATCCAAAATATGCTCTACCTGCAGAAAATTTAGCCCGCTCTATTGCTCTCTCACAAGTAGGCCTGCTTTCTGATGCCTATCAAGAATCTCTTGGCTCTTCTGATCATGATTTATCTGTACAAGAAAAACTTGAATTATGGATGCTGGCTTCTAATTTTCACAGGATCAAAAGTTTTGGGCAAGCATCTCTTAAAAAAGGAAATTATAATCATCCCTCTTGGTCCCTGGCCTATCCCATCGCCTATCATCCCTGGGTCCATGAAGCTGCGTCTTATTTTAACATGAATGAAAACTTGATTTGGGCTATTATGAGCCAGGAGTCTTCCTTTCAACCTCAAATTACTTCACAAGCTAATGCGATAGGTCTCATGCAAATTATTCCATCAACAGGTGAAGAAATTGCAAAAGATTTAGGGCTGCTTCAATTTCATTCTGAAGATTTAGAAAGCCCAACAATTAATATTCGTTTTGGCTCCTGGTATATTAAAAAACTCTTGGATCAATTTGATAGACGCCTAGCGTATGTTTTTGCAGCTTATAACGCAGGCCCTGAGGCCATTAACAGATGGAAATCTTGGAGTAAAAATTTGGAAGATGATGAATTTATTGAATTGATTCCTTATGAAGAAACAAATCATTATGTTAAAAATGTTTTGTCTAATTATTGGGTTTATGAAAAATTAAATAAAAATTTGCATGATAAATAAAATAAAAAAAGGCAGCTTGATTATTGCCCATGGATCTCAAGTTAAACAATTTAACTCTGATTTTTTAAAACTAGTTGGGCAAATCAAAAGAATTGTAAAACCCATCCTGATAACAGCTGCATTTTTAGAATGCGGCAAACCAAGCATTACAAGTGGAATGGAATTTCTTGAGAAAAAAAGAGTAACTGAAGTGTTAGTTATTCCTTATTTTTTGGGAGCAGGTAAGCATATTACCTTTCATATTCCTCAAATTTTAAAATCATGGCAAAAAACAAGGCCTCAAATTAAAATTAAAATAATCAAACCTATTGGCCAAGATAAAATAATGCTTAAACTTATTTCATCTTTGATCCAAAAAAATCTAATCCATTCCTAATCGACCCAAACGACCAGAAATACGAGACAAAAAATACATCCAGTAAAAAAACATCGACGCAAAAATAAAAAATATCATATTAAAAATAATTGAAATCCAAAATCCACCCCAGTTTATTTGACCACTGTCTAAAACTGATCTCACACCCTCAAAAATAAAAGTGCTAGGAATAAGCCGAGAAAAAAATTGAGCCCATTCTGGTAAAATAGACAAAGGATAATAAATGGCCGAAAAAGGTTGGATTAAAAAAGGAATCCCCCAGATCAAGGCTTGCACAGCATTTCCCCAGCGAATTAAAAGTCCTGAAGTTAACACTCCTAAACCCCATCCAAAAAGCAGCAGACTCCCCATGAATGGAACCAATTTTAGTCCCATGCTTCCCACAAGATTAAAATGATATAACAGTAGGGCAAGAATGGCTAAAATAGTCGTGATGGCCATCGTTTTTAAAACACCATAAAGAAAAGTAGCCACCATCCATTCCCAGAGCTTTAAAGGAGAAATAAGAAGGTTAACAATATTTTGAGACCAAATATCTTCAACAATAGAAAGAGTTACTCCCTGCTGGCTTCGGTAAAGAACATCCCAAAAAATCATGCCATTAATAATATAACCAAAACCCTTATAAACAGGCCCCGCAATTGTTTGGATATAAATGCTCATAAAGCCCCATACTAAAAGTTCCATAACGGGCCAAAAAAATAATTCTAAAGTTCGTGAAACACTACGACGATGGAGATAAAAATATCTCAAAAACATAACCTTGATTCTTTGAATAGAATGAATCATCTTTTTTCTCTTACTAACTTAATAAAAACATCTTCCAAGGCTGTGCAACCATATTGGTTAACAATTTCATCATGCGTTCCTGCAGTTAAAACCTTGCCTTCATTGATAAAAAAAATACGATCACACATTTGTTCTACTTCTAGCATATTATGTGAAGTAAAAATCATTCCAATATCCTTCTCTTGATTTATCTTCTTTAAAACTCCACGTACTACATCGGCCATTTCAGGATCTAGGCTTGCTGTAGGTTCATCTAAAAAAACAAGTTTTGGTTCGTTTAAAAAGCATTTACAAAGATTAAGACGTGTTTTTTCTCCAGAAGAAAGAGCGCCAGTTAAACGCGTGCGTAAGTGGTGCATAGAAAAAATTTCTAAAACCCATTCTATTTTTTCTTGAACCTTAGACACATTATAAATACCAGCATAGATATTTAAATTTTCTATAACCTTTAAATTGCCAGGAAGTTGAGTGTAGGCCGATGAAAAGTTAATTTGACCTGCCATTTTATGTCTTTGGGTTGTGGGAGAAAATCCTAAAACACTCACAGAACCATGAGTGGGAGTTAAAAGCCCCATGAAGATATGAATGGCTGTTGTTTTGCCAGCTCCATTAGGGCCCAAAAGCCCTACAATTTCACCACGAGAAACATTGAGAGAAAGATCACTTAAAGCCAATACATCCCCATATTTTTTAGATAACCCAATAGCCTCTAAAAGAAATTCCATTCCACTTGAAATAAAACCTCTTTTCACTATAGTCAACCCTAAAGCGGGTCATATTTTTATGAAGCAAAAAAAAGTAGCAGCCTTTGAGGCCAGACTTGGCCTTAAAATGAAAAAACTCATTGAGAAGCATCAGGCCATCCCTCTTGTAGCTTCTGTTTTAAAAGAAATTCCTCTCACTGAAAATAAAAAAGCCTTTGAAGTTTTTTCTCAAATTTCTTCTGATGTTTTTGATTACATTATACTTCTCACTGGAGTTGGCACTAGAACTTTTATTGAAACTCTTTCAACACACATTCCAAAAGAAAAAATTATTGAAATTTTATCCCAACAAAAAATTATTGTTCGTGGCCCCAAACCTGCCACAGTTTGTAATCTTAATAAAATTCCTATTGTCTTGAAAGCCCCAGAACCCAATACCTGGAAAGAAATTTTAAGTTCCATTCAAGACCACTTTTCAATTCATTCTAAAAAAATACTTATTATCGAATATGGCACTCCCAATGAACAACTCATTTTGGCTCTAACCACACTTGGTGCTCACATTCATACCCTTTCCGTCTATCGTTGGAGTTTACCCGACGATTTAAAACCAGCCCGTGAGGTCATTGAACAAATCATTCAACAAAAGGTGGATTTTGTTCTTTTTACAAGCGCTATCCAAGTTGATCACATGCTGCAAATTGCACAACAGATGAAAAAAGAATTACCTCTTAGAAAAGGGCTCTATCACAGTGTGATCGCTTCGATTGGCCCCGTTACAAGCGAAAGGCTTGCTGAAAAACAAATTTTTCCTGACATTGAAAGCTTTCCTAATAAAATGGAAGATTTGGTTGAAATAGTTTCCCAAAAAGGACCAAAAATTTTGGATGAAAAACAAAAGAAAAAACTTTTTAATCAAACCTCACCTTCTTTCATGAGATTGACCAGTTTGTTAAAACCAACACCCATTATTCCTGTGTGGTTCATGCGTCAGGCAGGACGTTACATGACTGAGTACCAGTTGGTTCGTGCTCCTCAAAATTTTCTGTCTTTTTGTAAAGATGCCGATCTTTGTATTGAAGCTACTCTTGGAGCCGTAGAAAGACTAGGAGTTGATGCTGCAATTATCTTTTCAGACATTTTGCTTGTCTTAGAACCCATGGGATTTAAATTACATTACCCAGAAGGCCCTGCTATTGATAATCCCATTCAAAGTCCAGATGATCTTAAAAATCTTAAACCTGTATCAATGGATCAATCTTTGCCCTTCCTCAAAAAAGCCATTCAAGGAGTAAAAAAAAATCTTCCTGCACGCATTCCACTCATTGGTTTTTGTGGTGCTCCCTTCACCATGGCTTCTTACATCATTGAAGGAGGAAGCACAAAAGATTTTAAAAAAACAAAACATTTCATGCAAACCTATCCAAAGGCCTGGCATGAACTCATGGAGCAGCTCACAAACAACCTGGCTAGCTTACTCCTTTTTCAAATAAAAGCTGGCTGTGAGATTGTACAGGTTTTTGATAGCTGGGCATCCCAACTATCACCTCAAACATATCAAGCTTTTGCACTCCCTTATACGCAAAAACTTTTTTCCCTCATTCCGTCAAACATTCCTGCTATTCATTTTGGAAGTTTTGGACCAAATCTTCTTTCTGAACAAATTCAAGGTGGCGGAAACATTATCAGCCTGCATTCTAGCATAGACCCCAGGATGGCTGTTCAAATCATTCCTGAAAATAAAGGCATCCAAGGAAATTTAAATCCCGATCTCCTTTTTGAAAAACCATCCATTTTTTTAAAGGAAACGGAAAAAATTCTTCAAGTTTTTGGAAAAAGAAAAGGCTATATTTTTAATCTGGGGCACGGCATTAAACCTCATACTCCGGTTAACCATGTCATGCGCTTGGTAGATTTTATCCATGAGTGGTCAGTAAAAAACTTAAACTAATTCTTTAATCATCAGGGCCAAGTTTTTGACCCACACAGGTGAAGCATTTAAACAAGGCAACAACAAAAAATCTTTACCCCCTTCACAAAGAAACTGTGCTTTTAATCTTATCCCAATTTCTTCTAAGGTTTCTAAACAATCACAAACAAAAGAAGGACAAATAACTGCCAACCTCCTTTTATTTTCGTTTAAAAATTTAAAAATAATTTCATCTGTTCTTGGTCTTAACCATTTTATACCCAAACGTGATTGAAAACTAACTTCATAAGAAGAAATATTTAACCGAGAAGCCAGGGCTCTTGAAGTTTTATAACAATGATCAGCATAATTATTTTCTGGAATTTCTTTTCGAATATGGCTTACCGGCAAACCATGAAAACTCATCAAAACAACCTCTGGAGCAAATTCTTTTAGAGGTAAATTAACAACCTGTGCAAAACTTTCGAGAAAAAGAGGATGCTCATAAAAAGGTTTCATCCATTTTATTTCCCATTGCACCAAATGTGATTTCAACCATTTTAAAACTTCATTGATAGCAGTTTGCGTGCTTGAAACTGCATGTTGTGGATAAAGAGGAACAACAATTAGTTTTTTTATTTCTTGAGGAAAACTATGAAGAGCCTCTGGAATAGAAAAAGAACCATAACGCATCCCAAATTTGACAATAAAATCTTTTCCTAACTCTTCACCCAATCTTGAAGCCAAATCTTGGGTATGAACTAAAAGAGGAGATCCTCTGCTAGTCCATATTTTTTGATAAGCTAAAACTGATTTTTTCTTTCGAAAAGGAACAATTAAACCTCTTACTAAAAGATAACGAAAAAAAGATGGAATCTGGATAACAAATGGGTCTGTTAGAAATTCTTTTAAATAATGCCCAACCGCGTTTTTATCGGGCTTATCGGGAGTGCCTAAATTAATGAGTAAAACACCTATCATGGAGTTATTTTTGGTTTGATAACAACCAGGAGAACAATAATAATCAGAAGCACAGTAGGAATCTCATTGATAAAACGACAAGCTTTTTCAGTTAAGAAAAAATCTAATCTCGCAAAACGTTTTCGCACAAAATCTGCGTAAAAATGATAGACCACTAAACACAAAATAAATAATAACTTCCATCGAAACCAACCTTGTACAAAATAACTTGGATTTAAAAAGGCCATGGAAAATCCAAAAATAGTAGTTAATATCATGGCCGGGGTCATAATTATTTTTATCAGCTTCGCTTCCATTATTTCAAATGTTGAGCGCAGTATTGGTTCATCTTTTTTTTGCACATGGTATACAAAGAGCCTGAAAATATAGAAAAGACCTGCAAACCAAGCGACTAAAAAAATGAGATGAAAGGCTTTTAAGTAAAAATAGAGCATTTAAATTGTCCTGGAAAAAGTAGGATTTGTAGCACCTTTTCTGATATTTTCTAAGTAAGCATCAAAAAGAGTGGCTATATTTCTTAAAAAAAGAAACCCCTCTCCCACTACCCTAAAACCATGATTATCAATAGAAACAAGACCATCTTTTTCGAAAGAGTTAAGCTGGGAGATGGCCTCCGGAAAAACATCATGAAAATGCTTTCCCCATTTTTCATTAAATGCATCATAATTGATGCTCCCCTGACACATCATGTGTGTAATAACATCTTTTCTCAAAAAATCATCATTCTTTAAAATATGCCCTCTGAAAGTAGCTAATTCATCACGATTGATCATTTCTGTATACTTTTTAAGTTCTTTTTGATTTTGAAAATAGCCTCCATTAACATACGAAATAGCACTCATGCCAAAGCCAATTTGATGAGCATCACTCCGTGTTGAATAGCCCATAAAATTACGATGAATGCCCTCTGTTTTTAAGGCTAAGGTTAATTCATCATCTCCTCTTGCAAAATGATCCATCCCAATCAGGCTAAAACCAGCATCTAAAAAGGTTTTATAAGCCATTTCGAAAAAATGAACTTTCAACTGTGGGCTAGGAAGATCCGAATCTAAAAACTTTCTTTGAACGGGTCTCACCCAAGGAACATGGGCATAACTATAAACAGCTAATCGATTAGGAGATAATTGTAAAACCTGAGCAAGGGTTTTTTCCCACCCTTGCTCATTTTGACCAGGAAGCCCATAGACTAAATCGAGATTAAAATGAGACAACCCATTAGATCTAAGTTCATCCATGCAAAGTTTTGTTATTTCAAAATTTTGATTACGGTTAATCAAAGATTGCACCTTGGGATCTAAATCTTGAATGCCAAGAGAAATACGATTAAAACCTTGACTAGCCAACATTTGGTTAAATGAAGTCAAAGAAGTTTTGGGATGAATTTCAATAGCTAATTCGGCATCACTTTCTACATCAAATAAATTTCTTACTAATTGCAAAAGAGTGGAGATCTCCATAGGATGAAAAAAATTGGGAGTGCCCCCACCAAAATGAATTTGGGTTACAGACCCTAATTTCTTTGGAAGCAAACTTCTTACTTTTTTTAATTCGGCCTTTAAAACTTCGGTATAAGACTTGGAGCGTTCATGATCTTTGGTAATCACTTGAGTACAACCACAAAAGTGGCATAGGTTTTCACAAAATGGGAGATGGAAATAAAGTGAGAAGGGATCTTGTGAAGAGCACTTTAATAAGGCTTCTCTATAATCTTGAGAAGAAACCTCCCCTGTCCAAGCAGGCACAGTTGGATAACTGGTATATCTGGGAGCAAAAACATCATACTTATACAGAAGTTCTCCTAATCGATTGTCACTTGAGCTCGTCATAAATTTTTGTTAGTTTTGGTCATGAAGCGTTTTAAAAACAAATTCCTTAAACTCATTGTTCATCTGGTTCTCTGCCATACTAAAAAGGTAGTTGTCATCTCCTTTATCATAGCCATGGCGGCCTTGCTGATAGGCTCTGCAACAGTCCGCTTTGATACTGATGAAAATAGTCTTGTTTCCGCAAAAAAGGAATATCACAAAAGATACCTCGATTACCTCGAAAACTTTGGGGATCAAGAATATGTGTATGTGGTCTTCGAAAGCGGGGAAAATGGCCAACACGAAGCCAAAGAAGCACTTAATGCCCTGGTCAAAAAACTAGAAACAAAAGAAAATCTTTTCAAAGCTCTGTACTATAAAGACAACTTTACTATTTTAAGTCGCCGGTTTTTTTTAAGCCTCCAAAAAGAAGATTTGAGTAATACCTTAAGCCAGTTAAGTGAACAAAAAGAATGGCTTACTTCTCTTGCCTCTCTTACATCTTTGGATGATTTCCTAAATTTCTTAACAAAAACTTTGGATCAACCCTTAGAAGAACTAGCAACCTCAAACCATCATTTAAAAGAAGGTTTTGAAATTTTAGAAACTATTTTAAATGGGTTAGATCAACCAACCCAATTAGAAAAAAAATTAAATTGGGCAGGCAATAGCCTCAAACATGATTTTTATTTTGATTCTGATGGTTATTTGTTTTCATCCAATGGAAAACTTCTCTTTTTAGCCTTACTCCCCCAAAAGGATTTTACACGGCTCAATTTTATCAAAGAACCTATTGCTTTTTTAAGAGACTCAATTGACAGTGTAAAAAAATCTTATCCTCATATTCCTATTGGAATTACTGGGCTCCCCGTTTTACAACTTGATCAAGCGCTTTCAACAGGCACCGATTCTATATGGGCTGGAATCATCTCTTTTTTGGGAGTTGCTCTTTTATTCCCTCTTTTTTTTAAAAAATACACCTATCCCTTCTATGCCTTGATATGCCTTTTGTGTGGGATTTCTTGGACCTATGGATTTACGGGTTTAGCTCTAGGACATCTTAATCTTCTTTCCATTGTCTTTGCCGTTATTTTGATCGGCTTAGGTATAGATTATGGGCTTCATCTCTTGTTTCGATACCAACAAGAAAAAACATCAGGCATGTCACCTGATAAAGCCATGGAAAAAACCATTCTCACTTCTTGTGGAGCCATTATGACAGGGGCCCTTACAACAGCAGCTTCATTTTTTTCTGCTCTGTTTACTGATTTTTTAGGTATTCAAGAATTAGGCTTTATTGCAGGGTGTGGAATACTTTTTTGTTTTCTCTCACAAATTCTTATTCTTCCTTCTATGGTTCTTTTAAAAGAACGAAAAAATCCAGAACGAATCGACTTGGTAACATCTACCCAAAAAATTATTCGCAAGAGTCTTCGTTATCATCCACGACTTTTAATTATTGCTCTTCTGATTACTCTTTTAGGTATTCCTTGGGCCCTTAAAATTAAAATCAACCACAATATTTTAAAACTACAAGATCCTACTCTTGAATCCGTACGTTATGAACAAAAAATCATCCAAGAATCTGATCAAGCAACTTGGTATGCTGTTATGCTGACAGAAGATTTAAAAACCCAGGCAGCATTAGTAGAAAAAATTAAAAAACTTTCTTCAGTAGGACGTATTTTAGCTGTGAGTCAATTTGTTCCCCCAGATGAAAACGAAAAAAGAACCCTTCTTCATTCATTGGATCAATTTTTAGACCTTAATCCCATCACCCCCCTTAGCAAACCATTAGAACCAGAAAAATTAAAAGAAACACTTCATCAATTAGAGATTTCTTTAAATTTAATTTCAAACAAGGCCTTTCAAGCAGGCAAAACAGAATCGATAGAACAAATTGAAAGTTTAATTCAAAAAACACACGATTTGCAAAACCTTCTTGAAAACCCAAAAGAAAACACTATTCAAAATATTAATTTAGCTGGAGAAGTCTTTTTGAAAAAAACAACAGAGTTCATAGAACTTATCAAATCAAATCTTAATCCCCCTGCTTTAAAACAAGAAGATCTTCCTCAAACTTTAAAACATCGCTTAATAGGTAAAGATGGTAGATTAGCTCTATTAATTTTTCCTGAAAAAAATATTTGGAATCCAACAGATTTAAATCAATTTGTCTTGGAATTAAGAAGTGTAAACCCTCTTGTAACAGGCACACCCATAGAAGTTTTTGAATCTTCTAGACTTTTAAAGAAGGGATTTCTTCTTGTTGGAATCATCACCTTAATTTTAGTTTTTGCTCTGATGTATTTCGAATTTCGATCGGTGCAACTTTGCTTTTTAGCAAGCTCACCCCTCATTTTTGGGATTTACTGGCTCTTGGTGCTGATGGTTTTTCTAGGTCTCGATTTTAATCTTGCTAACTTTTTTGCAATGCCCATCTTAATTGGCTTAGGGGTAGATACGGGAGTGCATCTTGTAGCTCGTTATCAGGAAACAAAAAATATTGATAAAGCCTTAGTAAAGGTGGCACCTGGAATTATTTTAGCAACACTGACTACCTTGGTTGGCTTTGGAGCATTAGCTTTTGTACGTCATGTGGGCTTGGCTAGTTATGGTAAAATTATGGTATTAGGAAGCATCACCTGCCTTATTTCGGCCTTGTATGTAGTTCCTATGATGGCTCATCTTCCGTGGTTACGTAAAAACAGCAAGGTGTAGTGTCACCCGCCATTTTATCTGAGAATTTCAATCGCTTTTTCTTTTTGATAATCTGCTAGCTTGGGTCTTTGATCTGCAGGCATGTTGGTTAAATCTTTTTCTATGGTTTGGGTATCGATAACAATATCGGGCCCAATGCCCTTGCCATCGATTTGCCTTCCCTTTGGAGTAAAATACTTTGCAATGGTGATTTTTAAAGCAGAACCATTACCCAAATCGAGCAGAGTTTGTACGGAACCTTTTCCAAAAGATTGAGTGCCTATAATTTTAGCTCGGCGCACATCTTGGAGAGCTCCCGCTACAATTTCAGAAGCAGAGGCCGATCCTCCATTAACAAGAACCACCAAGGGAGTGTTTTCATAAGCCGAACCAGATTTGGCCGTTTTAACTTCAATTTCTTTGTCTTTACCACGTGTAGAAACAATAGTTCCCTTATCCATAAATAAATCCGACACCCCCACAGCCTCATTTAACAATCCTCCAGGATTATTTCTTAAATCGAGAACAATGCCTTTTAAGGGGCCTTTATTTTCTTCGGTTACTTTTTTTAAAGCCTCCTCCATTTCCTGGGTTGTATTTTCTTGGAAAGTGGTAATTCTCATATAGGCATATCCACCTTTGATGAGCTCTTGTTTTACCGCAACCATCTTAATGATATCTCTCACCAAGGTAATATCTTGAGCTTTGCTAGCGCCCTCATGCCAAATAGTTAAAACCACTTTTTTCCCTTTGTTGCCTCTCATCTGAGAAACAGCATCCATAATGTTCATGCCCTTGGTTAATGTGCCATTGATTTTTAAAATACGATCTCCTGCTTTAATTCCTGCAAAGTAAGCCGGAGAATCTTCGAAAGGAGAAACCACCGTTAAAACTCCATCTTTAACAGAAATTTCAATCCCGACTCCTCCATACTTGCCTGTGGTATCTGCTTTAAAATCTTTGTAGAGATCGGGCTCCATGTAAACAGTATGAGGATCTAGCGAACTCAACATCCCTTGAATAGCTCCCTGAATCATTTGATGTTCATCTACTTGGTGAACATATTGTTTATCCACCAAATCAAGAATTTGAGTGAAAGTTTCAAGCTCTTCATAAATTTTATCACTCAAGGCTGTGGTCCTGCCCACAAAACTGAAAATAAAAATGAAAATAAATAAAATAGATTTCATAATTTTAACTCTTTTTTAAGGCTTTCTAAAATGCCACGAGTAGAAAGACCATAATGATCGATTACTGCTTGATAACTCCCTGATTGTCCAAACTCATCATTTATACCTAAACGAACTAATTTTTTTGGATAAGAACTAACGAGGGTTTCGGCAATGGCTGAACCCAAACCACCAATAATAGAATGTTCTTCGATAGAAAAAAGATATTGATGTTTTTCTGCCATAGCTACCACAAGCTTACTATCAAGGGGCTTAATTGAACTCATATTAACTACTGTTGTGGAAACCCCTTGATTACTTAGTTCTAAGGCTGCAGCTAAAACTTGGGAAGTAATAAAACCTGCTGTAAAAAGACAAACTGTACTTCCTTCTTTTAAAATATGACCGCGACCAATTTGAAATTGATAAGAGGCTTCGTGAACCAGGGGAGCTTTTGCTCGAGATAAACGCAAGTAGCAAGGCCCAGAATCTTTTGCTAAAAATTCAACCATCTGTTCGGTTTCTATACCATCAGATGGAACTAAAACCTTGACGAATGGGATGGCACGAATAATGGCAATATCTTCAACAGTTTGATGGCTGGCTCCATCTTCTCCCACACTTAAACCCGCATGACTGGCACATATTTTTACATTGAGGTGAGGATAAGCAATGGATTGACGAAAAGGTTCCCACGCTCTTCCCGTAGCAAAAATAGCAAAAGTAGAAACAAAAACTGTTTTGCCACAGGCAGCTAAACCAGCAGCAGTACCCATTAAATCTTGTTCGGCCACACCCATGTTAAAAAAACGCTGAGGAAATTTTTTAGCAAAAAATTCGGTTTTAGTTGAACCAGAAAGATCGGCATCTAAAACAACAATCTCTGGATAAATTTCTCCCAAGGTTGCTAGTTTTTTACCATAGGCATCACGTGTTGCAATTTCAGTCATTGGTCTCCTAATTCTTGCATGGCTATTTTAAATTCATCATCTGTTGGAGCCACTCCATGGTATTTGGGTTTGTTTTCAAAAATGGAAACTCCCTTTCCCATGATAGTCTTGCAAATAATGGCAGTAGGCTTTCCCTTAACCAATCTAGCTTCATCAAGGGCGGCTACAATTGCACTCATGTCATGGCCATCAATAACAAGAGTATGCCAATTAAAAGCCTCAAATTTTTTATCGAGAGGAGCAACATCTTTAATGTCTTTAACAAAGCCATCAATTTGAATGCCATTGTAGTCGAGAAGCGCCACCCGATTATCCAAGTGACGATACCCTGCACTCATCGCTCCTTCCCACATCATTCCCTCTTGAGCACCCCCATCCGATTCAAGCGAATAAACACGATAGGATTTTCCATCAAGACGCGCAGCCATGGCCATTCCATTAGAAATACTCATGCCCTGACCCAAAGAGCCCGTAGACATTTCAATACCCCAATCTACGTTTAGTTTTGGATGTCCTTGGAGTTTGCTTCCCAACTTTCGCAATCCCCACATTTCATCTTTGGGAATATAGCCAGCTTTGATTAAACAGGCATAAAGAGCAGGAGCTGTATGTCCTGCAGATAAAACAAAACGATCCCGATTTTCCCAGTGAGGATTTTCAGGGTCATGATTCATTTCATAAAAATAAAGGGCTGTCAGCATATCAATGCAGGATAATGGTCCGCCCGTATGACCACATTGAGCATGATGCACCATTTTTAAAATGAGGATACGAAGCTCACATGCTAAATCTTCTAATTCTGCCACAGATCTTTTTTTCATGGTTTACTTCTACCGCCTCATAAAAAAACTGCAAAGTAAAAAACTAAAAAGTAATTTCAATTTGATGAACTTTGGTCATACTTTCACAAAAAAATTGAGGACCAATCTTTTCCATTCGGTTGGGAGCATCAGTTGAATAAAAACCAACCTCTCCTTTTTCAGAGCCCCTACCCTTTAAGCCCCTTTTTACTAAAAGTTCTTCCAAATTAGAAGCAACCTCCACAGCAGAATCAATGAGGGTAACTTGATTTCCCAATATTTTTTGAAACATTTTCTTAAAGAGGGGGTAATGAGTACAACCTAAAATAAGAGTATCAATAGTTTGAGGTTTTAAAGGTTCTAAGTAAGTTTTAATAACAAGCTCAACAATTTCTCCTTCTATGCGTCCTTCTTCAGCAAGACCAACCAATAAGGGACAAGACTGGGTATGAGTAGTAATATGAGAATTTAATTTTTGGATTTCCTTTTGATAGGCTAGGGAGGCGATTGTTCCTTCCGTTCCAATAACCCCTACTTGATTATTTTTGGTAGCTTTCACTGCAGAAAGTGCTCCCGGAGTTATAACCCCCAAAATAGGAATATCGAAATGTTTGCTGACTTCAGACAAACCATAAGCCGAGGCTGTGTTACAGGCAATCACAATGGCTTTAACCCCCTTACTTACTAAAAATTCGGTATTACGAAGCGTATAGCGAATAACGGTTTCAGGGGATTTAGTCCCATAAGGAACCCTGGCTGTATCGCCTAGATAAATTAAATTTTCTGTGGGAAGGCGTTTTCTAATTTCCTTTAAAACAGTGAGTCCACCAATACCAGAATCAAAGACACCAATTGAATCTTTCATTGCATTTCAAATTACTTGCGGTTTCTGCGTGACTTAATTTTTTGAAAACTACCAACCGTGATGGCTCTTTTTCCAACACGATCAACCACTTTTTCTAATTGATTTATCTTTCGTTCAAGATGAGTGATATCACCCTTGGAAGGAACATCCATCAACTTAAGAACTGATTTTACATTGACTCTAATGGCACGAGCCACTTCATCTTTAGTACGCATGATTGTAGAAATAGCTCGCACAAAAACATCGCTTTTTAAAATTTCTTTGAGTGCTTTTGATTTCAATAATTCAGTGGCAATTTCATCACGCAGGGATTCGCCCTTGACTAAAGCTTGTTCAAAAAAATCTTTAAGATTGATTATCATTTTTCCTTTATTCTCAGCTCAGTTTTCACCTGCTATCCCTATCCCCCCCCTTATGTCAACGGAAATATGTCCCATGGGTATCAAAACGGTTAACTTGGGCCAAAATTTCTTTGGATTGGTCGACCATCTGATCAAAACCAATGCCATCGTAGGGGCACACCATGTTTCGACCTTTGGCTTTGGCCTGATAAAGAGCCATATCGGTGGTATTAATAAGCTCTTCTTCATTGGTAACCCAATCAGGATAAGATGAAGCCCCTACGCTAACAGTTAATGGCAATTCAGTTTTATCATCGGCCAACCGAAAACGATCTCCACTTGCCTCAACCATGCTTCTCAATTTTTCTCCTACTGTAGCTGCGTCTTTTAAGTTGGTATCTGGGAGAATAACGACAAATTCTTCACCTCCAAAACGAGCCACGGTATCGACCTCTCGTACATTTTCAACAATGAGATGAGCTAATTCTTTTAACACTCGATCTCCTACGATATGCCCATAGCGATCGTTAAAGGCTTTGAAATAATCAACATCAAGCATGATGAGGGAGAGTGGTCTTTTAAAACGAAGGGCTCGTTTCCACTCCATATGAAGCACTCCCTGGAAATGACGCTTATTGTAAATACCAGTCAGCTCATCTTTTACCGAAAGCTCCTTGGTTTTCATGTAAAGTTTAGAACGATCATAGGCCATGGCAAATTGATCGGTTAAAGATTCTAAAAGTTGGGTATCGGCATGGCTAAAAGCCTCCTTTTTAGATCTTAACAAACCTAAAACTCCAACTACTTTTTCCCCTACGATTAAGGGCAAAGCCAAACACGAACCTTCTTCTTTTTTATCTCCTCGAATAAAGTAGAGCCTGGGTTGGCAAGACATATCTCCCACCATCATGGGTCTTTTTTCTTGAGCACTTTTTCCAACCAAACCTTCTCCTTCTTTAATTTCTACAGAACCAGTTACTATGTCATCCATCCCTTGCGATTGAATCAGCTCATAGTGTTTGGTTTGTTCGTTAAGAAGAAAAAGAGCAAATCTTTCAAAACCCATCACACCTGAAAGAATACGATTCATCGCAAGAAGTAGTTCGTGTAATTCGATGGTTTGAATTAAAGAGTGCGCCACATGGTAGAGAAGCGATAAGTCCTTCAAAGAAACTTCGAGGAGATTAGAAGTACTATCGATGAGTTGAGTTTTTTGTTCTAATTTTTGTTGGGTTGTTAAACTTTTTTTGAGGGTGATGAGTTCTCTTTCGACTTCAATTTTTTTAGCTGTAAGATCTGTCACTTTTGCTAACACTTTGTTAAAATGCATGGCAATACGACCTAAGAGATCATTTTTAGGTTTATCAACTCGAACCAAGTAATTTCCTTCGGCTGCTCTTTTAACTGCTGTAGACAAATTTTGGAGAGGCTTTAAAACAAAAACTAAAACTGCCAAAAAAGTAAGGATAACTTGAAAAAAAAGGAAAAGACTTAAAATGAGAGTTAAGGCTGTAAACCCTTGGTATTGGCTATTAAGAGCAGTAATCAGAGTGAGAATAAGGCCTGCCATTAAGCTTAAAGGAAGGGTAATGGCCATCACTAGTTTAACTCCTAAGCTCGTGCGAATTTTAGACCCAACAGACATTTAAAAACTATATCTCTACCAAAACAGGAAAGTCAATGGGGCCTTACAGTTGGTAGTGGGTCAGTTTCAATCCAATAATTTTACTATCTCATCTAACCCCCACACATGTTCACTTATACCAGCCTCCATGGCAGGTGTCACCCGCAAAGTCTGGTGAATACGGGCAAAATTGTAATACATAAAATGAATGGCAATAGCTGCTTCGTGATTCTCAAGCTTCTTTGAGAAGGCATTAGTTAAGCGAGTAAAACGGCGCATGTGCATTCGCATAGTAAGGTTAGAGCGTTCAATGTAGCTTGTGGAAGTATGCTCATGAGCTGGATTGCCAGTAATAACTGCTTTTCGTGCCCCCATGCACTGTGCAGGGCTGTATCGAGTTTCACCTTCTTTTTTCACTGTTCCATAAATCTTTTGAAGTTGGGCATAATCAACATCATTCCCAAAAGCGCCTTCCACCGCTTCTAGGTAAGCCTTATGACCATCAGTTGTGAGCTGGACCTTATTGGCCAAACGTCCCGCAAGATCGTTCATGAAATGATAGCCAGCCTCCGCACTACGATCTCCAACGTACCAGCATGGAATTAGCTTCGTATCAGCACACAAAGCCGTCCAGGTCCAAACATCGCCATAATCGAAAATGCCTTTCTTCTCTTTCGGGATATTCTTGTCCTTCATTCCAACAAAAGACCAAATTTCATCACATTGGATGTGTTTACAATTGAGGTTTTTAAAGGTTTTATCTTGGTATTCAGAACAGGCACGGCCAAGATTAACCAAAAGCTTAACGACTGTATTCTTAGAAGCTCCTGTCATTCGGCAGGTTGCACGGATACTGTTCCCTTCCACAAGAGAGGCTACGATGCGAACTTGATCTTTAACGTTTAACTTATTCATAATGACTTTTATGCTTGATCGGTTAAGAAAAGTCAAGCATATAAAACCATGGCTTGTAAGATGATTTCTAATATTGTAAACGTACTCAGTGTGTTTTATACTATGCATATGAGTGATTTATTAAAAAAAGAAATACATGCTTTTGAGCAAATGAAGCCTACTCTCTTGAAGCATCATATGGGTAAATTTGTCATTATACACGATGAAAAACTTGTCGGTGCTTATGACACTTTTGATGCAGCCGCTAAAGAAGCAATTAAACAATTTGGTAAAGGTCCTTATCTAATTCGAGAAGTAGGGAGCGAACCATCTAAAAATCTTCCAGCATCGGTAGCCTATAGAATAGTTCATGCCTCTAATTGAAGCAGGTTTTAGTAATGAAGGTAAAGCTGATTCACAGCGGTTGCTCCACTATGGTCCAACTACACAGGTGATTGTATGTTCTTTTGACATTCCTGATAAAATAGAAGAATTAAAATCTGAAACTGTATTTGCCCTTATAGATACTGGAGCTTCACAAAGCATGATTGATAGCCAGTTAGCGACTAAATTAGGTCTTGTGCCAGTTGATAAGGCAATGGTAGCTGGTGTTGGTGGACCAAGAGAACATACGATGTATTTAACAAGAATTGTGTGCCTCGCACTAGAGACAGAGCAATATGGCAAATTTCTTGCTGCTGATTTAAAAGATGGTGATCAAGCACATGAGGTTCTTTTAGGAAGAGACTTTCTTAGTAACATAATCATGATTTACGATGGCATAAGAGCGCAAGTAACCTTAGCTTCTCCAAACAAAACAAAATAATTAGCTATCTTTTAAATTTTTTCCCCATCTTACTTTTGCTGCATTTATTGCAATACGGTGTCTTTCATTCGCAGATAACTTCTTAGCCCTAGCCTTACCACCCTTAAGCCCCCCTAATCTACCAAGAGCCACGGCAGCGGGGTTCTTAGTTGGGTCTTCCTTTGGTTTCTCACCAGTGACTTGTTGAAGTATATCAAAGGCTCTCGTGTTTAAGTCTTTCTTCGGTTGGATTCTTAACCGCTTAGGCATAAAACAAATATGCCTAAATCAAGATTGAAAAGCAAGATTTCAGATTTCAAACTGACCCACTACCAAAAATTTAAGTTTTCTATCACGAGCTTTCCGCTTCTCTTTGTCGTCGTAATAACCCTTAAGGTTTTACGCGCATGTCTGAAACCGATTTATTCAATCGACTTCACAGGCGCGTAATTGCAGTGATGTTAGTTCCTCATGCTTGATGCCATCAATATCACTTAAGGAAAAATATAAACCATCTACTAGCATGTGACTTGAAGCTGCAAAAACGAAATCACGAGGTCTTCCAACCGAATGTTGTTCTACTTCAAAATATTCTGCAAATGCCATTTCAAATAAAAAGTTCCCCTCTAAATCATAGTATGCTGTAGTTGGTGTCCGTCCAATCCTATCATTTGGATCAGCAAGATTTTCTTCATAACCAACATGTGTTGGTTCACCTCCGATATTAACATAAAAAACCCCCATACCTAATGACTCAGCTTCTCTTCGTACCCCTTCTGGAAGCCTTGAATACCATATTTTGGAAGGTTCAATAGGATTCCCTTCAACATCTTCATATTTTCTATCATAGGATTCTCCAAAAATACCTGAAAAGCCTATTAGTTGTTCGCCAGAAAAGCCGACTAAAGCGTCATCTGCGCCAATAAGACCTCTTCTTAAAAATGATTCCGGATTTTCGCAAAATGCTTTTGAGTGATTTTGGAGAATGTTTTGTGATAACCAGTCCCAATCAACTGATTCTCGGATTTTTTCATTATTTCGTGAACTAAATAGGGCTTCAAGCACACTATCATAATCTGTATATTCGTCATCTGGCGTTCTAATGCTAACTATTATCTCTGCTACTGTGTCATCGTCAGACAAACGGGTCATACCACCTGATACAGAAGGATACTTTCTTCTAAGATAGGTCGGTATATCTGCCGGATTAACGAGCGGAACATCAATTTGACTTTCACCTGAAGATAGGGCGTCTTGAAGATCAATGTGTGGTAACCAATAATGAGTAAGCAAAATTACTATTTCTTTGCATAAATTCTCTTCTTCCCCATTGACTAATTGATGACTTCGATAAATAGATTTAAACTTGAACCAAATGACCCTTAACAATAAGCGCCTTGGGTAATTTGCCAATGCTTTTGGAGGCGTTGTAAATATCAATCGCCTTTTGAGCATTTAACCAAAACTCTGGAGAAGTATTAAGGGCAGCGGCTAACTTTAAAGCAAGAGGAGCTGTAACACTCGTACGACCATTAATAAGGCGGTTGATTTAAGTTTTGTACTAGTAAATATTGGAACTTTCTAGTATAAGGCAGGTAGAAAATTTTCAAAAAAAAGGAGAATCTATGAAATTTCATTCTTTTTTAGCCGTAGCTTTATTTGTAATATTTTCAACCATAAGTTGTGGAGGAAGCGATAGCAGTAGCAGTAGTGGAACAGCTGGAAGAATTTCTGGGACAGTTACCTCCCCAAATGGGGACCCTGTTTCAGGTGCTACGGTATGGATTCCCTCAACAAGCAGTACAGCAACCAAAGTTTTACAGGTAAATAGCAAAGTAAAGGGCTTAACGGATGGTGATGGGGAAAGTTGCTCAGATCCATCCTCCACTGCTTCGGACTCAGATTGTTCCTCTGCCACCGGGGCTTTTACTGTGGAATGTTCCGGAACGGGGTCACAAACAGTCAATTTTGCCAAGGGTAGTTTTACGGGAGACACCACCGTTAATTGTGGGAGTAATGCTTCCGCTTCCAGCACGCAATTTAGTACTGATGATGCTCCGGAGATGGCGGTAGTAACAGGGTCCTACGATCGCATTCAAGATGTGTTGGCCAAGCTGGGGTATGGAACAGTGGATAGTAGCGGCCTTCTTGACACAACCCAAACTTTTCAATTTACTTTAATCGATGGAGACTCAACCTTAGATAGTACTTATACGGATCTTTCTACTTTTGTTTCGAGTGTGGATAATTTGAATGCCTTTGATATTATTTTTATCAACTGTGGGGCGGATGATTCTGTCATTACTGATTCCTCCGTGGTTGCTCGATTTCAGAGCTATGTTCAAAATGGGGGAAAACTTTACGTCACAGATTTATCCTATGATTTTATCGAACAACCCTTTCCTGATTTCATGGATTTTAAGGATGGAGGTTCGGATGCTGCAACCGCTGAAACAATGGATGCTGCGCAGGATGGAACCTCGGGCATTAGTTCGGATGCAACAGTCAATGATACGGACATGGCTGCTTGGTTAGATGCGGTAACGGTAAATACAGGAGATGTGGAAACCTGTAGCCTCACCACTGTCAATGGAACAACGGGAGCCAGAAATAGTGATGACACAGTAACCATTGCTGATTTTCTTTCAGGCTGGGCTGTTATGGAGGCTGCTCATACCGGAGAAAGCCCCACCATTTGGATTCAGGGTCCCATCGAATATACCGGGGGCTCGGATTCGGATGCTCCTTTAACTGTGACTAAAACCGAGAGCAGCGGAAAGCTTCTTTATTCGTCCTATCATACGGCAGATACCTGCCCTTCCACTGGTTTTTGGGCTCAGGAGCGAATTCTGCAATACCTGGTATTTGAATTATAGATTTATTTTTCAATAAGTTGCACGCGTGCCTGGCACCTGGTTGGCACCCGTGTTTGACATTCCATCGTTGAAGGTTTATGATGCAAGTATGAAAGTTGTTTTGCAAAAGTTTGTCTTGTTTTTCTTTTTTCTCTTTCTTTTCAATGTAAGTTTTTTCCTAATTTGCCCAGCATTTGCTGCAACAGATAATTGTTTTTCAAATTGTTGCCAAAACTCACGGCTAGATCAAACAAAGGCCGAGTATTGTTGTTTTCAATCCCAAAACCAAACCTTTTTCTTGATTCAAACAACTGATAAGGATAATTTAAAGCAGGTGTCCTATCATACCTTAAGTTTGAGTTCTCATCTCAATTCCACTCTGGTTTCTTTGACGTGGCATGATGAAATGAGCACACAAACTCATGCACCACCCTTGTTTATTCTTAATCAGTCTTTTCGCTGTTAACCACTCCCATATCCATAAAAATATTTTGTCATTGCTTATTTTCTGAAATTTATTGAAAACTTAAACTTTGAAAGGAGTTTATTATGAATACAAAAAATTATTTAATTGTAGGTACTGTGTTAACTGTTCTTGCTGGATTTGCGGGCCTAGCCCAAGCCGGCACAAATAAACATGCCACTTACAGGCATGACGTTGAAGCCACAAAAGGTACAACAGCTACTGCTACGGCTCCCACTCACTTGAACAGGTATGCCCGAGGCGAAGCTGAAAAGTCCAGCCTTGGCGGTACAATTCTATCTAGCCAAGACATGAGCAGCACAGCACCAAAAAATTTCAGAAATCGCCAATAAGCGTTTTTTGAATTACATTTAAACTTAAAGAGGGGTCTCACAAGAGACCCCTCTTCCATTGATGTGTCGCAAGAGTGTACCGATGGTAAAGTTTGGTTGCGATATCAGTGGCGCTTTCCTTGGAAAGAAAACAAAGAAAACAAAGTAATTCTCCCCTTGGGATCCAATTGATTGCTTGTGCCATCACGAGGATGTCTTTTAGTTTTTCAACACTGTAATCAATGCTTCTGCCTTGTTTTATTTCTTGTAAAACACCTGTTACAATTTGCCAGAGTGAATCCTGTGGATTTGGACCATAGACAAGTTCTGTTAAAAAGGCCCTTACTTCCGTATCGTGGGCAAATTGTTTTTCATCACGCATCTCGTGGGATGTTAATTGTTGTTTTTCCCATAATACAGCATCCAAAAGATGGGAAAGTTCATGGTACTCGATAGTCTTTTTTCTGGTTTGTATAAAAAGACGGATGAATTCTTTTTTATTTTTGGCCTTGGCATAAACTTTTTGCCACGCTGCATATTGAAGTTGTTCTTTTAATTCTCCCAGCTGAGAAATAAGGGATTGCTTTTGAGAAAAGTTCCGGTTTGTTTCCATCAGATTTACCAAAAATGTCATGAGGTTTGGAGAAACAATAACACTGGGCTTTGGGTTGTATTGAAAGTCTTCCCAAATTTCTGTGGCTTCTTGTTGAAAATAGGCAGTATTCAGGATAACACGATTTATTTTTTTGCCAGACCGGTTAAGTCTTATAGCCAAACCATCATAGGACCGATGCTTATTTGATAAACTAACCACTTCATAATTAAGTTCTTGTCCCCAGATTGACAGGGGTTTTTGATTTGCAAGAGCCAGAGCTGGGATAAGAAAACTAAAAATACCCAACACTGTTAAAAAGTAAAAAATGAGTTTGAATTCTTTTTTCTTCACAAACAAGCTTTAAGCAAAAGTGAGGCCAAAGTAATAGACAGGTAAACTATTAAAACTATTGGTTTATTATGAAGAGGCTTTCTAGCAAGATGCCCTATTTTTAGGCAAAGCCTTTTTTTTGAGCAGAAAAACATTTTTTGGTAAAATTGATTTTTTGTCCTGAGTCAGCTTTTTTATACACCATCAATGAAACCCTTATGGGTCTGTTGAAGAATGTCATTCCTCTGTCATCCCTGCGAAGGCAGGGATCCAGAACTTATTGAAAAGACTGGATTCCCGCCTCCACGGGAATGACAGAATTAGTGGAAAACTACATTTTTCAACAAGCCCCTTAGGTAAAAATTGCCGGCAAAAAATGGAGTACATGGGCTTATTTTACTCATCGTTCTTGGCACCGATTTTTAACTCTTGAGAATAATTAAAGATAAAAAAATAAAATTTGGTATCAAACTTGCTACTTTGTGACCCATATCAGTTTTGAGTTTTGTTCTGGGGGTTTTTAAAAGGAGGGGCTATGAGAAGTTTTTTATTGTTGAGTATTTTTGTTGTATTAAGTTTTGGTTTTAGTGGATGTGGAGGAAGTGGTGGTAGTAGCAGCAGTGGTAGTGACACCTCCGCTTTAACCATTGCCGAACAGATGACCTTCGTAACGGTTGATAGTGAGGGTAGTTCGTCAGTGAGTGCCAATCCTCAGACAAGTAATACAGCCTTAAAATCCTTGATTCAAATGGCTACTCCAACTGGTGGCGACTACATTACAGACGTGGCCGAGGCTTATGTGTTTGATGAATCGATGGAAGTTTTGAGTATGATTAACGAGGTTCTCTGCATTTTCGATTTGACTTACTATGATGATGCAGCACTAGTCAATGCAGGCACCTATCTTGCCCTTTTGGATGAATCGGGTTGTGGGAAAGATCGATCTGGAGACGAAAATAATGAATCCTCTGCCTCCCAAACCGAGCTTACATCATGGATTGTAAATTCCTCCAGAGCCGCTGGAGAAGATCACATTGTTCAGCTTTGGACTGAAGAAGACGGTGCCGAAGAGGGTTTTGATGAAATCCGTGCCCAGTTAACAATTTCCGAAGGAAAAAGCGATCTCAAACCCTTTGGTCTTTTTTCCATGGATTTTGCCGGGTATCTTGAAGGTGTTGTCGTGATGACTGGAAACCTTGCTTCGGTTGAAAATGCGGATGGATTGGTTGAGTTTGAGTTAACACTCGATAATCCGGGTATGAATTATGCGGAACAAACCCATGCTGTTCTTGCGGTTGATGGAAGCTCGGGGGCTGCATTTGTCTTTCGCCGATTTCCAAGTTTTGAATCCATGGGGGCCGCTCTTAATGCGGATGCCAGTGTCGTTGAAAAAACTGTTCAGGTTGCCTTTAACGAAAGCTATTATTTAAGTGATTTTGGTGATCGCCAGGTTTGTCGTGATGCTGTGAATCTGGATAAAAACGTATGGGAGTATAACCTCTATACAGAAGATGGGGCCAGGGTCGAAAAGAATTCTGGTATGCCTATTCGTGCGGGAGAAGCATGGGGTTGGGCCGATAACAACGGCATATGGCTGGGCAATGGTTCGGCCACCGATGGTCAACAGGTTACCTCTGATGACGGATTTACCACGTACACGGTGGTTAGAGGGGGTGGTAGGGTGATCAAAAATACACTTGAAGAAAAAACCTTGGGCGATTTGCAGGGGGATACCTTCCAGAGGTGGACTGATGATGGAACTACCTATTTGGTGGAGTGGAATGGAACCAATCTGATCAGCACAGGTATCCATGTGTGTGATCAAAATGGGTGCACTGTAACAGATATCCCCGATGCAGCTATTGTCACAACGCCTAACCAATCTATTGGTCTCTGGAAACAAGGCTTGGGATCTTTGGATATTGTTGTTCCCGGGAGTGGTGTGTTAACCGATGCTGTTATTGTTCCTATCTTTACCGAAGAGTTCCTCACGTCCAGCTCTGCGGAATTTGCCGATGGAGCCACGTTAACACTCAAGTGTTATCAAAACTGTCCCGCCGCTCCAATGACAGCAGCCTTATTAAATGCGGGCACTCCTTATTTGCCTGACATTACAGACAATGACACCCTGCCCTATGTTTATACGATTACTGGGGATACTATGACACTCCAGCTTGGCGGAGTTGATATTACCATAGATGATGGTGTGACGATCGATCCTTCTAGCTCTACTGCTTGGGGCTTTAGAACTGGGGCCATGATACCTAATTCGGTCACGCTGGATAATTTTTGGGAAGCTTGGTCTGAGGATATACACTATGCCTATGAGAGTGGCCCCAATAGCTGGAATAAGGCCACGTATCTTGTAGTAGATGGTGATGCTGTAACCTTTGAAAATCCGCTGCACTGTGTGTACAAAGATACCACAAATGGTTATGGCACTGTGCTGCTGGAATATGCTGGTAGGGGCCATCTCATGGGTATTCCCTTCGAGAGAGTGGAGGTTGATGGAAGTGATTTCGAGTTTTGGAAAGCCGTATTTACCATCGCAGATGGAACTGAAATCACATGCGACGGAACGGCTCACTACACCAAAGCCATGTCGATTGAGTACAGCATGCCGGATGTTGATGCCTCTAATTGTGCCTCTTTGACAACAGGTTCTGTTGCGGCTCCTACCAATGCGTTTACTGATCATGGTATGGGTGCAGCCCCAGACATGACCGGCCAAACGGCTAAGGTTACCCCAGAAGGTGTTGTGCCTTAAGCTTGTGTGAAAGTTAAAGACTCTGAACACCCCCATCCTTCTTTTCAAAAAAGGATGGGGGTTTTGCTTCAATAATTCTCAATAATTCTCAATAATTCTCAAAAAAACAAAAAACAAAAAAACAGGTGCCAGGTACTTTTAAGTTAGGTACTTTTAAGTTCACTTCATGATGAAAAAGAAGTAGTTGGCAACTTAAATACCTAGCTCATGAGTGATCTGCTCAAAATACTTGTTGTCGTTTTTTTTACGTACATAACGGTGCAATGTTCTCAATTGCCTGTTACGGTACCAGCAAACACCATCGATGCGGAAAATCCCGATAATTCTACAGACAACGCTGATAATTCAGCTGACGAATCTCCTACAACCACTGTCATTCCAACCACGGAAGATCAGTGGACAATCGTTTATAACGGATACGGCTCGGTAAACTTTGATTCCGAAAATGGCATTGTTATGGAACCGCAACCTCCTACTGGAAGCAACACCCATGCCGCCCTGGTTCTGGCCAAAACCACTCAAGAAAATCCTATCAAAGATTTTCGCACCACCATTGTTTATTCAACCGATGCTCAACTGCGTGCGGCAAGTCCTAATTCTTGGGAAGTTTTTTGGCTTTTTTTTAATTTTAACTTTAGAGACCCCAACAATATTTCATCAGGGGAACTCACTAATTATTTTATTTTTAAAACCAACGGCATTGAACTAGGACGAGCCTTTGACGATGATGCTGCAACTGAACAACAGGTTTTTCTTTATACGGCAAGTACACCACAAATAGTAATTAGCCAAACTTATACCCTCACTCTTGAAAAAAGAAGCCAAAATCTTGATGTTTATATTAACAATATTCTCATTTTCTCCTATACTGGATCTGCCTCGCCTGATGTTCTTTATGATGTCCCCGGCATGATTGCCCTTTATACTGAAGACGCGCGGGTTACTGTTTATTCTGTGAACATTGAAAATTGGGATTAGAGAGTACAGGTATTTAGAAGAATATATTTTTAAAAAATTTTGCCTGCAAATAAGTCTTTTATGAATTCCATAAGAGGATAAACTTCAAATCCATTTTTGCTAAGACGGTCTGTCCCCAGATAAATACCAAACATTTTTTTATGTTGATTTCCAGCAAATTTTTTAAGAGCTCGTGTAGGGGCTTCAAACTCCGATTTCCATTTGGAAGAAACCTTTATTTCAAGAGTAATAAATTCTGAAGAATGATTAATTGTTTTAGGGCGTAACTCTATAACAAAATCAATTTCCCCTGCACCAGGAGTAGCATAATAAAAAATGGGTTTTAACTTTCTAGAATATTCCTGATAAATTCTTAACTCATTAAGAACCAATGTTTCTAATGCACTTCCCATCTCTAAACTTCCAAAATCATGAGAGTCAATTTGAGCACTCACTCGAGCTACACCAGGGTCAAACCAATAAAACTTAGGATGGCCTACTTCACGCACTTTAAACCCTGGACGATAGGGCATGAGACGAAAACCAATAAGAGTTTCTTCCAAAATATCATACCATTGGGAAATCATAGCACTTGAGCGACCAGTTTCTCTCGCAATATTACCATAATTGAGTACTTGGCCATTTAAACTACCGGCAATTTGTAAAAAACGATTAAACTGATCTAGCCTCCGCACTAAAGCTTCTTCTTTAATTTCTTCACGAAGATAAGTTTCTACATAGCTATACAAAGTTTGTTCAACCAAATCTGCGTCTTTTAAAACAATTGGCAATGTTCCATAGGTACAATAAAATTTAACTGGTTTATGTGATTTAAGTTCATAGAGACTAAAGGGAAACATTTTATGGGTTAATGCTCTGCCTGCCAAAAGATTGGTTCCACCACGTTTAAGCCTTCTGGCACTGGATCCTGTTAAAATAAAATGAAGGTTTTTATCCTCAATCAAGCGATGTACTTCATCAAGGAGAGATGGTAATTTTTGAATTTCATCAATAAAAACCCAAGAATTTTTCTTTATCGGATTTAATTTAGCTTCAAGGAGACTAGGATTGTTTTGTAACTGTAAAAAAACCTGATGGGATAAAAGATTAATTTCAACGGCAGGTTTAAAAAACTCTTTAACCCATGTACTTTTACCAACACCACGCGGGCCAAAAAGAAAAAAAGATTTTGCTGGAAATGGGTAAATCCTCGTTATTTTCATGATTACAATTATAAACTAATATTTTAATTTTGCAATACATAATTAAAATATAACTTTTGTTTAGTAATTGAGAAAAAACTCTTTAACGAAAAAGACGCTTCATGGCACTCAAAAAACCTTTTGGCTCCTGACTCTCCATAAGAATCTCAAGCTCGCCATGATCGAAATAAATGCCCTTACAGCCATTGCAGCGATCGACCTTGATTCCGACAAGCTCGATTTCGGTCATCTCCTCACCACATTTTGGACATTTCATCCAATGGGAAGTTTTCTTTTCCAAGGCTGCTTGTTTTAACTGCTGTACGTCGAACTCTTTGCGCTTCTTATCGATCAACTCCTTGTTGATTTTGTAGAAATACTCCTCTTCTTTGCTATAGCCCTTTTCCAAATCTTCAGTAACCATATTCCTCCCTTGATATTTATACTCCTAAGCTTGTGCGAATTTTGGACCAAAAATACATTTGAAAATATAGCCCTTCCAAAACAGGAAAGTCAATTGGGTCTTACAATTTTTACTGGTGGCAGATAGGTTTTTATAAAAAGTAACTATATAATAAATATTTGTATTTAAAATAATTATTGTGGTACAATAACTAATATATAGTTTAATATACTATATTTATTAATAAATACAATATGTTATATATTATATGCTATTAGAAAAATTGTTTCAATTTGGTGTTCTCCCTCGCAATGCTGTCAAAAACTACCCTTCCGGGCTGAAGGATTTACTGCATAAAAAGCTGGTTCAAAAAGCTTCAAAAAAGGGGCGAGTTTTTTATGAACTAACCAAAAAAGCTCTACCTTTGGCTGAAGAATACCGTCTAATGCTTTTTCATAAAACAAAACTTCAGGTTCAACTCACTCCTCATGCAAAATTCTACCGTGCCCTCCTGGGAGAACTTCGTTTCCTTAACGATAAACATCCTTTGGCTCTAAAATATCAGCTACTGGGAGATTGGCAACTTACTCGCCCAGTTGTGCCCAGTCAACTTAAGTTGGCGAAGCTACGTTACTACCAGCAACAAAATTTATTGTGACAAGCAAGAAAAAAATACATTACCCGCGAGAATGGAACAAAGAGACCATTCAAACTATTTTGCAAAATCTTGATTTCTATTTTACGAAAAAGAAAAAAAGTATCGAGGTTGATGCAGCGGCTGCGATCGTTCTAAACCCTCTTCTTCAATAACCTTGGAACCAACGGGAATAAGGGCCACCCCTAACCACTCTTTACAAAATGAAAAATAATTCTCTGTTACTGAAATGGCTAAATGGAATTTTTGTGTCATTCCCAATAAGTAAAAAAATAACCTTAAAAAAGAAACAAAAAACTCTTTGTTTCTTAATGGGTTAGCTTGGCCGATCTCTTGTAAATTATTAATTGTAATGTATATACAAAATGTATTATAATGTTTGTGGGTGAAAGAAATACATTGGAAATACACCAAATTATGGAAGGAGAATAAAATAAATGACTAAAATAAAATTAAATAAACGAGAAAAATCTATAGAAAACGACTTAATCCAAGGCAAGTATCATCCTGTTAGCCCTATAGAACTTGAGAGTATTACTCAGGCAATTGCTAAGAAAAAAAAGGATGCAGTTTTGAACATCCGAATTAATAGCCACGATTTACAATCTTTGAAACAAAGAGCTAAAAAATTGGGAATTGCCTATCAAACATTTATTTCAGAAATTCTTCACCGTTTTGCTGCTTAATAAAAATTTAAAGTGCTTTTCTACAGCTCTGTACCGGTAGCGCGGCCTTCTAAAAAACGCTTTATAAACGGGTGTTTAGAAGCTTCAAAATCAACTCTTTGGCCTTCTAAAATGATTTTTCCCTCATGAAGCATGGCTACACGGTCGGCAATTCTAAAGCTAGCCTCAATATCGTGGCTAATCACAACAGAGGTTACCCCCAACTGCTTCTGGGTATTTACAATCAGCTGATCAATGGCATCGGTCATAATGGGATCTAAGCCCGTGGTGGGCTCATCATACAAAAGAATTTGTGGCAACAAGGCAATCGATCGAGCAAGGCCCACTCTTTTTCTCATACCTCCCGAAAGTTCTTCGGGCATTTTTTCGTCGATGTCTTTTAAACCTACAAGTTCTAACACCTCATGCACACGGGAGGCAATTTCATGATCTGTCATGTTTGTATGTTCTACCAAGGGAAAGGCCACGTTAGAAAAAACATTCATCGAATCAAAAAGAGCGGCATTTTGAAAAAGCATTCCAAATTTTTTTCGAAATTCTTTAAGTTCAATTTCGTTCAAACTTAAAATATCTGTTCCGTCTACCAAAATTTTTCCTTCATCTGGATTAATTAAACGAATGAGATGTTTTAACAGCACACTTTTTCCTTCACCACTTCTTCCAATAATAACGGTAATTTTTCCTTTGGGAATAACAAAACTAATTCCCTGAAGAACCTTGTTTTTTCCAAATGATTTTTGAATGTCAAAAAGTTTAATCATCGCGTTAATTCCAGAATCCATTGGGTTAAAAAATAATCGGTAACCAAAATGGAAACAGAAGCAATAACAACAGCACGGGTTGTAGCCAGCCCTACTCCTTTTGCTCCACCATGAGCATTAAACCCCTGGTAGCAACTAATCACAGCCAGTATAAAACCAAAAATACCAGACTTGATTAAGCCCCCGATTAAATCCTTCATTTCCAAATAATATTCTAAACGATACAGAAAAGGCCCCTCTGGAATATCTAAAAGACCCACTCCCACAATATAGGAACCCACAATGCCTATAAAAACAAAAAGCACTGTTAAAAGTGGCAACATGGCTATGGAAGCAATAACACGCGGAACAACCAGGTAGTGATAGGGATTAACAGCCATGGCTTCTAGGGCATCAATTTGTTCTGTAACCCGCATGGTTCCTAATTCTGCGGACATCGACGAACCCACCCTGGCAATAACCATCAAAGCTGCAAATACAGGTGCAATTTCACGGGCAAGGGATAAGCCAACAGTTGCCCCCACCATGGTTTCGGCATTAAACAGACGAAAAGAATATCCCGCCTGCAAAGCAAAAACAGCACCTGTAAAAAAACCAACCAAAAGAATAATGGGGGTTGAATCCACTCCAATAACATTCATCTGTAAAAAAATTTGTCTGGAACGAAAAGGTTTTTGCCTCACCCAAGTAAAAAATTGACCAGCAAAACGAGTATACCCCCCCATCACAAGGGCGGTTTGGGTTACAAACCATTCGAATTTGAGTCCTAATGTTTTCATGTTTCTTCGTAAATGCGGGGCACACGAGTTGTAATACCACACAAAATTTCATACGAAATAGTTTGGGCCCATTTGGCTACTTCTTCTACAGGCAAATGAGTTCCATTTTTTTCTCCAAACAATAAAACTTCGTCAGCTCCCTTGGCCTCTGGAATAGTGGTTACATCCACCAAAGTTAAATCCATACAAATGCGCCCCACAATGGGAGCCTTTTTCCCGTGAATAACAACAGCACCCTTGTTTGATAAAAGCCTGGGATATCCATCGGCATAACCAATGGGCAGCACTCCTATACGAGAATGTTTGGAAGTAACATAGGTAGCTCCATAACTTAAAGCAGTTCCCTTGGGACAATCTCTCACTACTAAAAGTCTGGTGATTAAAGTCATCACGGGTTTTAAGCTAGAGGCAAGAAGCCGAGTATGAGGAAGCCCCCCATACAGCATAATTCCTGGCCTTACCCATCCTGTTTCTGTTTGCGCCAAACCATCTAAAAGAGCTGCTGAATTAGCTAAGTGAAAAATGGGATTAAGACCTGATGTTTCAAATTCACCCCTTATTTTTTTAAAAAATCCATATTGCCTTTTAGTTGGTGTAGGGTCTTTTTCATCAGCCCGAGCTAAATGGCTCATCACTCCTTCAACCTCGAGGAAAGAATTTTGAGATACAAGCTCAAGAACTTTTGGAAGCTCATTTGGAAAAAATCCCAAACGTCCCATTCCTGTATCAAATTTAAGATGAACTTTAAGTGGTTTTGTGATGGTTTTTAAAATTTCAAAATCGTTCTCACAATGAAGAACAGGAGTAAGTTGATGTTCCAAAAAAACCTCAGGATGTCCTGTGAGCATCCCATCAAAAACAAGAATGGGTTTTTCAATTCCAGCTTCTCTTAAAGCAATCCCCTCTTCAATGGTGGCCACTCCTAAATTTTCACACCCAGCCTCTATCAGAGCCTTAGCAATGGGCGTTGCCCCATGACCATAGGCATTGGCCTTCACAACTCCCACTGTTTTGGCCTTGGGAGAAAGACTTTTAACAACAGAGAGATTATGACGAAGGTGTCCCAAATGAATAAGGGCATATGTAGAACGATGTTGTACTTTCATAGCAAATGACTTGCATATAGGGTATTTTTGGATATCTTACAATTTAGAAATGTCTCACAGTTCTCTTAACAATCAAATTACCTTTCTTGGTCACTCCAGTTTGGAGATTATACTTGGTGGAAAAAAAATCCTGGTTGACCCTGTTTTTTCCAACCAAATTTTGGGATTTTTTCGAAGAGAAAAACCCTTCCCTCTAGATCCTAGCCTTTTAAATCAACCCGATCTCCTGCTTTTAACAAGCACACGAGCTGATCACTTTGATATTTTTTCTTATAAATATTTTCCACTCACCACTTCAATCGTTATTCCCCAAAACGGGGCAGAAAAAGTATCTCGTTTTCTAAGCAACCCACTTTTTTCTTTAAAACCCGACGAAAACTACACCCAGGATGGTTTTGAAGTTGTAGCTACCACAACCAAATCAACTTCTTTTTTTCGATGGAAAAACTCTACAGCCAATTATCTTATCAAAAATAAAAACCATTCCATTTTTATTTGCAGTACAAATTATTCGAGCCAATCTTTTAACAGTTTATCTGGATCAATTGATATAGCCCTTTTGCCCTTGGGGCCTACAAATAAGGTTGGATTTGATCAAAAAACACTTTTATCACCCGAAGAACTCATGAAAGTTTTTAAAAAAATAAATGCAAAATATCTTATTCCCATTCACTGGGGAGGTTTTCATTCTTCATTAGAGCGCCCAGACGAAGCCATTAATCAACTAAAGGCTTTGCTTGCAAAAGATAACGAACTTGCTTCTCAAGTCATCATTTTAGAACCTGGAATGTCTTATCCGCTAGAGACTTGACAGCTAAAGCCCTAGCTTGTAAGCCATGAGCATGATTTCTGTGCATATTAATGGTGAACCCAAGGAATTTTTAGAACCTCTCAGTGTTTCTGAACTCTTAAAAAAACTCAATTCCTCCTCCCTCTACGTTGCCATTGCCGTTAATCAAACTGTTATTCCGCCTTCTGAATTTTCTACAACACAGATTTCTGATTTGGACCATATTGAAATCTTAACCCCAACACCAGGAGGATAAATGAACCAATTTACTATTATTGGAGGTGGAGTGATGGGTCTTTCCTTGGCTTGGAGACTAGCAAAGGCATCGATGCATGTTACCCTTTTTGAAAAAGGTCTCTGCGGCTGTGAAATTTCAGGAAAAGCCGCAGGTATGATAACGCCCGCTTCTGAAATTCGTTTCGGAGAAGAAAAAATTAATAATTTATTCTGTTATAGTTTAAATATTTATGATGATTTTGTTAAAGAATTACTTAATGATTCAAAAGAAGATATCGATTACCATTCGCATGGGGCCTTAACCGTAGCCATCGACCAAGATGATCAGCTAGAGCTTTTAAGACTTCATGAATTTCAAAAAGAATTGGGATTAGAAACAAAACTTCTCTCGCGTGAGGAAATTTTAAGTTTAGAACCCTTTATTAATCCTTCTGCAACCCTTGGTCTTTTTGCTCCCAAAGAAAAATGCTTGGATAATCAAAAATTGGTCTCTGCATTAAAAAAAGCCTTTATCCATTGTGGTGGCCAACTTTACGAACAATCACAAATTGATGGAATTGAAATTCAGAACAATCGAGTGCAAAGTATTCGAATTAAAAATGAAACTCTCAAGGTTCAAGAATTAATTCTTACAACAGGAATTCACACTCAATTAGAGGGGCTTGATCTCTCTTTCCCCATTCGCCCCATCAAGGGACAAGCCTTTGAAGTAGCCATCCCTGTTAAAGAATTACCAAAACATCCTATCAGGCTTATCCATCGTTTTCCAGTTTACCTGGTTCCACGAAGTGATGGCCGCTTAGTGATTGGAGCTACTTCAGAAGAAAAAGGGCATGATCTTACAGTAACTCTGGGAGCCTTAATGGATTTGATGTATGGGGCTTGGAAAATTTACCCAAATTGCCAAGAATATGAAATGCTCTCTACCTGGGCAGGTTTAAGAGCAACTGCCCCCGACCACGCCCCCATTCTTGGTCCTACTCCCATTGAGGGATTACATGTTGCTCTTGGTCTTTATCGCCATGGGATTTTATTGACTCCCATTGTTTCGAGGCTTATGACAGATTGGCTCTTAAAAAAAACCATGCCCGAACTCTTAGTGCCCTTTGGGTTTTCGCGCTTTAAAAAATGAAGAATACAAAATGACCTCTTTTGAAACAACCTTAAAGCTAGCTGGCAAGCACTACTCCTCGCGACTTATTTTAGGAACTTCAGGCTACCCTAATTTAGATATCATGGAACAATCCTTGCTGGCTTCAAAAACCGAGATGGTTACTGTAGCTCTTCGCCGGGTGAATGTAGCAGAAAAATCAAGCGGTAGTTTTATGGAAATGCTTCATAAAAATAATTTTCAAATTCTTCCAAATACAGCTGGTTGTCACACAGCAGCCGAAGCCATTCTTACCGCTCACATGGCCAGAGAACTTTTGAACACATCGTGGATTAAACTAGAAGTAATCGGTGACGAATATAGCCTTTATCCTGATTCTGAAGAACTTTTAAAAGCAGCAGCAATCCTCATCAAAGAAGGTTTTGTTGTTTTTCCTTACTGCAATGACGATCCTGTAGTGTGTCGTAAATTAGCTGACATGGGCTGTGCTGCTGTAATGCCACTAGCCTCCCCTATTGGTTCTGGGCAAGGAATTCGAAATCCAAATAATTTAGAACTGATTCGTAAAACAGTTTCTATCCCCATTATTGTTGATGCTGGAATTGGTGCTCCAAGTGATGTGTGTTTTGCCTTAGAGCTAGGCGCTGATGCCGTTCTTTTAAATACAGCCATTGCCAAGGCTAAAAATCCAGTAGAAATGGCTCTAGCCATGCGGGAAGCTGCTATGGCAGGATTTACAGCCTATCGTTCGGGCTTAATTCCAGAAAAAAAATTTGCAACCCCATCCACACCGGATGTAGGAAAAATGAATTATATAAGGGAGAAAAAATGAGAACCAAATGGGTTAAAAAAAGAGAAAATGATCCTAATAAAAGCCAAATGCATTATGCAAGATTGGGCCTTATCACCGAAGAAATGCAGTATGTAGCTAAACGAGAAAATCTCTCTCCTGAATGGGTTAGACAAGAAATAGCCAGGGGGCGCATGATTATCCCTGCTAACGTTAATCATTTAAGCCTAGAGCCCATGGCCATTGGCATTGCAGCCAGTTGTAAAATTAATGCCAACATTGGAAATTCAGCTGTTACTTCCAAAATCGATGAAGAATTAGAAAAACTCCACCGTGCTGTGCACTTGGGTGCAGATACCGTTATGGATTTATCTACAGGTGGAAATATTCCGGAAATTAGAAAATCCATTATTCAGGCCTCACCCGTTCCTATCGGTACTGTTCCCATCTACGAAGCTCTCAGCTGTGTCAAAAAAATTGAAGATCTTTCCATCTCTGTTATGCTGGAGGTTATTGAAGAACAAGCCGCCCAGGGGGTAGACTACATGACCATCCATGCAGGAGTTCTGCGAGAATTCATTCCATTGGCTTCCAAAAGAATTACAGGAATCGTAAGCCGTGGAGGTTCTATTTTAGCGCAATGGATGGTACATCATAAAAAAGAAAATTTTCTTTATGAAAATTTTGATGCCATCACCAAAATTATGGCACGCCATGATGTGTCTTACAGTTTGGGTGATGGCTTAAGGCCTGGCTGCCTAGCTGATGCCTCAGACGAAGCTCAATTTGGAGAACTAAAAGTTTTAGGTGAGCTTACTTTGCGTGCGTGGAAAAGTGATGTGCAAGTGATGATCGAAGGCCCAGGGCATGTGCCTGTGGATCAAATTGTCATGAATGTCGAAAAAGAACGCGTTCTTTGTCATGAAGCTCCCTTTTATGTTTTAGGCCCCTTGGTTACTGATATCGCACCAGGTTATGATCACATTACTTCCTCTATTGGGGCAACCCTGGCGGGAAGTGCTGGGGCTTCCATGCTGTGTTATGTAACCCCAAAAGAACATTTGGGGCTCCCCAATAAGGAAGATGTCCATCAGGGAGTGATTGCTTATAAAATTGCAGCCCATGCTGCAGACATTGCCCGTCATCGGCTAGGAGCCAGAGACCGTGACGATGCTCTTTCGCGTGCACGTTTTAGCTTTGATTGGAAACGTCAGTTTGAGCTTTCTCTCGATCCCGCAACTGCAAAAAAAATGCACGATGAAACCCTTCCCCAAGAAGCCTTTAAAGATGCTCCCTTTTGTTCCATGTGTGGACCAAAATTTTGTAGCATGAATATTTCTCAAAAAGTTCTCGAAATGACCCAAGAAAAAGTAGCTTAATGCTTTACCTTTTTTTTAGAACTAAAAAAGAAGACGTGTGTTTGATTAAACAAATTATAGAATCTTATGAGAACATGCTCGATCTCTCAACTATTGATTCTTCAAGTGGAAAAATTCAAGTAAGCATTGCAAAAGATTTTGAAAAAGAGGCTCGTTTAATTTTAGAAGATCTAGGAAAAAGATTTACTCTCATCCCGCTTGATGAACCCAGCGATAAATCGCAGGGGAATTACTAGACTCATAAAAAGAAAATCAAAATAAAAATCTTTTCACAAAAGTCGCGTGCTATTGCTCCCTATCCCACCCTTTTTTCGCAAGTTGCCCACAGGCTCCCAGGATATCACGTCCCCGTGATTTACGAACATTAACTACAAAGCCCGCATTTAATAAAACTTTTTGAAATTGATGAACCCATTCATCTGCAGGGCGTTTAAAGGAAGTTCCTGGATATTCGTTAAAAGGAATTAAATTAAGTTTAGCTTTTAGTTTAGATAAAATTTTAACCAGTCTTTTAGCATCTTCTAAGGTATCATTTATTCCATGCAACATCACATATTCAAAAGTAATTTTATTTCGTTTGGGCAAATGCATTTTACGACACGCTTCAAAAAGTTTCTCTAATGGAAATTTTTGATTAATAGGCATAATTTCATCACGCACTTTATCGGTTGTTGCATTGAGAGAAATAGCCAGCTTCACAGGAGTGTTGTTTCCAAATTTCTCAATTTCTGGGGCAATACCAGAGGTTGAAACCGTAATATGATGCCTTGAAAAACCAAAACCCAGGGGATCCAAAAGAATATTTAAAGCAGGAAAAAGATTACGCGTATTAGCCAAGGGTTCACCCATGCCCATAAAAACCAGATTTGTAATTTTCTCCCCTTCTTTTAAAGATCTTTTTACAGCAGCAATTTGCTCGGTAATTTCATAAACCTTTAAATTACGAAGAACACCCATGGTTGCTGTTAAACAAAACCCGCAACCCATTCCACAACCCACCTGGGAAGAAACACACAGGGTGGCTCTTTTTGGTTCAGGAATCCATACACATTCAACCGTTCGCTCATCTTCCAAACCCATGAGGTACTTGCGTGTGCCATCCCCCGATTGTTGAAACCCATGGAGAATTAAAGAGGGAATAAAAAAATATTCCTCCAAAAGTAACCGATGTTCTTTTCGAATGTCAGTCATCTCTTCGAAAGAAAGAACCAACTTTTGATAAAGCCATTTACGTACCTGGGTTACCCGGTAAGACTCTAAACCCAACTCGGAAAACTTTTCAGTCATCTCATCGACTGTTAAATTTTTAATATTCACTTTTTCCATTTGTCATTGTTGCATATTTTGACATCTCTACATTATTTGTCATCCCTGACTTTATTCTGTCATCCCTGCGAAGACAGGGATCCATCTGTACTCTCCCCCTTTGTAAGGGGGAGTTGGAGGGGGTAGAGTCTTACAAAACTCTCTACCTCCCCTAACCCCTCCTTACAAAGGAGGGGAACCAAGATGGATTCCCGCCTCCGCGGGAATGACAAAACATCCACTTTATCCTTGGAAGGAAGAGAGATCAAAATCACCGATTTGGATTCTGGGTTTAGACGTATTGCCCGTGATCCTCAAGGGAAAGCTCCCATCCTCATTTTTTTGTTTATCAATCATAATGAGAAAAGGAAACTTATCTTTTACCTTATCAGAGAGGCTAAAAGTGCCCAAAAAGTTTAGTTTTGAAAAACCAGATTTTTTATTTAACTGCAGCACTCCTTTTAAATCGACAACAATATCAGGACCCGGAAGCTTAATATTTTTAATCCGCACTTTGCCCTTGTCTAAACTAATACGTACCTGTCCTGCAGTTGCTTCTGAAAGAAGGGTCTCGGGTAAATCAATATCCAATCCTGGAAAAGGAGTCAGTTGAGTTGGTTGAATTTTAAAATTAACCAACTTCAGATCGACTTCCCCTGTATTGTCTTGAGGTTCACCAGGAAAAATTTTTAAATTAATACTTCCATCAATCTGACCATTCATTTCCACTTTTAGCTTCTTAGAAAGAGCCGGTACATTTTGTAAATCAAGCTTGTCTACGCTAACCCTTAAACGTTGTTCATGTTTAGAAAGAATAACAAAACCATTCATCGAACCTTTTTTACCCTTCACTGTAAAATGAGCCTGCATTTTTCCTGTAATCAGGGGTAAATATTTAAGCCCAATTTTAATTTCAGGAAAATCGACAAGAATCACATCTTCTCCACGAGCAAGATCGTGTAATTGAAAATTTTTAAAAGAAGATTTAAAAATGAGACTGGGCTTGATATCTGTGGCCGTGATTCGATATTGCCCCCCGGAGATTTTTTCAACACGGGATAGGGCACCTTGAACAATGGTATCGAGAGGAAATGTTACAAAAAGAAAAAAAATAAAGAAAAAAATACCCGTAACAAGATTAAGAGCCCACTGACTAACCCTATTCACCTTCTTCTCCTTTTGCTTTCATGGTAGCAATTTCAATTGTAGCAGTTAAATCTTCTCGCTTTTTGTAGTTGGCCTTTACTTGTAGTTTTTTTACTTGCATGGGAACTTTGTCATTGTTTTCAAAAGCGTGTAAAAAAGCTAAAATTTTATCGATGGTTACATTAGAAACAACAACATCAACTCCCTCTTCATCAAAATAATCATTAGAAGAAAGAGTAATAGGTTTTAGTCTGGTAACTTGATCTCCCATTTCTGCACTCTTGGCCATGTTTTCTATCAGAGTAGAAAGTGAACCTCCAGCTCCAGCAAATCTGGTTTTCATTGCAGCAAGCTTAGTCTTGGTTGCTTGATACGCTTGAATACGCTCCATAATAGAACTTTGCCCCTTAGCTGCCTCACGATAATCTTTTTCTAGTTTAGAAAGTTTAGCACTCGCACACGTTACGGGAGCAATGATGAAAATAATTAAAAGAACAACACCCCCTCCTGTAATCAAAAGTTGTTTCCTCTGATCTAAACCAAAAAAGGTATTATAGAGATCCTCAAAATTAAAGCGGCCTAAGATGCCATATTTGGAGTGAGAGGTTGCCATTAACTTTGTTCTCCCACATCAATATTAACTTCCATTGAAACAGAAAATTTAATCTCATCTCGTATTCCCTTCACTACATTTTGTGTGGTTACATTTTTAAAAAGTTTAGAAGAAGAAAGAGCATTTTTAATCTTATCAACGGCTTCAAAAGATATGGTTCTTCCTTCTAACCTCACCACATCACCTGTAAAAGTAAAATCATCTACATCAATCTTCACTTCAGTCTTAGGGGGAAGGGATTTTGAAATTTCCTGCAAAACAACTAGAGGAGTGGCCCCGGTTAGCCCTGTTTTAAACGCTTCCAGCTGTCCATCAATTTCGCTAATTTTACCATTAACAAGCCCTAAAAGTTGTTTGGCTGTCATTTTCTTTTTTTGATCCTTAAATTCTGGAAGAGATTTTAAGGCTTCTGTTACTAAATCTTTATTAAGCTTCTCAATCCTATTGCTCAAGGTGTGATAGGAAAAGAAAAAATAAAAAAGACCTAGTGAAAGCACTACCGCAAACCATACTCCCAATTGTTTAATCTCTCCCCCCAAGGCCTTAATATCACGCTTGTAAGCAAATTCTCCTTTTCGAAAATTAATTTTGGCAGCCTTGTTAGAAAAAATAACGCGAAGAGTTTGTGAAAGTGAAGGAGCAATAATATCCTTAATGGTTTCAACCTGATTTAATTGATGATCGATAAAATCGATACAATCTAGGGTGCAAACATTAATACGCAAGGAAGAAGAAATCATGTCAGATAAACCCTGCATCCGCGAACCACCGCCCGTTAAATAAATTCCACCCCATTCTTCTTTTTTGTAGTATTTTTTAAATCCGAGGTAAGTTTGCCTAATGGCTGTTACCATTTCTTCTGCTACTTTTTGGCAAATACGTGAAATTTGATCTAAATTATCCTCGCTGGCAGATAGTTTACCTCGATCAATTTTAAGACTCTCAGCCTTCTCAACAGAAAGTTTAAAAACCTTTTGAATGGCCCGAGAAAAATGCACTCCCCCAATCGTGATTGATCTTGCATAAATTAATTCTGTACCCCGCATCACACAAATATTGGATTTACTATGCCCAATATCGATAATAGCGTACTCGGTATCTTGGGGTACCATGGCTACCTGAGCTACATTTGAAAGATCGATACAATCAATTCCTACATACTTGGGATCAATACCTGCAATTTGCAACATATCGAGATACTTGGCAAAACGAGTACGGGAAATATACCCCACAAGAATTCGAGAAAGATTTTCTTCCATGCTTAAAATATGATAATCAACCACCATTTCATCAATAGAAATGGGAATATAACTCTCCAATTCAAACTCGATGGTTTGATCAATTTTGGAAAGATTTGTAAAAGGCATCTCTACCACACGCATAGAACAATGATGAGCAGGTAAGCTTACTGCAATGAGGTCGGATTGGATTTCGTTTCTTTCAAAGTAGGCTTTAAGACCTGCTGCAACAGCTTCTTCATGGGTTAGCCTTCCCCCTAAATTAATTGGAATTTCTTGAAAGGATTTGAGTTCGAAGTCCCTAAGGGCGCGCGAAAGATGGGCCACCTTGATGGAATAACTTCCAACATCAATACCCAGTATATTTTGGGACATGCTCTGAATTTAACAGGATTTACCCCCAGAAAGAAAGGAAAAAGTTCTCAAAATCCAAACTGTTACGATTAGTCAACATGGTAGTAGTAAGTCTTCCACTTGGTAGGGTCAGTAGAATCAGTATTAAGAACCATAGTAATGATAGTTTCGGTATCTCCCACCGTTCCAACAGCTTCAATAGTAAAAATTTTATTATCCTCGGTTAATAAATCCTTAAATTGAAAAGCACAGGCAGGAACGGTTGCCCCACTCGTGGATGATGAAGTGGATGATGCAGTTGTAGTTGTTTCCGAACTTGACGAATCTGTAGCACTCGCCTCTTCTTCTAAATCGGTTAACCCCAATTTAGAGTTTAAAGCCTTGGCCATGTCTTCTATGGTAGGACAATAGCTTTTAATTTCATTCAATAATTCTTCCATTTTTTCTTCATCTTCATATTTTACTTCACTGGCACAACCAGCATACTTGGTATAATAATTAATTAAAACTTTCACAAAATCGTCATTTTCGGACACGCAGGCATTAATTTTCTCACTTCCAGTATAAATGGTGGCAAAAGGGGCTAATTCTTTGAAAATTTGATCATTCATGCCAGCTACTAAACGCAATTCGGCCAGTGTAGCAAACTTCGCATTTTTAACGGGATAATCTACCTTACCATACACACTCGACTCATTTCCTCTTTGCACAGCATCATATTCATTAATCATCCCATTACTATCCACCCAATCTCCAATTGCAAACACCAACTGCTTGGGCCCATTAAATTGATCCTCAAACAAATCCTTAAATTGAGGAAGTGTAAGAATGGATTCTAATAACTGGTTTCTTTGATCTGCAGATTTACTTCCTGGAACTAAAGCAAAAATACGATTTAAATCAAATTTTGAATTTTCTTCAGTAATCACAGATGAAAAATCTCCCTCAAAATCGAGAAAATTCTCTGCTTCTTTTTCATTCATCATACTAATGCCACTTGTAATACCTTTTTTGGTTTCTTCCTCATTTTCCTCTTCTGCTGCTGCCTTATCTTTTTGTTCATCGGTTAAACTAAAATCGATAGTTTGTTCTTCTTTTTCTTCCCCTTCCTCACCGCCTAGTACAGATGTATTGCCCCCTAAGGTTTCCCGAATTAAATTAGAAGAAAGAGGCATCATTCGATAAATGGGTTCAATATTCATACTCCCAATTGAAGAAGAAGCTTTTTTAGCTGTTTCTTGGGCTTCTTTATTGTAACGCAAAAGCATTTTTGAAAAATTGATGGCTGATTTGGCAAGATAATAAGCTTGAAGCCTTTCTAAGGAATTAACTGCAATGCGATAACTAATGCGTGAATTATAAGAAAACTCAACCACGGCAACAGTTAAAACCATGAGACCAGAGAGTACAATCATCAAAGCCACACCTCGATCATTAGCGGTTCTCTGAAACCATTTTTTAATTTTAAAAATTAATTTCAGTTCCATAGAGAGGAATTTCGGCCATGGTGGTGACAAAATGTTCACGCACAACTTCCTCTGATTCCTCATCCTCAAATTCCACTACCTTCAGACTAATTTTTACAGCCCTGGGTAAACGGTTAAGCTGGGAAACCCCCGTACTATCCCAATCGGGAACCCATTCTTCTTTTTGAGCATCGTAATATTCTAAACGAAATTCTTTCACTTGCTCAACCAAGGGAAACCCCTTTACTTTTGCGTCCACTTTTTCCATCAAGTAGTTACTTTCTGTGCGAATCAGTTTAAATACCGAACGATCAGAAGTTTCGAGAAGATAACCCACATCAACTTGATCGGTATCCTTGGTATTCATGAGAAAATGGCGGTGTGAAAGAGTTGAAAAATAAATCTCATTTTCCTTCCCTTTCAATCCCGTTTCATAAGCCATATTTTGCCCCTTTAACGCCGTAGCCACCAAAAAACCCTGGCTTAAATCCTCCACCATTTTATTGACCCCAATCCGGATAGAATGAAGTATTTTCTCTTGTCTTTCCACTCTCTCTTTAGCATCCAAGGCTTTACCCATGGTGGTATAGAGCAGCAAAGACATGCCGGTTAAAATGGCAACGCCAATCAGTACTTCTAAAAGTGTAAATCCTTTATTATTTTTCATTTCAGTTTAACAATATGGGTAGTTACTGAAATTTGTGGTTGTTCTTCGTAGGGAGCATCTTCATCTCCCCAAAAAATCACAAGTTTGACTTCTCTTACTGCTTTAGAGATTTGATCAATCACTTGTTTCATATAAGATTGCACCAAAACGTTTTGCTCACCCTCTCCACCCTCTACAACTGGAATTTCAACTTTATCAATAGTGTACTTCCAACGAAATTCTTCAAAAGGTTCTTCAAAAGCCCCATTTTTTTCTATCTTCTCATCTGGGAATTTATTTTTTGCTAAATCTTTATCAACCTCCATTTCAATTTCTCCCATTTTTTGACGCGCTAAAAAAGTGGCATTTGTCATCATTGTAGCACGCTCGGCAGAAAGAAAAGAGGCAGCCTGGTTCCCCAAAAGAACTGTAAAAGCCGTAGCCATAATGGCTACGGCAATAATGATTTCCAAAAGACTAAATCCTTGATTATTGATCTTCGCTAGCTTCATCTAGTTTATCCCATTCTACTTCATGAGGAATGACACGTGCATGAGCAGTAATGGGGTTAATGATGATAGAAAAATGTTTTTTCCGGTCTTCATCTGTAAAAACAATAAGAGCCTCTTCTGTTTGCCCATGAGGAAAAAAATAAAGATAGGCTTGCCCTGCAGTAAGAGGGCCTTCCTGATGGCTTACATAAACTTCTTTTAAAAATACCCCTTTGTTTAAAACAACTTTTTTAACTACATCTTCCTCACCTCTGGCAAATTCACTTGATTCAACCTCTTCTCCTTCTTCTTCCAATTGTGATTTTTTTTCTTTCTGTTTAAAAATTTTTTCTTCTTTGATGTCTTGATCAATAAAATATTCCTCTCCTCCTTCTTCGTACCAATATTGTTGATTATCAATATCCAAAACAAGCCTTCTTACCGAATTTTTAACAGCAGCCTCATTGTAGAGATAACGAATGGTAGAAATTAAATGAGTAGTTTCTTTTTTAACTTGAGTTGTAAAGGGATCACCAAAAAAACTGAGCGACATACCCATGGCCAAAGCCATAATAGCAATGGTGATTAAAATCTCTAAAAGAGTAAAACCAGGGGATAAAAAAAAAGCTTATTCTGCAGATTCCTCATCACTATCCCAACTATTAATGTCGTCCTCTGTATCAAACTCGCCGTCAGGTCCAGCCGACCACACTTCTATTTTTTCTCCATGGTTTCCAGGACTGGCAAAACTAAAATCATTCCCCCAAGAATCTTTGGGTGGTTTTTTTAAATACCCCCCATCTGGATAATATTTAGGCATTTTTCCGGAACTAGGCTTATGAACCAGGGCATCTAAACCTTGATCCGTTGAGGGATAAGCATGATTATCTAACTTATACTGATCAAGAGCACTGATAATACTTGAAATTTGAGTGCTGGTAAGATCAATATTTGCTTTATCGCGTCGTCCTACTACGTTAACAGCGATAAGGCCTGTAATACCGGCAATAATAGCCACCACCACCATAATTTCAACAAGTGTCATACCGGCTTCCGATTTTAGGATTTGCTTAAACATGTAACCCTCCTCAAGCATGTGTTTTAATAAAGGATCAGTTTAGCATCTTCCTTCCATTCTGTTAACTAAAAAAATCTATATTTCTGATAGCTTAAGAATAGGCAGGAGAATTGCAACGACAATAAAAGAAACAACCCCACCCATCACTAAAATCATCACAGGCTCTAAAAGAGTTGTCATACTGCTCACTGTGGTATCAATTTCTCCATCATAGTTATCAGCTACTTTTTCTAACATGACTTCGAGAGCCCCTGTTTTTTCACCTACAGCAATCATGTGCACCACCATGGGAGGAAATTGCCCGCTTCTTTTAAGGGGTTCGGCTAAAGATTCACCTTCCCTCACACTGGCCTTGGTAGCTTCTACAGCATTCATCAAAACCACATTTCCAAGAACATTTTTTACAATATCCAAGGCTTGCAAAAGTTGTACTCCACTTTGAAGCAGGGTACCCAATGTTCTTGTAAAACGAGAAATGGCAATTTTTCTGGATAAGTCACCAAAGATAGGCGCCTTCAAGGCAAAAGTATCAAAACGAAGCCTTCCCTCTTGTGTTCTTAAATAACGTTTAAAAAGCCAAAAAGAAAAAGCTGCCCCAATAATAATTAAGTACCAGTAACTTTGAGCAAAAGAAGAAGATGTCATTAAAATACGTGTGGGCAGGGGTAACGAGGCCTTGGCATCCTCAAAAATAGAAACAATTTTAGGAACCACACTCACCAAAAGATACATCATGAGACTAGAACCAACTAAGGCCATGATGATAGGATACATCATGGCACCAGTTACTTTGCTTTTAAGTGAAGCTTGAGCCTCAGTAAAATCAGCCAAACGGTTTAACACTTGCTCTAAGGCACCTGAAGCTTCTCCTGCTTCGATCATAGAAAGATAGAGATTATCGAAAATGTTTGAGAAAGGCTTCATTGAATCAGCTAGTCTTCGCCCTTCAGTTACTTTTTCTTTAATTTGAGAAATGGCTTTTTTGAGAATGGGATTTTCAAGTTGTTCTTGAAGAGCCAAAAGTGCATCAACTAGGGGAATATTGGCTGCAAGTAAGGTTGCCAACTGACGAGTCATATGAGCTAACTCTGCTGTTTTAACTTTGTTGAAAAAGCTAAAACTTTTACCTCCCTGTAAGGAAAGACCACCTTTTGATCCTTCAAGGTAAATATCAGTAGTGAAAACTCCACTTTTTCGAAGTTTAAGCCGTCCAGCTTTTTCGTTTTCGGCATCAACCATGCCGCTCACATTTTTTCCGGAAGTATCTACACCTTTGTATTCATAAACTGGCATAAATTCACCAACCCAGAGGGGTATTCCTTCCGGTTTCTGCGGAACTCCTCGCCTTGAAGGCTCGTCAGACAGTCCTCGAAACCTTCAGGAACACCCCTCTGGGTTTCAAAACCATTAGGTAATAGAATCGCGGGCTATATCTTCTTGCGTAAGGCTTAGCACTTCATCAACAGATGATTTTCCCTCGAGAACAAGATCAAGCCCTGATTCACGAAGAGTTTTAAGTCCTGATTTCATTGCAGCCCTTTTAATAGTCATGGCATCCACATTTTTAATAATGAGGGCTCTAATTTCATCGTTTGTTACTAAAATTTCATGCACACCACATCGACCTGAATAACCAGTTTCTAAACACGAATGACATCCCACTGCCTTATAAAATAATCTTCCGCCCAGTTGTTCACGTGTAATGCCTAGTTGTTCTAAAACAACATCATCGGGTTCATAGGGTTCTGCACATTCTTTGCATAAAGTACGCACCAACCGCTGAGCCACAATTCCCAAGAGAGAGCTGGCAATTAAAAAAGGTTCCATACCCATATCAATAAGACGAGCTATAGAAGAAGCTGAATCATTGGTATGTAAGGTAGAAAGAACAAGATGGCCTGTTAAAGAAGCCTGAATAGCAATCTCAGCTGTTTCTTTATCACGAATTTCACCAATCATCACTACATCAGGATCTTGACGCAAAATAGCCCTCAAACTAGAAGCAAAAGTCATGTCAATCTTGGCGTTAACCTGAGTTTGATTAATGCCAGGAATTTGATATTCCACTGGGTCTTCAACAGTAATAATTTTAATATCAGGTGCATTAATTTCAGTTAAAGCAGCATACAGGGTGGTTGTTTTACCAGAACCCGTGGGGCCAGTAACAAGCACAATGCCATGACTACTATGTACCAGTTCACGGATAATTTTAAGTTTCTCTCCTAAAATTCCTAGAGTATCTAAGGTCAACAAAACCTTACTTCGATCAAGAAGACGCATCACCACCGATTCACCAAAAGAAGTAGGAAGAGTAGAAACACGAATATCAATATCTTTACCTGCTAGCTTGATACGAATACGCCCATCTTGAGGAAGCCTTTTCTCGGCAATGTTAAGATTAGACATAATTTTGATACGTGACAAAATACTATTTTGAGCTTTTTTAGGAGGATGCATAATATCGTAGAGCACACCATCAATACGATAACGAACCACAATTTCTTTTTCAAATGGCTCAATGTGAATATCAGAAGCTTTTTGTTTTACTCCTTGAAAAAGAAGTTGATTCACCAAACGAATAATTGGGGCTTCATCAGATGCATCTAATAAATCTTTTACCTCTTCTAATTCTTGAGCCATTTGGTCTAAATTTTCTTCATCCCCCAAATCACTCATAACAGCCTGATCACTTCCTGCTTTACGATTATAACACACGTTAATCGCATCTAACACTTGCTGTGAGTTAGCAATAACAGGCCTAATGGGTTGATCAAAAATGAGGTTTAAATCATCTAAGGCAGCATGATTGGTGGGATCTGTCATAGCAACCACAATATTCCCTTCTTCCTTGCGCAAGGGAATAATTTCATTTTTCTTGGCATAGTTAATAGGAACCAAACTAATCAGTTCGCTTGGGATTTCATCGGTTTTAATTTCATTTGTAAAAGGAATACCTGCCTGAATAGATAATGCCTTTAAAATATCTTCCGGTCTTAAAAAACGAAGTTGCAACACAGCCTCACCCAACTTAAAACCCTTCTCTCTTTGTACAACAAGAGCTTCATCCAACTGTTGAGGAGTAATAGATGTGTATTCTAAAAGAATTTCGCCAAGACTTCGACTATCCATAACATGTTATTTATTTATCTATTGCTTAGTTGTTTGTTTCTTGGATTTACTAGAATTTTCCTCTTGTCCTTGATACTCCGTATCAGGAACCCCTGCAGTAGGAGCCATGCTATCACTCATAGTGGTTGGCGCGCTACTTCCTGAAGAAGAAGGAGCAGATTGAGGAGACATTGGGCTAGAAGCCCCCCTAGGGGTTGAATCTAAAACCCTGGGCGAAACATCAACTGCCTGATAAGAAGCTGTTTTATATTCTAGAAGTTCGTGAGCATGATTTCTAATGGTTTCACGAATTTGTTTTCTTTGTGATTTACCATAATTTAAATCGATAAATAAATTTCTCTCCTCAATTTTTTTCTGTAAAATAGCCAGGTAGTCAGCTCTTTCTCGAATAATGTAAGGAGTAATAAAAATAACTATATTTGTCTTAACTTTTTTAGTGGCTTTGTTTTTAAAGAAATTTCCCAGCACAGGAATATCTCCCAAAAGAGGAATTTTATTTACGGTTGAAGTGGCTTGATCATCAATGAGACCACCAATAACAACTGTTTGTTTATCATGAGCAACCACCACTGTATCTACAGCTCTCTTGGTAAGAGTAGGCCCTAAATTAACATCGGTACTAATAACATTGGTTACTTCTTGAGAAAGTTTAAGACGGATGGTGTCACTTTCTGATATCTGGGGACTAATTTTTAAAATAATACCTGTGTCTTCTCTTGTTACGTTAAATGTAGTCACACCTGAAGAAACCGTTGTACCCGAAGGAGTAGGCACTTCTTGACCAATCTGAATTTGCGCTTCTTCATTATCCATGGTGAGAATGCTGGGAGTTGATAGCACATTCACATTACTATCTGTTTGTAAGGCTTGTAAAATGGCACTAGCAGCAGGAATGCTGGTTGTAGAACCATCACTTAAAGTAAAATCAATGGTTTTACTTGAAATAAGGCCACCAGCCAAACCTCCTGCAGCAGACGCAATACTCGAAATGGCAGCAGGGGTTAAAGGAAGTATTCCACCAAAACCTGTAAACTCAGCCCCAAAAATATTGAAAATATTACCTGCATTACCTGAAGCACCAAAGGTATTATCTTTTTGAACTGTAAGTTCCATAATAACAGCTTCCAAAAATACTTGCCGTCTAGGAATATCAAGTTTAGCAACCACTCTTTGAACTAAAGTTTCATAGTCTTTAGCCGAAGCTGTAATCACGATAGAATTGGTAGCTTCATCAGCTGTGACTTTAACTCCTCCTTCTAAATTCACTGCTCCAGCAGCTGTTTTATCATCTTTCTTTTTATCTTTTGAATCTGAGACAAGATTTTGCATCACCTCTGCTAGTTCTTTGGCATTGGCATGTCGTAAATAATAAACATGGATTGATCCTTCAGCTCCAGTCATTGGAGAATCAAGCCGTGCAATTAAAGCCCGTACTTTAACAATAGCTCTTTTACTTCCCAAAATAATGATTGAATTGGTTCTTTCATCTTCAATAACCTTGGAAATAGTAGGGCTATCTTCAAGCTCTCCACCTCCTCCTTTTGCCTTCTTAGTCGTACTTTTTTTACTCGCTCCTTGAGTTTCATTCTCAAAAAGCTGGCTTATTTTTTCAGTAATATCTTTGGCATCAGCATGTTGAATGGGAATAATTTCGATCACTTCCTGGGGGCCTTCTTGATCAAGTTCATGGATAATTTTTAAAATTCTCTCAATATTGCTACCTGCATCCGTAATAATAAGAGAGTTGGTAGCTGGGTAAGCAAATAAATTGCCATTTTTAGAAACTAAACTTTTTATTACCGAAGCCAGTTCGTTGGCAGAAATATTTTTTACCTGAAGAATACGGGTAACAAAGCGATCGGTGTTAGGAGTTTCATCTTTGTAAATATCAACAGGTTCACTAATCACATCTTTGGTTTGAACAATTTTTAATAAACCTCCGGGTGTTTTTACTGTTGTAAATCCTGAAACCTGGAGAGCAGAAAGAAAAGCCTGATAAGCCATATCTTTAGTCATCGGTTTTTCTGAAATGATTGTGATTTTTCCCTTCAGTTTATCATCCAGGATAAAATTGGTTCCTGTGGCCTTAGAAATTTGTTTGACCAAATCTTTAATTTCTACATCTGTGGCATTAAGATAAATAAGTTCATCATCTACTACCCCAGCAGTTTGCCCCTCACCACCAACGAAAGGTTCAGCCGTAGGAACCGTTGCATCGGGAGCTCCATACTTGTCGGCTATAGCACTTCCTTTAGCTGCAGGAGGCTCTGGTGGAGCTTTTTCCTGAGAATATGCCAAAAACGTCCAGCCTCCCAATAAAGATAAAGCCAAGATGTAAACTTTAGCGGATTTCATAGTTTAAGGTTTGTGTTGCCCCTTTTCTTTCAACATCAATTTTAATACTATTTTCAGTTTTTAACTGATTAAAAATTTCTAACCCCTTTTTAATATCCAAATCGGTGTCGTTAATCTTCATTAAAATATCACCTCTTTGAAGCCCCAATTTTGAAAAAACACTTCCTGATTTAATGGAAAGAAGTTTAAGCCCGGCAGGCTTTCCATCTTTAAAATGGGGAACAGCTCTAATTTGAGTATAGAGTTTATCCAAATTTGCAATAGCATTATCAATTTCGGCACGGTCGATAACAAATTGTCCTTCGGCACTTTGTTCAATGTTTTCTTTTTCTCCTGCTTCCTTCTGAACAACCGCAGCTTTTTCTTCTTGAGGAGGCTGGTTAATATTTAAACCCTTAGTAAAATCCTGAAGCTCAACATATTCAAGCCTCTTTTTGTTGATAAACTCAACACGATTGTAAAGAATTTTTACAATCTTTGTTTCAGGAGCAAATTGTTTTTCGTCCTCCACTGTATAAATATCTTGGGCTCCACCTTTTTTATCACCTCCCGCTGAAATAATACAGGTTGATCTTTTGTCAGTACCTGCTCCTACCGAAAAGGTAGAAATAAGCTTAATGGGTAGTGAGGTAACTTGCGCCTCACCTGTTGTAATAACTTGTTCTTCCTCTTCTGCTGCCTCTGTTCCTGGTTCTGGCAGTACATCTCTCGAATCAAAAATATTACGTTCGACAATAATACTATAAGCCTCAATGGGCTGTTTTTCTATGTGTTGTTCTTCTAGAGTGAGGGTTACAACCTTTTGTGCCCCTCCCAAAATACCCCCTTCAAAACTCAAAGCCAAAAAATTCGAAACCATCTTGGCTGCGAAGTAAGAACAGAGAACCACGGCCATCAAATTGATTAGCCACATGTACTTTTTGAGATAAAAGCTCACAATTTAAAGACATCATCACGAATGTCTCGTTTTCATGATGTTAAGTGGGGACGAATGGAAAAAAGTCTTAAAACTTGAGGATCAACCCCTCTGTTGACCCCCCTTTCTTTCATAGAAAATTAACAGAGTCGTGAAAGTTTTGCAATCAAAACAATGACTTTATGTAAAAAAATTATACGAAAGACCAATAACTGAACAAATTTACTTAAATTGTAAAACTTTATTTGAGTATTTTTTAACCACGTCCTTGCGGAAGATATTCTCCCAATCCATTTTGCACTAAATAATTTTTAAATAAGTCTTCTATTTCCTCTGCCGACTGACAAGCTAAAGCAATACGTGAAAGTTTTTTAAGTTCTGGATAGTTTACTTTGCAAATCATGGATTTGATTTTAGACACAAAAGAAAAATTCATACTTAACGAATCGATTCCCAAACCTAATAAAAGAAGCACACCCAAGGGTTGCGAAGCCATCTCACCACAAACTCCAACTGGTTTTTTTTGTTTATGAGCTGCCACAATAGTTCGTGCAATCAAACGAATAACAGCAGGATGCAGTGGACGATACAAATTAGCAATACGAGAATTATTTCGATCAACAGCTAAGGTGTATTGGGTTAGATCATTGCTACCAATAGAAAAAAAGGAAACCTCCCGAATCAGATGATGAGCCAGCTCTGCTGCCGAAGGCACTTCGATCATAAGCCCTAAGGGAATATTGGATGAAAAAGCAAACTTACCACTTTTAAGTTCTTTTTTCACATCAACTATAATTTCTTTAATTCTCACCACTTCATCTACTGAAGAAATCATGGGAAACATAATCCGCAAAGGACCAAAAGCCGAAGCTCTTAACAAGGCCCGCAGTTGAATCCTAAAAAGATCTTGTCTCTCCAATGAAATTCTAATGGATCTCCACCCTAAACAAGGATTTTCTTCTTCTGGCAAATTAAGATAAGGAAGATATTTATCTCCTCCAATATCAAGGGTACGAAAGGTAGTGGGTTTTCCTTTCATGGCTAAAACTACCTTTTGATACAAAGCAAATTGCTCTTCTTCTGTAGGCAAACTTTTTTTAACTAAAAAAGGAAATTCAGTTCGATAGAGTCCAATCTCCTCAGCTCCTTCTGCCAAAGCATCCCCAGCATGAGCAACCATGCCCATATTGGCCCCAATAATAATTCTTTTCCCTTTTTTTGGCTGCGCCTTTTTATTTGCAAAAGCCTGATACCGACTTTTAGCCTTTTGATAATCTTGGATCTCTTGTTCATAGGCTGTTTTAACACCACTGGACGGGTTTAAAATAACATGCCCCAAGTATCCATCCATGATGACAAAATCGTGGGATGTAACAAGTTCGGTAAAAGAAGAAAGACCTAATACAGCCGGGATACCCAAAGATTCAGCTAAAATAGCCACATGAGATGAAGCTCCACCGGTAGGAGACAAAATGCCCCTTGTGTGATCTAAATCCATCTCTACAAAATCAGACACACTCCAATAATCAGCTACCAAAATGGAGTTTTGAGCTAAATCTGAAAGATGTTTAGGGACTTCGCTTCCATACAAAAGACGATCCTGGATTTTTCTTCCTACATCCTGGATGTCGTAAATACGTTCTAAAAGATATTGATCCTGGGCCTTGGAAAGTTCTTCTACATAACGAGCTATCACTATTTCTACAGCATCAAAAGCGGATTTACCTTTTTCAATTTCACCTACAATTTCATTCTTGAAAGGGTCACTTTCCAATACCACTTGATAAGCATCAAAAATGGACAGTTCTTCCATCCCAAATTTCTGGGCCGCTTTTTTTTGCACCTCGCGTATTTCTTCTTCCACCCAACGAAAAGCTTCTAAAATTCTCATTTTTTCTACATCAGCATGAAGAGGAGCATTTGGATAACTCTGAACTATCTGAGGCGCAGTTCTTTTAATCACCACAACAGAACCCATGCCAATACCAGGGGAAGCTCCAATGCCATAGTGATGAGTGTTTTGTCTTCCACCCCCTTCACTTGCTATTTCGCGTGCCTGTTCTTCTGTGCGTCTTTCAATTTGTCCAAATGTTCCTAAAAGCTTTATTTTTTCAATCACACTCACCGCAGGCACAGCCAAAGTTACCATCAACTGCACCACTTTTTTGGAATAATTCATGGGGGCAATATTTTGGATCACTAAAACACCTAGGGGAGATCTGTTGTAGATTAAGGGAACAGAAAGAAAGGAGGCATATTTTTCTTCACCGGTTTCTGGAAAATATTTAAATTGCTTGCTTTTTTTAGCCCGGGACATAGAAACAGGCTTTAACCATTCGATGGTTTTTCCAACCAATCCTTCTCCCACAGACATGCTTACATGCCCCACAGCTTCTGGATTTAATCCACGAGTAGCCGAAAGAGTGAGTTGTTGAGTATCGTTGTCATAAAGATAAAGCGAACACACATCAGCTTTTACGGTTATGGCAATCTTTTCTACTAACAGTTGAAGAACACGATTGGCATCACTGGTTGTATGACAACTATGCCCCAAGCTTAAAATCTCGGCCACAATCATGGCTTCTAAGGGAGGGGCATGGACATAAGTTTTGAGTTTCATTGATTTTTAAAGATAACCCATCATTTGCCTTTTTGGAAGCATCTTGTTACGTAATAATCATGCAAGAGGAATTATTTGATAAACCTAACCCTTTGCCCCTGGCGGCATGTCTCCGGCCAAAAAACTGGGAAGAATTTGTAGGGCAAAAAGATCTTGTTGGCCCTGGGGAAATTTTAAATGAAGTGAGGCAAAATATAAGACTTCCTTCTTTCATTTTATGGGGGCCTCCAGGATGTGGAAAAACAACTCTCGCCCGTTTATTGGCTAAAGAAGTTTGTGCCAATTATATTGAACTTTCAGCTATTCATGCAGGAGTAGGAGATATCAAAAAAATTGGACAAAATGCAAAAAACTATACCCAGTCAGAAAAACCTACGCTTTTATTTCTAGATGAAATCCATCGTTTTAATAAAGCTCAGCAAGATTCTCTTCTTTCTTTGGTAGAAGAAGGAATCATTACCTTAATTGGAGCTACAACTGAAAATCCTTCTTTCTCAGTCATCTCGCCTCTTCTTTCTCGCTTAAAAGTTTTGGTATTAAAACCCTTATTGGATAACGATTTAAAAATAATCCTTCATCGAGCCCTTTCATTTTATGCTAAAGAAAAAAATCTCTTTTCAATAGACGAAAAAACAGAAAATATTCTCATTCAAAGTAGTAATGGTGATGCAAGGAAAATGCTAAACACTTTAGAAATAGCACTTGGGCTAGCTCTTATAGAAAAAAAATCTCATCTCACACTTGAGCTATTAACCAAAGCTCTTCAAACAAAAATTATTCCTCACGATAGAAATGGTGAAAATCATTATGATCTTATTTCTGCTCTCATTAAAAGCTTAAGAGGTTCAGATCCCAATGCAGGACTTTACTATTTAGCCAGGCTGCTAGAAGCTGGAGAGGATCCTCTTTTTGTTGCACGTCGCCTGGTTATTTTAGCAAGCGAAGACATTGGGAATGCAAATCCTAAGGCACTCGAATTAGCCACAGCCTCCCTTGAAGCTGTAAACCGTATTGGCATGCCCGAAGCCGCCATCATTTTAGCTCATGTAACTACCTACTTGGCAGGTTGTCCCAAAAGTAATGCAAGCACTATTGCTTATGACAAAGCAGTCGAAGCTGTTCGTCTGCATGGCAGTTTACCGGTTCCACTGCACTTACGAAATGCCCCTACCAAATTGATGAAAGAACTCGGATATGGCAAAGGCTATAAATATGCCCATGATCAACCCTACTTGAAAGTAAGTCATGATTATCTTCCCAAATCTATCCAAAATATTTCTTTTTATGAACCCAAGGGCATTGGGTATGAAAAAGAAATGATAAAGTGGTTTGATTGGATTAAAAAGAAAAAAGAATGACTCCAACTAAAAAAACAGTTCTGATTACTGGTGGCGCCAAACGTATTGGCAAAGCGTTGGCTTTTGCTTTTGCAAAAAAAGGTTACCGCGTCGCTTACACTTATTTTTCATCGCAAAAAGAAGCTTTTGCTCTTCATAAAGAATTAACCAATCAAGGAATAGAAACTCTTTTTTTTCGATGTGAACTTGGAAATTGGAAAAATTCTCAAAAAATATATGAAACCTGTCTTAAAAAATGGAAAAACATAGATGTTTTAATTAATTGTGCCTCGGATTTTTTTTCAACCCCCTTTTCAAAACTTTTAGTGAAAGATTGGGATTATTTTTTAAAAACAAATTTGAGTGGTCCCTTTCAATTAAGTCTTTTATTTGGAACCAAAATGAAAAAAAATAAATCAGGAAAAATTATTAATTTGATTGATTGGGCTGCCATTAAACCCATGAAAAACTTCTTACCTTATTCAGTTTCTAAAGCAGGACTGGCAGCTCTCACAAAATCTTTAGCGATTGAGCTTGCACCCGAGGTTTGTGTTAATGCCATCTCACCAGGGCCGGTACTTCCGCAAGCTTCCCTCTCTGCACGAGAGTTAAAAAAATTAAAACAGAGTGTTCTTTTAAAGCGCATAGGAAAGCCTCAAGATGTGGTACGTGCAGCACTTTATCTTGCAGAATCAGCGGATTTTACAACGGGATCGATCCTTGAGGTTGATGGGGGAAGACTACTAGTTTGAACGAAATGGTTTTGATAAAAACGGGTGGCACGGGGAAACCTTTTTAACGCGCAGCGGTAACGAGCGCGAGCATTAAAAAGGTTTCCCCAGTGACAGGACCTGTTTTTATCGACCGAACATTAATCATGTTTCTTCCACGTTGGTAATCCCACTTTTTTCTTCCACTCTTGAAACTCTGTTTCTTTTAAGGCAAGTAAATCGCGAATTTCTTTTTTAAGTCGCATCACACCCGGCATTCTTTTTCTAGTTAATAACGATAACAAATCTCCTATTTGTTCCCCAATCAGGGTTAGTCCTAAAGCTTGGGCTTGTTTTAAAAGGCTCTCAATCAAGACAGCCATTTGCTCAGCAGATTGAGAAAGAAATTGTCCACTATAAAAATTTTTCTTAAGCTCTTCTAAACTCATCTCCAAAGCCTCCCCATTTTTTTTCAAAATGGAATAAGGCATCAAACTGATTTCTCCTTCTGGTTTTTTTAAAATATTTCGGAGAACTTCGTCTATTTTTTTTTCAAGAAAATTTTTTTCATAAAAAGGTGGGGGCACTTCGTCTTGCTCTTCAAAAAAAGCCTCATAACGTCCATGGGCTAAAGCAGAATAAAAAATAATCTTCTCAGCAAAAGAAGAAAATTTTTCTTTAATACCCATGTAAAGATTTAAACCACTTTCATCTGGAAGATAAACCTCCAAAAAAACAAGACAAGGAGTTAAATGCGCATCTTTTACTTGTTTTGCGTGTTCTTCCCAAAAATCATGAACAGAACGAAGCACCAAAACCTTGGAGCCTGGCTGTGCCAATTCGGTGAAAACTAAAGATCTGAGAATTTTTTGTTTGAGACCAAAAGCAAAAGAAATATCATCATCAACAATCCAAATATCCATACTACCTTAATTTTCCAAGCTTAGCATAAAGAGTTCTGCGTCCAATCCCTAGGATTTTTGCTGCCTTAGATCGGTTGCCCCTTGCAGCTTGCAGCACTAAAACTACATGCTCATTTTCTACTTCTTCCAGGGTTTTCAAAGTTGGGGAAACAAGAGGAATAGAAACCGGAATTTGCCTTACTTCTTGCAGTGCTAAATCTTCCTCCTCTATCATCCCTTTCTTAGCAAAAAGAATCAGTCTTTCTAAAACGTTTTTTAATTCTCGAACATTTCCAACCCAAGGATAATCTAGCATTTTTTGTCTTGCTTGAGCAGAGAGTTGGGGTTTTGGTTTTTGGTTCTCATCACTTAATGCATTCAAATAATGATCCATCAAAATTTCAATATCTTCCCGTCTTTCATTTAAAGATGGAATCGTAATCTCCATGGCATTGATACGGTAAAATAAATCTTCCCTGAATTTCTTTTCTTGCATCAATTTTTCTAAATTTTGATTGGTAGCTGCAATGATACGGATATCCGTATTAACGCGCTCATTACCTCCAATGGGACGAAATTCATTTTCTTGCAGCACTCTTAAAATCTTAGGCTGTAAAGACAAAGGCAGATCTGCAATTTCATCCAAAAAAATAGTGCCACCAAAGGCTATTTCAAACAGTCCTGGTTTATCGTGATCAGCACCTGTAAATGAACCTCGCTTAAAACCAAAGAGCTCTTCTTCAAATAAAGTTTCAGGAATATTGGCACAATTTACAACAACAAAGGGTTTATCTTTTCGAGGCGAGAGTGAATGAATAAGCCTTGCTAAATGATCCTTACCAACACCACTAGGACCAGTTAAAAGTACCGAAATAGAGCTATCCTTAATACAATAAACAACACTTAATATTTTTTGGACTTCTTCGGATGAACCAAGAAAAGGTGAAATGGTGATAGCAGAACCTCGATTGGCCTGTGGCTTAGAAAAATAAGGTATGGTGGAAAGAGCAGCCTGCATTGCATAAGCCCCTACAACCAGGCATTGGCTTGATTCTTGTTCCTCTAACGACAACATTCTTCCCCCTCTTGCAAGTCCCCACTCTTAAGGAATGAGTCTTTATTGTACCATGAATTAAATTGAAAGGTGACCCTAAAATGATCTTAAAAAAACTATATATTTCAAATAGTTACTTATTTAAAAGGGAGGTTTTAATTAAAGAAATAAAAGAGGTGAGCTTTTTTAGCTCACCTCTCAAGGATACCAATTTAGAGCCCACAACAATGCCATCGGCCAAACTAGCCATTTTAGAGGCTTGTTTTGGGTTAGATATTCCAAAACCAACCACGAGAGGAAGACGAATCATCGATTGCACTTGGGCAATATGACCTGCAAAATCACGGGCCACATTTAGTTTTGCACCTGTAATTCCTGTCATGGAAACATAGTATAAAAAACCAGAAGCCATCGAGGCTGCTTTTAAAACACGATCTGCATTGGAGGTAGGAGTTACTAAAAAAATTTGACAAATCTTGTTTTTCCTCAAAATTTTATTAAAAGAATGGGATTCTTCTGGGGGCAGATCAACCACCAACACTCCATCCACTCCTACTTCACACGCTTTTTTAGCAAACGATTCCAAGCCAAAACTTAAAATGGGATTAAAATATCCCATCAAAATAACGGGGATTTCTGTTTTTTTTCTTAAATTTTTTACCAAACCAAAAATCTTTTTTAAATTGGTTTTATTTTTAAGGGCCCGTTCGGAAGAAGCTTGAATCACAGGCCCATCGGCCATGGGATCTGAAAAAGGCACACCTAATTCGATTATATCGGCTCCAGATTTTTCTAAGGCTAAAACAATTTTTTGAGTGGTAGATAAACTAGGGTCACCAGCTGTAATAAAAGTAACCAGGGCTTTATCTCCAGTTTTTTTAAGTCTTCTCCATGTTTTTCTCAGACGATCCATTAGAGTTTAACTCCCATTTTTTTGGCGACTGTCATCATGTCTTTATCCCCGCGGCCAGAAAGATTTACCACCACAACATCTGAGGATTTTGTTTTTTTCATTAATTGAGGAAGATATCCAATGGCATGGGCTGATTCTAAGGCAGGAATAATTCCTTCAAGTTCACAAAGCAGTTGAAAACCTTTGAGAGCCTGGCGATCTGTAACCGAAACATATTTGGCCCGCCCACTTTCTTTAAAAAAAGAATGTTCGGGACCAACCCCTGGATAATCAAGCCCTGCAGAAATAGAATGAGTTGTGGCAATTTGTCCTTCCTCATCTTGAAGAAGATAGGTTTTATTTCCATGAAGAACACCCACTCGGCCCCTGCCCAGCGAGGCAGAGTGTTGGCCCATCCCGCTTCCCAATCCACCCGCTTCTACTCCAATAAATTTAACCTCTAAATCGTTTGTATAAGGTGCAAAAAGTCCCATCGCATTAGAACCTCCGCCAATACAGGCCACCAAGTAATTTGGGTTTTTCTCTTTTAATTTGGGAAGTTGTTTTTTAACTTCACGGCCAATGACAGACTGAAAATCTCGCACCATCATGGGATAGGGATGAGGCCCTGCTACTGTTCCTATGCAATAAAATGTATCACGAACATTGGTAACCCAATCTCTTAAAGCCTCATTCATGGCATCTTTTAAAGTTTTAGTTCCTGAATAAACGGGATTAACCTTGGCTCCTAAAAGTTTCATTCGAAAAACATTTAAAGATTGTCTTTGAATATCTTCTGCTCCCATATAAATTTCACATTTGAGATCCAAGAGAGCACAGAGAGTGGCTGTGGCTACACCATGTTGCCCTGCTCCTGTTTCAGCAATCACGCGAGGCTTTTTCATTTCTTTAGCTAAAAGACATTGCCCCAAAGTATTATTTACTTTATGGGCTCCCGTATGACACAAATCTTCACGTTTTAAATAAATTTTGCCCCCACCTAATTTTTGAGTTAATTTTTTAGCGAAATAAAGAGGGGTTGGACGCCCAATATAGTTTTTTGCATAAAAGTTAAATGTTTCTACAAATTCCTTGGTTTGAGCTAAAGTTTGATAAGCATCGGTTAGCTCCATTAACGCAGGCATCAACGTTTCAGCCACATAGCGCCCGCCGAATTCACCAAAATGTCCTGTTGAATTAGGATTTGCCATAGATATCCTTATGCAAGCCTGGGTTTCATGGAGGCAGCTTTAGCCTTCATAATAAATTCTTCCATTTTATGTCGATTTTTTTGACCTGGGGTGTCTTCAACACCGCTAGCAACATCAACAGCATAGGGCCAAACTGAGTTAATAGCTAATTCTATATTTTCTGGTTTTAACCCACCTGAGAGAAAAAGGTTACCATATTTTTTAGCCATGCGAGCTAAATCCCAATTAGAAACAACGCCGGTGCCTCCAAAAGCTTTTTCTACATAAGCATCTACCATCAGCCAGGAGCTTTCATAAGCCGCTAGTTGTTTTAAATCTGATTCATCTTTTAAACGATGAGCCTTCATCCAAGGCCTTCCAAAAACATTACAATATTCAGGAGATTCATCACCATGAAATTGAAGATAATCTAGGTTTAAATCAACAGCAACGTCCAAAACTAAATCAGAATCAGCGTTTACAAAAACACCAATACGAGCAATGGAGCTAGGAACTTCTTGTAAAATACCTTTTGCTTCTATGGGATCAATAAAACGTTTTGAATCGGGATAAAAATTAAAACCCAAGTAATCAGCCCCTAACTCTACGGCATCTAGAGTATCATCCAAATTAGTTAACCCACAGATTTTAACTTGAATCGTCATCTACTTCCCGTCATCACGAGGAGGCCTTTGGCCGACGTGGCTGTCATTGCGAGCCCTGAGCCTTAGCGAAGGGCGTGGCAATCTAGGTTTAATTAACCTGGATTGCTTCGTCATCCTTCGCTTTCGCTCAGTCTTCCTTGCAATGACGTTTATTTATGTTTCAGTTCTTTTAGCTTTTCGCCGATATCTTTCTCTCGCATCAAAGCTTCACCCACTAAAAAAGCATCATAACCTATCTCTTTTAAATTTTTTATATCTTTCGCAGTTTTAATCCCAGACTCACTTGTTTTTGTGGACTTCATGCCTAAATAAGGAAAAACCTCCTCTGATACTTTCAAATTTGTTTCAAAGGTAGCCAGGTTACGATTATTAACTCCCACTAAAGAACAATTGAGAGGAATTAATCTTTTTGCTTCAGCAATATCATGAACCTCTATTAAACTCATCATTCCTAGATCTACTGCCAAAGCTTGGTAATCCTTCAACTGATAGTCATCCAAAGCAGCTGCAATCAGGAGAATAGCATCAGCCCCGGCCCCTCTTGCCTCATAGATATGATATTCACTGAGAGTAAAATCTTTCCTTAAACAAGGAAGCTTTGCCACTTTTTTGATATCAATTAAAAATTGAAGACTTCCCTGAAAAAAATGTTCATCTGTCAAAACAGAAATAGCATTGGCACCATGAGCTTCATAAATATGGGCAATATCCACGGGATTAAAATCATCACGGATCACTCCTAAAGCAGGTGAGGCTTTTTTAATTTCACAAATTAAATTAATTTTTTCTTTTCTAAAATTTTTAAGAAAATGCACAGCAGGTTTGGCATCTTGTGTTTTTTTTTGAACATCGCCCAATGGAAATTTTCTTTTACGATGAGCTAATTCATCCAGTTTATAAGAAATAATTTTTTGAAGAGTGTTCATGTTACTTCCAAGAAAATTCAATTAATTGTTCCAACTTTTCAAAAGCCTTTCCAGAAGAAACAGATTCTTGAACCAGGAGTAAGGCTTCTTTAAAATGAGTGCATCGCTTCGAGACTAAAAGAGCTAGGGCTGCATTCAAATGCACACAATGATCAAGAGGCATGGAATGTCCTTTTAAAACCTGCTTTAAACGAAGGGCATTTTGTTTTGCATCTCCTCCTAGAAGATCCTCTGGCTTACAATAAGAATAGCCTACACTCTTGGGATCAAAAATTTCTTCACTGATGTTTCCATCTTTAAGCCATTGAATTTTTGTTGTGGTCGTTAAAGTAATTTCATCCATTCCATCCCCACCATGCACAAGGGCTACGCATTCCATCTCCATTTGTTTTGCAACTTGAACTAACAAAGGAAGAAGATGTTCGCTATAAACTCCAATGACTTGTTTTTTAGTTTTTACCGGATTTAAAAGAGGCCCTAAAATATTAAAAATACTTTTTGTTTTAAGAGCCTTTCTTGCTTCTCTTACATGAGTCAGTGATGAATGAAAAGAAGGCGCAAAAAGAAAACCAATTCCCACAGTATCAATAAGCCTTCCTACTTTTTCTGGAGGTAAATCTATTTTTACTCCCAAGGCTTCTAAAACATCAGCGCTTCCACACTTTGAACTCACTGAACGATTTCCATGTTTGGCTACAACAACCCCTGCTCCCGCTACAATAAAGCTGGCTGCGGTTGAAATATTAAAAGTATTTTTTTCATCCCCGCCAGTTCCACATGTATCGATAATATCTTTCACCTTAGAAGAAACAGGCTTTGATTTTCCTTCCAAATAATGAAGAGCTGCAACAATTTCCTGAACAGATTCCCCCTTATCACGTAGAAGAGCTAAAAAACAAACCGTGGAATCAACATTTTGCTCCTTGGAAAAAATTTGATCGAAAGCAAAGAAAATTTCTTTTTCGTTAAGATCCTCATGCCCTTCTAATTTTTTTAATATATCAGTGAATTTCATATTTTAAGATGGATCCCCGCCTTCGCGGGGATGACAAATACTTTTTTGTCATCCCTTCCTTACTCTGTCATCCCCGCGAAGGCGGGGATCCATCTTCAATTTATAAGCCTCTTCATCCATTCTCTTCTTTTTTCTATTTCTATTTTTAATCGTTCTACTTCTTTTTTTGCTTCAAACTGGCTTAAACCCCTTTCTTCTGCCCATACTTCAGCTAATTTTTCACTGAAAGGCAATCCTGCATCTTTTCTTGATAAAAAAAGTGGCAACCTTCTCAAATAAAAATCTTCCAAATGCACTACCATGTGATTACGAATAGCAAAACGGAGTTGAGCACCAAGCATTGGAAAACCTTCGGGACTCTTATCTTCAGGATTATCCATTAAAGTTATTCGATTATAATGAATACGAGCCACATCAAGACTCTCCGCTCCATAGTGTTCCCATAAAGAATCGGGCATAAACCATCCCTTATTTTTAGCCTCTTCTTTTGCTTTGAGTATTTCTTCTTCTAAACCCTTAGGATTCACAGGTGCTTTTGTGTTTGACTTGCAAAGTGTTCCCTCTGTTTTAAAATCCTGCAAGGCAAAATCAATAATTTCTTCTGCCATAGTCCGATGAGTAGTATATTTTCCACCTGCTACAATCACACTTCCGTGAGGCCCATTTGCAATATAATGTTCACGGCTCACCTTTTGAAGTGAAACACCATTCCCATCAGATTTCATCAAATGAGGATTTACCAGGGGTCTTACTCCTACATATGCATTCAAGATATCTTCTTTTTGCAAGTGAGCCTTTGGAAAATAAATAGTGAGAAGATCCATAAGATAATCTATATCAGCAGAATTAATCTCTGTTTTTGCAGGATCATCATTCGTTACTCCATCAGTTGTTCCCACAATTAAAATTCCACTCCCTAAATCTGGTCTTGGAATCACAAAAGTAATTCTTCCATCTTTAGGATTACTCATCACCACAGCACCAGGCACAGGAAGTTTTTTTAAATCAAAAACAAGATGAATACCTTTACTGGGAGTAAGCCATTTTTTCCATCCAGGGCTTAAAGTTTCTCCCACCAAATCTGTCCATGGGCCTGTGCAAACAATCACTTTTTTTGCATAAACAGAAATAGGATCTGAATTTGGATTTTCTAAATCCCGTACTGTAAAACCTACAATCTGATTTTCTTTTTTAATGGGACTTAAGGCCTTGGTGTAATTAACAATAGCCGCACCCATTTGATTAGCCGATCTTAAAGTTTCAATAGTAATCAAATCGTCCCACATACTGGCATCAAAATAACTAAAACTTCCTTTAAGACCTTCCTCGTTTAACCAAGGAATTGCTTTTAAAATTTTCTTTCGAGATAAAAATCGATGGATACCTGGTGTTTTAAAAAAAGATAAGAAATCGTAGAGCCATAAACCCATACCCAAAAGACCCCGCCCATGACGATCTGTTTTATAGAGAGGCATATAAAAACGAAGGGGGCGAACCAAAGGAGATTGCTTTAAAAGTCTGGCCCTTTCAGCCAGAGCCTCAAATACAAGGTGAAATTCCATGTTTTCTAGATAGCGAAGTCCCCCATGAATGAGTTTGGAACTTCGAGATGAGGTTCCCCAGGCAAAATCTCTCTCTTCCACAAGAGCCACAGAAAGACCCCTAGAGGCTGCGTCTCTTGCGGTGGCAGCACCTGTGATACCGCCTCCAATAATGAGAAAATCAAATTCCTCCTTACGCATGCGCGTTAAGGAGGTTTTTCTTGATTCAAAAGAGAATTCTAAGTTTGCCATATTTAGAGCTTGAAAGCCCCTTACACCTTCATTATGATTGGGTTTTTCTCTAGCAGGTGGTGCTATGGATGTAAATAAAATCCAGACCGCCCTTACTGGGCGTTTTAAGAATCTTAAGATTTCTTTTAAATCTGAGGTACAATCAACTAATCTATGGGCTAAAGAGTCTTTAGCAGAAGGTTTAAAAGACCCGGCTCTTTTTATTACAAACCATCAAACAAGCGGCTATGGACGAGAGCAAAGAGTGTGGGAATCTCCTGCCGGGAAAAATATTCTTATCTCTTTGGTAGATAATCCCCCTCAAAATCCTTCTTTTGTTTATCAACTCACTCTCGTTTTTGGTGTAGCACAGGCTTTGGCTCTTTCTTCTCAATTCCAAAAACTCCCTTTTCAACTCAAATGGCCTAATGATCTTTATTTGAATGGGAAAAAAATGGGTGGCATTCTTGTAGAATATCCTTCTCAATTTCAAAAAGTAATTATTGGAGTAGGTATTAATATTAATTCTTCCCAAAAAGATTTTTCCCAAGATGTGGCAAAAATAGCTACCTCCCTTTTTGAGGAAACCAAAACCACACACATCCTGGAACCACTTGTAGCCAGCATCCTTAACGAATATACCAACTGGCGACAAATTTATGATACCCAAGGTTTACGGCCCATCATCAGTGCTTGGAATTCCCTTTCTTTCATAACAGGAAAAAAAGTTCGGGTTCAAGAATCTCCTGAAAAATCCTATGAGGGAGTAGTGCTTCGCTTGGATGAAGATGGTTTTTTAATTCTCCGCGTGGACAACCAAGAAAAACAAGTTTCTTTTGGAGATATAACCATCCAATAATATGCTTTTAGCTATCGACATAGGCAACACTCAAACAGTTATTGGTCTTTATGGAAAAGATAAATTACTCCACCATTGGAGACTAGAAACTAAAAAAGAAAGAACTGCTGATGAGTGGGGAGTTTTTTTAAAAGAACTTTTTCAATTTGAAAATAAAACATTATCAGAAGTTCACGGAGTAGTGATTTCAAATGTTGTTCCTGCCATGCAAAGAGCTATTCGTGAAATGTGTTCCAAATATGTTGGCATTGAACCTGTTTATGTTGGCCCCAAAATTAAAATTGATATGCCTATTGCAACAGACAATCCCAGCGAGGTGGGAGCCGATCGTATTGTAAATGCTGTTGCTGCTTTTCATCGTTTTAAAACCGATCTGATTATCGTTGATTTTGGAACAGCCACCACTTTCGACTACATTTCTAATGAAGGGGAATATCAAGGGGGGCTTATCCTTCCTGGAGTTGGCATTTCGGCTAATGCTCTTTTTAGTCATGCAGCTCAACTTCCTCGTATTGAAATTACAAAACCCAAAAATGTTGTTGGAAAAAACACCATCGAGTGCATGCAAAGTGGAATTTATTATGGTTATGTGGGCATGGTTGATTCTGTTGTTGAAAGAATAGAAGAAGAAATTGGACAAAAATGCAAAGTTATTGCCACAGGTGGCTTTGCAAGCCTAATGGTCCCCGATTCCAAAAGAATTAATGAGGTTTGTGAATTTTTAACGCTTGAAGGTTTAAAACTCATCTACGATTGGAACGAACGTCAGTAAGGTTTATTTATATTAATTCCCTCAATAAATTCAGTGCAGGACAAACTCGAATTCCTTCACGTGAGAGATAATCTTTCTTACCCTGAAACGAAAGCTGCCAGGAAGGAACATTCGGAAATTTGTTTTTAAGAATCCTAAGCCCATTGGAAATTTCAGCGTCAGACCATTTACATTCCACAAAAAGGGTTGGTTTGCCGTTTTGGGTCAATATAAAATCAACTTCATTCCTGTAGACATCCCGAAAATAACAAAGTTCCATCGCCTTTCCCTGCGTATCCCTCAAATAATGGACCCATTTCAAGAGATGGGACCCAACTAAATTTTCAAAGCGCTTTGCTGAGTCCTCTACTACTGTCCAATCGTAATGATAATGCTTCCTCTCTTTCTTAACAGCTCTAAGCCTAGGAACACCAAAAGGACAAACAAAAAAAATCGAATAAAGCCTTTCCAAAATGGCAAGCCACCTAGTCACGGTGGCATGGTTCACCCTGAGGTCTTCATGGAGATTATTGACGGACAAAGGGCTTGAAACCAATTCTGGAAGTCTCAACATAAGTAGTTCTAGGTTGCCGAGATCTTTCACCTGCTCCAGGGAAGATAAGTCTTCATGGATCAAGCGTTCACGGTAATCTAGAGCCCAACGCTCCGCATCCATTTTCAACCCTGAATAAAATGGCTCCGGGAATCCACCAAGTTGGAATAATGCTTCCAGATCCTTTGGCTTGGAACTAGCAAGTTCAGCAATGGAAAAAGGGTGAAGCCTTAAGTAATAATAACGTCCTTGAAGGGAATCCCCTCCCCTTCGGTAATAATCAAGCCTAGCACTACCAGTTACTAATATTTTAACTTCCTTACCAACATCATCGTAAAGCCCTTTCAAGTAATTCCGCCATCCCCGATATTTATGGATTTCATCCAGAACCAAAAAAGAAGCATGAGGAAGTTCATTTTTAAGTATTTTTTGGCGGTCGCGCGCAACATCCCAATTCATATACCCCTTTTTGTCCTTAAGTAACCCTTGAGCCAGGGTGGTTTTGCCAACTTGACGTGGCCCACCAATAAAGACCATTTTTTTCTCAAGATCCTTCTTTATTTGAGGGGTCAGGTAACGGCTCATATCTAGTATTTTACATAATACTGTAATAAAGTATATACTTTTTTACAGTGCCTATTTTCCTATCTCAAAAAATACAATCCAAAAACAACGATGGCAAAAATAAAACGGTAAATCACAAAGGGAAAATAATTTTTGGTTTGAACGTATTTTAAAAGATATTTAATGGCCACAAATCCAACAATCATTGAAACTAAAATACCCACAAGGGCTTGGGCTGAAAAACTTTCCTTAAAAAAATCATCTGCCTTTAAAACACAGGCTCCCAAGGTAATGGGGGTAGCCAACAAAAAAGAAAACCGTGCAGCCTGCACACGATCTAATCCACAAAAAAGAGCCGCTGTAATTGTGATGCCCGAACGGGAAACTCCGGGAATTAAAGCAAGTGTTTGTGACAAACCAATAATGATGGCCTTTTTTAAAGTAAGAGAAGCCCCCTGCCCGTGAGAATTTCCCTTCACATCGGCACGCCACAAAACAACACCCAGCATAGCCATGGTGGTAGCTACAATAAGAGGATGTCTTACATTGGCCTCTATCAAATCATCGAACAAAACTCCCACAATAGCTGCAGGAATGGTGGCAAGCACAATCCATAAAAATATTTTTCGGGATTCTGTGAGAATTTGAATCCAATCTTTCCAGAAAAAAGCAATCAGAGCTGCCAAGGTTCCAAAATGAAGAGCTACATCAAAGGCAAGACCTGGATCCTTAAAATTAAAGAACCAGGGAAAAACAACTAAGTGACCTGAACTAGAAATGGGAAGAAATTCCCCCAAACCCTGCACCAGACCTAAAAGAATGGCTTCAAAATAACTCATAAATAAAAAAAGTCATCCCCGCGCCAGCCAGAGGCTGGTCCGCCTTTGGCGGAAAGGCGGGGATCCATCTTTTGATTCCGTCATTGCAATAACCCAATTAATTGTAGGGGCAGGCCCCTGTGCCTGCCCGATTATGGGCAACCACAGGGGGTTGCCCCTACGGGATACCCGCGATGACAAAAATGGATTCCCCGCCTTCGCGGGAATGACAGATTACTTGTTTTAAAGAAATACTACGAATTTTTTGCTTCTTCTTCGGAAGACCCCACGTCCTTCATGGAAAGTTTTACTTTACCACGTTCATCAATACCAATGCACTTAACACGAACATGATCACCTTCTTTTACCACATCACCCACCTCACGCACCCGATAATTAGCAAGTTGTGAAATGTGAACAAGTCCATCCGTTTTTGGGAGAATTTCAACAAAGGCACCAAAATCAACCACACGCCTTACCACACCTTCATAAATCTTTCCCACCTCGGCTTCAGCCACTAACTCATTAATCATTTTTTTAGCTTCCTCAATGGCTTCAAAATCAGCGGAGAAAATTTTAATGAGACCAGTGTCTTCAATATCAATTTTAACACCTGTTGCATCAATAATTCCGCGAATGTTTTTACCACCAGAGCCAATAACATCTTTAATCTTGGCTTGTTTTACTGTCATGGTTTCAATGCGAGGAGCATGTTTAGAAATGCTATCTCTGGGTACCGAAATGGCTTCTTTCATTTTTTCTAAAATATGCAATCTTCCTACACGAGCTTGTTCTAAGGCCGCCTCCATTACTTGACGATCCACTCCCCCAATTTTAATATCCATTTGAAGAGCAGTAATGCCCTTGGTGGTTCCTGTTACTTTAAAATCCATATCTCCCAGGTGATCTTCATCACCTAAAATATCTGAAAGAATCGCTACATCTTTCCCCTCTTTAATAAGCCCCATGGCAATTCCAGCTACAGGCGCTTTTAAAGGAACACCGGCATCCATCAATGAAAGCGAGCCTCCACAAACCGTTGCCATAGAAGATGAACCATTAGATTCAAGAATTTCTGAAACAATTCGAATTGTATAAGGAAATTCTTCTTGGTTTGGAAGCATTCGAACCAAAGAACGTTCGGCTAAGGCTCCATGGCCGATTTCACGACGACCAGGGCTCCTTAAAAACTTTACCTCACCTACTGAAAAGGGAGGAAAGTTATAATGCAGCATGAAAGTTTTGCTTGATTCACCAGAGATCGAATCGATGGTTTGAGCATCATCAGCACTTCCTAATGTAACCACAACTAAAGCTTGAGTTTCACCACGAGTAAACAAACCAGACCCATGGGTTCTGGGAAGAATGCCTACTTCACAGGAAATAGGGCGAATATCGGTTAAAGATCGTCCATCAATGCGTTTATGATCTTTTAAAATCATCTGACGCATGATTGCCCCTTTAGTTTCTTCATAGTCGTCAGCTAATTGCCCTAATTGCGCAGGGGTTGGCTCGCTTCCTTTGGGTAAACCACCCTTGGGTGAATCACCCTCTGGAAACAATTCTGTTTTAATTTTATCCTTAATTTCAGAAAGGGTTTTATAACGCGCTTGTTTTTCTTTAATCAGCATAGAATCGCGGATTTGTTTTTCGTACCCTTTAATTTTTTGAGTGATGTTTTGATCTTTTTCAGGCAGCACAACAACTTTTTTCTCTTTGGCTACCTTGGCTAAAATATCTTTTTGGATTTGGATAATAGGCTGGATGGCCTTATGTGCCGTTAAAATTGCTTCAATCATATCTTTTTCGGCTACTTCACTAGCTCCCCCTTCTACCATCACAATGGCATCTTCGGTTCCTGCTACAATCAAATCAATATCGCTTTGTTCCATTTCACCTGCTGTAGCATTAATAACCCATTGCCCATCAATACGGCCAATACGACAACCAGCTAATGGTTTTGGGAAAGGCACATCAGAAAGAATTAAGGCTGCCGAGGCTCCAATGATGGCTAAAGTATCTGGATCGTTAACTTGATCGTAAGAAAGAACGGTTGCAATCACTTGAGTCTCATAACAATAACCTTCGGGAAACATGGGCCTTAAGGGGCGATCGATAAAACGAGAAACAAGAGTGGCTACTTCTGTGGGTTTTCCTTCTCGTTTAAAAAATCCACCTGGAATTTTACCAGCTGCAAATGTTTTTTCGACAAAATCAACGGTAAGAGGCAAAAAATCAACCCCCTCTTTTATATTGGGAGCAGCAGTTACTGTTACTAACACCACTGTATCTCCACACTGAACAGTAACTGAACCTCCTGCTTGCTTGGCTAATTTGCCTGTTTCGATAATAATTTCCTTATTGCCAACAAGGGCAGACGCACGTGTTCTTTGCATAATTTTTTCCTCATTATTTTTGGAAAATATTTTAAGTAAGATTTAAAGAGTGGGTACTTGATTAGTCCTGATAGTGGAAACCATAAACATTTATGATTTTTACTATCAGTCCAACCACCTCGTCTTTTCTACTTACTTTCTTATTCCCAATTCACGAATTAATTTCGAATACCGGTTTTGATCAGACTGTCTTAAATATCCCAAAAGTTTCCGTCTTTGGCCTACTAATTTTAAAAGTCCACGACGGGAAGAATGATCCGTTTTATGAACTTCAAAATGTTGGGCTAAATCGGTAATTCTTTGAGAAATAATAGCTATCTGAACCTCAGGTGAACCCGTGTCTTTTCCATGGGTTTTAAATTTCGAAATAATCGTTTGTTTTCGACTTCCAACAACTGACATTTTTTGAGATTATCTTGTCAAAACTAATTTGTAAAGGTGTATTTTTATAAGGGATTTTAAGGAGTTGACAAGCCATTTGGGGATTCGGCTTGGATTTTTAATTGTTCGATCATGGGTTCTACGAGTGACCTTTTAGATGGAAAATAATTAGCATAAATTTCCATACTTTCAACAGCCTTGGGATAGTTACCTAAAAAGGCATAGCATTGGGCCCTATACATCAACACATCACCCATGTAAGTATAATCGGGATAGAGATTCATCAGGGTTTCAAAATCAACTAAGGCTAAATCCATACGTCCTAAGGCCTTAAAACGACGTCCTCTCATCAAAAGAAAATCAGCATCAAACTCGCGCCTAGCTGTTTCTTGTACCTTTTGTTGATCATGATCAGCCATGGTAGGTAAACCCACTTCTAAAACATCAGCTACCAAGCCCGAAGCTTGGGAATTAAAACCATAAAATGATTTTGCAGCATTAAAACTATAGGGGTATTCATAAGAGTTAGGAGCTACAAGCTCTTCTTTTTGAAAAAGATCTGACTGGGTAAATAAAATAACTAAAAAAATAGGGGTAATAACCGATAGGGCTTTTACCAATAACACGAATCGGCCCTTTCTTGCTTGTTTTTTAAGCTTAATACTCTCGTCCCAGGCCTTGCTTAAAATGGCATGAGTGAGTTCTTTAGAAGGTAGGGGATTGGGTAAATTGGCATACAAAGCCCTTAACTGCTTGATTTCATTTGCTTCTTCTAAATCGATGATGTTATTTTCTAAATTCAAATAATCCTATCCCTTTAATAGTTGTAAGTATAAAAACGATTTAACTCTCTTCTAGGTCTAAAACTCCCATTTTTTTTAATTCATCCCTTAAAGCAAGGGCTGCATACCTCATCCGACTTTTCACTGTGTTTTGAGAAACCCCCACAATTTGAGCAATATCTTCAAAAGACAAACCTTGTTTTTCACGCAATAAAAAAACCTCTTTTTGGTCAGGATTAATAAGCGTAAGTGCCCTCTCTAATTTTTCGTTCAAACTTTTAAGTCCCATTTCTTTATGAGGATTGGTTTTCAAATCAGGGATGGTTTCTATTCCATCACTCTCCGCGCCTGATTCTTTGGTGTCTAACCGATTTTGCATGGGAAGTTTTCTTTTGCGAGAAAGATCAATACAATAATTTCTAGCAATGGTGTAAAGCCAGGTTGCAAACCCTGCAGTTACTGTATAAGTAGGCGCTGAACGAATAACTCGATAAAAAACTTCTTGAAAAGCTTCATCTTTATTTTGATCAGCAGCTAAATTACGATAAAGATACCCATAGATTTCTCTTTGGTAACGTGAAAACAAAACCTCAAAGGCTCTCACATCCCCTTTTTGATAAGCCAACATGAGAGTTTCATCCGTTTCCACAGAAACTTCATCTCGTACTTTGGTGTAGTCGTCAAGAAAACATATCCTTGAAACAGAGCGGGTCCTATAGTTCGAAGGTAACGTCCATGGTCATCCCAAAATCCATATGCCTTTTTTTGACATCGTAAATACATTCTGTAGTTTCACAAAAATGTACATCTTCAATGATGGGAAAATCGTGGAGTTTAGAAACAAGCAGCCTTACAGCATTGCGCCATTCAAAGCGGTCTTCAAAAATATCAGTAAAGGAAATTAAAAAACTTTTGGCTTTCTGATTAGCCAATTTTTCAAGGAGAATACTCGAAAATGTACCAATCAAAGATTCGTTAAATTGTCCGGAAGAGCCAAGTCCAAAAACCATAATCAAGGGAGGCTTAACCCGACCTTCAGAAGGGAGAAGCATAGCTTCCTGAAATCCTCCTTTAAAACGGCCATCCATAATCAAACGCGAAATACGTCCATTAAGACGCCAATCGAGTAAGGCTGCATTTCCTGTCAAGGGGATATGGTTGGAAAAAGCCGTCACTACAGCACAATCCACCGGGATCTTATCAAAGGCCTTTGATGAAAAAACTAAATGATGCATCAATTTTAATTTCTATAATCGTTTGATTTTAGCTATCTTGTCAAGAATCCCATTAATAAAACTTGGACTTTCCTCGGTTCCATACTTTTTAGAAATTTCTATGGCCTCGTTAATAATAACCGAGGCTGGGATATCAGTTTGATAAATTAATTCGTAAGTAGCTTGTCTTAAAATATTACGATCAACTGCTGCCATGCGCGACATTTTCCAATTTGTAGACGCTTCTTCGATAATCATATCAATTTCGGGTAAATTACGCAAAGTTCCTTCTAAAAGAGAGTGGCAATAAGTAGCAACCTCCTCCACTTCGGGATGATCAGTCCAATAAACCGTTGCTACTTCTTGTAATTTTCTACTCGTAAAATCAATTTGGTAGAGAATTTGCAAACCGCATTCTCTGGCTTTTCTTCGATTACCCATAAAATTTAAAATTATAAAATCTCCAACATAGACAGAACAGCCAAGGCTGTTTCTTTTCCTTTGTTGTAATTATCATCACTACTTCTGGCTCTTGCTTGTTCTTCTGTATTTACCGTAAGCACACCAAAACCAAGTGGCTTATTTAAATCTAGGCTTACCTGCATTACACCCGCTGTTACGCCCTGACAAATGTAATCAAAATGAGGAGTTTCTCCCCTGATCACAACACCCAAACAAATAATGCCATCGTATTTTAATTTTTGCCCACATTTTTTAGCTATCAGTGGAATTTCGAAAGCACCAGGAACCCGGTAAATATCACTTTCATCCAAGAGAATGCCTGCTTCACTCAAAGCTTTTTGAGCGCCCATGACAAGGTTTTCACACAAGGGACGATTAAATTGTGAAACCACAATAGCTATGCGCCATTTCTTTTTAATTTTTTTAATTTTTCCAGATTTTTGCTTCATAACAAACTGTCATCTGACCCTTCATTGTCATCCCCGCCCCCACCTTCGTGAGGGTAAACTCCGGCGGGGATCCATCTTAAAGTTCATATTTTCTGCAATAAGTGTCCTAACTTATTTTTTTTTGTTTTTAAATAGTTGGAATTATGATCCGTGGGATTCATCTCGATTGCAACTCTTTCAACAATTTCTAGCCCGTAACCTTCAAGACCAATAATTTTTTTTGGATTATTTGTTAACAGGCGAATTTTCTGCAAACCAAGAGCTGCCAATATTTGAGCTCCTACTCCATAATCACGTAAATCAGCTTTAAATCCTAATTTTTCATTAGCTTCTACTGTGTCATAGCCCTGATCTTGAAGAGCATAAGCCTTGATTTTATTGACAAGCCCAATCCCTCGTCCTTCTTGTCTTACATACAAGAGCACACCATTTCCTTTTTCGGCAATCATGCGAAGAGCTGCATGAAGCTGGGGACCACAATCACAACGAAGCGAACCAAAAACATCCCCTGTTAAACATTCGGAATGAACACGAACCAGAGTTGGCTCCGTAGATTTAATTTCTCCAACACAAAGAGCTACGTATTCTTGATCATTGACTGTATTTGTAAAAACTTGGAGTGTGTAATCACCAAATTCTGTGGGCAGTTTTACATCTGCCTCTTTATGAATCAAAGATTCGTAGCGCATGCGGTATTTGATCAAATCGGCAATAGAAACAATGCAAAAATTAAATTTTTTGGCCATTTCTTCTAAATCAGGACGCCTCGCCATGGTTCCATCATCTTTTAAAATTTCACAAATAACAGCAGATGGTTTTAAGCCTGCTAACCTGGACAAATCAATCGAACCTTCTGTATGCCCGCTACGCACTAAAACCCCGCCATTGCGGGCTCGAAGTGGAAAAATATGCCCAGGCCGCACCAAATCTGATGGGCGACAATCATCCTTAATGGCTGTTAAAACCGTGTGAGCCCTGTCTTGAGCTGAAATGCCCGTTGTTACTCCCATTCTTGCTTCGATGGATACTGTAAAACCAGTTTGATGTTGGCTTTGGTTATCGGTTACCATCATGGGTAAATCAAGCTGACTTACCTTTTCTTCAGTGAGGGACAAACACACCAAGCCTCTCCCATGTTTGGACATAAAATTAATTATTTCAGGTTTTATTTTTTCGGCAGCAACTACAAAATCCCCTTCGTTTTCTCTGTCTTCATCATCAACAAGAATAATCACTTCACCTTGTGCCAGGGCATGAGCTGCATTTTGAACACGATTGTAAGATTCAGTGAGGCTTTTTAAATCCATATTTTTTCTCCACGTATTTAGCAATGATGTCGTACTCTAAATTAACCGCATCCCCCTTTTTTAAAGCATGAAATGTAGTCCATTTCAAGGTATGAGGAATGACATAAACTACAAAACGAGAATCCTGATGGAGACCCTTCTTTAAATTTACAGTTAAACTTACACCATCCACTGTAATACATCCCTTAGAAACAAGATACCGTGCATCTTTCTGTGAATAAACAAATTCTATTTCCCAAAATTTTTTATTTTTTTTGATGCCAGAAACTTTTCCAACATCATCTACATGTCCTAAAACCAAATGCCCACCCAACCTATCTCCGAGACGAAGGGATTTTTCGAGGTTGACCAAATCTCCTTTTTGCTTCGCCCCCAAACTAGTTCTTTTTAAAGTTTCAGTGGAAACATCAAAAAAAAGAGTGCCCTTATTTTTTTTTGCCACTGTTAAGCAACAGCCATTAATGGCAAGGCTGTCACCCAAGGAAACTTTTCCAAGCTTAAAATTGGGGGTAAGAGCAAGATTGGCCGTTGTCTTTTTTTTAACAAGAGCAACAACTTTTGCTGTGCCTAAAACCAGGCCTGTAAACATCCACTCTCTCTAGCAAAAGCCGTCGCATAAAACAATGGAAAAGGGATGGATGATTTTCATGATTCCAGAACTCCATTGTCATTCCCGCGATCCAGGCTACGCCGAGGCAAGAAGCGGGAATCTAGTTGATCTATTTTTTATGAAGTTAATAAGGAAACAACTGCATGGATAATTTCATTTGTTTTTCTTTTATTGAGAAAGCCAACTTCAGAAAAGATTAATTCTTTGTTTGCTGTGAAAAGTTTGGAGGGTCTAACAAAACTAATTCGAGATAATGATCCTTTTTGAAAAGAATGATCATCCAGTTTAATTGCATTAGGGTCTGCATTAAGGATTACTGGTAATTTGGCACAAAATGTAATCGTTGTGCCCCGCATGAGCCAAAACAACGCTGGGTCTCATTTTAGCATTTGATAAATCTGAAAATGGAAATGGCACAAGAACTACTGTGCCTTTTGTAAGTGGATCCATGCTTTGTCTTCTTCAGGGTTAAGCCAACCTTCAGCAAGAGCTTTCTCACTAAAAAGGGCATCAGTAGAAATCTGGGGATATTCATCAAGAATGGTTACAAGGGCACGGCATGGCTTTTGGGGTTTCATGGGTTCTTTTAGCCTGACTGTACCATCGCGTTCAATTGTTGCTTCTAGTGTTTTAAGCATTAATTTAAATATACTTCTATTTTCATTAAAATTCAAGAATCAAAAAATGGCCTTAAAGTTCAATAGAGTGTCCTGACGCGGTAAGTCAAGATAACGCTTAGTTAGATTAGATTGGCGTAAAGATTAGTAAAAATCTGCTTGTTCGCAGAGCCAATCGCGGAGTTGAGTGCCATAAAAGTACGCCCCTAAATCTCCAATATCACCCTTGTTAAAATTAAAAAAGTATGGTAAAATACATATTAATATGGTAAGTTAAATTATGGAGTTCGATGAGATTTTATTATGAAACAACCAAAAATTGATGATTTAAAAATTGATCAACGAGGCACAAAATGTTTGCGGGCACAGATGCTAAAAACACATAAAATTAAAATTACGATCAACCTTGATTCAGACCTTCTATCATCTGTTCGAAAAATAGCAGCTCAAAGAGGGTCTCCTTACCAAACTTTTATTAACCATATCCTCCGAGAAGCTCTTGCTAACAAAAAAGATCAAGAAAACCGTCTTGATCTTTTGGAAAAAGAATTAAACCTCATCAAGAAAAAATTGGTTGCTTAAAGGACTTTACCTATGGAAGAAGAGAACGGGCTAAAACAGGAGATCTGGCCACTTCTAAACCTCTGGCACCCAAGACACCAAGATTACGGGCTCTTGCACCAGATTGATCACTTCGTAATTCATACAATAAATCTTCAAATTCTAAGTTCAAGCTTTCATCCCCACTTTCTATGGCTACAATTCCAAGCGCCATCACTGTTGGTCCATAACTTTGAGCTTCATCTCTGTCACCAGCAAAAAATTGATCTGCCACCCGCTGATCTAGGCCCCTACTAGGTATGCGACCTGTAGCTCTCCTTCTTCCAAATTCGTCCCCAAGTAGAGCATACCCCTCTAAAAGTCCATTAATTTCTGGAGTAAGAGGAGCAGCAAGCGGTGCCCCTACGGGCACTTCTGGTAGGGGCACAGCGCGCTGTGCCCCTACTAAACCACCACCCAGACCTCTACTTAAACCGCTTAAACCCCCCAAGCCTCTTCCCAATGTTGGAGTAAGCCCAACAGGAGTAGGTGTAGGAATGGCTGCAGCTACTGGAGCTGGTAGCGAGGCCACAGGAACAGGCGCTGGAGGAGTTGCTCTTGCTACTTCTCTGGATGCCGAAATTCCATCTCCACCGGGGAAAACTTCGTTGTAAATTCTTTCAATCATGGCATCTACAGCTCTGCGATCTGATTCTAAAGACATCACCCAGGTAGCTTTACCAAGACGTGTATATTCTTCCTTGGCCCGCTTTTGATCATAATCATAGGCCACCTTTAAATCCAGGGCTGCACTTCTTAATCTGGCTTCGGCTCTATCGGGACTGCCTTCGATCATGCGTTTGGCCACATCCTGAGCTGTTTTATTTTTCATGAGATTGTTAATCTCTTTGGGAAGATCGAGTGCTGTGCGGAAGGCGACTTCAAAACCCATATCAAGCAGATTGGCCTTGGCTTCTTCCAACAAGGCACCAAAAGCAGAATTTCTTCCTCCTACAAAATCTTGTAAACCCGAAAGAGCAATATAGGCAAAACGAGAATTGGTATCAAGAGTTGCTAAATTAATATCACCCCGAGTAGCCCATACACGTTCTCTCTCAGCTTCAGCTCTTCTTAAAGCAGGACGCAATTTCTCACGAACCAATTCTAAGGCCCCTTCTAAAATCCAATTGTCATAGAAATGATCTTCATCTCCCATCAAAGTCTTAAATCCTTCAACTAATTCTTCAGCCCCCACATAGGCCTCAGCCAAACCTGCCATCATTTGCCTGGCCCCAGTAGCCATTTGATCAACCGCTTTTTTAAATTCTTTTTTATCTTCACCAACTCTTGTTCTTAAACCTTCAGACAAGCGCGCATCGGTAGCCATGGTATCAACCAAGTCGTTACCATAACGTCTGATAAGACGATCGGCTACAATACCATAGGCATCAATTTGTTCTTCTATGGGCATCTCACCCAGATCCTTATCTCTCAAACGTCTTAAGTTTAACATTTTCCACTTTACGCCATCTGTGTCACCATCCATGTAGAGACCCAACTTTATTAATTTCTGACCATCACGGGTTGCTAAATTTTTGGCAAAACTTAAAGTGAAAAGCTTCAACTCCGACGCTATTAAAATATCTCCTATGGCGTGTTGCCCGCTTAACACAACGGCTCCACCCACTAAGGGCACATGTTTGGTGACTTTTCCCCAGTATCTTTTGATGGTTCCCAGAGCAGATGTTTTACCACTTCTTTTTCTTTTATCCTTGGGATCAATTGTTTCCTCATAGAGATCAATCAAATCACGTTTTTTAAGTTCTGCCACCATGGCTTGTGCTCTGGCCTTTTTGGCAGCATCGGGAATATTTCTCACCACATTTTCCACCATTTCAAAATCAGCATCACTTTTAATTTCAGCAAGAGCCCCTGTTTTTTTATCCCGTGCATCCGGATCAAGAAGTTCTTTGGCATTTTTCAAGGCTACTGGAGGAAAAGCAATAGCAGTGCCTCCTGCAGGATTTGCAAAAAGTTGAGGGTCATTAAACAAAGCAATAAGCTCTCTTCGAATTTGACTGTGTCTTTGTCTTAAAACAATCACTCTCTGCCTCACTTCATCTCTAACAGTTCCTACCCATTGGCCTGCAATATCTCTGGGTAAATCATAATAGGCCTTACGCATTTCGTTGCTGTAAGAAATATCAACAAAAGAATCCTTAAGCCCCGGAACACGCTCCATTTTATTTCTGGCCTCTAAAACAACCTTTCTCCCCCTGGATTCGGGGTCTAACATCATCCTCATGGCTCCCAAAGCCTGGCCAGATCGGGCTTGATTAAGACGTTGTTTCCTATCGCTCTCAATATTGGTAGTTACATAAAGCCTGGGAGATTCGGTCCAGGGTTGAATTTCAATCCCCGTAACCCCCGCATGTGCAACAGCGGCGTCAATATTCTCACTGCGATCATCTACCAACATGGCATAGGGAACAATGGAACGAAGTTTTAAGTGAACATCCGCATGATGACCCATAAAGGGATCGGCATGATAACCTCGTAGAATAGCTTTAAGATCTTCTTTTTCAATCTCGTTAAATCCAGCCAGGGTATAACCATTGCTCCGAAAACGACCCATGAGCTCAGCTGTTTTTTTGGCAATATCGGTGCGTGTTACAATACGGGGATTAGCATCAAGGGCTTCTGGAGTTAAAAGTGCCTGGGCTTGGGCTGAAGTAATTCCAGGACGCTCTAAAACAATTTCAAAAAATTCTTTCACCAAGGGCTTCGTATCAATGTATCTGGCAATCGCAGCCAGTCGCGGGGCCATGGTAGAACTAAATAAAACAGGAGGACGACCAAACTCTTTTTTATAGCCCTTCATAAAGGCTACCCACAGAGGATTGATATTAATCACTTCTTCTAAGTTAAAACGACTTCCATTTCTTTGAACTCTGGCATTAAATTCGGCATTCCACACTTCTTTGGCCTTGTCGGCACTTAAAGGGAAAAAATGATCCCACATAATTTTATCTAAATCCAGGGCCAGTGCATCTGCTGTAAGGCCTTGATCTTTAAAACTTTTGGCAACTGCAGCTCCCCATTGGGCTGCTTCATTTAAATATTTTCTGCCAAGGGCTTCTTTCTTTGGATTTTTGTCAAAACTATAAGCATCCCCTAAAAGAGCTCTCGCTTGATCTGCAGGTAAGGCAGCCTCTAACTGATTCATCCCATACACCCAACCTGTGTCACTTAATTTTCGCCCCCTCTCTTTTTTATCAACTGCAGGCACGGCCCCCGCTGCACGCGTTACAACTTTTCCTGCCACAACCTCTTGACGTGTGGTCATCCTAAAATTAGCTTCATGTTCACTTTTATACAACCCTTGTGCTTGCGCTAATCGGCCCATTCTGGCTCGAATATGAATATCCACTTCTTCTATGGATTTTTGCCTGCGTTCATCTTCAGAAAGGAGATCAAGCTCGGCTTTCTTTGTTGTTTGTTGGGTACTAATAGGAGGAGGTACCACTAAATCAAAACTAGCTGCCGTTAATCTTTGATCGGCTGTCATTACTGCCGCTGGCAATTGAAGACCCTGAACATAGGCTTGTCTTTCACTCATCACATTTCCAAATTTGTCTCTGAATTGCCCAGGAACATAAGTTTTCCACTCAGCTGCGCTTGGATAACCTCCCGAATGAAGAACCTGCCCAATACCAACATGTTGCGCCACATCTCTGGGTCCAAAATTAAGCATGGTTCTAATATCACTGTTCCCTACAATGGATTCTGTCATTTCAGACCCTAAAAACCAGGTAGGTTCGGGTAAACGACGTGAACCATCATGGATTAAATTAGCAACTATCACTCCATAGCCAGTTCTTCCTGCAGATTCATTCATTTCCATGAAAATTTTGGCATCCTGTCCTGAGGTGGCGCGATCAGTTACAATTCCATAAGCTAAAACCTGGGAAGGATCTCCCTTGTAGTCGATAAAAAAGTGAGAACCTCCAATACTCACAATGCGCGTACCTGCAGTGTAGGAAAGAATGGGAGTTTCGCGCATGAGAAATTGAATAATCTTGGCATTGGCGCCTCCACTTCCTTCATCACGTTCTACCACCACCGCTCTTTCTCTTAAATAATCTCCAAATATGGGTACTTTGGCAGCACCACCTTGAGCTTGTTGGGGAGCTTCAAAACCCAGGATTCCCAAACCCAACATGGTATAAAATTCCATAATGCCATTATGGTTGCCACGCCATAAAATAGATTGCCGACTTACATCATCTGCAAGTTGTAATCCTGCCAAACCCGTTTGGGCTCCACTCATCATGTGAGTTAAAGAATGAGGGGGTGTTTGTGCCATGAGGTAGGATTTTCCATCCATGCCCACATACACCACTTTTTTCCCACGATTTCCAAAAGCAGTTAACCCCAAGTTAGTAGCCAAACCATCAATGTAATTTAAATCGAAAACTTTGCGGCCTTTAATTCCCACATTTTTGATACCAATTTCTTTGGCTATCTCGGGAGTTAAGCTTAAAACCTCACGAAAAAAGTCACGAATACCTGTCCAAGAAACGTGATGATTTCTTACCGCCTCGTCCACTGTTCTCATCGTATTGTTGTAACTAAACGAAACGGCCGAGGGCAGGCCCGGAACATGATATTTTTCGAAAAGATCATACAAAGCCAATTGCAATTCCATCACCAACATAAAATCGACCATTTTATCCTTGGCATTTCGGGCATGTTCTCTGGCCTTCACATCATCCCCTGAAATAAAAGCTTCCCAGTATTCACGATATTTTTTGTATTCCTTTATGTAGCGATTGTAGAGATCATCAAAGTGGGCTCTATCAGCAGCAGTTACTCCCCGCATTTCCACCTTAGAAAATTCTTCTTTCAAACGAACCATCTGAAATTCGTAATCCAGTTTTTCACGCGACATGGAGGTAAGTTCGGCCTGGCGATTAAGTCTCATGGCTACATCACCCATGCCTAACATATAACGCTTGGTAGATGCCTTAAAGGCCTCCTCATGAGCTTTCACTTGATCCCAGGAAGCCTTCACTGTGGTAAGCTCTGCGGATCGAAACTTGTTCCAATCCATCTCATAGGGAAAGGCTGTGGCTCGTACTAAACGGAGCTTTTCTGTATCAGCACCACGTAGTTCTTTTCCTTCCACGAGTCGCAAGTAAATTTTCTCCGCATCCACCGCTAAATCTTCCAAAGGTTTCCATTCGGCCTCTCTGGCACCACGTCTCATCATGTGACTAATCGCATTGGCAATGGTTTCACGAACGTACAAAAATTCCTGACCAAAGGCTCTGGCTCTTAAAAAACCTTTTTCATCTTCAGTGTAAGCATAAGCCCCAGCAAAAAGACGCCCTCCTGCAGAAGGCATTAAAGTTTCTTCATACTCTCGCCTTTTTTGGAGAATTTGAAATTCTTGAACATTAATTCCACGACTTTGAAGATAGGGATTTGCACGAATGGCTTGATCCCTAGCCATGGTAGCTCTTTGCAACCCACTTACATCTGGTGCTCCCACTTGGGCCTTACGTCTTAAATATTCATCCTTGATGGGTTTTTCGGCCTCATATAAATCTACAATTTGCTGCCTTGTGCTTGTGTAGGCTTGCTTCGTTAAAGGCCCCATAAAATTATATTGAGCCACTTCAAAGGCCCTGGTGTCAGTAATTTGTGCTCCTTGCGCCACTCGAAACTGCTGTTGCCCTTGTGCCATTCCTTGCGCTTGAGGCAAGGGGGCCATGACACTTTCCATCAGGGAATCCACAGCCATTTTTTGGGGAGGAGGTGTTTCTAGAGGGTCTAGTCCCATCCAATCACGAATTTTAGTGCCGTAGTAAATGAGGGGATAACCCAACACACGGCCCGTTGCTTCTGAATTGCGAGAGCGAGTTAAAATTCGATAACCTGATTTAGGCCATTCATTCCCGGGAACTAAATCAGGTGGTGGCATGCCTGATTTTCTGAGATCAAGAAGAGCATGAAAATATCCCGCCAAACCGTCTTTTTTGATCTCGTCGGATGCAGGAATTTGTGGCGATGTGGGACCAACGCGATTAGTCATAGATATGTCTGCACTATCGGCTGGAGTATAAGAAAAGTTTCCTTAAAAAGACAAGAAGGTCATTTTTGATAAACTAATTCAAAATCATCAGAACTCAAGGGCTGGACAGACTTTAAAAGCCATTTTCGTTTTTTTATTAATGATTTCAATGGTTTAGTTGTCATTTTGAGTGCTTTTGGTCCTTGATTTTGGGAGGATCTATGAAAAATAATTTCATCAACTAAGCCTTTTGCTAGAAAAGAAGTATTCACTTTGGCCCCTCCCTCTACCAAAAGGGAGCTTATTCCCATTTTACCTAATTTTTGAAGTAATTCTGGAAGTTTAATGTAGCCTCCTTCAAGTGAAACAGGAAGAAATGTAGCTTTTTTCCCAAGTGCTTTTGCCTTAAGACTTAAAAAAGATTTTTTTGAGGTACACAAAACAATGCGCCCCACTTTTACAGAAAATATGCGTGCTTTTGGAGAAATTTTTAAATGAGTATCTAAAATAATGCGAACAGGTTGTTTTAGTTTTTTATTTCTTACATTCAGCCTGGGATCATCATTTAAAACAGTGCCTATTCCCACTAAAAGAGCATCACACCCTGCACGAATTTCTTGCACTCTCTCCCTGGCTTTAACTCCAGTAATCCATCCTGTTTTTTTCCCAGCAGGAGTAATTTTACCATCCAAACTAATGGCAGATTTAAGCACAACATAGGGCAGCTTAAGTTTAATCCATTTAAAAAAAGATCGATTCAATTCTAAACACTCATCTTTTAAAATATTTTTTGTGACTTGAATTTTATTTTTTTGAAAAAGGGCTAAACTTTTACCTGCTGTTTGAGGATTAGCATCCAGGCTTCCTACAACAACACGAGCCACACCAGAATTAATAATTTGATGAACACAGGGTGGGGTTTTGCCTTGATGAAAGCAAGGTTCTAAATTGCAATAAAGAGTTGCCTCCTTTGCTTGAAACTTAATTTTTTTTAAGGCATTAATTTCGGCATGAGCTTGCCCAAATTTTTGATGATATCCTTCTGCAATTATTTTTCCATTTTTAACAATCACACAACCCACCATGGGATTGGGTGAAACAAAACCAGCCCCTCTTGCTGCAAGCTTTAAACAACGCTCCATGAAAAAATTATCATTCATACATCGAGGCTCTATCATTTGTTTCTGGATTTAAGAAGATGCTCGAGCTCCTTCATAAACTGATTCACATCCTTAAAAGAGCGATAAACAGAGGCAAAACGAACATAGGCCACAGCATCTACTTGATGAAGAGCCTCCATCACCATTTCACCAATGGCAGAAGAACTTACTTCTTTCTCACCACTTTCCTGAAGCTCTCTTTCAATTTTGTTTACTAAAGTTTCAAGAACATCCATGGAAACCGGCCTTTTTTCGCAAGCTTTTTTAAGTCCATGAACAATTTTTAAACGATCAAAAATTTCACGCCGACCATCTTTTTTAGCAACAACAGGCAGCACGTTTTCAACACGTTCGTAAGTGGTAAAACGTTTCTGGCATTTTTCACACTCTCGCCTTCTACGAATTAAATCACCCTCACCAGAAAGACGGGAGTCTATCACTTTGCTATCGGGGGTTGAACAAAAAGGACACTTCACTGGATACTTTCTTGAAAGTTTATCATTTTTTTATCTGTACATCGGAAATGATTTAGAAAGCTCAATTACATTTTTCTTAATTGCAGCAATTTTAGTTTCATTTTTCACATCATCTAAAACATCTGCAATCCAAGCTCCAATAAGCTTCATTTCTTTTTCTTTCATTCCCTTGGTGGTTAAGGCCGGGGTGCCTATTCGGATGCCACTGGTTACAAAGGGGGACCTTGTTTCTTTGGGAACAGTGTTTTTATTAACAGTAATGCCGGCCCTGCCTAAAGCTTCTTCGGCTTCTTTTCCAGAAATAGTTTTATCTGAAAGATTTACTAAAATAAGATGAGTATCTGTTCCACCACTCACCAATTTGTATCCTCTCGAAAGAAAAACATCAGCTAAAACTTTTGCATTTTTAATAATTTGATCACAATATTTTTTAAATTCAGGAGAAAGAGCCTCTTTAAAAGCTACAGCCTTAGCAGCAATAACATGCACAAGCGGCCCACCTTGAATTCCAGGAAATATTTTTTTATTCACATCTGTTGCATATTGCGACTTGCACAAAATAAGTCCCCCTCGGGGACCACGAAGGGTTTTATGAGTAGTTGAAGTTACATAATCACAATGGGGAATGGGATTAGGATGCAGCCCCGTTGCAACCAAACCAGCAGGATGAGCAATGTCGGCCATAAGGCGTGCTCCCACTTCACGCGCAATATCAGCAAAAATTTCAAAATCAATTTTTCTGGGATAAGCAGAAGCCCCACAAACAATCATCTTGGGTTTATGTTGTTTGGCCAAATCCCTAATCTGATCGTAATCAAGTTGCTCTGTAGATGGATTTAAACCATAAGAAACCACCTTAAAAAGCTGACCAGAAAAATTAACAGGTGAGCCATGAGTTAAATGCCCTCCTTCGGAAAGGTTTTGTCCCATGATGGTATCCCCAGGGTTTAAAGCCGAAAGATAAACAGCCATATTAGCCTGAGAACCACTATGAGGCTGCACATTAGCGTGCTGGGCACCAAATAATTCTTTAACGCGATTAATAGCTAAATTTTCAACTATATCGGCATAATCACATCCACCATAATAACGTTTATGAGGATAACCTTCTGCATACTTATTGGTAAAAACTGATCCAAGCGCTTCCATGACAGCTTTTGAAACAAAATTTTCTGAGGCGATCATTTCGAGTTTGTATTCTTGACGATCAATCTCATGCTCAATAGCGTTAAAAACATCGGGATCAAATTCAGAAAGTTTTTTTTGATTCATCATCTAATTTTCCAGTTTTGTAATTTTGTCTAATCGCTTCTGATGTCTTCCTCCTGCAAAGGAGGTATTTAAAAATGTTTTTACAATCTCAATGGCTGAGGCAGGAGTTAAAATACGCCCAGCTAAACAAAGAACATTGAGATTATTATGTTCTCTCGCCATACGGGCTGTATAAAGATCAATAATAGAAGAAGCCCTTACCCCTTTGATTTTGTTAGCTGTAATCGCCATGCCAACACCTGTTCCACAAATGAGAATGCCATAATCAGCTTTTTTATCAGAAATTTTTTGTGCAACCTGCAAGGCAAAATCAGGGTAATCCACTGAGTTTTCAGAATCACACCCTAAATCGTCAACTTGATAAAGATCAGGATTTGTCTTTAAAAAGGAAACAACTTCCTTTTTTAAGGCATATCCTCCATGATCTGAAGCGATAACAAGATTTATTTTCATTGGAGTGTAACAGGCAAACTACTTAAGCTCTACGGATGATGTAATCGATGGTATCTTGAACAGTAAGAATTTTTTCTGCATCTTCATCCGGAATTTCAGTTTCAAATTCCTCTTCCATAGCCATAATTAATTCGACAATATCCAGGGAATCCGCACCCAGATCTTCTAAAAAACTAGCTTGATTTTTGATTTCTTCCACTCTTAAACTTAATTGTTCAGCAATAATTTCCTTAACCTTGGCCTCAATAACTCCTGATGGCTTTTTCATAATTTTTCCTGACTAAAATTCATCCTTCTTTACCACTTCAACCCCATTATAATACCCACAAGATTCACAAACACGATGAGAAAGTTTAGGAGTTCCACAACGAGAACAGACAGCAATGGAAGGACTTCCTACCCTTTGATTTAAATGGGATCTGCGCATTCTTTGCTTAGACTTAGACACTTTCTTTTTTGGCAGCGACATGGATACTCCTTATCTGGGGTAGCCTCATTACTACGCTTATTTTAGGCTGTCAAGCTGGATGGAGGGGGCAAGGAGAGAGGTTTAAATCGTGACCACACTGCATGCATAAGCCCTTACATTCAGGGTTACAAAGTATGGAAATCGGCAATTCTAAAATAAGGCTTTCATGGATGAGATGATCTAAATTGATACAATGATCCTGATAAGATGCAAAATCAATATCATCATCTATTTGGGGCAAAAGATTCATCTTAAATTCAAAATGATAGGGTTTGTGAAATGAATTTAAACACCGATCACATTCGTAGCTCACCACTACATTTACCTGTGCGAAAAAAGTTACTAAATCTTCCAATCGATTAAGTGTAACTTTACCTGAAGGGTCAGAAAATTTGTTTCCGAAAATAGAACTTAAAATTTGTACAAACCAGCCTTCTGTTGGTCCAAGGGTTAGATGGCATCCCTCTGGGGGAATTGATTCAATATTAACCTTCATATTTTTCTTGGAAGTTTAAGCCCCTTTAATTTGAATTCAAGCTCTAAATATCTCACTTGTGGGTCTCCCTCTACTTCAAAGGGATCTTCATATAAAAAACGAATTTGTTCTTTGGTTAACCTATTTTCTAACAGTGCAAAGAAAAGCCTTTCTCCCAAATAATAGCCGATGGCATGTGTTAAATTAAGAAAAAGATCAATGTTAAAAGAGGCAATGCGGTTACTATTCATCAGTTGTCCCATCGATATTCCTTTTTCATGTTCCAAAAAATACTTGGCTACCCCACGCGTTTTAATTAAATTTTTAAAATCCATTGGCCTTGCACATTTTCTTTTAGGATTAATGATCTTAGAACCAAAAAAACCAAGGGCTTCGTTTAATATATTGGCATAAAAGGCATCTTGCATAGGCCTAGGAGATTCATCACCAGACATCAAGTGTTTAAGGACATGTGAAGCTTCTTCAGCTAAATGATTAATAGAAACCTTGGCAATATAAACATACTTCATTTCAGGCAAATAATAACTTTGCGAACAAAGAATTTGTCTTTTAATTTCCCGAAAACGCGCTTTTTTAAATTTTTTTGATTCTTTCAAACGATTTAAAAAAGTTAAATCACCACAAGTAAAAACTTCAATATCTTCTTTCTCTGGCCCAAGGGTAATGTCTAAAAAAAATGCCATTTGTTCTAAAAATTCAAGAAAAGTATGTTTGGCATCTGAAAAATCAAGGAGGCCTTCTTCATGCTCTAACCAATTAAGATAAGATTGTTGTGAAATAATGGGAGCTGTATGCATGCGACAAAAAGAATCTTTATTAATACGCACCACATGAACTTTGTCTTCTTTGTTTCTTTTTGCTAAATTCCAGTAAATGGCATCCCCATTTTGATATAAAATCACACGAGATGATTTTGTATGAGACAGCCTGTCAACTTGGTTTGGTAAATGCTTGGGGGCAATGTGTAAATCTCCAACAAAAACAATAATTTTTTCTTTTTCATGTTTATGAGTGAGCCAAGCAATGGTTTGGGCCATCATGTGGTCTCGCCCCTTTAAACTTTGATCTTCATCAGGATTAGTTTCAATGGCATAAAGTGAAATATTTTTTTCTTTCGCAAAATCAAACAAGATTTTAAAGTTTGGCCACAGATCAAAAAACCAATGTTTTTTAAGGCCTGTTTTTTTAAAAAAAAGATCATCCGAAATTTTTCCTTGTAAATAATGATCAAGAATTCTTTGATGCCTTTTTTGGATAAATTCCATGGCAACAACAAAAGGAATTTGATCTTCACTCAGTTGTTTTAAAATTTTGAGAAAGGATTTTTGAGATTGATTTAAGGTGTGATAATCACCAACATACACAAGCTTTGCCTTAGCAATAGCTGTTCTCATTTCTTCAGGTGAAGAAACTCTTAAATAGTTTCGAATACAGTAAAGATACTCCCTTTCGTATTGTTTAAAATGCCGATCTTTGGAAATAACAGAGCCATCAATTTGATATCGATTAAGCCGATGAATTCGACGATGGATGGCTAGTAACTCTTTCCTGGGGGATGCAAAAGCCATCACTTAGTTTAAAATATTTAATTATATCAAACAATTAAAATCAATAGCAGGCACCTTAAGAGATTAGGCCTTGCGATTTGGCCCCTGGCGCACTATTGGGAGACCTTCTATGAAGATTACTATTGTTGGAACGGGATATGTAGGATTAGTTGCGGGAGCAGCGATGGCTGAGGCAGGCAATAAGGTCACCTGTGTTGATATCGATCATAAAAAAATTGAATCTCTTAGTTTAGGAACAATTACCATCTATGAGCCCGGGTTATCTGAATTGGTTTCACAAAATCTGGCTTTAGGACGACTTTGTTTTACAAGTGAATTAGCCAATTCCATCAATGATTCGGATATTATTTTTATTGCAGTAGGAACCCCTCCCCATGAAGATGGTTCTGCTGATCTCTCCCATGTTTTAGGTGTAGCAGAACAAATTTCAAAAATAGCAAAAAAATCTCTTTTGATAGGAACAAAAAGTACGGTTCCGGTTGGCACAGGTGATAAAATTAAAGAAATTTTTAAAAACTCTCCTTTTCCTGCTCAGGTTTTTTCAAACCCTGAATTTTTAAAAGAAGGACATGCCATCAATGATTTTATGAAACCCGACCGCATTATTATGGGCATTGATAATGGAGATTTAAAACCTATCTTCTCTGAACTTTACGCCCCTTTCATGCGACAAAAAGATCGGCTCATTTTCATGGACATAAAAAGCGCAGAACTAACCAAGTATGCAGCTAATGCCATGTTAGCTACACGTATTTCTTTTATGAATGAACTCGCCAAACTGTGTGAAAAAACAGGAGCCAATATTAATGATGTTCGTTATGGCATTGGATCCGATTCTAGAATTGGTCCTTCCTTCCTTTTCCCAGGATTAGGATTTGGCGGATCTTGTTTTCCAAAAGATATCCGTGCCCTCCTTCATATGGCTAAAAAAAATGACCTCAAACTCTCTGTTGTAGAAGCAGGCTATGAAGCTAATCAATCTCAAACTGATTTTTTATTCCAAAAAATTTGTAATCACTTTGGAGGAATTCAGAAATTAAAAAATCTTAAACTTGCTTTTTGGGGCCTCTCTTTTAAAGCAAATACCGATGACATTCGGGAATCTCCTGCCATTAAATTGGCTTTAAAACTCAAAAAACAGGGAGCGGAGATTTGCGCTTACGACTCGCATGCTTTAAATAATATAAAACTACTTTATGGAAATGATTTTACTTATTTTACTCATAATTATGAATGCTTAAAAGGAGCCCATGCCTTAATCATTGGAACAGAATCCAATGAGTTTCGAAGCCCAGATTATAAACAAATAAAACAACTTCTTAAAACACCTTTGATTTTTGATTATAAAAATCTCTTAAATGCAAAAGCCATCCATGAAAATGGGATTACTTATTATGGGATAGGATTTGGAGGGCATCCATGATTCAATGGTATGTTATTAAAACCAAACCTTTTAGAGAAGATCATGTTTCGAAAATTTTCCAGAATGCTGGCTTTGAAACCTTTAATCCCAAATTAAAGGAAGTTAATTATCGAGGAACACTTAAAACTTATTCGATCAAACCCTTTTTTCCTACTTATCTTTTTCTGCAAATAGATTTTGACAGAGGAGAACTTATTCATCTGGTTAAATATACCCGAGGAGTATCAAAAATTCTCTGTGCTGAAAACAAACCACTTGCTCTTAAATCTCAAATTATCAAATTATTAAAATCAACCTGTAATGAAAATGGGGTTGTAGAGAAAAAAGTGCCCTTTTTGGCGGGATCGCCAGTTCGGGTACGAAAGGGAATTTTAAAAGATTTAATAGGGATTATTGAAAAACCAATTCCATCTGAAGAGAGGATTATTGTACTTTTAAAGCTTCTTAATTACAATATGAAGGCTTCTTTGCACTGGACTGAAGTAGAACTTATCCGTGCAGCTTAAGATAATCCTCGATTTGAGGAGGCAGGTTTAATTGGTAGGTTTTTTGAAGTTTTTTTAATCCATCCCAGGTTCCCACATCAGACCATCCTACATTAAAAGAAAACATGGAAACTTTTTTTGATTTTTCCATCAAGGCATAATCTATTGAAATGGAGGGGGATAGATTAAAAAAAAATTTTAAATTATCTTCTGAAAATTGTCTCAAAGTAAAAACACTTAAGGCCTCTTGAATTTGGGGCGCATAGTAAGCAATTTCCTTTAAGAAAAAATTGGCCTGCCAACAAAAAATACCAGCGTTCCAAGAGTAGAGGCCTGAATCTAAATAAGCTTTGGCTGTTTTTTCATCTGGTTTTTCCTTAAATTCTTTTACATCATAAATATTTTTTCGAATTTCTTTTTCCCGATGAATATACCCATATTCAGTAGACGCATAGGTAGGGCTAACACCAAAAGTTAGCAAAATGTTATTTTCGCTCACGAAATTGGCCGCCTCTTTAAAAATTTGAAGAGCTAATTTTAAATCGTGAATATATTGATCTGACGGCATAAATAAAAGAACAGCTTTTGGATCTGAGCAATAAATAAAATAAGAAATATAGGCAATGGCTGGAGCTGTATTTTTTCTTATAGGCTCGGTAATAATGTTTTTTTCATTAAGAGAGGGAATCTGTTCTAAAACAAGGGATTTATAATCTCGATGTGTAGAAATAAAAATATATTGAGAATCAACCAAATGGAGTGCTCGCAAGTAAGTTGCCTCAAGCATCGTTTTATCTGAAGTGATAATTGATAGAAATTGTTTAGGCCTTGCTTCTGTACTTATTGGAGCAAAACGAGTTCCTCCCCCACCGGCTAGTATAATCACATAAAGATGATTCTGATTCATTTTAATTTTTCTTTGAATTCTTCCACTAGATGAACAGGCACGGGATCAATCCCATAGTTTTGAGCCAAAAAATAAGTGGTAAAATCTGCTATGGATAACAAATCGAAAGATTCCTGTAAAAGATTAGAACCCCTAGCCTCTACATGAAAAAAAGGCATCTTGTATTTAAGCAAGCCTTCCATCACTTGCATTCTTTTAAAAATTTGAGGATGCATTGATTTTTTTTTGAGATAAATAATTGCGGTTTGCATCAAAGTTTGAGTAAATCCAACCATCTCATTATGATTTACCTCTGGAAAAGTGTTAAAAAAACTTTGGACTTTGGCATTTTCATTCATTTTAATCTTCCAAATACGAGCCACACCAAATAAATCAGTTGGTGCATAGATCAAGGGAACAAAACTTTTTATTTCTTTTGCTAATTGTTTCCCAATTTCTTCTTGGGCCTTAAGTCTTTGTTTTAAAAATAAGGAGAGATCACCCAAAGTTTGTTGAACATCCCATTTAATTTCTCTGACTGTGGAAAGAATATAAATCAGTGAGGAAAAAAAATAGCCTGTAGCAAGCCTGGGTTGAAGAGATTCTGGAATTTGAATAAAAGGAATATTTTTTTCTTTTGCCTTTTCTTTAAGTTTTCCCCCATGGGCTAAAACAATGAGGGGAATATTCTTTTTTATTGTTTCCTCAAAGGAAAAAAGAGTTTCTTCTGTATTGCCTGAATAAGAAGCACAAATAACCAGATCTTTTTTCCCAACCCAAGATGGCAAACCATAATCACGTACAATAGATAAACAAGGGTGCCCTAAAATATCATTGACTAAATCTGCAACTAAACTTGACCCCCCCATCCCGGTCATAATAATGGAGTTAAAAGGCCCTTTGGGCAGAACAACCTGTTTTGCTATTTTTAAACCTTCTAGAAATTGATCAGAACTCGAAAGAATGGCTTGATACATAAAAGGAAAATTAATTTCCAAAACGATCCCAGAAAACAAAAGATGTAAGAGCAACAGAAGAAAGGGAGCTAAAGTAAGTTAAAAATTTACTCCAGGTAACAACTTTCTCTGGAACAATAATGGTATCACCAGGGTTAAGGCTTTCTTTCCCGGTAGCAAATTTTATTTGCCCATCTCGATTGATAATTTTTACCCTTTTTGTTCTTGAGTTTTTGTATGGACCGGCCATATTAATGTATTGCCTTACATTGTATTGAGGAATAAAAGAATAGGGTCCAGGTTGAGCTACATCGCCTATAACATAAATATTGTCATCAATGGTGGGATAAAAAATATTATCTCCTGGAATACGTTTTAAATCATAATCAAATTTGTTTTTCGCGAGAAGAACATGGGGTATAATAATCACATCTCCTTTTTGAACAAAAAATTTACTTAAAGAATTCTTATCTGATGCAATCTCAATTACCTTTTTTTGTTCCTGATCATCATAACGGATAACACGAATGGATTCTAAGCTGGAAAATCCTGAGGCAAAATTGCCTGCCAAATTCACTAAACGCGCTAAAGTAATAGGTTTCAAAATCTCATAGACACCCGGCCTATTGACCGGGCCTTCAATACGCACCTCACCTTTTTTAATAGGAACTAAAACTACATCATTGTCCATGAGATAGGGATTTTGATCTAAATTGCCATTCAAGCGATAATCCATCAAATCTAAAAGTTTATTTTCTCCTCTTCTTTTCAGTTGTACAAATCTTTTTGAACCATTCTGCGCTTCACCACCCGCACGTGTCACAGCATCTGAAATTCTCTCCGAGGGAAAAATACGATAAATTCCAGGAGAAGATACATCCCCTAAAACATGCACATTGTAGTAAACTTGGGTTTGGACAACGACAGAATTTTCATTTTGAGTTATGGATCGATTTGACATATTTTCTTCATTATTAAAACCACCAAGCTCTTCTTCAGATGAAAAACTTGTTACATCTTTTTTAGTTGTATAACTGCTATTATTTTTTCTTCTACCAATAGCTTGGCCAAAACCACTTTGGGCAAAAAGAGGCATCGTTGAAAGTAAATAAGAAAAGCACACTGTAAATATAATAAAATTTTTTATGAAAAAATTTCTTGTCATAGTTTAATGTTCTTTTTAATTTCGTCCCAAAATATTTTTGTAAAAATAACAAAAAGAGAAAAAAAGCTTGTCATCACTAAAGAAATAAACAGATAAAACCAAGGTCGTGGAAATACAACTCCCGCAGCACGTGCATCATCAATAATCTCAAAAGAAGGTTCTTCTTTTGTTTCATTAATCATGGCCATATAGTATCGTTGAGAGATCATAGAATTGATTGTACTCAATACCTGACGATTCAACTCAAGATATTGAAGGTAAATATGATGTGGAATATTATTCACCTGCCCCAGTTTTTTCAAAATTTTTATATCCTCAGAATAAGCTGAATCATGCGTAATGGGCATAGCAGCACCAAGATTTTTTTTAAGATCATTGCCTAAATTCAGTTCCCATATATTTTGAACAATGTCGGTTGATACATCGACATCTATTTGCCCCAAGCTTGGTGAAATTTTTCTTTGATCATAATAATTAGCTAATTCCTTACCAGAATTTAGCCAATCTTTACGTTTTTGAACCAATTGTTTCTCGATAAAAATTCTTTGTCTCTTAGCAGAAGAGAATTGTTTCTCAGAAATGATCTTCTGCAAAGTTTGCATTGCTTTTGAGGCAACTTCAACAGCGCCATCAGAAGAAGGACCTTTGATGTTGAGAATAAGAGTTTTATACTTTGGTGAACTAGAAATAGTAAGTGAAGTTTTGAGTTTACTTATGATCTGAGAACGAGAGGGAATTTTTTTACCCACCTTCCAAGTATTGTTATTCCAGTCCCAAAGTTCTGGATAAAAATATTTTTCGATGGCATAGGTATCAAGCATGTCCGTAATTAAAGTACGGCTATCTAAAATGGCCATGATCTTTTTTTCTGTACTGTCAGATCCAACTAATTCTAACCCTCCGCCTAAAAGCCCTCCAAAGCTTGACTCTAAACCACCTAAACTACTTGCACCAGACATAACTGGAACAAAAACAACCTTAGCAAGATAGGTTTTTGGCAAAAATAAACTGATCAATAAAACAAGACAGGAAGTTCCAAAAATAAAGTATAAAAAATACTTTTTGTACTTCTTAGCGTAGTGAAAAAACAAGTTAAGATCAAGGGTTTCCATATGTATGATTACAAGTGGGTTGTTATATGTAAGCTTTACCCACCTGTCAAACTTATTTACGTCTAAAGATCATAGACAATATTCAGGCTGCCTGGTGGTGGAAAAGGATAAAGGGAGTTCTTTCTTTCACATACCTTTATAAGCTCTGCATCTGCTTTAAAACTATCGAGCATGTTTTTAATAAAACCAAGAGCTGTTTGTTTTGAAAAAATAGCAATAATGGTAATAATCAGGAGTTTAAAATCTACAATACAAGATCGATGTACAATATAGAACAAACCCAAACGACTTTTCCATGGTCTGATAATTTGATTATAAGAAAGATCTGGATTTTGACTTCCTTTCAGTATTTCGCCCTCATCTGAAAAAACAATAGAAGATAAATCGGTAACCCCAGGTTTAACTGAAAGAAGTTTTTTCTCTTCGACAGTATAAAGAGCTACATCTTTTTCTACATTAGGTCTTGGCCCCACCAAGCTCATATCACCCTTGAAAACATTCCAAAGTTGCATCACTTCATCTAATTTATAGGCTCTAATAAATCGGCCAACAGAGGTAATACGTTTATCATCTATAGAAGTGGATTGAACTCCTGTTTTTTCTGCATTGAGTACCATAGAACGTAGCTTAACCATTCCAAACATTTTATAGTTTTGCCCTACTCTTTGACCAACATAGAAAGGCGAATGGAAATCTTGAAGCCAAACTAAAATGATAACAGGGATTAAAAGAGGTAAAAAAAGCATTAAACCCACCAAAGATAAAATAATATCCATTATTCTCTTAACCATAACACTTCATGTCCCCTTTTTTTTAATTAAAGAAAGTGCTTGTTTATAAATGGCATCTGCATCCATTTCATAAACTTTCCTCAAATGTTTTTGACTCCCTACAATAGTCGAAAAACCTTTTCGTAATCCAATGCGATAAAAAACAGAACAGTCAAAACCACCTTCTAAAATAACTTCTGACACACTACTACCCAAACCTCCTACAATACTATGTTCTTCAATAGTAAGAATTCCACCTGTTTCATGGCAAGCACTTCGAATGGCTTCCTCGTCAATTGGTTTTATAGTATGCATACTTAAAACACGACAATTAAAACCATCTTTTTTTATTTGATCTGCTGCAACTAAAGTTTCTTCCATAATACCCCCACAACAAATCAAGGTAAGGTGATTTCCTTCCCGTAATTTTCTAGCTTTGCCTAAAATAAATTTTTCATTTGGAGTGTCTGTTTTTGCATGAGATTTATCGAGACGTAAATAACCAACTCCATGACTAGAAGCTAGGGCTTTTGTCGCTTCACTTACTTCCCATAAATCAGAAGGTGCTACTACACACACATTGGGCAAAGCTCGCATGATAGCCAAATCTTCGGTTGCATGATGAGAAAATCCAAGAGCACCATAACTAAAACCTCCACCAATTGAAGCAATATTTACATTAACATCATGGTAAGCTGCATCATTGCGAATTTGTTCTAAACATCGCAAAATTGGAAAATTAGCAATAGAGTACGTAAAAACCGTCCAACCTTCTAACCCTAATCCGCTAGCAATTCCTGTCATGTTTTGTTCAGCAACACCGGCATTAAGATATTGTTTGGGAAATTTTTTTTCAAATTTGTCTAAAACACCAAAACCGAGATCACCTGTAATAAGCATTAACCTGGGATCTTTGCCTGCCAGTTCAGTTAAGGTTGCAATAAAACAATCTCTCATTGATTAAGCTCCTTTTTAGCTTTATCAAATTCATCTCCTTTGGCCGTACGATAATGCCACAAAACGGAATTTTCCATAAAAGACACTCCCTTGCCCTTGATAGTATGGGCAATCACACAGGAAGGCTTTACAGATGGAGATAAACGGGAAAAAACTTCCGTGAGTTCATGATGATGATGACCATTTACCTCATATACATTCCATCCAAAGGCACGCCATTTTTCAGCAAAGGGCTCTAACTCTAAGGTATCTGAAACCGACTTGAGACTTTGAATTTTGTTATAGTCTACAATAACAACCAGATTAGAAAGTTGATGATGGGCTGCAAACAAGATAGCTTCCCAGTTAGAACCCTCATCACATTCTCCATCACTTAACACTACAAAAACACGATGAGATTTTCCTTCGATTTTTGCTCCATAGGCCATACCACAAGCAACAGAGAGTCCATGACCAAGAGAACCCGTAGATAATTCTACTCCTGGAATACCTTTGTGAGAAACATGACCACTCAAATCAGAACCATCCTGATAATGAGTTAATAATTTTTCGACTGGAAAAAATCCTCTCTCAGCCAGCGCTGCATAAATTCCAGCTCCTGCATGCCCCTTACTCAAGATAAAACGATCACGACCTGCCCATGTTGGATTTTTTGGATCTACTTTTAAAATAGAACCATACAAAACAGCAATGATGTCAGCCATGGAAAGAATAGAAGCAATATGGGAAGAGCCTCCCTTACTTGTCATTTCTAAAGCATGACATCTAATTTTTTTTGCTAATTGAAGAGTATCCATTAAGCTTTATAAAATGTGCGGATCTTTTGACAAACATAGGCTACATCTTCTTCGGTAATCAAAGTATTCATAGGAAGCATCAAACATTTTTTAAAAAGTTCGTCTGTATAAGGAAGTGTTGCATTTAATCCAAGAGAATTTAATTGATGAAGGGGTTTGCCTCCCCATTGAATTAAAGTACCAATTCCTTCTTCTTTTAAAAAAGCTTGAAGTTCATTACGTTTTTGGGCTTCAATTTCATAATTTTGATAGGTATCAAAGTGATTGGTATCTGCATCTGGAGCAGGAGGCAGTTTAACTTGTTTTAAATCCCCCAATGTTTTTTCATACACATCTGCTAATTTTCTCCGATAAGAAATAGCTTCATCAAAACTCTTAAGCTTAATATTTAAAATGGCTGCCTGGAGATTATCTAAACGAGAATTAAGCCCCCAGGAAACAATATCTCCCTTGGTATTTCGTCCATGATCTCTCATCTGATGAAGAGCTTCAGCATAACCGTCTTGATCCACCACAATAGCGCCGCCATCACCAAAACAATTTAAAATCTTAGCAGGATAAAAACTAAAAGTCCCTGCAACACCAAAGGTGCCAGCCAAACGTCCTTTAAATTTTGATCCTAAACCCTGAGCTGAATCCTCAACTATTTTTAACCCATAATTTTTTGCAAAAGCATTGACTTGATCCATATTACAGGTACGCCCATTGAGCTGAACAGGCATAATCACTTTGGTTTTAGAAGTAACTGATTTTTTAGCTTCATCAACATCAATGAGATGATCTCCTCCACACTCAACCAGAACAGGAACACCGCCTACAAAATGAACAGCCGCAGCTGTTGCAACAAAAGTATGCGATGGAAGAATAACTTCATCCCCGGCTTTTAAACCAGCTAACCTTAGAGCCATCATCAGGCCGTCAGTGGCATTAGCAATACCAAAAGCATATTTTTGACCCAAGTATTCAGCTAAATTTTTCTCAAATTCAGATAAATCTCTTTGTAAAATGAAGGCTCCCCTTTCCAAAACATCTTCTAGTACTTTGGTATAGGCCTTCTTATTTTCTGCATAAACGGCACTGTATTTAAAAAATGGAATATTTTTTTTCATAAAGATTTCACCTTAAAAAAAATCATTTGTCTGAGCAAAAGATGTTAAAATAGAATCTTTAGGGGATAAAAACACTTCTTTTTTTTGTGGCCAAGGAATATCCAGTTGAGGATCATTCCAAATAATTCCTCTTTCTAATTCTTTACTATAATAATTGGTCACTTTGTATTCTACCTCTGTCTGATCTTCTAATGTCATAAAGCCATGAGCAAAACCAATGGGAACTAAAAGCATTCTGCCATTTGTAGCACTTAAATCAAAACATTCGTACTGTCCAAAAGTAGGAGAATTTTTTCTGAGATCAAGAGCAACATCTAAAACGGAACCCTTAATCACTCTTACTAATTTATCTTGAGCCATCGGAGGCAATTGATAATGAAGCCCTCTTATCGTTCCACGATGCTCGGAATAAGAATGATTATCCTGTAAAAATGTATAGGATAAACCCAATGCTGAAAATTTCATCTTATGATAAGATTCAACAAAAAAACCACGATCATCTCTCAAAAAAACAGGCTTAATTAAAAAAACACTATCAAATTTAGTTTTTAATATATTCATATTTTACAATACTTTAGATGCAATAACATAAAGTGCTGTATGAATAGTATCAGACCTACTCTCTAAAAGAGGTTTTGGTTCTTGATAAGGGTACATCCCCACTGTGAATTCTCTTGGAAGCTGGATAAGACGGCCATAAAACAATCTTTTCAAAAAAGTTTTACCCTTCATGGTTTTTGGCATGAGGTGCATTTTAATCGCTATTCTTTTGAGAATAGATTTTAAAAAAGAGGGTGCCCCTTCCTTGATATCTGGGAAAGCTCCATAAAATTTAACCTGGAAGTGATGATGGTTAAGAATCTGATTTAATTCTGGAACCCCATAGTAACAATAACTAAAAGGGCTTGGATTAAAATCGGGCCAATCTTTATTAGCCGTACAAATAATTAAGTTTCCACCCTTGCGCAAAAGACGCCTCGCTTCAGATAAAAACTTCTCAAAATGTTCCAAATAATAAATAGCTTCATAAATGATGATGGTATCAAAAGAAGCATCTGGAAATTCCATCTGGTGCGCATTGAGTTTTACAACTTTTACTTTGGAATTGTTGGCATAGGTTTGACGTGCGTAGCTAAGATTTTTTTCTTCAATGTCTCCACCAACAACATGCTTTGCAAATTGGGCTAAAAGTCCCAAACCCTGTCCCCCACCACAGGCTACCTCTAAAACATCTTTTTCTTGAGAATATAAAGCTCCAAAATAATAGCGATGATAGGCCCGCTCCACTTGCATGGGTATCACACAACTGCCAGGTAATTCTGTAATGGTGGAATAATCCTGCAAAAGATTACTTTCTTTCTACCAAAGCTTTCAGATAGGCACCATAAGTACTATTTTTGAGACCATCAGCAATCCTTAAAAGATCATCAACAGAAATCCAACCTTTTTGCCAAGCAATTTCTTCAGGACAAGCAATTTTTAACCCCTGCCTTTTTTCAATTGTGGCAATAAAGTTAGTGGCATCACGCAGGGACTCCATGGTGCCTGTATCAAGCCAAGCAACTCCCCGCTCTAGCTTACACACCTTAAGTTTCCCGCGCCTTAAATACTCATTATTTACATCAGTAATTTCGTATTCCCCTCTACCAGAGGGTTTTAAGTTTTTAGCTATCGAAATCACCTCGTTATCGTAAAAATAAAGCCCTGTAATTGCATAATTGGATTTGGGCTTTTTTGGTTTTTCCTCCAAACCAATTATGTTGCCTGCTTTATCAAATTCAGCAACTCCATATTGCTCTGGATCAGCCACCCAATAACCAAACACAACCCCACCTTCTTTATTCATCACAGCCTTCGTTAAAGCTTCAGTTAATCCTGCACCAAAATAAATATTATCCCCCAAAGCCAAGCAACAAGGACTGCCCCCAATAAATTTTTCTCCAATTAAAAAAGCTTGGGCCAAACCATTGGGTTTTTCTTGTACAGCATAGTGCAATTCAATACCCCAACGTTTTCCATCACCCAAAAGTTGTTTAAAAAGCTCCTTGGACTCCGGTGTTGTAATAATCAGAATATCCCTAATCCCTGCTAACATCAGGGTAGACAGGGGATAATAGATCATGGGCTTATCATACACAGGCAAAAGCTGCTTACTCAAAGCAGAGGTAATAGGGTAAAGCCTGGTCCCTGAGCCCCCAGCTAAAATGATTCCCTTGTATTTGAGGTCATTAGTCATTGAAATTAATAGATACTTAAATTAAGAAAGACTCTCAATGAGAAAAAAAATAGATGTTCTCATCAGTATCGATGTAGACCCAGCCCCCTCATTAAATCTGGAAGATGGGGTTAGACAGAGTGTGAATCTACTGGGGAAATACGGCATAAAAGCTACTTTCTTTTTTGTAGCTAACCATACAAGCCCAAACATGATGCGCCTGGTGCAAGAACATGGTCATGAGGTGGGATGCCATGGATTAAATCATGATGATCAAGAAGAACTGCATCAACTTTCTTATACAAAACAAGAAAAAATGCTTTCAGAAGCCACTATTCTCCTAGAAAAACTTTCAGGAAATAAAATAAAATCGTTTCGCTCACCCAGGCTTAAAATTAATTCAGATACATTACAAATCTTAGAAAAACTTGGGTATCAAACTGATTCTTCATTAAGCGCTCAAAGGCTCGATTTTTTTTCTTCTAATTTAATCAACTTAAAATGGCTTATCATGAATCGCCTGCCCTACCATCCTGATATGAAAAAAATATGGAAAAAAGGATCTCTTAAAATTCTGGAAATTCCTGTTACAGCCTTTATACTTCCTTTTATTTCTACTACTTTAAGAATTTTTGGGCTCACTTTTTTTAAAATCTTTTTTTGGTTTTTGTATTGGGAAGCCTACTTTACAAAAAAACCCATTGTTTATCTTTTTCATCCCCACGAATTTCTTTATAACTACACAATGAAATTTTCATGGGAACTTTTTATTCCAAATAAAAGCTGGCTGATTAAAGGGGCCCCTTTTCGCAGATTATTTGCAAGACAACTTTTAGGACCCGAGGTTTATGCGCTTCATGATCGCTTCTTTTGTTGGCTTTCTAGCAAAAATGTGCACTTTAAGACGATGAGCGAGTATCAGTTGCAAATCTCCTTACCTTTTTAAGACGATCATTTGAAACTATTTCTTCTACAACTTCTACTTTCATAGGCATTTTATACTCTTCTAAAATACCAGATAATTCCTTCCGCATTCTTTTTGTAAAATCACCTCGCATCTCTTTTGTAGAAAGTTTAACCCGGACACAAAGAATCTGACCAATAAGAGGGTTTTTTTCTGAATAAACTGTTACATCCAACACCCCTTTTAAATTCATGAGAAGGCTTTCTACTTCTGCAGGAAAAACCTTTTGCCCTCCAACATTAATTAAATCAGAAGTTCTCCCCAAAATTTTTAAATATTCCCCCTTCACTTCAACCTGATCACCAGTTTTAAACCAACCATCTTGCGTAAAAGGGCTTGGTGCATTAAGATAACCCAACATAAGATAATCCGATTTGATTTGCATTTCTCCATCAACAACACGAGTTTGAAATTCAGCTCCACCCAATTTTACAAAGAGGGAATTAGAACTTTCAGACTTGGAACGCAAGATCCCTACTTCACTTAAGCCATACGTTTGTTGAAAATGGACATGGGGTAAAAGTACATTGAGTCTTTTTAAGATGCTTTCTTGCATATTTTCTGTTCCATAGGTAATTACTTTGAGGCTACTCAAATTATGTCTTTTATAGCCTTCCGTTAATAAAACCATGTTTAAAAAAGTAGGAGTTGTGGGTAAAAGTTCAATTTTATGTTTTTCAATTTGAGATAAAACTTCATCTGGATTCTTAGTGGATAAAGTTAAAAGGCAACCTCCTTGGGACAGAATGGAATACATTGTATTAATACCACCCAAATGATCAAATAAAAGAAAATTAATGGCTCTAAAACTTGTACGTTCTTTTTTAAATTTTTGTTCGAAAAGAAAAAGGTCATGTACAATTCCCTTGATCTCCCCTGTAGAACCACTACTAAATACAACGAGTCCAGAATGTTTTTGATTCTTAATTGACTCATAGAGTTTATGATAAGATTTTTTTCCCGTATTAAAAATTTTATCAGCTTCGATCATCCATTCTAACTCAGCCAATTCAATTATTCCTGGATTTTTAGAAAAGAAAACTTCAGTTAAGGGGATAATAATAATCCCTAAACTAACCAAAGCAAAAAAGGTTGCAATAGTCTCTGGATTAAAATCTCCCTTTAAACCAACAATGGCACCTTGTGGAAGGGTTTTAGAAATGATTGATTCGTAATGAGAAATACGCTGGACTAACCAACTATAAGTATATTCTTTATCCTGCCAAATGATGGCAGGGCGATTTTTATTATTTTTAAATTTTTGAAAAAGAAAAGATTGCATTAAGTGCCTACAAGAAAAACATGCCCCCACGACATTCCAACACCAAAGCCACTCATCACTATTTTGTTACCTGATTTAATTTGTGACGACATATCTTTAAGTAAAATGGGAATAGAAGCTGAAACGAGGTTGCCCTTATCTTCTAAATTATTTGGAACTAACTTTGGATTTAACTCTAATTTGGTAACAAGGGTATTTAATGCTAAAAGACTTGCTTGATGAAAAAGATAAAAATCAACTTCTTCTTTTTTAATTTTTAAATGAGAAATAAATTGGATCAAATCTGGAGCTACCACATGATTTACAAAACTTAAAACTCCCACTCCATCCATCTGAATATAAGAAGTAGGTTCTGGAAGAATAAAAGAACGATGATCCTTACCACTGGTTTTAACCACTATATTTTCTATCTTCAAAAACCCTCCCTTTGAAGAAACCCAAGTTACAGCGGCTCCATCACCAAAAAGAGAGCGGGTGGCACGATCATTGGGATTAATAATTTTTGAATAAGTATCTGCCGTAACGATAAAAATTTCATGGGATTGCCCCGATGCAATTAAAGCGTTAGCTAACCACAGGGAATAAATAAAACCAGAACAGGCATGATTGATATCAAAACAAGCCACATTTTGAGATAAATTTAGTTTTTCATGTAACAAACAGGAATTGGAGGGCATGAACTGGAGAGGAGTTTGCGTACAAAAAATGAGAGCATCTACTTGATGAGAAAGTTGTGGGTATTGATCTAAAAGTTTTTTTACAGCTTCAAATCCTAAATCAAGTGAACTTTCTTCTTTTTTTGCTATATGCCTTTGATAAACACCCGTATGTTTAGCTAATTCATCCAAATTCCATTCTGGTTTTTCTTTTTTTAAATCCTTATTTGTTAAGATAAGATCTGGAAGAAAATATTCAATGTCTCGAATAAAAGCCATTTTTTAGACCGTCCCTCCCAAAGTTATAACCTGCCCTGTCATGGCATGAGAATTTTGTGATAAAATAAAGTTAAGAGTAAAAAAAACATCTTGCGTAGTTACATTTTTTTGAAAACCAGATCCGGCAATTATTTTTTTTCTTTGTTCCAGACTAAATTTTTCAGACATTCCAACTCCTTCCACATAAGAAAGAGCAATAGTATTGAAGGTTGTGTTTGGCTCTATCACTTCTTTTGAGGCCACCTTCATATATTCTTCAATAAATGCCTTGGAACCCGAATAAAAAGCAGTCCCCATAGTATTTAGCTGAGTATGAAAACTTGAAAGAAAAACAACACGCCCTCCTTTTTGCATCAGTTTAAGGGCCTCTCTCGTTACAAAATGAACACCAATAACATTGGATTTCAAAACTTTTTGAATTTCATCTCCTGAGCTGGTTAAAATATAGTTCGAGTGAGAAATGCCTGCATTGTTAATCAAAGCCAAAATATCAGAATGATTTTTTCTGATATCCAAAAACATTTCTTTAACTAGTTTTTCATCAGACAAATCCAAACAATAATGATAATAGTTTGAATTTGTTATAACTCCTGGGGAGCGAGAACATCCAATAACTGTAAAATCTTCTTTGATAAAAAGACGGGCTAATTCCAAACCAAGACCTCGTGATGTTCCAGTAATGATAATGTTTTTTGTCATTTTTATAAAAAAGTCATCTCTTAATAAGTGTCCAAAGAGTCATAAAAACTCAAGTGTACATCTTGAAAAGATGGTAACTGTTTTCCGTCTAAACTTTTATAAACCATCCAAAAAGAGCGGCCATACTTAAGAGTGTTCAATCGCATAAATCCATATTTAGTCCATAAAGAATAATCTTGATCATTAGGATTTATTAATAAAGCTAAAAGATCTGCCTGCTGATTCATTTTAAAAAAAAGCTTCAACATATCTTCAAGAGCTTCATTCCAATTAGACAAATTTCGATCGAGATAATAATCAATCAATCCACACACTATCAAACCTTCTTTTTTATCTTGTCTTGAAATTAAAAAACCAACCAATTGAGATTCAGAATTACGACATTCAATTTTAAGATAATCAGGATGCTGGTACCTCCAGTTCAATTGAATATAATTTCTAACAAAACGAACAGGCTTAAGAAATTTGTTTTTTAAAATCAAAACGTCAATATCAGATGGAATATGAGACACACTTTTTATTTGGTAATGGCTTTTTGTAATAGCTCTATATTTCCTATTCCTATAAAAAAGAGTTAGATTTAGAAATTTTGTTAAAAAATGAAGCTCTATCCATTTTTTTTTCTTTAAAATATTATCTATTTTAAGAGGTAAAATTAATAAATCTGGTGTTCCTAAATGTTGCATATAACAAGAACGACAAAGAACTTGAAAATTATTTTGATTTGGAAAAGCATATATAAATTTAAATCCTTCAGCCTTTAATGCATGAATACCAGCCCAAACCAATGCTGGTAAAAGTCCAAAACCCCTATATTTTTCGTCTACCCAAGCATTAGAGAGCTGTAACCCTCTCACCAACTTTTCATGAAAAATGTTTTCAACTGGAATAAAATGATGATGGGCTATTACCTTATCTTCCTTTACAAACTGATATTCTTTAATGGGACCTAAGGGAGTATGGCTTTGCCTCTTCCCACCTTCTGCCTTATCAAGTACCTTCAGTTCAAGATTGAATCTTTGCTTTAAAAATTGAAGATGTGTTTGAACTCCACTCTCGGTTTGAAGATTATCAAAGGATAGAGTAGAACTGTCCATATATTAATAATTTTTTTCGATAATTTAAGATTCTATTTTCTCTTGGATGTATTGTGCCAAGGAACCAATGGTTAAAAAGGGGCTACTTTCCAAAGACATGGCTTTTTCATCTGCCAAAATAATAGAATTTCCTAAATTTTCCTCTAATTTTTGCTCAAGAGAAATAATAAAACGAACCAAACCAAGAGAATCAAGAGTGCCTACATCTCCCATTAATTTCGTGGTTAGCTCTTTAGAAATCCATTCTTTTTTAGGCCTGGGTTCATTAAATTCATCCACAACTTCAAAAATACATTTTAAAATTTGTTCTTGATTCACCAAATTACCCTTAATCCTTAATCCTTTTTTGGTTGAGACAATTCAAAAACAGCACTCCAGGCCAGCCATTTGAAACCAGGAAGCTTGAAAAGCACATGATCAATAGGCTCTAAAAAACTCAAAATAAAATTAAAAAATCGAGTATTTCTAAAAGGCACAGCAAAAAGAGCCATTAAACTATAAAATCCTATGATTTCAACTTTATTAAAATATTTTTTTGCTAAATAAATTTTATTCTTACTTAAAATATGATCAGCTTCCCACGGTGTTCTTAATTGAGGGGTTATTCTTCGATAAAATTGAAACAGAGGGTTATGAATTAAAGCCTCCTGACAAAGAGCCTTTCCATCTGGCTTTAAAACACGAGCAATTTCACAATAAGCTTTCTCTAGATCCAAATGATGTAAAACTCCCCTCTCATTAACAATATCAAAACTGGAGTTCTCAAATTTAGTATTCTCAGCATCCATAACCTGGAATTCACAAAATGCAGATAAACCATTTTGAGCTATTATTCTTTTTGATTTTTCAACAGATACTTCAGAAATATCAATGCCAATAATTTTTTTGGGATCATGAGGAGCCATGTCCAAAGCATAGCGGCCATCACCACAACAATAATCAAGAACAACTTTATCTTTTAGATGATCCTTCCACCATTTTGTCACTGCATTTGTTTGTGCTCTGTTTATAGAATAAAATTTCCCATTGGAAAGATAATAGGCTTTTAATTTTGGATCTTCCCAAACAATATCACTTCTTACTAAATCATGGTAAGAGCGCTCTTCTTCTTTTCTTTGATTGTTAAGATTCATATTATTTTACAAAGAGATACTTAACCAGATCGGACCATACTGTTTGGGCTGCGTTCTTGTCAAATCCATTCCTTGTAAGACCATAAAGAATAAAAATTAAAAAAAGATAGATAGCTATTCCCACAATGATATTAGGTAAAAAATAAAATCGATCCCTTAGAAAAAATAAAATCGAACCCATGATGATAGAAGCAAAAAAAATACGTCCTCCCTTTTTTATAGAAATTATTATATGTTTAATACCTACAATTTTTGAAACAAAATAGATGCCACCAATATATAAAAAAGTCTGTGAAATGACTCCTGTCCAGGCCATCCCCTTTCCTCCATAGAGAGATACTAAAATATACCCTAAGAAAATGTGTAGAAATGCAGCAGTAATTGTTAAAATTGTATACGGTTTATTATAAATACTGGCCATAAGAAAAACTCCAAGGGTTGCATTCAAGAAAAAAGGAAGTAAAGAAAAACTCATGATCTGTAAAAGAGAAACGCTGACTAAAAAACGGCTCCCAAAAATAACAGGAATAAAATTATGAGCTAAAACATTAATACCCACAATTAAAGGAAGACAAATAAGCAATAAAGATTCAACACTCTTTTCAAAAATAACTTCTACTTTATCAGGGGATTGAAAGTAATTAGAATAAATAGGAAACAAAACTGTTGAAACAGCCAATGGAATAAATTCACAGGTTTTAATAATGGTTGAAGGCACACTATAAAGACCAAGAATAAGTGCATTCCCAAAATAAAAAAGAACAAGAGAATCCCAAAAAAAGAAACGATTCATATTCGTTGAAATAAAGTAAGGAAATGATCTAATGAAAATTTCCTTCCAAGAAATCCCTGTTACTTTTATCCTTAAAACTATCTTTTCCCTCATTAGATGATAAGTTGAATAGATAAAATTAAAAAGTTTGTCTGAAAATGTTGCTAAAACTATAAAAAAAAGTGTCCCCATTGTTTTAAGAAAAATGAGGCCTAAAATAATCATAATCAAGTGCCCCCAGGTAATACCACGGGTTTCAGCAACCATATTTTTTTTAAATCGAATGGCAGAATAAAAAGTATAAGAGTAAGAATGCAAAATCATCATTCCTAAAAAAAGAAATAAAATTCCAAAATGGAAAGTAGTTGGTTTTAACCATAGCCAATACAAGAATATGCCAGGAACAAGAATAAAATTAATTATTGTCTTAAGAGAAATAACCGTGTTGAAGATGGAATTAAAACTTTCCTGATTCTTTCCTGAATAAGCCACCATCATGGGAGTTAGTCCCAAGTCAAAAACAAGAACTCCTAGAGATAAGAGTGTCATTAAAAGATAATAATGGCCTGTTGTTTCAACATTAGTTGATCTAGCAATAAAGGTAAAATAAATGAAGGTCATTGCCTTCCTAAAAACAAAAACCATTGTAAGGAAAAAAATTCCCTTTGCTATTTTTGATGCATTAATTACCATTTAAAAAAATCTTAAGGGCCTCTTGCCAAGAGGGCATAGAAATAAAACCAAAAGCATTAATTTTTTGAGTAGATAAAACCGTATAAAATGGTCTTTTAGCTTTTGTTGGATAGTGAGAACTACTAATTGCTTTTATATTTTTTTTACCCAAGGCTAGGGATATCGCCTCACAAGCCAACTCATACCAAGAACAAAATCCAGAATTAACAACATGATAGATTCCAGATGGAATTTTTTCCTTGATCAAAGAAAATGTTGCTTGTGCCAAATCTATTGTAGATGTTGGGGATCCTACCTGATCATTTACAACCGAAATCACTTCTTTTTCTTGAGCCAATTTAAGGATGGTTTTAATAAAATTTTTCCCATGGGCACCAAAAAGCCAAGCCACCCTTAAAATCAAATAATCTTCACAATACTTCTGGATATTTTTTTCCCCCTTCTCCTTACTCTCACCATAAATTGATAAGGGATGAGTTAAATCTTCTTCAACATAAGGAATATTTTTACTTCCATCAAAAACATAATCTGTTGAATAGTGAATTAATTTTATCCCTTTTTCCTGACACAGCTGGGCTAAAATTTTTGGTCCTTCTGCATTAATTTGAAAAGCTTGAATGGCATCATCTTCAGCTTGATCAACAAAGTTATAGGCAGCAGAATTGATAAGAACCTTTGGACCAAATTGATCAACAATTTTTTTAACCTGATCAAGATTAGTTATATCACACTCACTATGTGTAGGAGCCAGCAACTGAATTTTTGAAGAAGTTTGAAAAACTTTCTTTAAATCAGAACCTAACATTCCAGAACCACCAATTAAAAGAACCTTTTGCATTTAAAGATGATATTGTTTCTTGTAATAATCTTTTAATTCACCTTGAAGTAAAGGAACCCACCACATTTCATTTTTCTGATACCAATCTATGGTTTTATTAAGCCCAACTTCAAAAGATGTTGAAGGATTCCAATTCAATTCTTCTTTCACATAGCTTATATCCATTGCATACCGCTTGTCATGACCTGGACGATCTTTCACAAAAATAATAAGTTTGCGTGACTCCCCTTCTTTTTGTGCTCGAATGCGATCAAAAATATCACAAATAGATTGGATCACATCAATATTTCTTTTCTCTGATTCACCCCCAAAATTATACACCTCCCCTATTTCACCATTTTGAATAAGACATTCAATGGCATCGGCATGATCATCAACATAAATCCAATCTCTAATTTGTCTTCCATCCCCATAAACAGGAATAGGCTTCTTTAAAAAAAGACTTACAATAGCAAGTGAAATGAGTTTTTCAGGATGTTGATAGGGTCCATAATTATTAGAACATCTGGAAATAAGAGCCGGAAACCCGTAAGTTTCATAATAAGCACGAATCAAAAGATCTGCAGATGCCTTCGAGGCAGAATAAGGGCTATTGGGTTGCAAATTGTTTCTTTCATTAAAAGGCGGGTCGGTTTCTGATAATGAACCATAGACTTCATCAGTGGAGATTTGAATAAACCGCTTATCATCAAAAGATTGCCAGATTTTTTTTGCATTTTCTAACAGCATGAGAGTCCCAAGCACATTTGTCTCCAAAAAAGAGGTTGGGTCCAAAATACTTCGATCAACATGAGATTCGGCTGCAAAGTTAACAATAATATTTGGTTTATATTCTTGAAAAATGCTTTCAACTTTATCACGATCTAAAATATCACCATGAATAAAATGATAATTCTTTTTAGCTTCAATGCTTTTTAAATTATTAAGATTACCAGCATAGGTTAATTTATCGATATTGATAAACTGAGACTGCGGATATTGAGCAACCATTCTTCTTAGAAAAGCACTACCAATAAAACCACAGCATCCTGTAACTAAAATAGTTGACTTGGACATATCAGGGGATTTCATGACCAGCCTTTTTTATTTTTTTCCTTAAAAAATAGATTTTTTTAAAATTTTGAGGCACTAATAATCTCATTACAGCGATAAAAGATCCCAAACCATAAGCTAGGTGCATGAGAGGAAATATGAATACTAAGTTAACACAAAATAAAAAAGATTTATGATCAATAGTCAGACTGATGATTAAATCAATAAATAAATAAACGAAACATAAGGCTAAAAAAAACTTAAAAATAAATGGTGAAATTAATGCACTTATAGAGAGCAGAATAATAAAAGTAAAAAAATAAAGCGGGATCAGATGGCGAAGGGAAACGGCAAGATAACCCACCTTTTGCATCGGGAAAATAGCCCAGTATCCATTGAGATAAAATTTTCTTATAAGTGCTAAAAAAGTATCCGGCACAGAATAAAAACATTTAATTTCAGGTAATACTAAAATACTTTTAGAACCAAATTTTTTTAAGACTCGTCTATTAAAATCTATGTCTTCGCTTCTCTCAATTAATTCATTAAAGTAACCAACCTCATCAAACAAATTTTTTCTGCAACAAAAATAAGAAACTACATCAGTAAAGCGCTTACTTTTTAAGCCTACTCGATAATAAGCATTACCCACTCCAAAAGGATGGCTCAGCGCTCTCTGAATTACATGTGATATTAAAGTATTCTTAACAGATTGTGTAATCCAAACTCCTCCCACAATTTTAACCTCTGGATGAGAGTTTAAAGCTCTCACACAATTGGAAATATAGCCACTATCATAGGTTGTGTGAGCATCCATACGAATCAGTATATCTCCACTCGCATGAGCAATTCCCATATTAAGTGCAAATGGTATTATTTTTTTTGGATTATTTAAAATCTTAATCCCATGAGTTTTTTGATATCTCTCCAAGATTTCTAGAGTTCCATCTTGGCTCTGGCCATCTATTACTAAAATTTCAACCAAGTGAGCTTGATAATCATTTGCTAAAATAGAATCTAAACAAGGAACAATAAAATGCACCTCATTTCTACATGGAATAATAATACTTACCTTTGGTTGCATAAAATTTTTTGGGCAGCCTCTAAATCATCGGGGGTATTCACTTCACAAAGCAAATCTTCATTTGCAATCAAAGCATAATAGGGAATAAGTTTTATAGCCCCTCTTAAAATTCCAAAATAATGTTGATTTTTATCACCCGCATTAATAGTTTCGGTTATTTTATTCAAGGCATAGGTTGTACTTTGTGGACTAAATTTTGCTAAACCATAGGCCTTGCCACAAGAGAAGTGTAGCCTTTCAAGAGACATTTCCAAAACTCTTTCTCCATCCAATGTAACATGCTCTAATCGACCGCCCAAAGGTTGGTCTGTACGTATGGCAAAAAGATTTGAATGTTTACTTGTGATAAGTTTGTTTAAAAGAGACGGGGAATAAATAATATCACAATTATTATGAATGTAGTCAGTATCTTTTACCCATTCTCTTGCCATCCAAAAAGAATAAGAACTATTACTCGTTGCATATTCTTTATTCCAAAAATAATCAATCTTGAGAGCCGGATAATTTTCTTGCATGAAATTAATAATTTTTTGTCCCGCTTTCCCTAAAACAATAGCAATTTGATCTATACCATTATCAAGCAAGGCTTTAATTTGATAAAAAAGAATGGGTTTTTCTCTTACACAAACTAAAGCTTTGGGCAAATTTTCTGCATGAAAACCAAGCCGCACACCAAGACCTGCTGCTAAAATAAGAGCTTTCATGTATTTTTCTTATAGAGAGGAATCATTCCAATCATCCAGAGAGAAGCTAAAATAAAATAAGCATATGAGAGATCCCTTGCCAAACTCTCAATAGACCAATTCTTAATAATAAAAAAAGAAATCACCGCCGGTAAAAAAAATAACATCATACGAACAGACAAAAAAGAATATTTGTGAATATAAACTTTTCTTAAAAAATTATTGATAGGATGTTCGTCTAAAAAATGACGAGAAGTATTGATGAATACAAAAAGAATATAAGAAGAAAATACATTGATAACAACTAACCATTGGTTTCCTGAACAAAGCCCTAACACACAAAGCAGTAAAAAACGATCTAAATAACAGCCCATCTCATCTAATAAATGACCAACTGCCGATGTAGTTTGAGTTGACTTTGCAAGGGCTCCATCAATGAAATCAATGAAAATATGAATATAAATAAAAGCAATGCCAAAAAGAGCTAGCCATTTATTAGAACTTATAACCCCTAGGTAAAACATTTGAAAACCAAAAAGAGAAATAAATAATCCTAATACATCAAGAAAATTTGCTGTAACCCCCAATAAGTACAAGGGATAAGCAACTTTTATAGCAAGCCATTTAATAAAATTAGTAACAGGATCAAAATCGGATCTTCGAAAAATATTTTCTACACCCGTCACAATAAGAGAAAATTCTTTAAACGTTTTTTTCATAAACAAAAGCGCAAATGGCTAACCATATAATAGTCATTATAAAATAAACAAAACTCATCATCATTGAATAAATAATAAGATATTCAACTTTAAAATGGATTAAAAATAAAAGAATAAGCGGAGACACAAAAAGCATGTATCTCACCGAAAGAAAAGAAAATCGATTAACAAATATTTTTTTAAGAAATTGCACCCATCTATTTTGAGACACATAACTTTCGGTCTCGGGATATAAAAAAATTAAAGCTCCAGCACAAAAAACCATCACTATGAGATAAATCATAGAATTCAAATAACCAACAATGAGAACCATCATAGCAAAACGAGCAATCCTACAACCAAAATGATCCAACCTATCACCGAGTTGACTCATTTCGTTTCTAGCCTTAGCTAAGGCACCATCTATAAAATCAACCAAGACATAAAAATAAATTAAAAAAAGAGCTAAAATATGCCAACCGATTGATAAATCCACTCTAGAAAATAAAATAAAACCCACAATATTTCCAAATAAAGAAAATATATCTAAGAAATTGGCTGAAATCCCTATGTGGTAAAACATATAGGCCAATTTTAATGCTACCCATTTAACTAAATTAGTATGAAAATCAAATTCTCCCCTTAAAAAAACAGATTCTTTTTTGATAACTTTAAGCTGAAATTCTTTGTAGTTCATGAATAGAATAAGACTCATTATAAATATCTAAAAAACTCTTAGAGGCTTTTTCCCATGAAAAGTTTTTTAAAAAAATTTCTCTTATTTTATTTCTTTCTAAGGTCATGTCTTTTTGATGTTTAAAAAATAACCTTAAATGATTAGAAATAGCATCTGGAGAACAACCAGCAATAATCCATTTTTTATTAAACAACTTTAAAATTTCTGGAGTTGCACTATTATTGGTACCTAAAACTACAAGACCCGAGGCTAGGGCTTCAACAGTAGCTAACCCAAAACCTTCAGCACCTTGAGTTGGAAGTATAAAAGTATCAGCTGCTCTATAATATTGAGCTAATTTTTCTTCTGATACATCACTGATAAGTCTCATACGATTTGTAAGTTCCCGAGAGAGAATTAAAGCTTCAATTTCTTTTTGCATGACTCCTCTTCCAATAATAAGAAGAAAAAAATCAACACCTTCTAAAAGTTCCACAGCTTGAATAAGTTTATCAACACCGGTTCTCGGTTTCAGACCTCTTGCTGTAATCAAAATATGTTTATCAAATGGAAGATCCAAAGCTTTTCTTAAACTCATCAATTCTTCTTGACTCCTAATAGGGTAGTAAATTTTAGGATCGGCACCTCCATTAACAATCCTAATTTTAGATTGATGAGAACCTAAAAGCACTCTACAAATCTCTTTGGTGTAATGACTATGCACCACAACCTTATCAGCTTTCTTCATTTGATAAGAAGCTAGCCAATCAAATAAACGTCCAACCATCATTGAGAAAAAAGAATGATGATGGTTATATGTTAACTCTGTATAAGCATCCGAATGAAAATCATAAAATATTTGAGTCTGAGGCCAAAGTTTTTTTAGATTATAAAAAGCCATCCACCAGGGATTATGTACCCATACAATGTCAAAGTTTCCATGTTCTTTTGCAATTTCTTTTTGTCTTTGAAAAGCTTTCCATGGAGTAATTAAGGGCCATAATTTATGAAAAAAATCTCCACTCTTAGGAATAGGAATACGATAATAATTCATTCCATTATAGTTTTCTTTTAAGGAATCTTGAGACTGATACTGCCTGGTTAAAATAAAAATTTCATGTCCCATTTCCCTCATACGATAAGCCATATTATAAACAAGTTTTGGCAACCCACTATGAACATCAGGATAAATACCAGGCGTTAAAACAAGAATTTTGAGATGCTGAATCATTTTAAAAGATTTTTTTCTTTAATCTTTTGAAGATAAAGAACCATGATCATAGCCTGAAGGACAAAGGTATAAGGATTATAATAGTAAGTCCTAATGAGCCCGGTTGCCATAATTCCCATGAAACTTGCAACAAACACAACTGGTAAAAGATCTTTTTTGCCATCCCTATTTATGAAAGAAGCTAAAATACAAAATCTCATAATCAAAATAATGATAACAAGCTGAACAAGAAGTCCCCAAATACCCTCATCACCCAAAGTTTGAATAAAATTAGAATGAGAACCATACTTGATAGGATAATTATCAAATATATATTCATCAAAGTTTTGATTCCCCAAGCCAAAACCTAAATTATAAAAACCATACTTGAGGGCTAGATCAAAATGGGTCGTAAAATAATCTTTTGATTTCGAAAAAGACTTAGAAACGAAAGGATTTAAACGTTCTACAAGAAGTGCATAACTTTGCACTTCTTTTGTTGAAGAAAGATGAACCGATGTATCTTGAAAAAATGTAGCATCTTTAGCAAAATAAAATATAAGAACAACAAGCGAAATCATAGAAGTAAATGCCATGATTTTTAAAAATAACTGCCTGTAAGCATACTTTCCATCTAACTTCAAAACATGGTAAACAAGAAACATGAGTAAAAGACCTGCAAAGGCATTTCTAGACATGCCTCCAATAATTGTGAGTATAAAAAACCAATAGGTAAATTTATAAAAAAACTTTCCTGTAACTTCTTTAAAATACATGGCTGCCCCTAAACCAAACATAGTAAAAGAACCTAAATCATCTGCTCCTGGTCCTAAAAAACCAAACATTCTTACAAATCCTGGAATTCCAAGCCCCCCCGTACCATAGCCAAAATTTTTGTAGGAAAGCTCCTTAAAATAAGAAGCAAATGGAGGCATAAGCATTTTACCAAAAAGCATAAAACCAAAAAGCTCTATCCAACCCATGAGAGAGTTTATAATAGTAACTACTATCAATACTTTTAATGCTGTCTCAATTTCTTCTCTACTTTTTAAGCATGTAAAAACTACAAGATAGACGATAAAATATTCTATAACATAGGCTAGCGTACCTCTAAAAGCAACCCATTCATCAACCATGGCAGTTAAAACTCCTACAAAGGAAATGCAGATAAATAAACCATGTAGCCAAGCAATGATCGTAAAATTTGGAATACTCCTATTTTTAACAAAATTTAAAACAATAAAAGGAGCAAAAAAAATGGCTAACAAATTATTTGGAGTCATCCCAATGCCACCTGGGAATTCAAAAGAGTAAATGGGGAATGGCAAAGTAGCCACAATAATGTAGGCCAAAAAAGCCATCATTGATTTCTTTTCACTAGGAAACATACCGACCTTTACCCATACGCCCTCCAAAGCCATCTAAACAACCATGGATACAGGCAAGCACATAATGTGCCCTACCTTCCATAAATCTGACGATTAATTTGGGAGTAATCTCCATGAAAAAAGTTAGGCAAAAAAGAAAATATTGGAAAAAAGTAAGATGTTTTTTTGCCAAGTAAATACGATTGCGATGTAAAAAATAACCTTTAATAAGAGTAAAATGTTTGTCATGAGTTTTATGAAACACACAAAGATGGGGTGCAACAAAGGGAACAATACCCTTCTTTTGCATTAAGAACCCTAAATCAAATTCATCATAATACATAAAAATATTTGGATCATATGCAAGCCCTGCTTTAAGAGCTGACTGAGAAAAAACAACCAGAGCTCCCTGAACATAATCCACACGCATCACATTTGTATTCATATTTTTCAAAACTCGTAACCAATGTGACTTCATCCTTAACTTATTATATCCCAATCCACCAACCACAACAATTTCCTTGGTATCCATATCTTTTTCTACAACACCCAAAACAGAAATATTTGTTTCACTTAAGATTGTATAGAGCTTATCCATAAAACCATTTTCAATATGGATGTCCTGATTACAAATAACTACATAATCATACCCATGCTTTACGGCCCATTGAAACACATGATTATTACCTCCTGTATAACCCAAGTTAATTTCCTGTCTTAAAATAGTAACAGAAGGATAGTTTTTTTTAAGCGTTTCGTGATTTTCTAATTGAGACCCATTATCCATCACAAGAAGATCAAATTTTTGTTTTTCACCAGTAAAATCGGATATAAGATGACAAACTGATTTGACATCATTGTAAAATAAAATTGAAACAAGGATTTTAAAAGACATTAGATATTTGTTTTATAAGAAGAAGCTTTTTGTGCAATGCGTGTAATATAATCAATAGCTTCAAAAGGAAACTGCCCAATTCCTGTTTCTTCAGAAAGCTGGATGCCTCCGATACCAGCACGCATCAGATCATACATAGAATCAATTTCTGAAATACTGGGTATTGGCTTATCAACCATATGAGCCAAAAATTGAGTTGCAAAAATAGTATGGGCTCCTAAAAGTCTGCTACAAGAAATAATCATACGCGAAACCTCCCAAATATTTTCAATACCAACTTCTGCTGAAAGATCTCCCCTATCCACTAAAACTAATTTACAATAACTCATAATTTCATGAAGATTTTTTAGAGATTCTTTAGCCTCAATTTTAGGTAAACATTTCATGGTGGCATTTCCAATCAATCCTTCAACATATTTGATATCTTGCACATGATAGACAAAAGAAAGCCCTAAGAAATCAATCCCACCAGTTTTAGCAATTTCAATCAAATCGCGATCCTGCTTAGACAAAGAATGCATTTCTGGCCTAAAACTAATGCTATCTAAATGTACACCCTTACCACGCTTAAGCTTCATATCCTTATCTGAAAGGCAAGATAGTGTGCCTGAATTCCTTTTAATGACTGTAAATTTATCTAACCCATCATTAACCCGTACTCCTGTTCCTTCACTCACAATATCCATAAATTCTGGATAATTGAAATAATCAGAAGGAAGATCAAACGGAATGTTAGCTTGCGCTTGCACTTCATCTTTTAAATGAGTGAGTCTTAATTTATACCCAGGAAGATCCAATAAAAAACTCACATCATCTCCTACCCACTCACGAACCCTTGCTATCTCTGCCTTGAGAGTTTCTTGTTTCAAGAAAGCTCCGTTAAGCCTGAGCATGGTCACACCTTTTTTAACCATTGTTCTTACAAATTCTTTATCAATAGTACTTAGGTTAATGGTTCCAATGATATTAAAAATTTTAAGATGTTTTTTGAATTCCATTTTATTTCCGCTTTATAATTTTTGCCCAACCAACCACCAAGAAGGAGCAATAATTTCCATCCACTTATGCCCTTTTCTATCACACCAATAAAAAAAAGATTTATGGTTATTTGCCCATTGAACAAGCCATCTTTGCATTGGTTTAGGCAATGCAAAAAAAGGCCAAATAACCATTCCCCCTTGATAAACAATTTTTGCTCCTGTTTTTTCTAAAACTTTCACATAGTCACTTAAGGGATAACTATTCTCATAATGAGGAAAATAATGATAACTTTCAGAAAAAATATTTTTCCATCTTAATAAAAGCAATCGTTTAAAAAATCTTAAAAGGGTATTCCAAATCTTGGCAACATTCGCAATAGTGAACCTTTTTGTTATAATATCGTGAATATGGATACCGCCAGGCTTTAAAAGATGTGTCATAGCCTTAAAAGGAGGATCCAGATCACTAAAATGCTCTAAAAGACCAAAGCTCATAACAACATCAAAACTCTCAGCAGGAAGCTTACTTGACAAAAGATCATCTTGCACAACTGTATAATTTGATAAATTTTCTTTTTTGAAATTTGCCTCTGCAAGTCTTAAAGCCTCAGGAGAAAAATCTGTACAGGTTACTTTCATCCCTTTTTTAGCTAGAAAAACTGAAACACGAGCACCGCCACATCCTACTTCTAAGGTTTTAATTTCATGGATAGGTTTCTTAATATTTTTAATGATGTCTTCAAACACATATTCATATCCAAGGTTTTGATAAAAACTATCACGTGATTTTATGGTGTCAGCTTCGTAAGTAGTTTGAAGTGAAACATAATCAGAGTTCCAATTTGTTACTATATTTCCCTTTTTCATCTGTATTCTCCTTTTTTCTATGTAAACTAAACATATATTAGTGAGATAAGTTATCCAGTAATTTTTCAACCTTTACTTTAATAGAGCTATCAAGCTTACTTGCTCTCATATTTTCAAGCATAAATCGCTTACTTTCATCAAATGATAATGAGCCTGGCTTATATACCATGATTGCCATTCCATCCAAATTAATTTTAGACGTAGCACGATCACGGGAAGTGCCAAGTATAATTGAAACACCACCCAATCCTACAATTTTGAGACGATATTGGTTCATATAAACTAATTCAGATATCGCATACTTTTTTGAATGAAGTGTGAGTTCTGAATTAAAAATTGATTGCCCAGATCTTTGGTGTAAATCTTGAACCCCTAAAAGATGAGTTGCAGTTGGCAATAAATCAATAGACGATTCAATAAAATAATCCTCAGAAGCAGATTTGAGAGCAAATTCATTAGAATGAATTAGAAAAGGAGTGCGAATTTCTTCATCATGCAATGTATTAATAAAATTACGATCAAATGTATACCCATGATCAGATGTAAGAATTACTGTAGTATTTTCTCTTTCAGAAAATAGCTTGAACATTTTTCCAAGTTGATAATCAAGCTCTGCAAGTTTTGACTGATATCGATTAAAAATAAATTTAATTTCATTCGAACCTGCATTTTTCCTAAAAGATTGTTTAACATAATGATGAACTGTTTCTTTAAAAAGTAAATCCTGATCATTCAAATGATTTGAATTATCAAAATAAGGAAAATGAGTATCAAATAAATGAATAAACCCAAAAAAATTAGTTTCTTTTAATCTTCTAAAATAATCACAAAACTCATTTAACTGAAGAAGCATATTATTTTCACCTGCTCGTCCCAAAGTCCCATCACGAGCATCAACAGTTGGAATAGAACGAAAATGATCAAAGCCACGATGGTGCCCAAGAGAATGGTTGCAGCGCTGATGAGAAACAGAACCATAAGTATAAAATCCCTGATTTTGAAGAAGCTCGGGTAAAGTAGGAATAGAGCGTGGCAATGGAGTTAGATACCGATCGGGGTCAACAATATTATGAGATGATGCATAACTAGAAAGAGCCATTGAAGCAAAAGTAGGAAGAGTCCAATTACTTTGAGCATAGCTGTTTTTAAATGCTATCCCCTTAGAAAAAAACCGATCAATTTCAGGAGTCAACCCTCCTCCATTATATATTCCTAAATCTGTTGGCCTTAAAGCATCTGCAATAATAACAATGAAACGCCTAGTTTTTGACGATAGTCTGAAAACAGGCCCTGTAAAAAGAAGAGGTTCTTTAACTTTTTCAAGCTTCCAACGAACCTTAACAGAAGACCCTGCAATCCTTTTTTTATCTTCATCAGAAAATTGATAGTAACAAAGATTCCATTGATCATGGAGTGATTCTATTTTTTTATTCAAAATGGGGATTGAAACACCCTGAGAATCAAGAAAAATCTGAAATGATCCAGATAAAGAATGGCCCAAATGGCACCCAATAAAAAAATAGATTCCAAGATGACCTTTCTGAAACTTAATCTCAATAGATCCTGATGTATCTTGTACCAAACAAAAGGAATTTTTATAAACCCCATTGATTTGATATTTTCCATAATAAGAAGAGCCTTTTTCTACTAAAAACTTAAACTGATCGGGAATAAAAACACGAGATTCCATTAACTTTCGTATACGAAGCCCAATGATTGTATCAAAACATCCTTTTAAATACTTTTTGAAATATGAAGTTTTATAATGAGATAAAATTTCGGGAGAGCTGGCTTCAAAGGAAGCAAAACGAAGATCTTCCCCATATCGAAATATTCGATATAAGCAAATAATTTCTCTCTTGAAATGACTTGCAAAATGCCTCATGTTTGAAAAAAATCTTAACATTAGATTTCTGTCTCCACTTCAGCTACCATATTATCCGTATTAGAAAATAAACGACGAAGACGAATAAACCAACGAACAAAATACTCTTTCATTAATCTAACAATTAAAACAAAATCTTGTTTTGATGGAATCAAAAGATTTTTGTAAGAAGCACCAGATAGGCGACAATAAACTACAATAGTTAAAATTGCCGTTAATAAAAAAGTAAGCGCCGCTGCATAAGCCGCTCCTAAGAAACTATAACGTGGAATAAACAAAAAACAAAGACCAATTTGTAAAAGAAGTGGAATAATGGAAATTTTTAATAAAATATCAGTTCGCCCTATTCCTAAAAAATATTGTCTTTGAAGATTAGCAACACTAAATAAAATTAAAGACGGTAAAACAATAAAAAAAATGGGAACCATAGGAAGAAACTCTGCACCATAAAGCAAAAGGACTGTAGGATAGATAAATAAACTAAATAAAATCCCTACAAAGCAAAGAATCAAAAGCAAAATTCTAAAGGCATCTGTTGTTACAGTGACCGGATCTTTGTTAGCACCATGCAAATTAGAGATTCTTGGATAAAGAATAGTACTTACAGCACTGGTAATTCTATTAAGCCATTCAGCCTTACCCTTCCCCATAGAAAAAAAAGCAAGTGCAGATGGAGAAAGAAGAGCTGCTGTTGTTAAATTGGACACATAAATATTTAGAAAACCTAATCCTTCTGAAAAATAAACTTTTGAACTAAAAGAAACCATTTCTCGAAATAATTTAGTATTGAAAAAAAAAATCATTCTCACTTTTGAATGAACTTTAATTATGCCATAAATCATAGAAATAAAACTTCCAACTAACATTCCAATTAATAATGCCCATAAACCAAAATCAAAAAAGATAAGCAAAGTGATAGAAATAATAGGATTAATAATCTCCTGAATTACAAGCATGGTGTTAAAAGCAGTAGTGTCTTCTTGGGCAAGAAGAAAATAATGATAATTTCTTTTAAGAAAAAGAATTGGAAAGTGAAATAACAAAACGAAAATAAGTCGCTGATCAATATCAGTTGTTTTAAGAAAAATACTTTTAATCCATGCAATATGGTTAGCTAGAAAAATAAGAAGGAAAAAACTACATATTAAAGACACAAAATTTATTAAAAATATAACTTCACCTTTTTTATATTTACTCTGTCCTAAAAAATAAACAGATGATATTTCAAATCTTAAACCACCAAAAACACGACCATAGTTATTGATAAGATCCAGAACAGCCCATGTGCCAAGACCAACAGGGCCAAGCTTCCTAGTAATAACGACGCCCGTCACAAGACTAAGTAAAGTAAAAACAATATCGCGGCTAAATAGACTTAAAGATTTTTTTCCAATAGACATATTTGACAAATCTTTTGCACATCTCTCTACAAAAAAACCATTGGAACCTTATTTCAAGGAATATAGTTTTCCAAAAACTAGAAAAATAAGATTCAACTTTTAAGGCTATTTCTCCTGTAGAAAGATCATGGTAAGATTTACTATTTGCTATTTTAAGATAACGAAAATTTTTAATACTCCCATTCCATGGATTGGCAAAATACCAAACATTATCGGCATAAGAAATTTGAAAATGTTTCCGATCAAGACCTGTTGATAATTCAAAAATGCGATTTACTCCTAAAGCGTCTGCCAAAGCAGATGGAAAAGACTGGTTGCCAATAAACAAACGAGATGCTTTTATAATTTGAGCGTGTTCATAATTATCTTTGGGGCAATAATATTCCACTTGTGGAAAGCCAAATTCATTCCACTCTTCCTTAAGCCTTGAAACAAAAATACAATTTTGATACCCAATATTTTCTAATAATTGTTTCCAATTAAATAGTTTGTTTTCTCTCCCCCACACCACCGACTTCCTACGATGTAAAATAATTTTTTCCTTAAATCGAGGATCGGGCGGAACATCAATCCATGGCTCAACTGGATATTTTATCTTCAATCCATGTGGAGATGAAATAACTTCCAGTAAAGTAGTGCGATAGAGAAGAGAACTTTTTCTATAGAGATCAAGATCAACATCAATGAACTCACCTTTATAAATATCAAAACGATGAATATAATTTTGAGCACAAACCAACCTAGAACAAGATTCCAAAATAGACTCTAGCGGCTCTTCAAATTCACCAGGGGCAATCAATAAATTTCCTCCCCCCATTTGCTTTACAACATAAAGCAACATGTGAAGATCACCCTTTTTCCCACGCGTAATAAAATTTTTCATTATTTAGGTATAAGAAACGTAATCTTTCTCTTCAAGAATTTCAGAACCAGATTTTAAGTTGATCTCTTTTTTGATTCTAGCTCTCAAATCATTACACTTGTACTCATGACGAGTAATCTCAATAAATTCCTGTCCAAACTTATGAGAGGCTTCGGCTTTTCGCATTTTATCTTCAATATCCCACAGTTTTTCGTTGACCTTTTTTAAATTAGCTCTCTCTTTAAAAAAAGACAGGTTACTCTTTTTGGCTATTTCTTCTAAAAGATCATATTCTTTTTTACAATTGGTTCTCTTTTCTTTATCCTTAATTTTTTCCACCTTAATTTCTAAAATGGTTATTTTATCGATAAGTTCACCTATTGACACGGGTACATGGATCATAAAATCTCCTTCTTATGAGTTTGATAATATTCCTGATACCAGGAAACTGTTGTTTTTAAACCATCCCTTAAAAGATTTTTCTGTACAAATCCCAAGTCGACAATTTTACGATTGTCAGGACATCTTCTTGGAGTCGAACCAAGAGCTAAATTTGATGATTTGATATTAACTTTTACTCCCAAAATTTCTGCGATAGACTGAACTAAGGTGTTAATTTTTACTTCTTCCATGGTTCCAATATGATAAATTCCATCAGAAGATTTTGATGAGAGCGTACATTTTAAAATTGCATCGATAGCATCATCAATAAAAATAAAAGAACGTGTTTCTTCTCCTTGACCTTGGATTGAAATCTCAGGGCTTTTATCCTCTTTAACAGCGTTAATTTTTCGAGTAAGCTCTGGGATTACGTGTTCAAAACCCATTTGTGGGCCATAAACATTATGAGGACGAAAAATAACCCAGTGAATTTTGGCATTTCTTAAATAATTAACTGTTAATAACTCGCTAGCTATTTTACCTCCACCGTATGAGTAACGTGGGTTTAAAACATCCGGCACCACCAAGGGAACATTTTCTGGGGTTGGAATAAGAGGTGCTAATTGATAAGCTTCTGAAGAAGAGGCCAAGAAGAAATTCTTTACCTTATGTTTTAGAACAGATTTAAGAACATTATGAGTTCCAATAATTCCAATTTCTAGGATTTTGTCTGGGATAGAATAAAAATATTTTGTTCCGTTAATGTAAGCTAAGTGATAAACAGCATCAACACCTTTCACCAAATGATCTAAACTTGCGGCATCTGTAACATCACACAAACAAGGTTCTATATTTTTAACATGATCTAAGGTATTCAGATTACCTCGTATATTATTATCTGCAGCCAAAACAAAATGGCCTGCCTTGGACAGGTTAGAAACTAAAGCCCGCCCAATAAATCCACCGGCTCCTGTAACGAGTATGCGCATTATTTAATGAGAGTCACCTTATTTTCACCAAGACAATTCCAAAGATCAATAAGAACACATCCCTTTTTAAGTAAATCCCAAACTTTCTTAGTTTTAAATTCATCATGATTCGTAGCTATAAAAACTGCATCTGCATCTTTTAAAGCTTCTTCTAAAGAAAGATTAGGATACCCATCAATAGATTGTGCTTGGATATTAGGTTCTACAATCGAAACTTCTTTTGGAACTAATCTCTCTAAATAACGAAGAAGTTTAGGCACCAAACTGTCTCTTAAATCGTCTGAATTGCTTTTAAAAGTATAACCCAATACTGCAATTTTAGCGGTATTCAAATTAACATGCCGCGAAGCTAGCTCCACCAAATGATAGGGCATAAATTCATTCACCTTCCAAGCTGCTAGTAACAAATCGGGCCCAGGAGATAGTTCATTAATCATACCAAAATCTTTTCTTAAGCAAGTTCCTGCAGTAAATCCAGGACTGTAGATATACCCTCTGGGATAATCTTCATTTGAAAGTCTTAAAATCTCATAAATATTTTGTCCAAAATTATTTGCTATAATGGCAAATTGATTAGCAACTGCAAAATCAATATAGCGAGAAGTATTGTTAAATAATTTGGTGAGTTCAGCAGAAATAAAAGTTGTTCTAAAAATTTTAACTCCAAATGTAGAAAATATTTTTTCGGCCATTTCATAACTCATGTTGTCTTCGCAACCAATAATTTGAGGAAGAGTTTTAAGCTCTGCTAGGGCTTTATGCTCTGCCAAGCGTTCGGGACAAAAAGTGAGTCCAAAATTTATCCCCACTTTAAGTTTTGTATACTTTTCAATAAATTTCTTAACATAATCAGTTGTTTTAGGTGCCACAGTAGAACGGAGAATAAAACATTGATGGGGACGAAGTAAGGGATGAATAATTTCTAAAACATGCTCGATATTAGAAAGATCTGTTTCAATATGGCTCATTAAGGGTGTGCCTACAGTCAAAATAATATAATCTACTTTTGAAACAGCATCGTAAGAAGTTGTACAAGTCATTTTTGATTGAGTTAAAAGTTCATCACAACCTGGTTCGATAAAAGGCATTTTTCTTTGATTCACCTTTTCTACCATGGCCTGATCTCGATCAATACCCACCACATCAAAGCCTAAGGCATCTAGGTATAAGGCGAAGGGGAGCCCCACTCTACCAATGCCAATAATAGCTATTTTCTTTTTTTCCATTAGTCTAAATTCTCCTTTAATTCACAATTGACCATATGAGCTACCATTTCATCAAAACTAAGCTTGGGCTGCCAACCGAGTTGAACTCTAGCCTTGGTGGCATCACCTAAAAGTTCAACTTGATTCTGGGAGCTAGCAATCCCTGGCTCTACCTCGATAAATTGCTTCCAGTCAACTCTATCGATGGCCTTAAAAGCTGCCTCTATCAGATCTGAAATAGTATGAGAAATACCGGTAGCTAAAATATAATCATCTGGTTTTTCTCTCTGGGCCATGAGCCACATGCCATACACATAATCCTTAGCATATCCCCAATCTTTTTTAACATGCAAACTTCCAATTTTGATGGACTTGTTACTGCCTTTTTTCATTTGGGCTACATGCTGTACAATTTTTTTTGATAAAAAATGAGGTGGCCGTCTTACTGATTCGTGATTATAAAGAATAGCATTGCTAATATGAAGCCCATTTTGCTTCCGATAAAGTTTAGCAAACTCTAAAACATTGATTTTAGACAAACCATAAAAACCAGAACTAGATAATGGCGTTTTTTCCGTTTGTGGGTAATCCTTAGACTGATCATACATCAAACAAGAACCTGCCAAAACTAACCGTGTTTCGGGTGTAACCCTTGCAATGGCAGCAATAAGCGAAATCCCAGACAAAACATTTTCAATAAAAAGTTGGGAAGAAATTTTAGTTCTTTCGGCAAGTGGTAATTCTGATGAAAAATGAGTTGTAGCAAAATGATAAAGTTCATGGGGTTTAATATCGTTTAGAAGTTTAGAAACTGAATCTTCATTGTATAAATCGCATTCATAAATTTTAAAATTAACCCCTTTTTTCTTTAAATCATCATGTATTTTTTGAGATTGAGAAGATAAATGAAAACGAGCGATTCCACACACCTCATAACCCTTTTCCCAAAGTAGTTCTGCGCAGTAACTTCCATCTTGTCCAAAAATCCCGGTAATTAACGCCTTTTTTTTCATGTTAAAATACTAAATGATTTTAAGCTCAGGAAGAGGAATAATAAATTTTCCACCAGCATTTAAATATTCTTTTTCCCGTTTCAACATTTCATCTAAAAAATAATAGGGAAGCACCAACATATAATCTGGCTTTAACTTTCTTGCCTCTTCTTCTGAAATAATAGGTATCATGCTAGCAACAGCCCAACAGCCAAATTTAAGAGGATTTCTATCTGCTACAAAAAGAATATCCTTGGCACTTAAACCACAGTACTGAAGAATAACATTTCCCTTGGTAGAAGCCCCATATCCAAATGTTTTTTTCCCCTTTGCATTTTCTTTGCGGATAAATTCTGGTAACTTTTTTTTGATTTGTTCACAATTTGTTTTAAACCTCCGATACACCTCCTCATCTTCAAGTTTCATTTGTTTTTCTTCATTCATCAGTGAAGTAATGCGATCACAAGCGGCTCCACTAGGATTTGGCCCGTAGGCTTGACGAATATAAAATCGATAAGAACTTCCATTAACCTTATTTTTTTCAACATCAACCACTTTTAATCCATGTTTTTTAACTAAGTATTCAAAAGGTCGATAATGATAATATTCTAAGTGTTCATGGATAATTTGATCAAACATATTGCCTTTAAGCATTTCAGGCAAATCTGCCATTTGCACAATCCAAACACCTTCTTTATCCAAAATTTTTGCAATATCAGAAACAAAGGCATTGGGATCTTCTAAATCATAAAACATGGCAATACTTGTAATGACCTTAACTTTTTTCCCATTGGTAGCATTGAGCACTCTGTCTGCTGTAAAAAAATCAGTAATTCTCATAAAATCTTCGTGATCCCCTGTGATATTTTTCACAGGATCAATACCAATTCTCAAAAGATTTTGAGGATAGTTAGAAATTAAAGTTCCATCATTACATCCAATATCAACAACAACATCATGAGCATCTAATTTCACATTTTTGGATGCAGATTGCACAATGTTAGCCAAAGCATCGCGCATGGTTTGATTAATACCCGACCGATACCAATATTCTCGATAAATAGATTCTGATGGATAGGTATGAAGCAATTGCACTAAACCACAAGAATCATTTTTTCCATCTGCAACACACCGCACAACTTGTAGTGGAAATGGTTTTAACTGTTCTGTGTACTCTTTATTAGTGGGTGTAACAGTGACAGAAGCTAAAACTTGATCACCCAAATCAATCACAGGTATCAATTTTGTTGAATGGCATATTCTACATGAGGTAATCGCATTAGTTTGCATAATTCTCCTTATGATTTGAAATCATTTTATTTAAAAGATTTGCACAGGCCCTAGAACTTTTAAATCCTTCAGTGCCTTGATATTGCTCAAGATAAATTTTTCGTTTCTTTTCTAGTTCATCATTCTCTGTACTTTTCGAAAGCAGTTTTTCTAGAACTAAAATAAGTTCTTTTGGATTACGTATAGGGATAGCAACTCCAATTTTTGCAAAATGAGCCAAATCAGGATCTTTGGTATAATTAATCATCAAAAGTGGTTTGTTAAGGTAAATGGCTTCTAATCCAGTTGTTGAATAAGTAGTAATAATAAAATCGGCCGCATTAATCACATCAAATGAAGTAGTATTTTGAATTAATTTAACTTTTTGAGAATGAGAGCTTTTTAAACACTCCCTATGCAAATTGAGCAATTCTTCTGGATGTGGTTTGACAACTAGAGAAACACTAGAAATTTTATTTGGAATTTCATAAATGCTCTTTAATATTTGCATATAATTTTCTTGGTTCATGTTTGCTTCTATTTGACCTATGCCCTCCTTCAGATAGGGAACAGACATAAAAGCAACCAGCTTATCCCCAAAGCTCAAACCATTTTTTTCTCTGAAAGCCCTGGCCTGATCTGGGATTGAAATAAATGAATCAAACCGTGGATTTCCTGTGACTACAATTTGTTGTTTTTCAACACCAATTTGAGCCAAAATTTCTGCATTAGCTTGATCAATAACACCTACATAGTCTTGGATAAAATATTTCCATTCCGTATCAGTAGTAGAGGCAAGGCCATACTGGATGCATAAAGTAGGCACTCCTTCTTTTTTAGCAAAATAACAAAGGCTTCTAGCTTCAAAATCAGATGGGTCGGTTACTACAATAGAGCGGTAGGTATTTTGAGATAAAATTCTTTTAGAAATAAGATAAATTCGAATTGCTTTTTTAAGATTTTTTCTTCTCCAATCATCAAGTGCACTAGTCAAATAATTACCTATTTGGTTTTCCCATTCTAATAAACTTACTCGAAATGTCCAAAGAGTAGAAAAATAATGATAGAGCAAAAGGAAATAATATCGTCCCCTTCTCAATCCTTTCCATGTTTTTTGTGTCATTGTATTAGAAAGATTTTTAGCAAAAGACTTTTTTGATAAGATACATATTTTTTTACCCATTTTTTTATCAAGATAAAAAGCAAAAGGAATCACCACGTCAAATTGACGAGCAACATTGCAACAAAAAAGAACATCAAAATTTGAAACTTTTGCTTCCTGCCTTAAACTATCTAAAAACCATAAAACCATTTCATTAATAAACCAGGCCAAATTAAACAATCTTGATTTCCATCTCTTTTGTTTTTTTAAGGCTTTTACTTTAATTTTTCTGTCTAGTGCTTCTGAATAAATGGCTTTGGCGTAAGGATTATTAAGATCATCAATAGTTAAATGCGTGGGACAAGTTTGATCTAAAAAATCTTGAGCCACATTTTGATACTTCATGGCTTTCTGAAAATAATAAAGGGTAATATTAGAGGCATTGGCTTTCAATAGATCAGTTAAAAAATTATCATTTTTTGAAATTATTTTTGAAAACAGAGCCCATGCATCCTCAGCAAAAACCATTTCTGAAAGTTTTGGCAGTAATTCTAAATCAGCTTGAGTCAAAATAATGGGATTACCAGTCTTGTTCATGATAATAATGGGAAGAAATTTCATTGGTTTCTTTTTTAATTCTATTAATTTCATCCGGTGTTAATCTGTTTTTCCAAATACCAATGGTCTCACGACTATTTCTTTTAGAATGGTCCCTCCCCTTTTCAAATTCCACAGGATTAGTAGGAGAGGAATATTCTAGAATTGTTTGTTTAGAATGAGAATTAAAAGGCAGATTTAATTTTGAAAATAATCTTTGAAACTGAGGAATAGGATCTACTGATAAATCTTCTAATTTTACAAAAATCCAATCAGGATTTTGATTTTTTAACTTTAAAGCCGTTCCATAAATTGCTTTCCATAATAAAATGCCGATACCAATTACATCTGGCTTACGAGGTGGGTTTGAAAAGTCAGATTCATAAGGTTTAAGATAATATTCCATCAATTCTTTTTGAGTTAATAAACAATTAAAATCAAACCCCCAATTTAGTTTTTTCAAGCTACTTACAAAAGAAGCAGGATGTCTTACAACCAACACAACAGGAGTATGATATTTTTTTGAAAACCATTCGGCAGAAAAAAAACCAATAGGCTCAATCAAAATTTGACCATCGTTTTTTCTTAACATTCTCCCAATGCTGCGCATTTTTCTTTTAGCTATTCTAAAAAAATCTTTTGGCTTTTTCATCTGTGTGAGAGAACCTAAAAAAGGATAATCATAATTAAGAGCATTATTAATATAGTTTGAATATTTTTTTTCGTTTTCCTGAGAGATATGTAAGTACATTTTTTGAATGGGGCTTTTCCCAATCTCAGAAACACAATTAAAGATCTCTTCATCTCTCAGCAAAAAATTTCCTCCCGTAGCCAACATTTTTCCAACCCAGCTTGTTCCAGAACGATGAGAACCGGTAATAAAAATTATTTTAGAAGCTTCTGAAATTACTGAATTCAAAACCATATTTTTTGGCGGTATCTGTGGCTTGTTTGCTGGTTAAAACTTTAAGCTCTTCTTCTCTCATTTCTGTCCATGGATCTTGACTCATAAGTTCTTGATCTACATATCCAGGATGGGAAACAAATTCTACAATCTCTCCATTGAGACGTTTCAAAGAGTTATCAAAATACTCAAAAAACTTTCCCTTTTTAGAGGCTAAAAGACCAGAAAGCTGATCTACATGACAAAATTGATTAGCATACTGCGTTCTATTTTTCTGATCAAAACGCTTAAGAACAAACAGTTTTAAAAATTCTGGAAAATTAAAAATTAAAGTGGGCTTAAAGTAAGATTGCACGCCATGTTGAGAACCACGAATCCAGGAAACATGATATTCTTTTGCTAATTCACAAACAATACGGTTAATACCAGGCAAAAAATGAATATGATGATGAGAATCAAGATGAGTAACTTCTATCCCCCAATCCAATGTTTTTTTAATCTGTAAAGAATATTCCCTTTTAATTTCCACTAGAGAAATAAGCCCAAGGGCATAATCTCTTAAAAAACTTTTCATCTCTTTAAACTGCCCATTTTGGCCAACAAGAGACTTAACTAAATCTCTCTTACTTAAGGGGAAACCACAGGTAATATTTAAATGAATGCCAATACCTAATTGGGAACAATCTTCTGCTAGAGCAATGGCTTGCTCCGCATAGGGCATGTTGCTCATCAACGACGTGCTTAAAACAGTGCCAAAATTGGCCGCATCAATAATACCCTTACTAATTCCCTCTGAAATACCAAAATCATCAGCGTTGATAATCAATTTTTTCATCTGTACTTGCCTATCATTCCATTCAATTTGACTAAACAAATATCACGAAGCATGCGCAGGGTGTCTCCAAAAAAGCGTACTGTTGTTGCTTCATGATCATATTTAAAAAATATAGGTACTTGTTGAATAACAAATCCTTTGAGCCGAGCAATAAAAAGTAATTCGACATCAAAACTAAATCTATTTAAAGTTTGTTTCTTACAAATCTCCCCCGAGATTGCTTTTTTAAACCCTTTTAAACCCGCTTGTGTATCCAAAATACCAGGTAATACTAGCCACCTCACAATTAAATTAAAAAAGCGTCCCATAATATGACGAGTATAGAGATAACGAAAAAAAGAAGGACTAATTTCATATCGTGATTCTTTTAACACCCGGCAAGCAATAGCCACATCAGCACCCGACTCCAAAGCCTTTAGAATGACAAGAATTTGATTGGCTGGATAAGCCAAATCAGCATCAATAAAAATAACATATTGACCCCTCACATGTTCCATTCCAAATCGTATGGCCGAGCCTTTTCCTCCATTTTTTCCTTTATCTAAAGCAACAAGATTAATTAATTGGCCTTCCATCTCTTTTAATAAAGCATATGAGTTATCTTTACTCCCATCATTAACAGCAATAATCTCGTAGCAAATGCCCTTTTCAGTCAAACAATCATCAATTTTATGAATAGAGTCACGGATAAAAGCTTGAGAATTATAAACAGGAACAATAACAGAAAGATAAATTTGTTCGTTCATTATCATAAAATGATGTTCATGAAGCCTTTAATTTACAAAAAATCCTATATCTCAAACGGTAAGGTAAACAATTAATGACCCTAAGGATAATTTTTAAAAAATAAGGAAAAATAATAGGCTGTTTTGTTTTTTGAACCTTTCTTAAAATAAAAGATGCGGCACGAAAACGATCCCACGAAAAACCTCCTACATTTTTTTTAATCATATCAGTAGCAATCAATCCCGGAAAAATTAATTGAAGAGAAATGGGAATACCCATTTTTTTTACATCAAAAGAAAGAGATTCAACCATATGGGTTAAAGCTGCCTTAGAAGCATTGTATCCATGCGTTGCAACCATAGGATGATAGGCCCCCATACTAGAGACAAAAATAATCCTTAGAGAAGTTGAAGTATTACAATGAGAGATTAGTTTCGATGCAATTAAAATTGGGGCAAAAAAATTAATCTCAAAAGTCTTTCTCATCAAGACATAATCAAATCCCGGCTCAGAATATTTAATCCCCGCATTAAGAAAAACTAAGTCAGGCACCCCTGACCTAGCAATAATTTGATCAAAAACCTGATGAATAGAATCAGAATTTTCTAGATCACAGGCATAAAAGTTAATCTTACTTTGAGAATAATTTGCCCTAATTTTTTTTTCCAAATCCTGAAGACCTTGAATATTTTTACTAACGCCGATGATTTCGGCACCCGATTCGCACAAGGTTAAAACCAAAGCCTCACCCAATCCACGAGTTACTCCTGTAATAAGAACCTTTTTCCCAGAAAAGAAATTAAGATTAGAAATCATTTCACTATTTGGCTTATTAAAAAAAATAGATAAATAAAGCCCACCATAATCAACGATGCAGGCAAACTAATAAAATATAAAACAAACATCATCATCAGAACAAATAAAAAACTATTTTTTTGAGTAGAACACAATTGATTCTTGGCATAGGCAGGACTACATTCATAAAGAGCAAGAAAACTATTTAAAACAAATCTCAAGGGGTGGTTCTTTTTAAAAAGACGACTCCAAATATCCACAAAAAAAAGAAAAAGTCTCGACTGAAACGCTACTTTCACAAGATATTTTTCCCAAGAGGTAGAGTGTGCTCTCTCTAATTTTTCTAGAATTTCTTCTAGACAAAAGATAAATTTTTCATCCATGATACCAACTCCAAAATAATTTTGGAGCAGGAGGATTCTACTCTGAGACATTGCTTTAACAGGCATGATTTGCAACCCGCACAGCATGAGCCATCAGACTAAAGGTAATACTTTTTGAGGGTAGAGATGGAAAAGAAGATCCATCTACTACATATAAATTTTCGTAAGCATAGGTACGCCCATATGAATTAACAGATAAAACATGATTTTCTTTTTTCATGGGGATGGTTCCTGCATAGTGAATTCCAGATCCATTGGCAGGAGTTAAAATTTGTTTTGGCCACACTAGGCACTTTAATTTAAACAAGGTTTTTATCGTTTGATTTATAACTTCACTTATCATCTCTTTTTTTTCTACATCCTCATCTTCATAAGTTAATTTGACTTGGTTATTTAAAAAAGAAATCCTGTTTTTTGGATTTAACTTATCTGGAAAAAAATAAGTAACAACGCCAAGAGCCGATTGAAGAAATTTAAAAACTTTGCTAGAAATAAGACTGCCAAAAGGCAATCTTTCAATGAGTGGATGGTATAAAAGACTGCTTAAGGTTAAAAGTTCACCATGAACATAAGAGGGATAAGACGATTTTTTTGCAAGATAGCCAACAGCTAATTTATTAAATTGAAAATCTCTTTCGTTTCCCTTTTTACCAATCTGTTCCCAAAAAACATAGGGAACTTTAACTACTTTGCTATCCATTAACCCCAAGGTACCAAGACCCTTGGCTTTGTATTCTGCAGAAAAGCGAGAATCTTGTGACAATGTCTTTAAAAAAACGGTTCCCGAACCAATGGCTCCACAACCTAAAAAGAATTTTTCCCCTAAAATTTCTTCGTCCTGTTTATTTTTTAAATTATGAACTTTTACTCCTCTGATTTGGCCATTCTCTGAAATGAGTGAGTCTACAAAATATCCTTCACGATACTCAAATTGAGTGTATTTAAAACAATCATTTAAAGTTTGTTGTGGATCATAAATAGCTCCCACAGGACAACCCCAAAGACAACGTACACAATAATTACATTGATGAGGTGAATCTTCTTTATTATCAACAGCCATGCGGGAATAGCCTAGTTTAAAATTGGAAGAAATTTTTGTTTTTTTTGTTTGATAAACATGAAAAAGCCTTTGCTCATGTTGATTGAGTTTTAAAGGAGGATAACCACCAAGACTCCCTAAATGGTCAGACAAATCATCCTGATTGGGAGCTGAAATTTTAATCCTTTGATTAATCTCCTCGTAATAAGGATCTAGCTCACTTGCTAAAAATGGAAAAGAAACCAAATCTTCATTATTAAAACGAGCACAATTTGCACCCCAACCCACTCCCAGCCCTCCTTGATTTAAAGATAAAATAGGATCAAAATTCTCTAAAGCAAAATGATAGGGGCTAGAATTACCTCTGACCATAAAATTTCGTGAAGGAGGATAAGAAAAAACATCATGATGATCATGACCTATGATCCCTTTTAACCTATCTCCTAAAAAATAATGGTATGGATCATCTAATTTGATTTTAAGTTCGTTAAAAGATATTCCCGGGTAACCAAAATCCTCTTCTTTTTGTCCCACATCAATCATCAACACTTGTTTTCCTTTTTTAAGAAGGGTAAGTGCTGCATGAACACTTGATGGGCCCGATCCAATCACAACATACGAGTGAGATTGACCTAACATAGCCCTTTCTGCATTAAAAATTCCACCAACTGAAAATCAATTTCACGATCGATATCAATACCTGAAACATCATCCATCTCGTAAATCAGAGTTTGATCTGTAAAAAGGCTTTTGGGGTTAGTTTTAAGAAAATCGGGGTGATAAAAATAAAGCGAGGCATTCATGGCATATACTTTTGGAGCATCCTGCCTTCTTGTAATCGGAGAATTAAGATGTTTACATAGCCTGGCAACACCATTTTCTAGTTCCACCATATTGAAATAAGGATTTTTATGTGCGGTCACGACACTAAAAATAAGTTTTGGTTTTTTTTGAATGAAAAGTTGATACATATTTTCAAGGTCATTCTTTTTCCGTAAGGGGGCTGTAATATCCATATCAACAACTAAATCATACTTCGTTTCATACTTCTTTTCAGATTCCTCTAAAGCATGACGGATAACAGATAATTTATCAGCTGTATCCCCTGCCAATTCATTTGGCCTTACAAAGGGAGCAAGGGCTCCATACTTTTTTGCTACCTCTATAATTTTCTGAGAATCTGAACTAACAACAATATGCTTAGCCCTTCCCCATTTTTTGGCTTGCTCAATGCTATGAGCAATAAGGGGCTTGCCTGCAAGAGGTCTTATGTTTTTATCTGGAACCCCCTTGGATCCCCCACGACCTGCAATGGTTACTAAAATATTCATAAGGCCTTCTCTTTAAAATGAATCATTTGTTTAAAAAGAGGTGCTGCTTCAATTAAATTATTCATCATTTTTGGATTACGAATATTATCAAAAAAATAATCCCACTGACGCTTGTACAAAGCATCACGATCACCAGAAATTAAATCCACTTCAAAAACATTACTTTCTGTATCGATAAAAATTGAACGTTTGGTTTGATGGCTGAAATAATTTAGATGAATAGAAACAGGGCATGCTGAGGTAGAAAGAATTAAATCAGCATAATCCTCAGAATCTACCGTCAGAGAGCTAGCCTTTCCTAATTTTCCTTCAATGGTTTTTACTCCATTAAAAAGATAGTCTGCCATATCAAGTTCGTGAGATAAATCTAACAAAACACCACCACCTTCTTTCTTTGAAGCTGAGTAAGATTTTTTATAATCACTCCCCTTTCTCCAATCTGGCAAAAAAGAAGAACACACCATTCTACAATGCAGTAATTTTTCTTTTCTGATTTTTTCCTTTAATTCGGCAATAGCAGGATGAAATCTTAGAATATAAGCCACATAGGTGGTTAATTTTTTAGCTTGGACTAGTTCTACTAACTCATCAAGACCTTCTTCACTAGAACCAATGGGCTTCTCCAAGAATAAAAAGACTCCCCTTTTTACACACTCAATGGCTGTTTTAATGTGTAAAGAGGTGGGATTACAAATAACAGCAAGCTCGGGTTTAAATTGATCCAACTCATCCCAGCTAAAAATTTCTTTTAGATTAATGGCATTTTTAGAACCCAGCGTACGAAAGGCAACTATTTCATGACCACCATACTCCTTCAGAAGACCAGCATGCCTTAATCCAATAGAGCCCAATCCAAAAATAACAATTTTCAATTAATCCTCCGCAAAATCTTCTTTCTCCACCAACGCATCTTTGTTAACAGATTTTTTTAAAGTTTTTCCAACAATACTATCCCAATCAAAAGGGTTAAGACCAATGGCAGGACGTTTGACTATCAAATCTTTTTCAGAAATTTTAGAGCCAGCATCTATTTTTTTGGAATAATAAAGACTTCTTCTTGCTATTTTTCGATTGGACAATTCAGAATTCATAGGCTTTTTAATACCATCTCCAAGAGCCAACTCTATTTCGCGAATTATTTTTATAAATTGTTTTAAGGCTAGTGGATCAAGTGAAGCTTTATGATCTGGCCCTTCCATAGAAGAATCCAAAGTAAAATGTTTTTCAATCATTGAGGCGCCCATAGCTACAGCTGCTAAGGCCACCTCGCAACCTACAGTATGATCCGAATACCCTACAGATAACTTTAATTCTTGGTTAAGAGTTTTCATGGCTAAAAGATTAACCTCGGCAAAGGATGCAGGATAATTAGTTGTACAATGCAAGAGAGTTAATGGATTTAAAATATCCGACTTGCACTTGTGTCCATAAAAAACTTGGCAAGCCCTTCTTACCTCTTCTAAATCAGACATCCCCGTAGAAAGAATAACAGGTTTATCACCCTGTGAAACCCTTTTGAGTAAGGGATAATGAGTTAAATCTCCTGATGAAATCTTAAAAGCATTCACTAAGGGCTCTAAGAAACCAACTGATTCTTCATCGAAAGGAGTAGATAAAAAATAAATACCAACTTGGTCGGATTTCTTTTTTAGTTTAATAAAATTATCTTTAGAAAGCTCAAGAGCTTTTAACATTTCATATTGTGAAATAGTTTTATTTTTAAGATTGTTTTTTTGGTAATCGGCTAATTGGGCATGAGTATCTACGAGTGATTCGGCTTGAAAAGTCTGAAACTTAATGGCATCAGCACCACATTCCTTGGCTACCTCTACCATTTTTAAAGCTAAATCAAAATTACCATTATGATTAACTCCAGCTTCGGCAATAATAAAAACAGGTTTCATGAAGGATGAATACGGCACGGGTTACCGTAGGCTTTAGAATTGTCAGGGATATGAGAAACAACCGCACTTCCAGCACCAATGATACAATGATGACCAATGGTCATGTTTTGTTTTACCGAAGTCCCTGTACCAATGAGGGTATCATCCCCAATAATCACTTCTCCACTTAAACGAACTCCTGGTGCAAGATGGGCAAACTGACCAATGCAGCAATCATGATCGACAATGGCCCCTGTATTAATGATGACATTTTCTTTGATAAAACTTCCTGATTGGACAATAGCCCCTGCCGAAATAAAAGTTCCTTCTGCGATAGTAACAAAAGAAGACACTTGAGCAGATGGATGAATAATAATCGGTAACTTAAAACCTATTTCTTTTAAATTGAGACAAAGTTTGCGTCGAATAGCCGTAGACTCAACACTACCAACGGAAATAAAAGCGTGAGTAATACCCTTCTTATAAATTTTTAAAACATCCTCATCGCGACCAATAATTTCTATATCGGCAATTTTTGAACCCAGGGGAAGCTCTGCATCGATTACTCCAACAATTTCCCATTTTTCACCAGCTTGGATGGCATCAATAATCACTTTAGCGTGACCACCTCCGCCAATTAAAATAATTTGTTGTCTTTTCATATCAGGGGATACTTAAGACGCCACTCCCCACCAATCTTTTCCCAAATATTTTTGTTCCTGTATTTTTCGACAACTTCCCAAAATTGATTTTCGGTTATCATGTGGTAGTCGAGCCAGTCCTGAAAATACTCATCTGGAAATTGGGAGCTTAATTCGTTGACAATTTTTACCGCTTCAGCTCGCGTCATGCGACCATTCCAGATTTGATAACAACACTGATCTGTTGGCCGCCAAAAACCAAATTTAATGTATTTGAGCCAAATACAAATCTCACAGAGTTTTTCATCGATATTGTCGTAATGAAGGTAATTGCCTTTTAACGGCCCTTTTTTCCGAGGCTGAAAACCATATTTTTGAACATGCTCATAGTGAAGTTTGCCATCCCAATTATGGTAATAACCTAGATACAAGCTTTTAATTCCTCTTTTTTCAAACTCTTCCATGGCTGGATACTTGAAGAAAAAAACATCGGACTCTAAAATATCTTCATCGCACCATTCGATAACATTTTTTCCTTTAATAAGATCATTGCGGTTAATATCGCGCGCATCTGCTTTACGAACTTTGGATGTTTTGCCCCCAAATTCGACGGCAATATCTTCACCCCACATAATGATGGGAACATTGTAAATGAGTGCCACATTAGCCACTGAAGAAAAAACCCCGCAATGTTCTGCCCACGATGGTTCGCCAATTTGAAAAAAAGCTTTACGACGCAGTTTTCGATATGCGCTGTTTTTAACATTTACCTTTACAAGGTCAACGCCATAGGCCTCAACCATTTGATTGAGATTATAAATACCTTCTTCAGTTGGCAGATGATTAGAAAAACACACGCACAGCACATTCATTTTAAATACTTCCTTCATCATCCAAACTTGATACTGACTGTCCTTCCCTCCACTAACAGGCACGATGGCATCGTAACATGAGGTGTTGGTTCGCTTAATGTCCTCACAAATTTGCTTGAGTTCTTCGTGTCTGGCTTCCCAATTAATTAATTTTTTTGCCTCCACAGCACGGCACGCACTACACACACCCTTTTCATCAATGCGAACACCAGGCTTCGTATCGGGCATCACACAACGGTTACAGTACTTCATTATTTTTGTTCCTCTTCACTAGATACGGCGTACTCATTTCTTTCATTCATGTAGATGCGCCCCGTTAAAATGAGTTTGTCATCAAGGCCTGGCTCGCGGCTTGGCGTTTTAACATACGGATGAGGATCAGTAAGATCGAGGCGAACAACATCAATCCCCTTGTCCTTGATGTGATTTACAACAGAATCCTTGCGGCTCCATTCACCCTTCTCATTTTTTTCCCACATGCGGGGGTCGCGGTGGGAGTCAAGACAGTCCAAAAATTCCTTCTCAGTCATACCAACCCATTCGAGAAATCGATCTAAATCTTGAGGACGCTTTGTTTCGTATTCCTTCACAAGTTTAATGCCCTGCTCGCGTATTATGCGTTTAAGCCGGATATCACGTGCAGCATGATCATAAACCTTAGAATAACCATACTTCAAAAATTTAATGTAATCGTGAGTGCCCGCATTGAAATGACAGTGAACAGTTTCGTATTTGTTAAAAGTTCGTTCTTGATCAGTAGTTTCATAACCATAAAGTTTAATCATCAATTCAGTTTGTTTTTGTGCATCCCACCGAATGAAATTTCCCAAGTAAATGCCACGCACATGAGCTTTTTCAAGCTCCTCATCCTTCGGATAAATAAAGGCTTGCATCACTTTGGGGGTAATGCCCGTTGTTGGGTCACTCATTAATTCGGCATCAAAGCCCCGAAGCCCATGTTCCTTGCGTACTTTTTTAGTCATTTCAACTTTGTCCCAATGAGAAAACATCCCCACCTGATCCAACCAGCCATTAACCCCCCATACAATAAGTGGAATCTCCATTTTGGTGGCAATTTGAACAGGAAAAGTTTGCTCGCCTGCCAAACAATGCCAGTACATGTCACCCATTTTGTGCATGGCCAACCAAGTGATTTTTTTAACCAGATTGGGATTAACCGTGTACTGAAGATGGTCGCAATCTAGCTTGGTTAAAAGATTAGCCAAATTACGAATGCCAATTTTAGTGTTGTACTGGATGTTGTAAGTTACCAACAGAGGGTTAAGACCCAAAACTTTTTTCAGGATATGAGTCACAAAATAACTATCGCCGTTACCACTAACAGGAATCACACAATCATAACCTTTTTTATTTTTACTGCGGTACTGGTCAACAAGGGTTTTTAATTCTACCAACCGTTCTTCCCAGTTTATTTCGCCGTCTTTTTCTTCATGCACACGGCAACCACTGCAAACCCCTTGGTCATCAAAAGTAATGCCAATGGGGTGATTTTCTGGATAAAGGCAACGTGTACAGTATTGCATAGAGTTCTTTCTAGGTTATACGCCCTGCTTCATCGATGGTAAATCCTTCATAAGTCACATCGGAAGAAAGGCGAATATCAATATTGGCTTTTTTGAGATAGGCTTTAGCGATGATAGTACTGTGTTCTGTGTACTGAAAAATATTGGCAGCGGCCACAGCATGAGCGCTTCCTTTAAGAATGCCTTCTACAAAATGTTCCATCCGACCAACACCCCCACAGGCAATAACTGGAATACTTACAGCCTGTGCAACTTGCCGGGTAAGCTCTAAATCATAGCCCTGTTTGGTACCATCCCTCTCAATTGAAGTCAACAGGATCTCCCCCGCACCAAGCGCTTCTACTTTTTGAGCCCACTCCACCGGATGCATGCCCGTAGGCTCTTTCCCAGAGAGAAGATAAACCTCGTACTCACCTTGCGAATTTTTTTTAGCATCGATGGAAATGGTAATACATTGGGTGCCAAAGCGCTCGGCACCACGGGTAATAAGTTCTGGGAATCGGATGGCAGCAGTATTTAAACACACTTTGTCAGCTCCTGCTTTAATCACATTACGAATATCATCAAGGCTACTAATGCCACCCCCAACTGTGAAAGGCACAAAACATTTCCGTGCAAAAAATGAAATGAGGTCAAACTGGGGTTGACGTTTTTTTAACGTTGCATCAATATCCAAGAGAACAATTTCGTCGACATCCCAGTTAACAAAAAATTCAATTGCAATTTTTGCTCCACCAATGGGCAGGTAACGTTTGAACTGAATACTTTGAACAAGGCGATCGTTTTTAAGAATTAAAACAGGAATAAGCCGATACTTCAACATAGAGAAGTTGCGTATTTGATAAAATTACGAAGAACAAGCATGCCGTTAGCGTGACTTTTTTCAGGATGAAACTGAGTAGCTACCATATTTTCTTTCTGCACAGATGCTGTTACAAGCCCACCGTACTCACAAGACGCCGTAACCCATTGAGGATCACAAACCATTTGGTAGCTGTGCACAAAATAAAAATTTTTGTCAGGGCCCATACCCTCGTACAAAAACGACTGACGCGGGAAATGTAAATCGTTCCAACCGATATGTGGGAGACGCAGTTTGGCATCCGTTTGAATTCTAAGAACCTTGCCATCTATCCAACCCAAACCTTTGTGCAAACCATTTTCTTCGGAACTTTCTGCAATCAACTGCATGCCCAAACAAATACCCAAAAAAGGTTTTTTTTGATGAACAACTTGATAGGTTAGTTCGTCCACAAGATTCAGATTTTTTAAATTAGTCATCGCTTCGCCAAAAGCACCCACTCCAGGCAAACAAATGGCTCTGGCATTTTTTAAATCGTCAATTTTGTTGGTAACGGTTGATTGCACGCCAATGTGGTCAAAGGCATTCTTAACTGAACTTAAATTGCCCATGCCATAATCAACAATGGTAATGGTTAGTCCCATTTAATTTTTTTAGGAAGATAAACTAATTTCCCGGAGGAGCATAAAGGCTTCAGCAAAAGCTAAATTGGAAGCGGCTCCCCGCAACCGAGCTAGGGCCTTCACAGATTCGTGGCTTCTGGGAAAAGGGTGAGCAGCCAATTCAGATTTGTACAACGTAAGAGCTTCAATTTTCTTTTCTAGTGTTTTGGAAATATCAACAAAAACATTTGGTAAAAAAACAGAGCCATTAACCGAAGGAAGGGCAGCATCAGTTTCAGAAAGGGTTTCATAAGCTAAAACTTTTTTAATGAAAGGAAACCGAAATGGCTTACAACAAGCAGCAACAACTTGGTGAGTAATACGATGGTCCGAATGCACATCCCCATAGTGGGGAAGATAAATAATTTCGGGCTCTATTTTTCGAAAAACCTTAGAAACTTCTTCAATCATTTTTCCCATGGGGTAAGTATCAAGCCGGGTTGCTAGAAAAGGGAGCTCCGTTGTCGAAGCAAAACCATAGAGCAAAGAAACCTGTTTTATTTCTGTTTTTCTTTGACGAATAAAATCGTCCGAAAAACCAACTTCTTTTGTAGCCTCGCTCATGATAAGCCAGTGAATAGAATGCCCCTGGTTTTTATGACCAAACAGGGAGCCACCAACACCTAAAGTTTCATCGTCTGGATGGGGAGCTACAACAAGAATTTTTTTTGACATAAAATTTAATTGGATAAAGTATACCGAATAAATTGATCCACTTTATTTTCCGGGCCTTCTTTTTGATGTGCACCATGGATATTAATTTTTCGGAAAAGGCTCTCCACATTACTCACCCTAGTGACAATTTTACTTAAGGCATTGGCATGAGTTCCGTAACGCTTAAAGAGATCGGTTCTTTCAGCCAACTGCCCTTCTGAATACTCAAACTCATACTGAATGGGTTCCAAAAATTTAAACGCATTTAAAGCAAGTCCGTCTTGGCTCTTGGACCAAGTTTGAATATCATAGGGACTCGTCATTGAAGAAGGAGCCACCTCACCATGAACATTGAGCAAACCTTTAAGTTTATTTTTTACATAGACAGCCAAAAGATTAATATCCTCGAAAGCTTTTTGTTGTGCTTCTGGGTTTTGTATTTTTTCACTTAAAATTTTCTGGCAAATTTGGGCAATAAAATCAACCCAGGCTTCGTTATAAAACGCCAGGCTCATGGCCTTGTACTTGTAAATGATATTACCCCCTACTTCTCCCTTGAGAAGACGATTGTAATTTTCGTCACGGCGATAATGAGCAACCAGTTCTTCTTCAGAATTCCACAGTTCACCCTTGGTTTCGTTAAGAAACCCATTAACAACTTCTTTTACTTTTTCGGGAGCACTGTCAAAAGAATCATTAACGCGCATGATAAAATCGAAAAGTGAATACTCGTAACTGCTCACGTACTTAAACAACTCATGAAAAGGCCGGCTGTTATGTAAAACTTCGATCATCAAACTCAAGCGCCTTATCCACAGATAATCGTCAAAAGACATGTCTTTATTGGCAATGCCGGTTTCTTCAATATCAAAAATCCTGTCTCCGTCATATTCCCCATAGTTTAAGGGAACAATGCGGTACTTGCCCTTAATTTGAAACTCTTCACGATATGCTGGCTCTTTAAAACGGGTGCCATGCAACAACATAAGCGAATAACAACAAATGGTACTTGTGCCGGCCTCAAGAATTTGTTGCAGCCCATGCACAAAGGATTGGCGGGTCTCTCCTGGCAAGCCAATAATAACTTCACCCTTAGTAGCCCGACCTGTTGCGTTGAGCTGCTTGTTAATTTCCATGTAGTGATTAAGTTTAATATTGGAACGATTGATATTTTTAAGTACGCTTGGGTCCATGGATTGAACCGACATGTTCACAGAAAAAGTATTCCCCATGATAGAAGTAATCTCAATGACGCGCTCTTTACTATTCTTACCCGTTGTGGCCATCACTTGGCGTGGCCACCCATATTTTTTTTGTGTTTCAAGAAGCACCTCGCATATTTCTTTGTCGCGCGGATACATGGCAAAATTAGTGTCAGCCAGATGCAGATTAACAATGCCACGTTCAGCCATTTTGGGAGCAATATAAAGAATTTCTTCCTTCACACGCTCCATAGAAAACATATTAATCTTGTTAAAATACTCGTTGCCTGTATGACAAAAAGTACAAGAAAAGGGACAACCACGATTGGTTTCTAAAAACGGGGTTAGTTTGCCATCAAAAAAAGAATCGAGCATGCCATTAAGATAAGGCGAAGGAATATCATCCAACTCACGAACACGAACTGGCATCTGGCCCTTGACAAAAACAGGATTGGCCGAATGCCGCGCAGAGGGAACAAGATAAACACAGCCAGGCATTTCTGTTCCATCAAATAAAGAAGCCCCACCATCCCGCGCATCGAGTATTTTTGTCAGCAGCTCTGAGAAAGCCACTTCAGCTTCAAGCTCAACATAAACATCGGTGTTGGGACGCTTCATTAAAAAACTTAACTGCGATTCATTGTCGTGAGGAAAATTAGTGCCACCCTGGATAGTAACCACATTTGGATTGTACTTCTTGGCCAAGCCCACCATCATTTCAGACAAATTGCTATTCCAAGAATAATTACTTAAGGCAATTACGTCGGGCGGGTTATCTTTAATGGCTTGAATGACGGTGTTGGGATACTTAAAAAAAGAAAGCTCAATATTTTTGCCATGTATTTTGTTGGCATATGCGCCAATAAAACCAATATTAATGGGAATGGTATCCGAAACAAGAATAACCGTGTCGTGAGTTAAATCGCACAGATAAACCTTAAGAGGCTGATGGCTATGGCTTTTTTGAGTCATAAAATATATTAATAAACTAATAAGTAGAATCCTTCAAGAGGACTTTTTGATCTAATTTAAGGTTTGAAAAAAAATCGGCAATTTTTTCGGAGGCCCTGCCATCTCCATAAGGAGAAGGACATTGAAGCAATTTTTTTTGATAATCTTTATCATGGCAAGCTTTTTGGATGGCTTTTTTAATTCCATTTTGATCGTGGGGAACAAATTCCACATTCATGGCATGAAGCCTTCCCAATTGCCTATTTCCCACATTAACCACTGCTAATTTTAAAAAAGGAGCTTCCATAAGGCCTGCTGATGAGTTGCCGACAAGACAAGAGGCATGCCTTAAGGTATTTACAAATTGAAAACGGGGAACATTTTTATGAATTTTTATAAAAGGCAAATGTCTGTACTCTTCAATGCATTTTATTAAACTTAAAGATCCTGCATCAGAGTTGGGATAAGAAATGACTGTATTCAACTTAAGAGATAAAATAGCTTCCATGGTTTTTTTCATTTGAGAATAAGATTCATTAATTTCTGTAGAAATAACATGTTGAATCACCACCAAAAGCTTTGAGGTAGTATCGTTTGATTCAAATCCATACCATGAAAGAAGCTCTTGTTTTGACATCTGGGGTTCACTCGCAATACGATCTAAACCTGGATGACCCACATTGAAAACACGAAATTCTTGTTCACCCATTTTTAAAATACGCTCAAAGCTTTCTTCATTCGTGGTTAAATGAAAATGAGAAAGTTTGGTCACCGCATGACGAATCTGATCATCTACATTGCCAATAACCCTATCCCCTCCAGAAATATGAACAACAGGTATATTAAGATAATTTCCTGTTAACGCTGTTGTAATGGCCTCTTCTCTATCTCCAAAAGCCAAAATCAAATCAGGCCTCACTCTATCAACTGTTTCTGCCAAACCCTTCAATTGAATAGCAGCTCCCTTCAAGCGATCCACATCGGCATCGGAGTCTATAAGGCTTTCAATGCATGCAATAATATTAAAACCATCTTTTTTAATTTCATCAATGGTGTATCCAAACTTTTTTGAAAGATGGGCTCCTGTAACAATCAAGGAAAGTTTTAAATCTTTCCTGGCAGTAATGGCTTTAAAAACCGAAGAAAGAATATCATATTCGGATCTAATACCAGTAACAGCCAAAATATGTTTCAGTGGATCCTCCCGCTTTCAATAATACTTTTGCTTTTTTGCCCTTCATTAAACAATAAATCAAGAATGGATAAATCAGGAATAAAACCTACTTTGGGATGAAGCTGATTATAAGAAGGAGATTGATATTTTTGAAAAACAACTTGCACCTGAGCTTCCTTAAAATCATCCAAATTCATGTAATTTTTACCACCAGAACCTGAAATATAAATATTGGCGCATCGATTTTTACAAAGATTTAAAATCAACTCACTCCCACTACCCTCTACCTTCATCTCAGAAGATTGAAGCACAGACCCCTTGTAATCCAAGTAATAAAGAATACGGCTCATGAGTTCATTATTTAATTGGGATAAATTTTTTAAACTTTTTTCCAAAATAGGACCTACAAAATCCATGACTTCACCATAAAAAGGAGCCTTTGAATAATTTTGGCTCAAAGTTTTAAGATGTTTTCCAAACACCTGAGTATCAGAAACTTCTACCTGATTAATTAACTGCCCCAAATGCTGGGAAACCGGCACTGTCAGCCACAAAGCCCCTCCCGCTGTTTTGATTTGATTTCTATTTTGCACTCCGTTTTTTTGAAAAGCCACATCATCCAAAAGAATCATTTCATCTGATCTTAAAATTTTATCAAAATAAGCAAGCCAGGGAATATACTGGGGCTGATGGATAGTAATTATTTTCATAAAAGAGATTTGGAGGATTCAATCAATTCATAAACTACAAAATGCGCCTCTTCTTCTTTCATGCATGAATGAATGGGAAGACAAATAAAATTTTTCATGATTTTTTCAGAAGAAGCTAGTCTTTCTTTAACATCTGAGGATAAATTTTTGAAAAAAGGCTGGCGGTGCAACGGAGGATCGTAAGCCCAATCAAGAGCTATGCCCTTCTGTAAAACAAGTTCCCTTAATTTTTTACGATCAATATGTTCGGATATTTTGACTACGTACCGCCAATAGGCATGAAAACAACGGGAATCAGGCAGTACGGGAATAAAATGACTCACACCACTTTTTTGAAAAACCTGATTATAAATTTGAGCGATTTTATTTCGTGTTGTGATAAAATTTTCAAGATTTTTGAGTTGGACCAATCCTAAAATAGCCTGGATTTCAGTCATGCGATTATTGGTACCCAAATAACGATAGCATTCTTCCGGGGCTGCCATATCTCTCCCTCGATGACGATAACTATTGGCCTGCTGATAAAGCCCTTCATCGTTTGTAACAATCATCCCTCCTTCACCCGTTGTCATGATTTTAGTTGGATAGAATGAAAAACAAGCCATATTTCCAAAAGATCCTGATTTTTTTCCATTAAAGCTAGCACCTGGAGCGTGGGCTGCATCTTCAATCAAGGCAATGCCTTTCTGCCTGCAAAAATCTGCAATGTCTTCTACTTCTGGAGTTACAAGCCCTGCCATATGCACCAAAATTATGGCTTTAGTTTTTGTAGTAAAAACTTTTTTGATTTCATTTAACGAGAGACAAAAAGTTTGGGGATCAATTCCTGCAAAACTAATTTTTCCCCCCTCTCTTAAAACAGATGCTCCCGTTGAAAAAAAAGTTTCAATGGGCACAATCACTTCATCATCTTGTTTTAATCCAAGAGACCGCAATGAAATTTCTAGGGCTGCAGAACAGGAATTTGTGGCCACTGCAAAACGAACTCCACAATAAGCAGCAAAGGCTTTCTCAAACTCTGCTACCTTGGGTCCCATACTTAGGGGATTGTTTCCCTCTAAAATATCCCGAACCTCTTGGAGTATTTGAGGAATATCCTCCTTGGGGAAATAAGGATAAGCCATTGTATATTTCATGACCTCATCTCCATGGCTTGAATATAGTCTTTCACTCCCTCTTCAATTGTTCGTGATTTGGCTCTCAAATCTTTTTGAATTTTGGTTAAATCAAGATTCCAATCCAAAGGAACTGGGGCTTCTTTTTCAACTAAAAGAATACGTGATCTGGAGGAAAGATATTTAACAAAAAGTCCAGCAATAGCCTCCATACTCAGTGAATTTTTACTGCCAAAAAGATAGGAACAATATCCATTTTTTGCTGGTTTACTTAAAACTGTCTCACACAAATTGGCAAGATCATCGATATAGAGAATATTGCGAATGAGTTTTCCATTCGAATAAACTTCGATAGATTCATGGGCCTTTGCAAACACATAATAGGTATGGGCAATGCCACCTTCTTGACCATAACCATAAACAGATGGAAGTCTAAAATTGTAGGTTGCTAAATTTAAATGAGCAGAAATTTCAGAGAGCATTAATTCGCCTTTAAGTTTACTTTTAGCATAATCACTCACAGGATTAACGGGGCTTCCCTCATGAATCAACGTGCCAAGGGAAGGAGCATAAACAGTAGCACTGGAAAAAGTAATAAAAACCCTAGAACCAATGCGAGAAGCAAATTCAAAAATATTTTTCAGGGTATGAACATTCACCTTTTCATAATCCTTCAAACCCAAATTGGGTCTTGGTTGTTTGGCCACACAATTAATGAGCCCATCAATCTTAAATTTAGATATGGCTTTTTCTAAAACGAGGGGGTTTTCTTCCCAATCGCTCTGGAAAAGAATGAGATTTTTCTGTGAAATCGAATGACGAATAATGGGATGATTTCCACACTGATCTAGATCTCGCACAGTAGCAAGAACCAGGTAACCCAATGAGAGCAACCGATTGACAAGGTGAGATCCCACAAAACCAGTTGCACCCGTAATTAAAATTGTCCCTTTGGAATTCAAAAACGTATGTTCTTTAATGCTTCTTGATAATGATCAAGTTCGCCAATATCAACCCAGGCTCGATCAGCCACGGGGTAAACTCCTACTTTTAATCCTTCCCTGTGTATTTTTTCAATCAAGTGGGTAATATGAAAAACAGAAGACTGTGGAATAAGTTCGAGAAGTTCCGGCTCTAAAACGTAAACACCAGTTAAAACCAAGTGGTCATGTTCTGGTTTTTCTACAATTCCCTGTAAACTTCCACCAGCTCCAATATCAACTACACCATAGGGAATGGTAAAATGCTTCATGGAACAAACAAGAGTAATTTTGTTTTTTTGTTCCCGATGAAATTTGAAAATATCGGCATAATTTGCATTAACCAAAACATCACAATTAGTAACAAAAAAAGTGTCTTTAATTTTTCCCTTCAGAAGAGAAAGAGAGCCTGCTGTACCAGAGGGGATTTCTTCTTTGACAAACTCAATTTTAAAAGCAAGTTGCCTTTCTTGAAAATAAGCCTTAATCATTTCGGATTTATAATTGATGGAAATAAAAAATTGGCTTATTCCGTAGTGATAAAAACGATCCATAATTTCTTCGATAATGGGTTTGTCGCCAACAGGAATTAAAGGTTTGGGTAAAATTTTAGTGTAAGGATCAAGCCTTGTCCCTCTGCCCCCTGCCATCACAACCAAAGGGCTATTTATTTTTTCGATAATATTATTTTCACCATTTCTAAAAATATCATCCCAAAAAATAAGCTTAACTACTTTAAGATTTTCATCCACCACAGGAACACAATCAATGCGATTATCGAGAAGTAATTTTCTAATAACCTTGGGGCTATCAGTATCTTTTGCCACAATAGGAGTGGTACGCATTACATTCGAAATGGGTTCCATTATTGATTTATCTTTGAGAATCCAACGCCTAATGTCCCCATCGGTAACAGAACCTAAAAGTTTTTGTATTTTATCTGTAACCAAAAGAATTTTGTAGCCATTTTCATCTAATTGACGCCAGGCTTGCTTGATGGAAATATTTTCTAATATAAATAAAAGTGGGTTAAGCTCCATAATAATCCTTTATCCCCTTTGAAACGGTTGAAATTTCATCTTCTGTGATACCCAAGCTACAAGGAATATTTAAAATAGTTTTTGAAAAATGCAGGGCCTTTTCAATTTTATAACTTTGACAATGTTTATATGGTTTTTGCAAGTGATTTGGGCGCCAAAGAGCGCGGCACTGAATATCTTTTTTGAGTAAAAAATGCATCAGATCATCACGGCTACCAACCCCTTCTGTTTTTTGGGTTTGCAGGGCATAGAACCAATGGTTGCTTTGGGTATTTACAGGCTCTGTGATCCATGAGATTTGACTTAAAGAAGATAATGCCTTTTTATATTTTTCAAAATTAGCTCTTTTGATTTTAAGAAAAGAAACAATTGATTCCATCTGAGCTAACCCCACCGCAGCTTGCAGATTAGTAAGACGATAATTATATCCTACCTCATCATGAATGGAATAAAGCTCATCAGTTTTAGCTTGAGTAGTTAAATGTTTGGCATGCAAGGCCTTGGCTTGATTGGAAGTTAAAATCATTCCTCCACCACCGGTGGTTACTAATTTATTTCCATTAAAAGAAAGACATCCAAAATCTCCTATTGTCCCTGTGTGTATTTTAGTTCCATCTTGTGTGATCAAATAAGAGCCAAGAGATTCGGTAGCATCTTCAATCAGAGAAAGTTGAAATTGACTGCAAATTTCCTTTAATAAATCAAGACGCGCAGGATGACCAAAAACATGCACCACGATCACGGCCTTGATGATTCTTTCAGTTTTTTTATTGATAACACTTCCATCTTTAGAAAAGCATTCCTTCACAAGAAAATCTTGAAGTTTTTCTGGATCAAGATTTAAGTGATCATCACAATCCATAAACACAGGATGCGCACCTAAATAACAAACAGCATTAACGGGGGCAATAAAGGTGAGTGTAGGAACTAAAACTTCATCATCTGTTTGCACCCCTTCCATTTGAAGGGAAAGATGAAGTGCTGCGGTTCCATTAACACAGGCAATAGCATGTTTACTCCCTGCAAATTCAGCAATACATTTTTCAAAATCAGTAACAAAACGTCCCGCTGTTGAAACCCATTCGGTTTCAATACACTGGCTTACATATTTAAGCTCGTTGCCTTTAAGATAAGGGACAGATAAGGGAATCATTAGAGGTTATAAATTTCGGGTTTGTACCTTTTAAGGTTGGATTGAAACCACTCAATTGTTTGAATCAGACCATCTTCAAGAGAATATTTGGAAGACCATGCTGTGAGTTTTTTTATTTTTTCATGAGATCCCAAAAGTCTCATCACTTCACTCTTTTCTGGTCTTACCCTGTTATCATCTGTTTTAATTTTTACATCGGCACCCATGATTTTCATAATTTGGGTTGCAATGTCTTTCATCGAATATTCTTTTTGAGTAGCAATATTAATTTCTTCACCAATGGTTTGAGAACTTTTGGCAATCTCAATAAAACCAGAAACCGTATCAAGAACAAAATTCATATCTCGGGTTGGTTCTAAAAATCCAAGATTGAGTTCTTTTTGCTTGTTTAAAATTTGAGTAATCACTGTTGGAATAAAAGCCCTAGCTGATTGTCTGGGTCCATAGGTATTAAAAGGACGCACAATAGTTACAGGAAGTGAAAAAGATCGATAAAATGATTCAGCAATACGATCTGCACCAATTTTGGTAGCGCTATAAGGTGATTGCCCCTGATAGGGATGTTTTTCATCAATGGGTACATACTGAGCCGTGCCATACACTTCGGAAGTGGAAGTAGAGAAAATTCTTTCTACAGAATAATCACGTGACGCCTGGAGTACATTCAAGGTTCCCTTGATGTTAGTATCAACATAGGAATCGGGTGAATGGTAAGAAAAAGGAATGGCAATTAAAGCAGCCAAGTGAAAAACCAGCTCACACCCTTTTACAGCATTGCGCACTCCATTAGGATCCCTAATATCTCCTGCAAAGATCTCGATTTCTTTTAACTGATTTTTAGCAAGGTGATCCAACCATCCCCAAGAGTTCAAACTATTGTAGTATACAAAAGCCTTAAGTGTAGCCCCCTCTTCTAGAAGCTTTTCTACAAGATGACTTCCAATAAAGCCATCAGCTCCCGTTACTAAAACTTTTTTGCCTTTTAAACTTCCTTGGTTCACCACGTAGTCCAACCTCCGTCTACAGCAATATTTTGACCAGTAATATAGCTTGCCAAATCACTTGCTAAAAAAAGAATAGGCCCTACCACGTCATCGGGTGTAGCCATTCTTCCCAAAGGTACCTCCGCTTCGTAACTTTTAACAAAGCGAGAATTTTGCCCATTGAAAAGGCCGCCTGGAGAAACAGCATTTACTCTTATTCCATAAGGTGCCAAGTAAGTAGCCAGATAACGAGTAAGCTGGAGCACACCTCCCTTAATAGCAGCATATTCAGCGGGCATGGTCATTGAGGTTCCTTCATAAATACTAAAACGAGGAGCCACCATTCCATAGATAGAACCCAAATTAATAATACTTCCTCCCGTATGTTTTCTCATAATTTCAGAAGCCTTTTGTGAAAGTAAAAAATAACCGCCTAAATGCATTTGTACATTTTCGTTAAAATCATCCCATTCAATTTCTTCTAATGGTCTTCCATAATTTTTATTACGAGGATAGGCGTTATTAATCAGCACATCTAAGCGTCCCATTTTTTGAATAACGGTTTTTAAAAGATGATCTACATCTTTTTTATTGTGGATACTTGATTTCACAAAGACAAACTGATCTGAAATTTTCCTCCACTTTTTTTCTACATCTTCTTTATTTTCGATATCCGAAATATAAACAAAAGAACCAGATTTAAGAAAAGCAGACACCAAAGCTTCACCAATTTGGCCAAAGCCTCCTGTGATAAGAACTACCTTGCCTTTCAATGTCGAAAAATCAAGCATGCTACCGCCCTTCTGACCCAAATTTATCTAATAAAAACAAATGGATATACAAAAAACTGTCAGTTTTTTCTCCTGGTGTTAGAATGGCGGTATATATAATTATTTAAGGGGGGTAAGCAAGATAAAAACTAGTGAGAATTCAACTTGTTTTTAAACAAAATCCCCTTTTCAAAAGAAGATTTTTGTACTATAAATACCACTTTAACGTCATATAATTTTCCTATTATTTTTTCTATGTTCCGATACGTTAAGTTCTTTCTTTTCTTTCTGGACTGGTTAGTCATTTATCTCTCATGGCTGGCATCATGTCATTTTGTGCTTGCTCCCAATGAAATGCCCGATTACTTTCAAAAATCACTTTATTTAGTCCCCATTATTGCTGTCATTAAAATTAGTATTTTCATTAAGTTAGGATTATATCGGGCTATTTTGCGTTATGCCAGCTTTCCATACGCCAGAACCATTTTTAAGGCTGTAACTCTCGGTTCCTTGATTAGTTTTTTGGTCATCAATTATCCAATAAGAGGTTGGCCTTTTGGTGTTTTCACCATGGATTGGCTGATCACTCTCTTTTTAGTTGGGTCCCTACGCTTTTTCCCTCGTTATTATCTAGAAACCTCCAGACGTGCCGAAACAGGTGAGGAAAAAAAGGTACTTATCTATGGAGCAGGCGATTTAGGAAATGCCGTTGTGAGAAATTTACTGCATCCAGGGAGTGAGTACCTGCCCATTGGTTTTATTGATGATGATCCTAGAAAAATTGGTAAAAAAGTACATAACCTCTCTATTTTTGGTTCTCGTACTGACTTACCAAAAATCATCAAACGTAACAAAATAAAAGAAATCATCATTGCTATTAATACCATTGCCCCAGATTGGCTCTCAGGTCTTGTTAAAGAGTGTCGTAACTATCATGTTTTCTGTCGAATTGCTCCCAAGATGTCAGACATGACAAGCCAAGATATTAATATCAAAAATATTGATATTGCTGATCTCTTAAAAAGAAATCCAAAAGATTTGGACGAAAAACAAATTGATCTTTTCCTCAAACGTAAAAAAATTCTCATCACGGGAGCTGCAGGTTCTATTGGCACTGAATTAGTGCACCAAGCACTTCGTTTTAAACCCAAAAAATTGATCCTGGTAGATTATTCGGAATTTAGCTTGTACACTCTGCAAGAAAATTTAAACGAAAACATCCAAAATGTTAAATCTTTCATCAAGTTTAAATTTATTCTCCAAGATTTACGTGATGGACAAGCCATCAATCAATTAATAGCCACAGAAAAACCCGATATTATTTTCCATGCAGCAGCTTATAAACATGTCCCCTTAATTGAGTCTAATCCCTTTAGTGGAATTTTAAATAATATTCAAAGTACGGTAAATATTGCTAATGCTGCCGATCAAAATAATGTAGAAAAATTTGTCCTCATCTCCACAGATAAAGCTGTGCGCCCCACTAATATTATGGGTGCCACAAAAAGAATTTGTGAACTCTACATTCAAAATTTAAATTTAAGATCCAAAACAGAATTTGTAGCTGTGAGATTTGGAAATGTTCTTGGTTCCTCAGGTAGTGTTGTTCCCAAATTTTTAGAACAAATTCGAAATAATGGTCCTGTTACCGTTACTCATCCTGAGGTCACCAGGTACTTTATGCTTGTTCAAGAGGCTGTTCAACTGGTGATGCAAGCAGCCTCAATTGGACATGGAGGTGAGATTTTTATTCTCAATATGGGCAAACCTGTCAACATTAGAGAAGTAGCTGAAGATTTAATTTATTTGGCAGGCAAGGAACCTTATGGGGATATCGATATTCAATTTACTGGTCTAAGGCCTGGAGAAAAACTCTATGAAGAATTACTGATAGGCGATACCGAAAAGAAAACTCAGTACGAAAATATTACTATCGGTAAAATGACCTTCATTGACTGGGATACTTTAAATGCCAATATCAAAAAATTAATCGACTCAACTAACCTGCAGGATAAAATGAGTGTGCTCATTAATGTAAAAGAATTGGTTCCAGAATTTAATCATATGGAACTTCCCAATGAAATGGGATCTAAAAATATTCTCCATCTTCCCTTAGCTGTTATTCCTGCTGCAAGAAAATAATATCATATCATTTTTTGATTAGCGGTTTTTTTTCAATCCAATTGCAACGGGACCTCTCAAGGCGCTTAAATAAGAAGTAGAGTAATCAGTATAATCAAAATTACTTTTTGTGATATCAATGATTTCTTTAGAAATTGCACGAAGCCTCACTCCTGAATGCTTCTCACCAAACACTCGTGCATCAAGATAAACACCACAAATATCAAACTCTTTGAGACCTCTCAAAACATCATCCTGTGTAAGCAAGTGATATTTTCGTGCTAATAAGGGAGACAAGTTTGGATAATAACCAAAGACATCAAACTCTGCCCCGGAAAATACTCTCATTTTTGAGGTAAAAGCAATGATAGGATTAAAAGTAAAAAGGATTTGAGAAGAATCACAATGTGATGAAAAAATCTTCCCCACTTGTTCCGCTACAGCGATATCACGACTGTTTTTATCCAGCTTGAAAAAGCGATCAAAAAGAAACGATGAAAATAAAATAAGAAATAATAAAATAAGCGTTACAAATTGTTTTACATCAGCTGGTATAGACTTCATGATTGCATTGAGCAAACGTATAAAAAGATAAATCATAATGGGGAACACAAAATACATTTGAACAACATGACCTTCAGAAGCAATAAAATACATGGCTGTATTTCCAAAAACAAAAAAAAGAGACAAAAATAAACGCTTATCCTGGATGATTTTTCTAAAAAATAATCCCAGCCCATTCTTTTTTAACCAATAACCAAAGGCCGGTATACCAAAGATAAAAAATGGAAAAAACCATCTAACCCCCAAAACAATCCATTGGTCCCATTTAAATCTTAACCAATCGTCTAGGGCACGGCCTGTAAGCACTTGAGCCAAGGCTACACCTGATTGTTCCTTGATGGGGGCCATGCCTAAGAGAACGTCATAAATAAAGAAATCAGATTTAAAGAAGTAAAAATAAACAAGGTGGATAAAACAATAAATTAACAAAAGACAAATAAGTGTGGGCCAGGATTTTCTGTAAAAAACAAAAACAAAGGATAAATAGACAATTGGAAGATAATCAATGGGATATCGCATCCATTGTGCTGTTGCACAACATACAGCAATAAATATTCCTGACAACAAAGATGGAACAGAAGAATGGCAAGAAAAAATAACAAGAAGATAAATAAGTGAAACAATGGAATAAGACTGAACAGTAGAATAAATATGCAACCCGTGAAAATTGAGCAAAAAAAGAAGGGCTCCCAGCAACACAAACCGTTTATCAACCTTTACCTTCATCACCAAAAACAAGACGATAAAGGCACAAAAAGCATAGAAGGCAGATACCAGCCGCAAATTAAACCATGTCATTTCAAAACCAAAATTAAGGGGAAAATAAGAGTACAAAAAAAGAGGAAGACGATGATAAAAAAAATCGATGTAAGGTTTTTCTCCACGCGTTAAAAGATAGATGTCATTAGAATACCAGGCCTCACTCCCATCAAAATTTCCAAAATAAGCAGAAATAAATAAACCAGACCCAAAAAGAAAAAACAAAACAGAAAAATATAAAGGAAACCGTTTTTCCATCAGGGTATTTTAAATAGTTGATCCGTATCCAAGTTTAACGCCACATTCACCAAAAAATGATTCCGATCGTCTCCATTCAAATAAGTTGCATTGATCACTCGTTCATAACCAAAATCTAAATCTATATTCAACCGCTTGGTAAAATTGTGTTCTACACCTACCACACTTCGATAACGGTATTCAGAAGGACCATTTGTAGTTAAAACAAAATTAGAGCCCGAACTTGCATAAGTATTGCTATCACTTTTTTCATAGTTTAAATTTAAATCGAAGGAAGTGTTTTGATTATAGTTCCAGGTAAAAGCAAGCCTGCCCCCTAATCCATTGGGGCCCAAGGCATCGCCAAGGATAAATCCATTGAGGGTATATCCTCCTAAAAATTGGCTATGACGATAAAGCAACTCGGAAAGAAAACGATATTCCATTCTTAACGAAAAATCACCGTCCCAATCAAGACGTGGCATAAACAATCCAAGTAAATACCCAGAAGAATCCCCAAAAGTTCTTTTGAAACTTTCTATTGTCTTATCATCAAAAACGGCTTCACCATACAATTGGCTATTTCTTAAAAAAGGGAGGGTAATACGGGTATCAAACCCAATAATGCGATTTGATTTTCCCTCACTTGTTCCTGAAAAACCAAAATAATCTCCAATAAAATTCATAACCCCAAAATCAGGTGCGCCTTCTCCGCCTATCATCATCATATTAGACAAACCTAATTCCCAAACAGAAAAAGGTTTGAGGCTCCATTTATAACCAGCCAACATCGTGTAAGGAAAAAAAGAATCGGGCCCCAAGGTGCCAAAAAAAGCAGTGATTTTTTGATAACCTAAATATTTAAAAATCCAAGGGAGTAAACCTGGATGAGAATTTGTTAAACGAATATGATCTAAGGGACGGGCATTATCAGATAAAAGCATGCCCCCATGATCGCTTTGCCCAAAAAGCAAAGAAGATCTTCCAAAAACAACATCCATTCCTAAAAACTGAATGTCCCCAAACATTTCGTGCACATAAGCATCAACACGTTCCTCAGAAACTCCCGTTGGAAATTGCATTTGAAACCTGGGCTGAATAAAACCAGTAAAATAAGGGGTAAGATGAAAAAAATGCTCGGTCTCAATTGCATACTGACCACCACGTGTATAGTTACGACCAGAATCATTTTGAGTAAAAGGGTGTGATGAGGCTGTAACAGCTCCAATTCCATTATTAGTTGGAATGGTACGTGCCACACTGTCTAAATAAACTATTTTAAGATGGGCCGCTTTTAATAAATGAAGCTGCGAACTCGCTTGATGATTTTTTTGTCTTTCTAAATCAAGGGCAAGCTCAATGCTTACCCGCTCAAGAATTATAGAGATTTCTTCATTTTCTTCCCATGCTGTCTCAAAATTATTTTTAGCCTCTAAATATAATCTAACAGCCTCATCTCTAGAAATAGGCCCTTGGCCCGAAATATTTGTTTTGATCAAATCGAAACCACTCAGCAAATTTAAATCTTTTTCTAATTGACTACCAGATTGCACCATCAAAGAACTTGCAGCAAAAGATTGCCCAATGAAAAAAATCCACACTACAAACCCGATGCCTAGTTTTTTCATATATTCCATCCTGTTGTTCCATCTGGATTATCCTTAAGCGTAATACCTAAACTAGCTAATTCATTTCGAATAGCATCGGCCAAAGCCCAATTTTTAGTTTGTCTGGCACTATTTCTTTGATTAATTTTTTCTTGAATTTCCTCATCGCTGAGAGTGACTTTTACCATTTTTAAAGCTTTAACTTGATTTAAATAAACCTGTGGATCGGAACCAAAAAGACCTAAAACACCATGGATTGTTTGAGCAGCTTTTAAAAAAGTTTGGCAAGTTTTACCCGATATTTCGGTAGTGCCATCTAAGTATTTGTTCCATTCTCTTACTAAATCAAACAACAAACCCACAACCTTGGCCGTGTTAAAATCATCATCCATGGCTTCTTCAAAAGCAGAAACAAGTGATTCTACTTTGTTTACCAAATCTTTAGGTGGATGATCTTTCGATTTACTACTTGCCTGACACTGAGTGCTAACTCTTGCCAAGGTAGCATACCAACGATCAAGAGAGGCTTGCGTGGCTTCCATTATTTTTTCAGTATAATCTAACGGAGAACGATAGTGGGCCGCTAAAATGAGAAGTCGTAGCGCTTCGGGATGATAACGTTTTAAAAGTTCATGGATTGTAAAAAAATTACCAAGAGATTTGCTCATTTTTTCTGCATTGATGTTGATAAAGCCGTTATGAATCCAATAACGAACAAAAGGTTTTTCAGAAAAACCTTCAGATTGAGCAATTTCATTTTCGTGATGAGGAAACATCAAATCCCGTCCCCCACCATGAATATCAAAAGTACTTCCTAAAAAATGCATGCTCATTGCAGAACATTCAATATGCCAACCAGGACGTCCAGGCCCCCAGGGCGAATCCCATTGTGGCTCGTCGGGTTTCGATTTTTTCCAAAGCGCAAAATCAATCGCCTCTTTTTTAGCTTCATGAATTTCTATTCGGGCTCCCGCTTCTAATTCGTCAATTTTTTTGCCAGATAATTTTCCATAATCTTTCTTTTTACGAACCGAATAAAAAACATCACCTTCTATAGGATAGGCCATTTGTTTTTCTACCAAACCCTTAATGATTTTTTGCATGTGGGCAATATGCTCTGTGGCCTTTGGCTCATGGGTAGGAACAAGGGTACCTAAATCACCCATATCACGACCAAACGCCGCGATATATTTCTCGGCAATTACTTTCCAACTTACACCTTCTTGATTGGCACGATTGATAATTTTATCATCAACATCGGTAAAATTTCGTACATAGGTTACTTCATATCCCCGATGTTTTAAATAACGATAAATGACATCGAAAGTAAACACAGCTCTTGCATGACCTAAATGGCATTCATCATAAACAGTCACACCACAAACATACATCCCCACCTTGGGTGGGTTTAGAGGAACAAATTCCTGCTTTTTACGAGCAAGGGTATTATAAATTTTAAGCGTCATAAAAGTTTTTCTACCAGTGTGGCAATGGCCCAGCAGGCCATTCCTTGTTTGGTTCCTGTAAAACCAAGGCCCTCTTCGGTTGTGGCTTTTATACTGATACAGTTCTCATTTACTTCAAGGGTTTTTGCTATATGAGTTCGCATTTGTTCTCGATAAGGCGCCATTTTGGGTTCTTCTGCAATCAACACTGAATCAATGTGAGAAATATCAAAACCCTTATTTCTTACTAAAGCCAAAACTGCTTTGAGTAATTGAATGGAACTTACTCCCTTGTACTTGGGATCGGTATCCGGAAAATGTTGTCCTAAATCTCCCAGAGCGGCAGCACCTAAAAGTGCATCGGAAATAGCATGGCATAAAATATCGGCATCCGAATGACCTAAAAGCCCTTGTTTATGTGGGATGGTCACTCCTCCAATAATCAAAGGGCGATCATCCACCAAGCGATGTACATCATAACCAATTCCTGTTTTTGTTATCACTTTTTTTTCTTCCATCTGATTAACAACCTGATTTAAATCTGCTTCCGTAGTTATTTTTAAGTTTATATTATCTCCGGCAACAGTATATATCGCAAAACCTTTCTTTTCGGCAAGAAAGGCCTCATCAGTAATTTGATCAGATAAATCTTCCTTTTTTTGATAAATTTTCTTTAAAACATGTCCTTGAAAACCTTGGGGGGTTTGAGTTCCAACAAGCCGAGACCGATCCAGAGTTTTTATCACCTTATTTTCTTCTACTTCCTTGATGGTATCTGCCAGGGCTACAACTGGCACCACAACTTCATTTTTTTTTAAGGCATGTAAAACTCTTTCAATCAGTTCACGGCTTACCAAGGGCCTGGCCGCATCGTGAATTAAAACTAAATCATCATCTTTTAAATTAAGTGCCTGTACTCCATTAAAAACAGAATAACTTCTTAACGCTCCTCCTGCTACCACGTTGATACTTGGGTGAAGGGAGGAAATGGAATGATTTAAATTTTCTGCAGGTAAACATACAATAATTTTTTCAAAAAAACTTGTTTCTAAAAATGTTTCTACAACCCTTTCGAGAATGGTTTTGCCTCCTACCTTTACAAATTGTTTTTTAATTCCTCCCAGGCGCAAACCCTTGCCACCAGCAGGAATAACAGCATAAAAACTCATGCAATCTCCTTCACGGGCAGGTTTAAAAAATTTCTTAAAATGTCTTTTCCTACAGTTGTTAAAATAGATTCGGGATGAAATTGCACCCCATACACAGGCAGATTGCGATGTTGTACTGCCATAATTTCTCCATCTTCTGTGGTTGCAGTTACTTCCAAACAAAAAGGAATATTTTCTTTTTTAATCACCAAAGAATGATACCGTGTTGCAATAAAAGGATTGGGAAGATTTTTAAAAAGATTGATTCCATTATGATAAATAGCTGATGTTTTTCCATGCATGATGGTTTTAGCCCGAATAATTTCACCACCAAAGGCTGCTCCAATAGATTGATGCCCTAAACAAACTCCCAGGATAGGTATCTTGCCTGCTAATTGTTTAATAGCTTCAACTGAAATGCCTGCTTGCCTAGGGGTACAAGGCCCTGGTGAAACAACCAGATAATGGGGGTAAAGATTGACAAGCGCCTCCACACTTAACTCATCATTACGCACAACCTTAATTTCTGCATCTGGATTTAAACCTCTCGTTAAAAGAATTTCACCCAAGTATTGCACCAGGTTGTAAGTAAACGAATCGTAATTATCGATAATAAGAATCATAACTCAAAAGACTCTAAGGCCTTCACCAAAGCCATCGCTTTATTTTGACACTCTTTGTATTCCAAACGAGGTTCCGAATTATAAACTATCCCTGCCCCTGCTTGAATAAAGATGGTTTTGTTTTTAATAATGGCTGTGCGAATGGTAATAGCCATATCTGTATTTCCAGAAAAACCTATATAACCAACACAGCCTCCATAAGGCCCACGTCTTAAAGGTTCTAATTCTTCAATAATCTCCATGGCTCTAATTTTAGGGGCCCCTGTTAGGGTCCCTGCTGGAAAAGTGGCGCGTATCACATCAAAGGCATTTTTTCCTTTGTGAATTTTACCAGAAACATGAGAAACCAGGTGCATCACATGGGAATATCTCTCCACAATGGCTTGTTCATCTACTTTAACACTTCCCATTTGACAAACTCGGCCCAAATCATTTCGACCTAAATCAACTAACATCACATGCTCTGCCATTTCTTTAGGATCGCTTTGCAATTCTTTTTCTAATTCATTATCTTCTTCTTCAGTTTTACCTCTTCTTCTTGTCCCTGCAATGGGTCTTAATTCAACTTTGCCCTCATCTAAACGAACCATCACTTCAGGAGAAGCTCCTACAATATCCATATCTCCAAGCTTTAAGTAATACATGTAAGGTGATGGATTAAGCCTTCGAAGCACACGATAAAGATCAAAGGGGGCTATATTGGTTTTACCTGTATACCTCAGAGAAATAACTGTTTGAAAAACATCCCCAGCCTCAATGTATTTTTTAACTTTTTCAACTAAATTACAAAATTGATTCTCATTGAGGCTAGCTTTCAGCTCATTTTTGATACTTATTTTTTTTGAAGATGATTTCAAACCACTTTTAAGCTTTGTTACTATCCCATTATTTTTCCTCACTGCCTTTTCATATTGAGCTTGCAGTGATTTTTTAGGGTCAAGATAAACATTAGAAACAACTTGAATAACCTGTCTTAAGTTATCAAAAATTAAGAGGGTACTTGTTAAAAGAAAAATGGCATAAGGAAAAGGAGTAGCTTCTTTTTCCTTTTGTGGAATTTTTTCAAATGAATTCACCACATCATAAGATAAGTAGCCAACCAAGCCCCCATAAAAACGAGGAAGATCCGGAAGTACAACAGGCTTGTAACTCTTCATTAAATTTTCGAGTTCACTTAAATAATCTTTTTGTTCCATCATGCGGATCACATGAGCAGGATTAACACCCACAAAGCTATAACGCCCCCATTTTTCACCCCCTTCCACACTTTCAAACATAAAACCATACTCTGCCTTCCCTAGTTTTAAAAAGGCTGAAACTGGAGTATCTAAATCAGCGGGGATTTCTCTGACTACTGGAATTAAATTCCCTTTTTTGGCCAAAGCTTTAAATTCTGAATAAGTCGGGAAAATCATAATGTTGAGTCCAAACTTGCTACTTGAAAATGGATTTTAAGACAAGGAGAATCCCCTACCTTTTAAAATAAAACTCATTTGAATTTTGCCAATGAGAAGCTTCTTCGTAGCGAAACCGATACTTTCCAGGGGAAATACCCAGATCTTGAATTTTGATAGTTTGATTGGAAACAAAAGTCAACTGACCTACTTTTCTCCATTGACCTAAATGAAATTTCTCCACACTAAGTTGAAAAGATTTTTTTGGAAAATTAACTGTAAGCCCTATGGCATCTTTTGAAAAATAAAAAGCCCGATCAGTTTTTAACTGAAGCGAGCTTTCGGGATTAAAAATTCCAATATCAGTGCGATTAGAAAAAGAACCTTCTTGCCACTTTCGTTTTTCTCCTAAATCAACATGAACCATCATCAAATCAGGGTAGTACCCAACCCCACCCTGTTTTAATTTCCAAGCATAAGAAGCCAGACTTGATTCGGGTACTTCATCAAAATGAATATCTGCAGCCATTCCTAAAATATGGGTTGAAAAATCTGCCACATTACGCCCTGCATTTTTTAATTTCCGGTTAAACTCGCTACTTCGATAACCACAAATCACTTCAATGGTATCAATTTTAAAGTGATCCCCTAAATGATCTAAAAGTATAATAAGTTCGGGTTTAATTTCTGCTACCTTCCCACTATCTCGTGAACGCATAAAATAATTGATTTTATCCAACGCACTGGGAATAAATTGCTTGTTTTTTTCGTATTCGATTTCTAGAAATTCATGCCGATGACTGTGGTATAATCTAAGATAACCATCATGGGAAAAAGTGCTTGCATAAACAACAGAAGGAGTGAAAACGACAAAAATCCCAACAAAATTGACTAATTGCGTCAGAATTCGGAAAACACGGTAACCTATTAAAAATATTGACATTATTCAACCTTTTAGGATAGTTTAGGATAGTAATAATTTATTAACCGCATTATAATTGGATTGGAGGCCAGAGGCAATGTCAGAAGTAATTCCCACTAAAGAAGTTGAAGAAAAAGAAGAAGTTGTTATTCGCTTTTGTGGTGATTCTGGCGATGGAATGCAAATCGCTGGAACTCGTTTTACCCAGGCATCTGCTGTTTTTGGAAACGATATTTCTTCATTTCCTGATTACCCGGCAGAAATTAGAGCCCCCGCAGGAAGTCTACCTGGGGTTTCAGGCTATCAAATCCAATTCTCATCACGTGATATTAAAACTCCAGGAGATACACCTGATGTTTTAGTAGCCATGAATCCCGCTGCTTTAAAAGCTAATATTAAAGATCTGAAAGAAGGAGGTATTCTTATTGTTAACGAAGATACCTTCGTTGAAGAAAATTTAAAACTCGCTGGTTACACCATGAATCCCTTGCATGATGAAAGCCTTTCAAAATTTCTTCTCTACCCACTGCCCATGACTAAGCTCACAGGAAAAGCCCTAGAGGGCTCTCCGCTTACTCGTAAGGAAGTTGAACGTTGCAAAAATTTCTTTGCCCTAGGCGTTATGTTTTGGCTTTACCACCGTCCTATGGATCAAACCATTTCTTGGATTACCAACCAGTTTAAAACTAAACCCAATTTAGGTACTGCCAACATCCTCGCTTTAAAAAGTGGCTATAATTTTGGTGAAACCACTGACATTTTTCGTAAAACCTATCGTGTGCCTAAGGCACGCCTCCCTCAAGGAGAATATCGCCATATTACAGGTAATGAAGCCACAGCCTTAGGCTTTATTACAGCAGCCACTCTTGCTCAAAAAGAATTAGTTTATGCAAGTTACCCCATCACCCCTGCCTCTGAGATTTTACATGAACTTTCTAAACACAAGGAATTTAAGGTTAAAACCCTTCAAGCTGAAGATGAAATTGCAGCAGCAGGAATGGCTTTAGGTGCTTCTTTTACAGGAGCTATTGCTTTGACTGGAACAAGCGGACCAGGCTTATCTTTAAAAGGAGAAACTCTGGGATTGGGTGTGATGATGGAGCTTCCATTTGTGATCGTTGATGTCCAGAGAGGTGGCCCTTCTACAGGTCTTCCTACCAAAACCGAACAAGCAGATTTATTTTTAGCTATTTATGGAAGACATGGCGAATGCCCCATGCCTGTTATAGCTCCTGCCACCCCTGCAGATTGTTTTGATATGGCCATTGAAGCCGTTCGCTTGGCTACTACCTACATGACTCCAATTCTTTATCTGTCAGATGCTTATCTAGCCAATGGAGCCGATCCCTGGAAAATTCCAGATATATCTACTTTGCCTCAAATCAAAACCCACCATCCAGTAGGTCCTTCTGGTTTGGAACCTTATTCTCGAGATCCCATCACATTAGCTAGACCCTGGATTCTTCCTGGAACCAAGGGCATGGAACATCGCCTTGGAGGTTTAGAAAAACAAGATGGGATAGGAAATGTAAGTTACGATCCTTTAAACCACGAAGCCATGGTAAAAATAAGAGCTGCTAAGGTTGAAGGGATCAGTAGAGATATCCCCCAACTAAAAATTGAGGGAGATCCTCAATCAAAAGTTTTAATTGTAGGATGGGGCAGCACTTATGGAGCCATTACAACAGCTGTTCAACAATTGAATAAACAAAACACAAAAATAGCCCAAATTCATCTGCGTTACTTAAATCCCTTTCCATCAAATTTTAAAGAAATTCTTGATCAATTCGAAACAATTATCATAGCCGAGATGAATTTGGGACAACTGGCGCAAATCATTCAAGGAAAGTGGGCTATTGCCGTACACAAAATCAACAAAGTGCAAGGCCAGCCTTTCAAAGTAAAAGAAATTGTAAGGGGAATTAAAGAAATTTTAAAAGGAGATCAGCAATGGGAGAAGAAACCCAAACGAGTGGCAAGCTAACCCGCAAAGATTTTGTTACCTCCCAGGAAGTGCGCTGGTGTCCTGGTTGTGGCGATTATGCTATTTTGGCTTTCATGCAACGGGTACTACCCGAGCTTGGCATCGCACGTGAAAAAATGGTTTTTGTTTCTGGGATTGGATGTTCTAGTCGCTTTCCTTACTATGTAAACACCTATGGACTTCATACCATTCATGGTCGCGCTCCTGCTATTGCAACAGGCATTAAGTCTACTAACCCAGATTTACAAGTGTGGGTGGTAACCGGTGATGGAGATGGGCTTTCTATAGGAGGCAATCATCTCATTCATACTCTTCGTAGAAATGTTGATTTAAAAATTCTTCTTTTTAATAACAAAATTTATGGATTAACCAAGGGGCAATACTCTCCTACTTCAGAAGCTGGTAAAAAAACAAAATCAAGCCCTGATGGATCAATTGATTACCCTTTAAATCCTCTCTCACTAGCCCTGGGAGCTGAGGCTAGCTTTGTGGCAAGAAGTGTCGATTCTAATCCCAAACATTTAAGTGAGATACTTCTTCATGCTGCAAAACACAAGGGATCAGCTTTTGTAGAAATTTTTCAAAACTGCATGGTTTTTAATGATAATGCTTTTACTGCAGTTACTGATAAAGAAACAAGAGAAGATACTTCCCTCTTTTTAGAACATGGGAAACCTCTCATCTTTGGAAAAAATAAAGATAAAGCAATTCGCTTAAATGGTTTAAATCCAGAAATCTTTACCTTAAAAAGTGAAGAAGATAAAAAACAGGCCTTAATTCATAACGCAAAAGATCCCAATCCTGCCTATCCTTTTCTCTTAAGTCGCTTTGAAAGTTTAGGGCTGCCTGTACCCCTGGGTGTTTTCCGTTCCATACACAAACCAACCTATGATCAACTGTTAAGTAACCAAAGCAAGGAAGCCCAAAAAAAGAAAGCTGATCTTAACTCACTCCTTCGTGGAAATGCCTCCTGGTCCATATAAATAATTAAGGCAGGTTGGAAAAAAGAAAAGTACACAGTATAAAATTGAAAGCATACCAATAAGTGCCACCACGGCAATAGACTTTAATCCTTGATGCTGAGATAAAAACATACTGCCAAAACCAATCATGTTAATGAGGGAAGCAACAAGAGTTGCACTTCCTGTTGTTCTTACCACCACATCCACTGCATTTTTTTGTGTGGGGTGCTCGCGATACCGGTGATAAAAATGCACAAAACTATCGACACACATTCCAATTAAAATAGGAAACATCACAACATTAAAGATTGTTAATTTTTGCCCTGAAATAACCATAATCAGAAAGGTAATTAAAAGTGCTGTGATGAGAGGAAAACACACTAAAAGAGCTGCCTTCAAGTTTTTAAAATCAATCAGCAATACTAAAAAAATGGCTATTAAAATAATTAAAAAAGCTCTGGCAGCCTCTTTCTTCATCAAAACAACAGCATCTGCAAAAAGAAAAGATCCTTCTGCGGGATAAAAAGTTTTATTTGGAGTTTTAATTGCACGGATGTCATTGGCATAAGCCAGTGCATTTCTAGCATCAGAGAGTCTTACCTTATCATAAATATAAACCAAAAAACCTGGTTTACCTTCCACCCCTTTAAAGTAACGAAGCAACCCTTTAGGGATATCTTCAATCTGAATATGTTGAGGATCCAAGTAGGGAATATATTTTTCAGCTAATTCTTTTTTCTGTTCACTGGTTAAAGAAGTACCACTTTCAAAAAGATTTCGGTTATCTACCACTATTTTTTTAATTTCATGGATTAAAGTTCTTTTTTTATCAGCATCCTTGGGCATAAAATCAATGAGGGATTTAACTGTATCGATAGTTTGAGAAGTTGGAATTTTGTTTTTAACAGCATCCACAATTGCATGAACTTCTTCTAAACTATCAGCAACAATCACTGCAGGAGTTTTAGACAGGGGGAAAACTGCATGAATTTTAGAACTCAGTTTTTCATAAGTACCCCCCTTCATTCTTAATTTACCATAATCATACTCAAACTGAATTTTGTTAATAAGAAAAAGACCTCCCAGTGCCAAAACAATGGTAAAAACAAAAATGTTTTTTGAAATAAAGGCTCTTTTAAAAAATTGGGGATAAACAATTTTAGAACTCTCGAATAGGGAAAATTTCTCTCCTACAAGCCATAACAAGGGAAGGGTTACAATATAAGTGCAGTACAAAACAAAAATTCCAACTGAAACTAAAAGACCAAATTCTTGAAAACCACGGAAATGAGTAAACACAAGTGTTAAAAAGGCTAAAGAATTTGTAATTGCTGCATTAAGTGTTGCGCGGCCCGTTGTATGAATAACATGGCTGATAGCCGTTAAAAGATTATCTGAATTTTTTCTTTCTTCTAAAAAACGGGAATGAAAATAAATTCCATAATCCACACCCAATCCAAATAAAATTCCAAAAAGAAAAACAGTGAGCAGATTTAAGCTGTCAACTAAAAACCAGGAAATACCAACACAAAATAAAACACCTAAAATGAGAGGAAAAATAACATAGAAAACTGTAATCAAACTTCGAAAAGTAAAAAACAGGACAAGAAAAATACAAACAAGCACAAAAAGCAGACTTAATTTAAAATCAGAAAGGAGAGCTTGATATTCATCAAGTTTATTAACAAATTCTCCGCCAATATCGGCCTGTAAATCTGGAAAGTCTTTTTTAATATCAAGCCTTTCGATAATCTTTTTTAAATCAAAAAAAGCATGCTCGGCAAAATTAAGATTTGTCATGGAACCTTTTGGCCAAACAACAGCAATTGTATAACGTAAAAGAGGATCTTCATAATAAGCTGAGCCAAAGGTAGTACTTTGATATTTTCTTTCGATATCCTCTAAACGAAAATAAGTGGGATCATTTTCATCTGAATTAAAAAAAGATAAAGTAAGAGGATTTTTTTTGTAATCAACAAATCTTTTAAGACGATCTCGTATTTCAGTTAGATCTTCTACACTTAAAAAAAGAAGACGGCTTTTCTCAATTTTCTCCCAACCTTTTTTATACTCTGCATAATCCACCCAAGGTAGTTTTACTACCTGATCAACAAACTTACGGGCCACAAGACGCCTGGCTTCTGGCTTTCCGCCCTCTAAAACAAGCATAAAATTTCCAAAACCGCCTGTTTTTTCCTGAACTTTTTTAAGATTTTGAACTCCTGGAAACGTCTCAGGCAAAAAAGCAAGATAATCACTATCAATTTTTAAATGAAGAGCACCCCATAGAGAAGCTAAAACTAAGAAAATTAAAATAATAAAAATTAAAAAAGGATTTTTGGATTCGAATCGAACCCATCGATTGGCTAATACTTCAAGAAAAGAGATCTTTTTACTCTCTTGACTATTCAAACCGGACCTTTTTAAAATGACGTTTTCCTACTTGGATGAGGTAAGTACCAGATTTTTTGATTTTAAGAAAAGGATCAGACACTTTTTTTTGATCTAATTTAACCCCTCCTTGTGCAATCAAACGTCGCCCCTCTCCATTGCTTGCAGCCATCCCTAGTTCGGTTATGAGATGTAGGATTCCTACCTCATCGCTCCCGCGAGAATAAACTTTTTCTTCAATAGAATTGGGAAGAGATTTGGATTTAAAAACAGATTCAAACTCTTGCATAGCATGCAAAGCTTCTTTTTTAGAATAAAACCGTTCAACCAATTCCATAGCCAAGTTACTTTTAACTTGTTTGGGATGTTGACTTCCTTCCACCACTTTTTGCTTTAAAGACTGAATTTCCTCTAAGGATATAAAACTTAAAAGTTCATAATAACGCCACATGAGCTCGTCTGTAATCGACATCACTTTTCCATAAATTTCCTTAGGAGATTCTTGAATGCCAATATAATTACCATAGGACTTGCTCATTTTCCTGACACCATCCGTACCCTCAAGCAGCGGCATCATCAACACCACCTGGGATTCCTGGTGATAGCGCCGTTGCAAAGTTCTGCCCATGAGCAAATTAAATTTTTGATCTGTGCCGCCCAATTCAACATCAGCATGCAAAACCACAGAATCATAACCTTGGAGCAAAGGGTAATAAAATTCTTGAATACTAATGTCCGTGCCTGCTTTGAAACGACTCTTGAAATCATCGCGCTCCAACATGCGTGCGACCGTAAAACGTGAGGCCAAATCAATTATCCCCCCAGCCCCAAGTTTCTCAAGCCATTCCGAATTGTACCTGATTTTTGTTTTTTTGGGATTCAGAATTTTAAAAATCTGATCGCAGTACGTCGCGGTATTTTTTTTGATCTCTTCATCAGACAAGGGCGGCCGTGTGGAATTGCGTCCGGAAGGATCCCCAATTTTTGCGGTGAAATCACCAATCAAAAAAATCACTTGATGTCCAAAATCCTGAAATTGTTTTAACTTATTAAGAAGAATTGTATGCCCTAAATGTAAATCGGGTGCCGTAGGATCAAAACCTGCCTTGATTATAAGCGGTTTTCCTTTTTTTATTTTTTTTAAAAGTTCACCTTCATCAATAATTTCTAGTACACCACGAGCAAGTTCTTTTAATTGGATCTCTGCAGTTGTCATTTTAATGCTTTCTTTTTGAGTGGAAATTCACCCGACTCTGTGATGAGGTTTGACACTGCCAGGTCCCATTCTTCAACGGGAATACTTGGCACAATTTGAAAGTCATATGCTAGGGCCATCGTTTTCATGGCCACCTTAGTAAGAACACTATCGTAAAAACCTTTTCCATAACCCAAACGATAACCATAATGATCAAACACAACCCCTGGGACAATGAGAAGATCCAATTTTTTGTCAGCCCCAAGCTTAATACACTCATATTTTGGCTCTGGAATACTCCAAGCCCCTCTTTGTAAATCATCCAAACCACTCACTTCATAAAATTCTAAACCCTGCTCTACTCGTGGAAAATAAACCGACATTCCCATTTCCAAGGCATTCATGAGGAGCATGGTTGTATCCACCTCATTTTTAACAGGGGCATACAAACCAATGGTTTCAATTTCCTTCCAAAGTGGATGATTCATAAGACGAAGCTCTATATCACGGCTCCGCGTATGAACTTGTTCTTTTGTCAAAGCTAAGCGCTTTTCCAGAATTTCGTTTCTTAAAATTTGTTTGGATTGATTATTATTCATGAAGGGATCAGAAAAAACCCCACCATAAGCCGTGAAAGGATTTTCATTTTTAAACCCTAGTCAATAACCAGGTGGAAGTCGTGTTATTCTTTTAGGCTTCTTGGTTTCCCAAGCATGCACACCAGAATAAGGAACAACCTCCAAAAATAATTTATCGGTTAAAAAATACTTAAATCCCCACGTACCAGGCAGGGTTTCCCGATTTATGATCCAAGTTTTTCCATCTTGCCGATAAGATCATCCAACTGACCAGACCATTTTTCAATCATGTCATTGTGTTGGATTTTGAGTTTATAAAAATCATCAGCAATATTTAATGCGGCCAAGATAGCTACATTTAAACTTGAAGTCGCCTTATTGCCAGAGACCAATTCATGCATTTTCTTATTAACATAATCCGAAACTTTTTTCACATGTTTTTCGTCTGCATCACTTTTAATCGTAAAATCCTGTTTTAAGATTGTAAGATTATACTGCTTTTTCATATCGGATTCTTGGTATAAAGCGGCTAACAAATGGTGTCAAGTTCAGAGAAACTTCCTTATATTTTGCATAAGGAATACCCTTTAAGGCAAAGGGTCCAAACTGGGTTCTTACTAAAGTTTTCACTGTAAGTCCTACTTTATCACACATTCTTCGAATTTGACGATTTCTTCCCTCATGCAAAACCATAGAAAGCCAAGTTGATTTTGGATTTTCATCAATAATATCTACTTTCATGGGAAGTGTTTTGCGACCATCCAATTCAAAGCCAGTTCTTAATCTTTCTAATTGCCGTAAATGGGGTTTAGATACCACTTTTACCTCATAAATTTTTTCGATATGAAATTGAGGATGGGTTAGTTTTTGGGCTAATTCTCCATCATTGGTTAAAAGAAGCAGGCCTTCAGAATCATAATCGAGTCTCCCTACAGGTTTAAAATTTTTCATCTTCTGCGGAAGATAATCATAAATGGTTTTTCTGCCTTCTGGATCATCTCGTGTTACCATACACTGACGTGGTTTATGGAATAAAAAATATTTTTTTTGTGCACGATTAAAAATAAGCCGTCCACACACTACAATACGAGATTGCTGTGGATTAACTTTACTTCCTAACTGGGTAATCTTTTTCCCATCCACAATCACTTTGCCTTGTTTAATGAGTTCTTCAGCTTGGCGACGCGAGTAACGCCCAGAAGCAGCAATTACTTTTTGTAAACGTTCTTGTGTGATCACGGCTTGGGTGGAGAAGCAATATCAGCAGGTTGGTTTTCATCAAAAATAGTGGTTTCAATATCTTTGAGATGTTTCATTGAGCTTTCAAGCTCGGTAATCAGTTCATCAGAACCTTCATTGGTTTCAAAAACAGTTTCAAAGGGTTCTTCTATTTCTTCTCTGGGTTCACTCTCAGTATTTTGTGCTCCAGATTGAGAAACCTGGGCCAGAGCTTCCAAATCTTTTAAGGTTGGCAGGTCTTTAAGTGTTACCAAGCCAAAGGCTTCTAGAAAAAATTTAGTCGTGCCATACAAAATGGGCCTTCCGGGTTCTTCACTGCGTCCTACAATTTTAACTAAATCACGATCCAACAAGGTTTTAACAACCCCTCCCGTATCTACACCACGAATTTCTTCGATACGCGTGCGGCTTAAAGGTTGTTGATAGGCAACAATGGCTAAAGTTTCCATGGCAGGAGCCGAAAGCTTTGGCTTACTGGCTTTACTCATAGCACGCAAATAAGAGGTAAGAGATAATTTAGTTCTAAACTGATATCCCTTGGCTACTTCTACCAGCTCAAATCCTTTTGATTCAGCTTGATAATCTGTTCTCATATCTATGAGAATCTCCTTAATTTCAGCTTGTGAAATTTCAGATTCAAGTGCTTGCTGACGAGCTTTTAATTGATCCCCTGCTGCTTCTTCTACTAAAACTTCAGGAGAACTTTCGTCTGGGACTTCAGAAAAATTTTCATCAGTTTCTTTTTTATTCAAAATGGTTTTAATTTCTCCAACCGAAATAGGTTCGGTAGAAATAAATAACATGGCTTCGATAATGGCTCTCAGTTGATTTTTTTCCATAATTCCTCCTCTATTGGATGATGGTATCTTTTGGAATTTGCATCTCTTCCATATCACCCACTTGCATAGATCGGCTTAAGCGAATGGTGCCAAAATGCTCCACCTGAAAAATACGGATCATTTTAAGTTTGGCCATTTCAAGAATGGCCAAAAAAGTAACCACCATTTCAGAACGTGTTTTTTCTTGAAAAAGAAATTCAAAATCGATGTCTGCATTATTTTTAAGAGTTTCAACAATTTGATAAATTCTTTCGGTTACCGAAATTCTTTCCATTTCAATTTCATGAACCTGATGACGTGGTGCTTTTTTTAAAATTTCACTAAATTTGCTAATGAGGGCAAAAGGTTCTATGGAAAGCTCTTCCTCTTCTATCACTGCGGGCTCTTGGACAGGCGGACGCTTAAAAACATCACGTCCTAAAATATTTCTTTGAAGCAACCACCCAGAAGCAAATTTATATCTTTGATATTCTACAAGTCTGGCTATTAAATCAGCGCGGGGATCATCTTCCTCTTCTTCCTCATTTTTTCCAAAAAGAAGCATCTTGGATTTGATATGAGCCAACTCCGAGGCCATGAGAATAAATTCCCCAGCTACGTCAATGTCTAGTTCTTCTAATACACCAAGATAATTTTGATATTGTTCCAAAATGCCTGAAATGGGAATATCGTAAATGTCTAAGTCGTCCTTGCGAATTAAATAAATAAGCAAATCCAAGGGGCCCTCAAAAATTTCAAGAGAGATTGTACAATTTTCGTTATTTTGAAGCATATCCCTCCATGCCCATGGCACTTCTTACCTCTCTCAAGGTTGCTGCTGCTACCTTGGAAGCCTTTAATGAACCTTCCTTGAGAATATCGTAAACCACCTTGGGATTTTTTTCTAATGCTTTTCTTTTATCTCTAAACTCTTCTAAAGATGCATTAAGATGAGTGAGAAGATTTTTTTTGCAATCAACACAACCAATGGCCGCCGATCGACATCCCTTGTTTATTTCTTCCACTTGCCCCAATGGGGTTACTAATTGATGAAAACCATAAATGGGACAAACATCTGGATTTCCTGGATCCTGTCTGCGCATTCTTTGTGGATCGGTGATGTAGGCCATAAACTTTTTATGAGCTGTTTCAACTGAGTCAGAAAGATAAACACAATTATCATAACTCTTGGACATTTTTCGTCCATCAGTTCCTAAAATTTTAGCACCCTGAGTTAAAAGGGCCCTAGGTTCCAGAAGAATATTTGTTGAATAAAGATGTGCAAAACGGCGGATAATTTCACGTGCTAATTCAATATGAGCCACCTGATCTTGCCCTACAGGAATATGCTTGGCCTTGTAGATAGCAACATCGGAAGTTTGCAAAAGTGGATACCCCAAAAAGCCATAGGTAGAGAGATCTTTTATTTTGTTCTCTTGTTTTAATTCCTTGTAACTAGGAACTCTCTCCAACCAACTAAGAGGGGTAATCATAGAAAGCAAAAGATGAAGTTCAGCATGCTCTGGAACTTGAGATTGAACAAAAAGAACAGCTTGATCTGGATTAATCCCCGCTGCTAACCAGTCAATAACGATATCGGTAATGCTTTTTTGAATGACCTCTGTTTGAGCATATTCGGTAGTGAGGCTATGCCAATCGGCTACAAAAAAATAACAGATATAATTTTTTTGTAATTCCCGCCAATTTTTAAGAACCCCAAAAAAATGCCCCAAATGCAGTTTGCCTGTGGGGCGCATGCCAGAAACAACAACTTCCTTGTGGGGTTTCGTCATGTTTTTTAAAACGCTACCAAAGGGAAGTATCAGCGTCAATAGAAGTCTAGAATCCCTCTGGATCAGGCGCACCAATATTTTCAGGCCATTTAGAAAGAATAAAGGGTAAAACCACAGGAGGTGGTGGGGCTGGGGCAATCTTGGAAGCTTCTTCTTTCTTAATCACAGGAGCTTCTTTCTTCTTTTTTTCTTCAGCGGGCTGGTAAGGAAGATCAATTTTTTTTTCAGAAGAATTACTTTCCGCAGACGGGGAAGTAGAGGACCCTGGATCTACCGGACCTACTGTAGCCAAAACCCGTATAGATAAAAGGGTTAAAATAAATCCCATCATGATGCTACTAATACGCATGAGTCTCCTCTAAAACCCCGTCGCTACTGGATTCTGGTGTTGCTTCCGGGGCTGGTGCGGGAACAACTGGAATATCTTTTTTTACTGATGGGGGTTGATCTACGGGTGCTTCCTTAAAAAGAGAAACCACTGCAAGTTCAGAAGCATAGGTTGCTTCTTTTTGTTTTAAATCAGCATAGTGTTTTTTTGCATCTTCGTAAGCCTTGTTTTCTAATTCCACTAAGATCAAATTAAAAAGAATTTTAGGATCTGTGGGAGCCATTTCCATGGCCTTCTGGTAAGCCAGTTTGGCTTCCTGATATTTTTTTTGATCACGATACAGATTTCCTTCAATCAACCAAAAATCAGAATGAGCTTCCACCTCGCGGCCCTTGTTAATCCATACCATGGCCCCGTTAAAATCTCCCAAACGAGCATAAGTTTCTGCCAATTGTTTTATTAAAAAAATCCCCTTGGGATAAAGACTAAGAGCCTGGCCATAGGCCTTAGCTGCTTCATCATAGGCCCCCACCTTTGCATAACAAAAACCAAGGTTATGAAAGGCAAAAAGACTGTTAGAATTAATTTCTATAATTTTTTTATAGGCATCAATGGCATCCCAATATTTTTTATCATCACGGTTCACATTACCTAAAAGAGAAAGAGCCATAACAGAATGTGGTTCTAGAGCGAGCCATTTTTTTAAATTGATCCTACTTTCTTCAAAATTACCTTGCGCACGAAAAACTTTAATTTTTGCTTTAAGTGAGGTTACAGTTTCACGAACTTCAATACCAAAACGCCGAATTAATTCGGGCTGCGAAATTCTTTGATCTAAAAATTCTTTAACATCAGCCAAATAAATTCGGGCACTGATCTTCGTTGCATCCACACTCCACCCTTCTACCATAATAATTTTAAAAGGAGGATTAAGCTCATAGGCTTTGTTAGCTAAACCAAGAAGATGAACAGCAAATTGATTTTCGGAAAGTGGATTTTGGTTTTTTAATTCTACCTTTAAAATATTTCCATCTAAGTTCATTCGTCCTGAAGGGCCAAGAAGAGGAGTTAGAACCTCCTGCCACGACATTTCTATTGTAGAGGCAGGTTCTAAACCTGCCCCGGCATTGATGGTTGATTTGTTGGCGGGTTTGGAACCCGCCCCTACGATTGCTGGTTTTGTTTCTGGAATGGGTTCTTCTTTTGCGATTGCTTCTTCTGTGGCAGGAACTTCTAACCCTTCATCAATTTTAACTTCTTCTTTTTCTTCTTTTGCAACTTCCTCTTTTTTTTCATACTTAGCAAAACCCTTATTTCCCATCTGGGCTTCTTCATAACCCTGGCAAGATAAAACAAAACTAAAAAACACCACCAAAAACCATCGCCTCATAAGCATGATATACAAGAGATAAACTAAAAATTCAACTGGGGTTCTATCTTAAGGAAAAATAATCCCCCTTTTCTTGAGTAGGGGCAGGTTCTAAACCTGCCCTTCTGTCATTCCCACGAAAGTGGGAATCCATCTTTGAATTTAAGATGGATCCCTGCCTTCGCAGGGATGACAATGAGTGCAGGGATGACAATGTAGGAATGGGTTTGGAAGTAAGCCCCTACAATTGCTATGTTAGTTTTAATTTGTGTTAACTATTTGTTTCTGTGGTTTCTTCTGTGTTTGCTGATTCTTCTGTTTCGTCTACGGCTTCTTGAACATCTTCATCTGTCTGAGGAGGAGGAACTGATAAATCAGGATTATTAGCTAAAGGCATTCCGTCCCAAGTAGACCGCCCTAAAAGTTCGGGTGGCCAACTGGCTTGAAATTCTGCAATTTGCTCTTCGTTAATAGCATTTTTCCCAAATTGAAATTGAGCCAACCCCGCATGTTTAAAAGTCATCACACTTTCTCCACCCATTTCATCTACAACCTTGAAACTTATAAAATCTTCTTGTGGATTATAAGCCAATAAACTCCAAAATTGTTGGCTCTCTGGGTTAATACTAACCACTTCATCTGCCGCCCCCGTCAACACCATTTCCTCGGTTTGACCTAAAAGTTCTAAATCTCCAATGGCCTGAGGATTAAGTAGGGGCACGGCGCGCCGTGCCCCTACTGTTCCTGTGGATTCTGCTTCTTCCAATCCATAATTTTCAACAACACTGATGGCTATTTCTAATTGCATGAGTAAATCATCATCCGTCTGAGCAGCAGAAACATCTTGAGAAACAGCTATAGAATCATCCGTATAGCCTTGCCTATAGCTTGCCATTTCATTGATCAGGTCTTCTTTGGCTACCTCCCGCTCTTCAACACTTAAATCCTTCCAAGCCTGATCTAAAACAATTTGCAATTGCTCCTCATCCATTTCAATCAAGTGAGGAACATCATATGTAACTTGAAGATCTGTCATTCTTTTCTAAAGGAGCAATTTAAGTGCCAAAGGTAGATTTAAAAAAATCATTACTTAACAATAGCTTATAAAATGAGTGTGATTTTTTAGTTCATATTTTTGGCGATCTTGCTTTCATTTTGAAGATAAAAAGCCCTGATTTATCTAATATTTTGACACCCCCTAGATTATAACATGTTTAATTTCAATGGGTTACACTTCATTTTTTTGGCATTAAGATTGCACAGCATAGAGATGGGTAAGGCTATGGGATCAGAACCAACAATTTTAGGGCATAGTATTGAGGAATGGACCAGTTTCACTGAGACTCAAAAAGAAACTGAAATCCAGACTAACTTAGAAGGGCTTTCTGAAACAGAACGTGCCGATAAAATTAAAGAGATTGAAGAATCTTTTGATTCAGCTACCACCTATTTAAAAGATTTAGAAGATGGCCTAGAAGACCAGCAAAGGGCTGACTTAAGTCAAGAGATGGCCCTCACAAATGCCGAATATCTAGACACCATTCAAGAAATGCTTACCTCTCTTGAAACAGATGATGAACTTGTAGCCACAGTTAACTCCGATCTTGCCAAGTACAACAAAGATATCGATGGTGATACCCAGCTTTCGTCTGCCACAGTTACTCTTGATGGGGGAACCTACACCTACAATGTACAAGGAGGTGCAGCTAATCCTTTTTCTTCTGAAATTTCTGATGAGGAATACTTAGAGCAAGAAGGATTTACTGTGGATGGTGTTGTAGCCCAAGATGTTAATTTAGACGGAGTTAAAAACCAGGCAGATCTTGATGAAGCCCTTAAACAACGTACAACCGATACCCTTTCTTTGACTAATTTTTTTATGAGTCCCGATCCCGATTGGCATTATAGCTTAGTCAAATCTGATCCAACAACGGGTAATTACACTTTTAAGGTAGAAGATGCTGATGGAAATTATGCTTATCAAGAATTTGTAGGAGCTCAAAATGTAGCCTGGTTTTTCACGGGTGGCATTACAGAAGCTGATCTTAAAACCATGGCCGACACCTGGCCTCCCGAACTGCTGCAAATGTGTTACTGGGGAGATGAGGATACTTCTTTTGCTCAATACCTGGTAAATATGGGTTATTTGGAGGAAAGTGCGTTGGATGGCTCTGGTACAAGCGTTGATAACCCCTTTACAACTGGAACAGATTCAACTGCAACCGAAACTACCTCTACAACTACAGACACTACAACAACAGCCACATCAAGCAGAACTGAGCTCACTATTTTACCAGGTTTTAACGAAACTTATGCTGCCTTTGATGGACTGCATACTGAATATGGTTTTGATGCAGAAGAACTGATGAGTTTAAGCAAAGACGAATTTGCATTAGCGTATCAAAATGCCATTGAAACATTTTTTACTCATCTGGATGATCCTACTCAATCACCTACTGATCTCTTTGATGGGCTGTTAGCCTCTTGGCAAAGTCAGGGATTAACTGAGGCAGATATTGCCAATCTCATTCATTACATTACTCTTGGAATTGCCACTCAATCCAAGGAAAACATGCCCACCCTTTTAGGGCCCGTCGTTTCTCAAATGGAAGGCTTGATGATGTATGAGGGAGAAGCTCCGCATGAAAATGGAACTCAAATGGATAAATTTATTTCTACCCTTTTAGAAACCATGGCTGGACCAGGAGATTATGGGGATGGAACATCCACAGGTATGTTTACCTTGGGCCTTACTTATCCGCCTGATGGAAAACATGCTGGAGAAAAATGGAAGGATATGGATGAAAATCTTTGGGCGGCCCTACAAACTCAAAATTTTTATAAAGACAATGGCGTTAGTGTTCCCAAAGAATTAACAGATGTGATTGGATTTTGTGAAGAGTTGGGAGGCACTGCCAGCATAGGAGGCACAAGCGAAAGTGAAAAAACAGAAGAAAGTGCAGATGCAGCAGCAGGCAGTCTTGAAATTAGCGACGAAACTTATACCACCCTCCTTGCTAATGCCAGTGCCTATGGTAGCCGTTTTGGAGACAGTTTTATTTTTGCAACCGATGGTGTTACCCAAGACAGTTTAACTGCAGATTTAAAAAGTTTAATTTCGGCAATGCAAAGTGCAGACCTTCAAACTGAAAAAGACATGACAAACCTCATTGTTAATACCATCACGGGTATGAAGGCAGCCCACCAGGATGATTGTGCTGCAGCCTTTAGCATGATGTTAAAAGAACTTGCCCCTGATATTTGGAAACAGCTGATTGGTTACAGTACCTTTAAAAGCAGCATGTGGGGGATTATTGATAATAACAATGATGAACCAGATGAATGGGGTGACCTTAAAGACATGTATGGCAAATAAAAAATTAGCGATACAAAACTTTTCTTAAAACCAATCCCCGCGCAGGAGCTGTTATCCCTGCTTTTTTTCTATCCCTTGATTTTAAAATTTGTTTTACAGCCAGTGGCTTCATTTTACCCTTTCCCACATCAACTAAAGTTCCTGTTAGATTACGCACCATGTGTTTTAAAAAACCATTTCCACAAAAACTAATTTTTATCAACTTTGACCCAGGATGCAAAATACCTTGAACAAAAACATCCAAACCAAGTAAGGGATGTTTTTTGATAACAGAAATTTTTACCTGAAAAATTTTTCGCACGCTAGTTTTTGCATCACCATCGGAAGCGGCAAAGGCTTTAAAATCATGTTTACCTTCTAAAATCTTTGCTGCTTTTTTCATGGCTAAAATATCCAAGGCCACAGGAATTTGCCATGTATAATCAGAAAGAAAAGGCGATGGAGTTGATGAATTTAAAATAAAATAATCATACCATTTTTTTTGAGCTAAATTTTGTGAATGAAAGGTAGAAACAACTTTTTTCATTTCATACACAGCAATATCAGGAGGTAAAATACGGTTCAAACTATGATTTAAAAATTTAAGATTTTTTAAAAAACGAGGATTAGCTTTGCACGGCAAATCAAAATGGCAAACCTGCGCCAGAGCATGCACACCCGAATCTGTACGACCCGAGCCAATAACATTGATGGGCACTTGCAAAAGTTGATAAAGTTTTTTCTGGAGAACTGCTTGAATGGTTATGCCACTAGGCTGCACTTGCCAACCCACATAATGGGTACCCTTGTACTGCACAATAAATTTAATTCTGACCATATGCCCAGAACATACCCATCTGGCGGAAGGGGTGGGATTTGAACCCACGATACCCGTTAAGGTATTCCGGTTTTCAAGACCGGTGCCATCAACCGCTCGGCCACCCTTCCAATGTAAAATGTAACTCTCAGCGTGGCCTCGCGGTGATGGCATTTGCCATCCACTTCCTTTTGTC
>MGRJ01000023.1 GCA_001798135.1 Deltaproteobacteria bacterium RIFCSPHIGHO2_02_FULL_40_28 | reverse complement strand
TCTTTTTCTCTGTATTCTTTAGTATTTCCAACGTGTTGCCAATTCATTCAGCAACACTTTGTGAGTATTATGCCACTTTTCAATAGTCCCTTTATACGACCCTCTTGCTTAAACTTTCTAAATCCTTTAAAATATATATATAAATCGCGGCTTTAGTGACGCGCCATGTCACATAAAACTAAACATAACAAGGGAGGTAACCATGAATCCCATCGAAACACTCAAAAAAGCCATTACCATCGGAGGAGCAGGAACGGTTGCCATGACCGCTTTCTACTACCTAGCCGATGTGGCTCATCTGCCTCGTGCAGATTTCCATGGGCTAGTAGCCCAGGTACTGCACCTAGGTACCACGGGTACCTGGTTTGCGTACTTTGTAATCGGTATTGTGTTAGCGCATGTTTATCATGCTTACCTGCGTGACAAGCTGCCTGCCACATCTACCGTACGCGGTTTGATTTTTGGCGCCATACTCTGGATGGCTATGGGGCTCCTTCTCATGCCTATGATGGGAATGGGACTCTTTGCCGGATCCTTTGTGTCGGCTGTGGGTATGCTTTTGGCTTTAGCAGCCTATGGTGCAACTGTTGGTTATTTGTCGGATCACTAAAACCGCGATTCACAACTTAATTCTTTTTAAACCAGCTCTGGAAACGGGGCTGGTTTTTTTCCTTCTATCCCCTCTCCCCTTGGGGGAGAGGGTGCAGGGTGAGGGGAATATGAGAGGAGTTCTTTTCATTAAGGCCCAAAAAGGATAGAATGTTCTTTCAATGCGTGAACACTTAAAAAAATATATCGAGTTTTCTAAAACCTCCAATGTCCGTGGCTTAAGAATTTTGCTGGAATATTTTTACGCCATGGAAATTTTTAAGCCCATTTTTAATTCTCAACGAAGAATTGTTTCTATTTTTGGATCTGCAAGAACCAAACCCAATAAAAAAGAATACCACGAGGCCAGAGAGTTGGGTCAGCTCTTATTTGAAAATGGCTATGCCGTTGTTACAGGAGGCAGCTCGGGCATCATGCAAGCTGCCAACGAAGGAGTTGCTAGCGGGATTATGGACCTCATGAAACGTGAAAATCCAAAACTTTCAGAAAAAAATATTCGGCGCTCTAAATCTTACAAAGATTATTTAAAACGTTACTCCGTTGGATTAAAAATTACTCTCCCTTTTGAACCTCAACATAATCCCTTCGTAGGGGTACATGCTACTTTTCATTATTTTATGGTTAGAAAATTTTTCTTTGGCACTCTTTCTTCGGCCTTTATTGCTTGCGAAGGAGGTTGGGGCACACGAGACGAACTCTTCGAAATGTTAACTCTCGTTCAAACTGGCAAATCTCCTTTAATGCCCATTATCTACATTAGCAAAGACCCTAAACATTTAATTGATGATATTAACCACACCATTCGCAAGGGTTATATTTCATCTAAAGATCGCTCTCTCATTGATATTGTGGACAACACCAAGGCAGCCTTGCATATCATTAATCAATTCTACAGTGTGGTGAAAAAAATTAATTACGACAAAATACACACCATCGATATGGAATTAGCCAAACCCTTGGTGGAATCTGAAAAAAAGGAACTCAAAAAAATTATCAAAACTGAGTATGGAAAAATTTTTAAGGGAGTATCTTTTTCGATGGGACGTATGATTTTAACAGGATTTAATTATCAATCTTTTGGCTACCTGCGCAAACTAATCGACCTCATGGCCACTTTTTAAGGCCCGCCATCCCTGTATCCCTTTTGTCATTCCCGCGTCATTTGTCATCCCGGCGGAGGCCGGGATCCATCTTTAGATTCCGTCATTGCAATAACCCAATTAATTGTAGGGGCAGGCCCCTGTGCCTGCCCGATTATGGGCAACCACAGGGGGTTGCCCCTACGGGATACCCGCGATGACAAAGATGGATTCCCTCTTTCGAGGGGATGACAGAGTGGAGATGGATCCCCGTCCCCCGTCTTCACGGGGGCAAGTTTAAAAACATGAGAATAACAGAGGAATCCTTCATCGCTAAGGTACAATTTCAATCTTAGAATCAAAACAAATCTGAAGGAGAACCATGCGCAAAACATGGGGAGGAATTTCACGGAAAGATAAAAGTTCGGCTACTTCAAGTTCTGCTGCTTCAAAATCTTCTAAAAATATTCCTTGCACACCAGCTCCATAACTTTCAATACGATCTGAAATGGCTACTAAAAATTGTTGTTCAACTTCTGCCCTAACGGTAGCAAGCATATCCAGATATGTATCTGGATCTTCTTGCAGGCCGGCAATATCATCTAAAACAGTTTCAACTTCATAAATTTCTAAGGGATGCGAAACCACACTTGTTCCATACGCCCTACTAGTGGGGAACTCTTTTCGTGACGCTACGGCTACAAGCTCTCCTGTTCTACTAAAAATAGCTCCCCCACTATTGCCATAATAAATTCCAGAATTCATAACCAAAAAAGGATGCCCGCTTTGTTGCATGTTTTCTGCATTGGCAATAAGCCAATCTTGTGCATCTGGGTTTCCACTATAAGCTGCATAGCGAGGATCTTGTTGATTCACAGGCAACACATCATAACCAAGGGTAGCTTCGATGGTTCCATAATTGTACAAACGGTAAGCCTTGCCTCCTTGATCAACATTTTCAGTTGCCTGGTTAGGATAACCAATAGCTAAAAAAATTTCACCATTTTGTGGTAAATCTGTAGCTATTGGCGCCCAGGGAATATCATCTTGATTAAAATAATCAGGAAAGTACAAAACTGCCAAATCAGCGCCTTGATCAATACTCACCACATTTTGTGGACCAAAACTGTGATAAGCTCCATCAAAATAAATTTCCATATCAGAAGCAATTTCACCTTGGGAGTTAGAAACCACATGGGCAGCTGTTACTACCATTCCGCCATAAACCCAAACACTAGATCCCCTTACCTCTCCTTCTGATGCACCATGCACTACAATAGGACTAACTGTTCTTCCACAATCTTTGGCTACATCTAAAACAACACCAGACATGAAGTGAATATTTGATAAATCTTCAATAGAAAAACCTTTGGCCAATAATTCTCTTGGCTCACACACTGCCTCAGGAATAACTCCATTGGTGTTCTGGTATTGAAGGGGACGATTTAGTTTTTCTCCTAAAATAGCCATGGCACTGATGCCATCGGGACAACCATCGATACGAAGCAAACTTTTTATTTGATCAGGATTAAATAAAAGAGGGTGGGCCGTCTGTAGGGGACCACTAGTGGAACCACCACATTCTAAAGTTGTTCCCTCACTTGTTCTCACAAAATTGCAATCACTAGAAGTTTTTAAACTCGCGGAGTCAAAAAATGGGGCAATTTCACGAGCAGTTAAAACATGATCTTGCCCAGCCACAAAAGCAAAAACAGCTTCATCAATTCCCTTGGCAACTAAAGCTTGTGAAGACATTTTCCCCTGGGCACGGGCAGTTCTATCTAAGCCAATAGTTTGTAAAAAAACCTCGAGGCTTGGATCACTTGAATCAAATTGATAAATCGTTGTCGCCATATTTTTACCAAAACTAGTCCTCTTTTCCTTAAATATAAGCAAAAACAATGCCAAATGTCACATTGCGTCATTTAAATTAAGTGGTTGAAAATATTTATCTTTTTTTGAATACTGTCTCTTCAATTTTCTGTCAGGTGAGGGGAGGAGACCTCAAACATTGACACTTGTCCTCAAAAAAAATAAAAGAGGATCCATCTTATTCCCCTCCTTTGTAAGGAGGGGTAAGGGGAGGTAGAAAATCTTGTAAGACTCTACCCCCTCCAACTCCCCCTTACAAAGGGGGAGAGCAACACAAAGGAGACATTATGACCGAACCCAAAAGTAAAAATATTTTCTGGCATCATGGAAAATTAACAAATGAAGACCGTGTTAAAAACTTGAAACAAAAAGGCTGTGTGGTGTGGCTCACAGGGCTTTCAGGATCTGGAAAATCAACAGTGGCGCGTGAAGTAGAACTGGCCCTGGTTTCCAACGGAAAAAATGCCTCGGTATTAGATGGTGATAATATCCGCCATGGGTTGAATAAAAATCTTGGATTTTCTCCGGATGATCGCAAAGAAAACATCCGCCGCATTGGTGAAGTTTCTAAACTTTTTTGTGAAGCCAATGTCATTGCCATCACCGCCTTTATTTCTCCCTACAAGGCCGATAGAGACATGGCTCGTTCTTTGGTTCCCCAAGGGCAATTTTTTGAAATTTTTTGTGATACCCCCATCGAAATTTGTGAGCAACGTGATACCAAGGGGCTTTATAAAAAAGCAAGGGCCGGACAAATTCCAGAATTTACTGGCGTTTCTGCCCCCTACGAGGCTCCAGACAAAGCAGAGCTCATCCTCAACACAGGCAAAGAAACCCTGGAAGAATCCACACGGCATGTGTTAGATTTGCTCGTTGAGAAAAAAATTATTTAGACTTAATCTGGTTTAGACCTCGGTTGGTATTTTTTTGAAAAAGCATCTCGCAGCCGATTTGTCCTTGCGAAAAAATAAAACAAATCGGCGAGAGCGAGCGGGATTGAAGTTTCGATGGCTTCAAGAACCGCGTCTTTTTAAAAAAAATACCAACCGAGGTCTAAAAATTATGAACCACATCGACCAAAATCTTATTTCCGAACTCGAAAAAATCACCGACCCGAAGGATTTAATTGGTGAAATTTTTCGTCGCTTTGGAAACCGCGCTGCCATTGGTACAAGCTTTCAGCTTACTGGCTCGGTGATGATTGACTTAGCCATTCAAGCTAAAATCAAACCTCGTGTTTTTACCCTTGATACCTTACGTCTTTTCCCTGAAACCTACGCCTTTTTTAAAACCATCGAAAAAAAATATAAAATCACCATCAAAAAAATAAAACCCGATCCCAAAAAATTGGAACAGATGATTAAACAACATGGAGAATTTCTATTTTTTGATAGCAAAGAAAAACAAGAATTTTGTTGTCATCTTCGCAAAGTAGAGCCCAACGAACGTGTTTTAGAAACTTTGGATGTATGGCTTACAGGCCTCCGGGCTGATCAATCTGAAGGACGCTCACAAACCCCATGCTTCCAAATCTTAGAACAAGGCGAAAAGAAAAGGCCCATCCTCAAAGTAGCCCCCTTAGTTAACTGGACAGAAAACCAGCTTAGAGATTATGCCAAAAAAAATAAGGTTCCAACCCACCCTCTCCTCGATTGGAAAAAAGACGGTTGGTACTACGAATCCCTTGGTTGCATTATTTGCACCACCCCCATTAGTCCCAATGAGCCCAGAAGGGCTGGGCGTTGGCGCTGGTTTAACACCAAGACGGATGACAAAGAATGTGGGTTGCACATCCCTAAAAAATAAGTTAGGGGATCCCCTTCATTAAAATTAAAGAAAGGAATACCATGGGAGCCTCCGTTGAGAAATTACAAAAAAAAGATTACAAAGTAGCTGATATTAATTTAGCTGAATTTGGCCGCAAAGAAATTGAAATTGCTGAAACTGAAATGCCTGGCCTCATGGCTTTAAGAGAAGAATACAAAGGCAAAAAACCCTTAGCTGGTGCTCAAATTGCTGGTTGCCTCCACATGACTATTCAAACTGCAGTACTCATCGAAACCCTTTCAGAACTTGGTGCTTCTATTCGCTGGTCTTCTTGCAATATTTTTTCAACTCAAGATCATGCAGCTGCTGCCATTGCAGCAAGCGGGATTCCTGTGTTTGCCTGGAAAGGTGAAACCGAAGAAGAATATACCTGGTGTATCGAGCAAACCATTTGCTGGCCTGATGGAAGTGGTCTCAACATGATTTTAGATGATGGTGGAGACTTAACTCAAATTGTTCATGATAAATATCCCAACATGCTTAAAAATATTCGCGGCCTGAGTGAAGAAACAACAACGGGTGTGCATCGTCTTTATCAAATGGCCAAAGAAGGAAAGCTAGGTTGCCCTGCTATTAACGTTAACGATTCAGTAACCAAATCTAAATTTGATAATTTATATGGTTGCCGCGAATCCTTGTTAGATGGAATTAAACGAGCCACCGATGTGATGATTGCCGGCAAAATCGCTTTGGTTGCGGGCTACGGAGATGTAGGCAAGGGCTGTGCTCAATCACTTCGAGGTCAGGGTGCCCGTGTGCTCATTACTGAAATTGATCCCATCTGTGCTCTGCAAGCAGCCATGGAAGGTTATGAAGTGGTTACCATGGAAAGTGCGGCACCTATGGCAGATTTGTTTGTTACTGCTACTGGTTGTTTAGATGTGATTCGACGTGAACACTTAGACAAAATGAAAAACCAAGCCATTGTGTGTAACATTGGGCATTTTGATTGCGAGATTGATGTTAACTCTTTGTTTAACGATTCTAACATTAAAACGATCAACATTAAACCTCAGGTAGACCAAGTTGTTTTTCCTGATGGAAGACGCCTTACTATTTTAGCCCGTGGGCGCTTAGTCAACTTGGGTTGTGCCACAGGACATCCAAGCTTTGTGATGAGTAATTCTTTTACCAATCAAGTGATGGCTCAAATTGAATTGTTTCATCATCACAAAAAATACGAAAAGAAAGTTTATGTTCTTCCCAAACATTTGGATGAAAAGGTTGCCCGTCTTCACTTGAAAAAACTAGATGTTAAGCTCACCAAGCTTACTAAAAAACAATCTGATTATTTGGGAGTACCTACTGAGGGGCCCTTTAAGCCAGATTATTATCGGTATTAAATCTCACACTTGACAAGGGGTAGGTTTTTAATGAAAAAAATGAAACTTGTTTATTCTCACGAAGCCTATCAACAAATCAGGATTTTACATCCTGAAATCAAAAAAGAAATCAAAGTTACTTTATACTATTTATGAATCTTAAGCTGTTTCTACTTTAGAAGTGGGTACAATACTCACTGTTAACACCCGATCAAAGGCATTGCCTACACTATCTTCCATCAAAAAAGGCAAATCGATTACTTCGGAAGGTAAGGGATCCAAGGGAATAAGAACCACGGTGCCATCATTACAATTAACACCATCTACCCAACTATCAGGAGATTCAATGGAGGCTTGATAGGAGCGGCCTTCAAAATACACTTCTTCTCCATCCATTCCTGGCCTTGAAGGGAGAAAACTTCCATCCGACTGGCGATATTCTACAAAACGATCAATTTTTTCTGGATTTTGATCATTTAAACCTAAAAAACGACGTTGTTCCACAAAACGAAGTTCATCAGAATCTGAAGGAATAAAACGAGTTTCAATCTTAGACCAATTGTGACCAGAATCATCAATCATACGAGGTATTATGAGCCTAAAACAAAAATCCGTCTATAAATAATATTTGTCAAAAAATTGACAAATGATAAAGGCTAGAAATTAATTAAATTTTTCAAATGTATGGAGAGGAGCAGAAAATTTTTTCTGGGGGGTGAATTTTAAAAAAATATCCCGAAGCCAACGAGACAATCCTAAATGACGCATTTGGGTCTTCCAGATTTTTTTAGAATAATTTTTTATTTTTTTGACACGCTCTATTCTCTTTTTTTGAAAATGTTGAAGAGCTATGGAAACTTCACTTGTGCCCAACTCCTGTGCAAGACAAACAGCATCCTCTAAGGCAAGGCTTGCTCCCCAAAAACCACTTGGTAAAACAGGATGGGCTGCATCTCCTACTAAAATAACCAGGCCATCCATCCAGGGTTTTACAAGAGCATGGTCATAAATATCCGTGCGAAAAATTAAATTCTCAGGCGTTGCATTAAGAAGTTCTAAAATATTTTTAGATCCTGTTTCAAACCGCTTTACAAGACTCATCCGCATTTGACCTGCAGGTTCAATAAGATTAGGCAAAGAATGATCGTAAGCATACCAATAAGATTTTCCACCACCTATTCCTACATAACCAAAAATCATGCCTTTCCCCCAATATTCAGTTAAAACACCTTCTTTGCTTTCTCCCCACGTAGAAATACCCCGCCATGAAGTTACACCTGTATAAGTAAGTTTATTCACCCGAACAAGCTGCTTCCGTATACAAGAACTCATCCCATCAGCTCCAATCAATAAATCACCTGCAATGCGTCTTCCCCCACTAAAAATTAAAGTCGCTTCTTTTGAGTCTTGATAGTAACCAAGAACACGATGATCAGAAAATATAGAGGCTCCTCCAATTTCATCTGCTAACAGTTTATGCAAATCACTGCGTAAAAAAGCTACAAGAGGAAACCCGGATAATTTAGAAATAAAATCAAGATTTACCATTTTAAGTAAAACACCATTCCAATGACGCAATTCAAAGCACTTGATGGCAAAGCCTAAATTAACCACACGATGAGCAATCTCTAAAGACTGCAAAGATTGGAGGGTACTTCCATGCAAAATAAGACCTGTGGGTATTGGCTTATCTCCCCCTTGTTCATAAAGGGAAACCCGAAAACCATTTCTTTTTAAAGCCAAGGCAGAAGCCAATCCACCTAAACCAGCCCCTGCAATAATAATTTGTAAATCAGTTTGCATTTTATCCATCACAATAATGCACTTGAAAAACCTTTCCATCCTCTAATCGATAAGCCGTAAGTTTTACTCCCCACACACAGGCTGTATCGAGAGAAACCAAATACTTTCTTTTGATATGCCCTAAATGAGCCCAGTGACCAAATAAAATAGTTTGATGGGCTGTTTTTCTTTTAGCAATTTCAAACCAGGGCTTAAAAGGTGCAGGGGCTTCATCTGGAGGACCCTTGTATTTAAAATGCAGCTGCCCTTTTTTATTGATAACCCGCATACGTGTAAAAACACCCAATGCAAAATTAAGTTCATCATTACTGTTTTTTATTTTTTGTGGTGCATCAATTCGTTTTGAATAAACCATTTCTAAAAATTCTGGGGCTTTTTTACTTCGTAAAATTTTCTCTAAAACTCGTGCATACTTTCTGGCATCTGCCAAACTCCAAGAAGGATGAAGCCCTGCATGAACCAAAATAAAACCCTTTTCTTCATGCATGAGAGGTCTTGTGCGAAGCCAATTTATCAATGTTCGATTATTTGCTTTTAATAAGGGCCCCAGGGTGTCTAACTCTTCGGGTTTTAGCAAACCAAAATACCTAGCCAGGCAATAAAGATCGTGGTTGCCTATAACAGAAACTAATTTTTTTTGATGTGCCGCAAAGCGAAGAACCTCAAGAGAATGAGGACCACGATTTACCAAATCTCCAACCAACCATAAGCGATCTTTTTTAGGATTAAATGAAACATGGGATAAAAGTTTTTTGAAGGTTTTAAAACAACCCTGAATGTCCCCTACTACATACGTTGCCATAACTTATATCAACATAAAATTTAAAATGAAGCATAGTTTAATTTTAATCTGAATGGAAGGGGGAGGATATTCCTTCCGGTTTCTGCGGAACTCCTCGCCCGAAGGCTACTCTCGGGGCTCGTCAAACAGTCCTCGAAACCTCCAGGAACATCCTCCCCCTTCCGCGCCATTGAGGTTTGGTTAAAGATTTTCATAATCCTCCACCGTATCTATCTCTCTCCACCACTTACCCTGAGTTGACACCATCCCTATCGTTAATTCTGTTCTTAAAAGAAGAGAAAAAACATCCTCGTAGTAATAACCTTGTAGGGGCAAATGATCATTTGCCCCTACCCCTCCTTCTTCATAAATTTTCACATAGGCCATGGCCCAATCTTGATCAAAACGAGATAACCCAATAAATTCTCCTGCTGCTTCATTCATAGGAATATTTTTTCCCAATGCTATCATTTTTTGATCAACACATTTTACCTTCATGGCTTCTTCATCTACTTTCTCTAAATTATTTTCCACCATCATGGCGGCAGAAAAATGAGAAGCTGCTAAATCATCCCAAAAAGTGGGATCACATAAAAGATCTCCATCACATAGAAAAAAATCTTGGGGATTTTCTTTTAAAGCCAAATAAAGTGAATAAGAATTATTTGTCGATTCAAAAAGAGGATTAAAAATAAATTGAATGGAAGCTTTTGGAAACTGAGACTTAACCCACCCCATTACTTTTTCCTTGGCATACCCTACTACTATCGTTATCGGATTTATTTTTCTTTGAATAAGGGCCTCAAGATGACGCTCTAAAAAGGTTTGCCCCTTAAAAGAAAGTAAACATTTGGGTAAACCTTCTTTTAAACCCTTTAAACGAGAACCCACACCAGCTGCTAAAATAAAAGCCTGAGACATCATGCAAATATATGATATTGTTTATCTATTTTGCAACCTTAAAAAAGACTTAATTTTGAGATGAGATGGCCGTTCTATTACCAATGGAGGGGGTCTTATGTCCGCGCTCAATACCTTTAGGGAGGGCTTAGAAGAGGTATGTTTGGAGGGGTTTGAAACGCCTACTCAATCAAGTCAACCCACACAACCAACTCTTTCTTTTTTACCGCACCAAACAACAGTACCTAGGCCGCTAGAAAAAAAACAACCGCTACTCCATATTCCTTTAGGGGATGTAGTCGCAGAGATTTTGATTCACTTGGCTAAACCAGAAAAAGAAATGACGAACTGAATTTTTAGTGAGAATCCGATACAAAAACCTGGAGGGGTATTCCTTCCGGTTTCTGCGGAACTCCTCGCCCTCGACTACTCTCGGGGCTCGTCAGACAGTCCTCGAAACCTCCAGGAACACCCCTCCAGGTTTTTACATGTGACTGCCTCATCCGATTAATCCTTTCCTCTTGATTCAAACTAAACCCGATGTTAACTCTTTTTCTTTTTTAAAAGGAGTACGCATGGGACAAATTAAATCCTTCATGAAATTAAATTATCGGCATTTTAACTCTGCTGTTACCGTTGATGCTGCTGAAGCCTGGATTAAACTGATTGATCAAGGTGGAAAAATGTTTTTGGCCATGGCTGGGGCTATGAGCACAGCAGAGCTTGGAATTTCCTTAGCTGAAATGATTCGTAAAGGAAAAATCCACGGCATTTGTACCACTGGTGCTAATTTGGAAGAAGATATCTACAATTTAGTGGCTCATAAACATTACAAAAGAATCCCTGGATATCGCTCGCTGCAAGCTCAAGAAGAACTCGATCTTAGAGAAAATGGTTTTAATCGTGTAACAGATACCTGCATTCCCGAAGAAGAAGCTATTCGTCGCATCGAAGAAAGCCTTCTGAAAGTTTGGCAAAAAGCTGATACCGAGGGAAAAAGTTATTTCCCCTACGAATACCTCTATCAAATGATCGACTCGGGCGAGCTTAAACAACACTACGAGGGTAATCCAGAATATTCCTGGGTGTTGGCTGCCCATGAGAAAAAAATTCCCATTTACACTCCAGGCTGGGAAGACTCCACCTGCGGAAATGTTTTTGTAGCTCATAATCGCCTGGGAAATATTAAACGCTTTAGTATTGTGAAAAGCGGAGCAGAACAAATGAATCATTTTATCGATTGGTATTTAGAAAATACTTCCAAAAACTCTATGGGATTTTTTCAAATTGGTGGGGGTATTGCCGGTGATTTTCCTATTTGCGTGGTTCCGTTAATCCACCAAGATTTACAAAAAGATTGCAAGCTGTGGGGATATTTTTGCCAAATCAGTGATTCCACTACATCCTATGGCTCGTATAGCGGAGCTGTTCCCAATGAAAAAATTTCCTGGGGAAAGTTAGGAAAAGAAACTCCAAGCTTTATCATCGAATCCGATGCCTCTATTGTAGCCCCTCTTATTTTCAATTATGTGTTGGGGAATTAAAAAGCCTCCGTCTTGACATATCATTGAATCTCATATATTCTCATATATATGAGTTACTGGTCTATTTACATCTCAAAAAAAGAAGAAAAACTCCTGCGAAAGCCCATTGAAACCATCGCTAAAAAAAACCGTTGGTCCTTTTCCCAGGCTGTTTCAGGAATCTTGAGACAACATCTCATTGAAGAAAAAAAACGTCTTTCCGACGAAGATAATTGGCAAAAATTAACCACGCAGGCCTTTTTTGAAGACGACGAAGAAAAAGACAGTATTTATGACACGCTTTGAATTTGGTGACATTGTTCTTCTTAACGCATTTCCTTATTTCCATCTTTCAGAAGTTAAAAAAAGACCAGCAGTTGTACTAGCAGATACGGGAGATTATGATTTTATCATTGCCCGGATCACGAGCGGGGATGCCAGAGATGCCTATGATTTTGTGGTATCTTCCTGGAAGCAATGTGGTTTACTGCTTGCTTCTGTCATCAGACTTTCAAAGATTGCCACTCTCGATAAACGCCTTGTACTTAAAAAACTAGGTAAGCTTGGATCCCCGGAAAGAAAAAAAATACGTTCCCACTTAAAAATTCTTTTTGATTTGTAATCCTAAGGTTGGGTTATTGTTTAAGGATAAAGCCTTGTAAGGGTCCAGCCAGAGGCTATTTTCTGATAACAAAATCGGTCGTGTAGTCTGTTAGGGCGTTCTTGCCAAAACTCGAAAAGATGGGGAACCAAGCAATATCCTACCCAATGGGGAGGACGAGGTACCACTTGCCCTTCAAATTTTTTCGAAAATTCATCAAAGCGTTTTTCGAGAATATCCCGTGATTCTAACACTTCACTTTGCAGCGAAGCCCAAGCTCCAATTTGGCTTTCTTTTGGCCTTGTTGCAAAATAAGCATCGGCTTCATCCACGCTTGTTCTTTTAGTTTTTCCATGAATTCGAATTTGTTTGCCTAATTCACTCCAATAAAAAGTAAGGGCTGCTCTGGGTTCTTTTTTTAAACTGCACCCCTTAGCAGAATGCGCATTGGTATAAAAAACAAATCCTGTTGAATCAAAACCTTTTAAAAGCACCATACGCCCCTCTGGGTCTCCCTTGGGGGAGGTGGTAGAAAGACAAAAAGCTTCCGGTAAGCAAATGGATTTAGTTTGGGTGGCTTCTTCAAACCAAGATGCAAATTGATCCGTTGGATCTGGGTTTAAATCTTTTTTATCGAGCGGCTTGAAAGTCATAGGTTATCTGGATATTCTTTTGATCTTCAAAAAACAATACAAAAATCTTTGAAACATCAATTAAAGCGAGATGTTTTTCACGGGTATTTTGGCCAGCCCCTATAAAACCTAAATAAATCTGGGTACTTCCCATAACTTTAGACATTTTTGGCACTTTTATCTTTTTTTCACAACCCTTTTATGTTATTGGCGATAAGGGATTATAACGCAGTGTATCATTTTGTAAAAATGAGTAAACAAAAATGGATGGAACTACAGCAAGAACTATTAACGACCGCATAGATCGCCTGGATGGTAAGGGTGATGGGAATTTTAAAGAAATATGGCCTCTCTATGGGTCGGATACAGCAACCAGTATTTGTCTTGAAAAAAGAGGCTTCACTTCTGAGTGTGTTGATTTCTATCAGGCACTCGATCAGATAAGTGCCTTGGCTGCCAGAACTCCCACAGGACAAGCTAAAATAAATATGAGCTATGTAAATACTGGAAACGACTTTAAACCCCGCCAGCAATATAAGGTTTCCTTTTCCGGTTCAAGTGATGAAATTTATGCTTATGCTATTTGTATGGAACTCCTGCATTGGTACATTATGGATGACAAGGATATTGGAACAAGTATTCAAAAGCTGATGGAAGATCCCAAACACACTGGATCTCACTCTGCCATTAACGATGCCATGAGTGGTGCAAGAATCTCTGTTGATTTTCCTCCAGGCACTTTAACTGTTGATCCCGCTGTTGGCCCCTTCACCAATAACATCTTTACCCGCTTAAGCGCTCAATATTCGATGGATCTTTCCGCCTTTATGGTAAGAACTTAAGAGCGCTGTTCAAAAATATTTAGATACGACAAGATTGATACCGAAGATAGTGGTCGGCCAGGGTAATAGCTACCATGGCCTCTCCCATGGGAATAAAGCGTGGGAGAAGGCAGGGATCGTGACGTCCCTTGGTTTGAATAGTTGTTTTCTTGCCTTTTCTAGTCACTGTAGGTTGTGGCCTTGCTAAAGAACTGGTTGGTTTAATCGCACAACGAAGCACCAGTGGTAACCCGGAAGAAATTCCCCCAAGCATGCCCCCATGCCTGTTTGTTTGAGTGGTAATTTTTCCTCTTTTTGAAATGAAATAATCATTATTTTCGCTTCCCCGCAGGGTAGCTACATTAAAACCTTCCCCATATTCTACACCCATCACTGCAGGTAAACTAAAAAGACCCTTGGCTAAATCGGCTTTTAATTTGTCGAAAACAGGTTCTCCCCAACCAGCAGGAATTCCTTTGGTTACAATTTCAGCTACTCCTCCTATTGAATCCACATTTTTTCTCACTTCATCAATAAGAGCTATCATTTGAGGAGCCATTTCTACATCAGGACATCTCACAATATTGGATTCTACTTCCGAAAGAGTTATTTTTTCAGGATGAGGAATAGTGGCCACTAAAGGACCTATTTGTTTTACATACCCCACAACTACAACCCCGGCACGTGCTAGAATTTTTTTAGCCACCACCCCCGCAGCCACACGTACCACGGTTTCCCTGGCGCTGGCTCTTCCACCGCCACGATAGTCTCTAAACCCATATTTGGCATCAAAGGTAAAATCGGCATGACCAGGACGATATTTGTCTTTGATATCTTCGTAATCTTTGGAGCGCTGATCTTGGTTGCGAATTAAAATAGAAAGTGAGGTGCCTGTTGTTTTTCCTTCAAAAACACCAGATAAAATTTCGGGGGTATCAGCTTCTTTTCTTTGAGTTGTAATTTTAGATTGTCCGGGACGCCTTCGACTTAAATCAAAAAGAAAATCCTTTTCGAGAAGAGGAATGCCAGGTGGTACACCATCAATAATCACCACATTCCCAGGCCCATGGCTTTCACCAGCAGTGGTAATTCTAAAAGATTGACCAAAACTATTTCCTGCCATGACTGGATATTCTAGCTTCTTCCTTGATTTTTGTCACGCGATGTTCCAATGAAAAAGAATGAAATTTATTTTGTTTTTTTTCATGGCTCTTTTTTCTTGGCATTGCCACTACCTGCATCAAATCCCAGATTTAGGACATAGAGAAGGCAACACTTATTATCACAATTATTTTGGTTTTCAATTAATCATCCCATCAGAATGGCATTTTCAAAGTGAAAAAATTGCTGACTATCTTAAAAATTCAAAATTAAATCCGCAGCAATTAAAAACTTTCGAAAAATGGCTTAATCCTTCTCAGCAAGAAATTATCACTCTTGCCAGTATTTTTGCCAAAAAAGCAGGCCCACCCGCTAGTTTTAATGCTTCTTTTCTCATCACTGCCGAAAAAACCCATTGGTTTGCAACAACTATAAACCGCAAAAACTACTTAGAGAAGGTAAAGAGCTTACTGATAAAGTTTGAACCCCCTTATCAGTTTGATAAATCCATCAGTATGACAAAAATTGATGGGGTGATGTTTGATGTTTTAGAAGGAAAATCGATGCTGTATACCAAGCCTATTTACCAGATTCATTTTACAACAATCAGAAGAGAATATTTTTTAAATTTAATTGCCATTTATCAAACTTCAGAAGAAAGAAAAAAAATCGAGGAGATCATTATATCCATGAAATTTAATATTGGATTGGAATAGTGCAAAAGCCGGGGAGGGGTATTTCTTAGTCTTTTACAAAATCCAAAATAATTTGGGCTAGCTCTTTTGGTTTTTCGAGATGCATCATATGCCCGCATCCCTTAAGCGTAACCAGCGGTGACCCCTTAGGAAAATGTTTTAAGCGTCTTGTAATTTCTTCTTTCAAACTATGATGTGTTTTAATCCAGGCCCGCATTTCGGTACTCTCTCCCATTAAAAGCAAACATTTGGCAGAAATGGCCTCCCAAAATGGAATAATTTGATTCATTTGAAACAAATGAGGATTGGGCATGCGATGCTTAAAATCCGCCGCCATTTGATACCCCCCCTTCATTTTCTTACAAAGAAAAGGGGTAATTTTTTTAGCCCGATCCAAGGTTAAACGAGGATTATTAGCTACTAACCTTAAGGCAAAAGCTTCCCTGCTTGGATAAATATGAAAACCCTTGCCCGTTTTACTTTCTAACCATTGACGTAATTTAAGAGGCGCTTCACTTTCAGAATGATCTGTTACCCCAAAACCTTCTAAATTTGCCAGATGACTTAACCGATGGGGATAAGTGCCCGCATACATCGAGGCAAGATGCCCACCAAGAGAATGCCCCACAAGCCTTACTGGTTTTTGAGATGAAAAATAATCAAAGAGGCATGCAATATCAGCTATGTATTCGTAAAAAAAATAACCCAAGGGATTAGAAGTATGTGCGCTTTTTCCATATCCCCGAAGATCTGGGGCAATACAAAAAAAATCTTTCTGTAGTTCATCGCATACAAATTGAAAGCTGGCCCCAGTATCCAACCAACCATGAAGAAAAAATAATTTTGGTTTATTTTCTTTTCCCCAAAAATAAACCTGATGCTTAATACCATTAAGGGTGATTTTTTTGGTTTGCATGAAAAATTAAAGCCCTTTCACCTCTAAAAAAACAGGACAATGGTCTGAACCCATGATCTTTGGCCGAATACCAGCGGCTTTCATATGGGGGACAAGGTTTTTAGAGAGACAAAAATAATCGATACGCCATCCAATATTTCTGGCTCTGGAATTTGCAAAATAACTCCACCAGGTATAATGCCCGGGATCTTGATTAAAATGACGAAAAGAATCTGTAAAACCAGCTTGCATTAAATGATCAAATCCTTCTCTTTCTTCATCAGTAAAACCAGCATTACGGTGATTTGTTTTAGGATTAGCCAAATCAATTTCTTTGTGGGCTACATTAAGATCACCACAAAATATCACTGGTTTCTTTTTTTCCAATTTTTTTAAAAACTGTAAAAAATCCCTATCCCATCCCATGCGATAATTAAGCCGCTCTAACTCTCTTTTGGAGTTGGGCGTATACACATTCACTAAAAAGTGGGCATCAAATTCGAGAGTAATGATGCGCCCTTCTAAATCGTGTTTTTCTATTCCCATGCCATAAAAAAAAGCAAGAGGCTCTTTTTTTGAAAATACGGCTGTTCCAGAATAACCTTTTTTTTGAGCTGAATTCCAAAAATGATGCTCATAATTGGGCAGGACTAGATCAACCTGATCGGGATGAGCCTTGGTTTCTTGCAAGCAAAGAATATCGGGGTTTTCATCACAGACATAGTTTAAAAACCCCTTTGTGAGAATAGAGCGAATTCCATTAACGTTCCAACAAGCCAATTTCATGAGGGCAATCAATCAAAATCAGGCAGCAAAGTAAAGAGTTCGTTGATGTTCCTGCTAAAAAAGGGTAAAAATAAGATATGGCCTTGAACCCAACTCAAATTAAGATGATCAAAAAGTTCCTTCATTCAGGCGCCGAGGGTGACATTGCCCGAATGATCGAAAAAATTCATCCCACAGACCTTACCATACTTTTCTCGGAACTGGCTCCCGGTGATACCAAACGACTTTTGTATTCTCTTCTCTTGGTAGCTAAAGCAGGGAAAACCCTCCTGGAACTCCCGGAGTTTATGATTCCAGATATTTTAGAATCCATCGAAAATGATAAACTAACCTCCATGCTTTCTCGCATGGAAAGTGATGATGCTTTTTTTCTTTTAGAAAAATTACCTGAATCCCGCTGGAAAGAAATTATCGACCTCCTCCCAGAAAATCAAAAATCAAAATTAGAAAAACTTCTCATCTATCCCAAAAATTCTGCGGGATCGGTGATGACTTCTAACTACTTAGTTGTTCACATTGATATGACAGTAGAACAAGCTATTGAAAGCCTCCGAAATAAACCAGAAATTGAAGGTATTTTTTATATCTACGTTATCAATGATGAGGGGCATCTTTTAGGAGTGCAATCATTAAGGGGCCTGGTGATGTCTAAACCAGGCGCTAAAATTTGTGATATCATGGGGCAAGAAGTCACTTCCGTTTTTGCTGATGAACCTGCAACCCATGCTGCCCATATTGTAGAACGCTACAATCTTCTGGCCATCCCTGTGGTTACACGCACTCGTGAGTTGGTGGGAGTGATTACTGTTGATGATGTTATCGACATCGTAAAAGAAGAAGCCGAAGAAGATATTTATAACTTAGCAGGATTATCTGGGCAAGATCGCGCCTTAACTCCCATTGTCATCAAAATTACTAAAAGACTTCCCTGGATGATTATGAATCTGTTTACAGCAGCCCTAGCTGCAACCGTGGTTGGTTTTTTTCAAGGATCAATCAAAAACATGGTAGTCCTTGCTGTTTTTCTACCCATTATTTCCAATATTGTGGGTAATGGCGCTATTCAAAGTTTAACTGTGATGGTACGAGCCATGGCCACCGATGAATTTTCATTTATTAAAGGCTATAAGGCGGTTTTTAAAGAAACCATGAGCGGTGCCATGATTGGTATTATTTGCGGGCTCTTGATGGGATTAGCCGGGGCTTTCTGGAAACAAAACTGGTATCTTGGCTTTGTTCTTTCTACCTCCACCATTCTTGCTTTGATTTTGGGATCTTTCATTGGTGCTGCTATTCCATTTCTCTTTAGACGATTAAAACTTGATCCCGCTGTTGGGACATCGGTTATTATTACCATGTTTACTGATTTTATTTCCTTTGGTCTTCTTTTAGAAATTGCTACTTTGATGATGACCTATCTAGAAGGACATGGAGTATGAAAACTCTCATTCAAAGACCTCGCAGATTAAGAATAAATTCTCACTTGCGCGCCCTAGTGAGCGAAACAACGGTAAGTAGTAAACATTTAATCCAACCTCTCTTCATCAAGGAAGGGCTTAAAACAAAAAAACCAATTCCAAGCATGCCAGGCCAATATCAATGGAGTTTAAAGGATTGCGCCCTTGAAGCTAAATCCTGTTACCAAGCTGGAATCCCTGCTGTTATTCTTTTTGGCATTCCACAAAAAAAAAATTCCCAAGGAAGTTATGCCCATGCTGCAAATGGAATTATACAAAAAGCCATTGATGCCATTAAAAATAAATGTCCCGAGCTTTTAGTAATCTCGGATGTTTGTTTGTGTGAATATACAAGCCATGGACATTGTGGACTCATCAATAAAAAAGGCTCTGTTGATAACGATGCTACCTTGGACATCTTATCCCAAGTTGCGGTGAGTCATGCCAAAGCTGGAGCCGACATGGTAGCTCCTTCCGATATGATGGATGGACGCATTGGGGCCATTCGTGCTGCCCTTGATACAAAAGGATATAGCAATACCCCCATCATGAGCTATGCAGTTAAATATGCTTCACCCTTGTATGCTACCTTTCGAGATGCTGCCAGATCTAAGATACAATTTGGTGATCGCAAGGACTATCAAATGGATTATGCCAACGCCAAAGAAGCTCTGCGTGAGGCCAGGCTTGATGAAAAACAAGGAGCCGATATTCTTCTTGTTAAACCAGCTCTTTTTTATTTGGATATTATCTCAAAAATTTCTCAAGCAAGTTCTCTGCCTGTGGCAGCTTATCAAGTAAGTGGTGAATACATGATGATTAATGCCCTCTCTCAAAATGCAGGCTATTCTAAAAAAGAACTCATTCATGAAAGTTTTGTTGCTATTAAAAGAGCAGGGGCACAAATGATTGTATCTTATTTTGCAAAAGAATGGGCCAGGCTTGTATGAAATTTGAAGCCTGTCTGTTTGATTTTAACGGCCTTATTATTGATGATGAAGCCATTCACTTTGAACTTTTTAAAAAAATATTAAGAGAAGAAGAAATTGATTTAACTGAAAAAGATTATTGGGAAAAATATTTGGGATTTGACGACAAAGGGTTAATTGAAGCTGTGTTTTTAGCTTCTAAAAAAAATGTAACACCCAAAAAAATAAAAGATCTCATCCAAAAAAAAAATAAACTTTACTTTCCTGCTCTCAAAAACAAGCTTCGGCTTTTCCCAGGCGTAGATGAATTTATCAAAAAAGTATCCCACAGTTTTTCTCTAGCCATAGTTTCTGGAGCCTTAAGATCCGAAATTGAATACGTATTAAAGGAAACAAATCTTTTTTCTTTTTTCCCCATCATTATCAGTGCTCATGAAACCAAACATGGAAAACCAGATCCTGAAGGTTATCTATTAGCTTTATCGGGGCTTAAAAAAAATAATCCCAAAATTGTTGCTGCAAATTGTCTTGTTCTTGAAGATTCACAAGCAGGAATAGAAGCTGCTAAAAGGGCAAGGATGACGGTTTATGCCCTAGCCCATACTTATCCTCCCGAACAACTTGAAAACGCTGATAAAATTTTTAAAAATTTTGATGAGATTGAAAATTTTATGAAACTTTATTGATGGTCCATTGAAGTTGTGGCCTTTTTTCTTTTTTGGCCAGTATTTTAGCTCTTAACCAAAAAAGAATAGCTCCAAATCCCAGACTCCCTAATGTTAATAATAAGGGCATATTAACCAGGGTAAAAAAAGCCAAAAGAAAAAATACGAGAAAACATTTTCGAAACCATCCATGATTTTTCCAGCAAGCTAATTGATAACCAACTAAAAGAAATAAAACTAAAACAAGATAGTAAGCCACAACATACATAACACGGGATGTATAAAAAAATCCTAAAGTAATTTCCTGGTTTGCTTTAAGCCCACTAGTTTTTGTCCTTAACTTTTTACCACGAGTTGGAAGATCAATTTTTAATGGAACTGTATGCGCAGTAGAAACAAAAGATTCATCGGTTCTGTATAAATCGCCATGCGGTTTAAAAAGTGATAACTTTTCTGGGGCATATACATCAGCAAGTAAGAGAGAAAGGGGTAAATCAAACTTTGGAAAACTAAAACGAATTAATCCTCCCACGGGCGAAAGGATCACTTCCTCATTTTCATAAACAATTTCTAAAAGAAAAGGGTTATCTCCCTGCCTTCTTACAGGAAATAAAGCCACTCCCTTATTGGCTTCAGAAGGTTTAACGGGCCCGCCATCCAAGTAACTATTAAGAACCTGCACATGAGGTAGTTCCATGGTAAGAAACTGTTTGGTGGTATTGCGAATAACAAGACTAGCTTGAGTTAAAACCTTTCCATCAGGAGAAATAACAGAAGTAAAATGGGCCCGATCAATAATAGCTTCATCTAATTCCACTGGATCATGACGATGAAGTTCAAACACAGCCGTAAAAGGATGTTCCATCGATCTTAAGGCATAAACCAAAGGTGACCTGGCAGCCTTACTTACTACCTCTGGCAACTCTCCTCCATCAACAAGACGAACCTTCTCTATTTTTTTAGGAACCAGTTCTGCATTTTCTTTCATTTCAATCCCCATGAGATCGAGATGTCTGGCAACTCCTGTAATAACAAAGGCTGGAAGGTTAATCTCTTGAACAGTTTCATCCACAGGCAAAAAATATTCGATAGAAAGATCAAAATCTTGATTTAAAGGATACTGCATCTGGACGGTATAGGTAGTTAACCCCTCTGATGATTCTACTGGTAACCAAGAAGATACCCCTTTTCCTTTCACCTGACTTACACTGGCCGTGCTTCCCACCTGAAAAACAACTCCCGTCATTTCGGTATTTAAAACTCTAAAATGAACTGTGGTCAGAAAATTAAGTTTATTTTCTTCAAAGCTTGCCAAAGTTCCAGACTCCGCATAAATTTTTTGTACCATGGATAATTTATCTGGTTTTACATTTTCTGCCTTTTGAAAAACTGCATATTCAACATCCAGCTTTTGATTTGTTCCAAGAGCTGCTTTCATGATGTTTTTTTCTTGTTTTTGCCAAATAGCATCATGAATCAACATAGACTGTACTTCATCACCAAAGTTAATCTCAATGGTGCCTCCCTTTAAAATAGGAGATTCTAAAATAAATTCTTTGATTCCTCCCTTTTCTTCCAAGGGAATCATCAGTTGCAACTCCAAGATTTGTGCCTCTAATAATCCTGTTTTTCTGGCTTCAAAAAATATCTGCCCATTTTCGCGATTTAAGGCCAAAGATTCACCATCTAACGCTGCATCGGTAATCACAACACCTTCAGAAAAAAGTGGGATTTTAACATAATCCCTCGACAAAACTTTGAGAGGAATGGTTAAGCTAATTTCTGCTGCCCGTTTAGTAATACGTCCTCCCACAGTAGAATCTCCAAAAATGTAACCCAAACCAAGTTCATCTTGTTCTCTTTTTTCTTTTTCCTCAATTTTATTTAACATCTCTTCGACAACACTCCACACCACATTCACTTGAGACTGGTCTTTTTCTACACCTTCAAATTCACTGGTACTGGTATTTGTTTGAGCAAGGGCTAGGGATCCCCCGCCCATCAACATAAGAAAAAGAAAAACAAGAGGAAGAAAGGTAAGTTCTGATTTTTCTTCGTTTTGTGAATCTAATTTTAGCTTTGGGACAAAAACTCGGGGGGCTATCCAGTCGATCAATGAATTTAAAAAAATTCCTGATACAAAACTTAAAACAACCCAATGCCACGCAGAAAGAGTAAGAAAAAAACCACTTGCAAGATAAGCTGCCCAGCAAATAAGACTTGGCCAAGCTTTAAGCCAACCCGTTGAAAGCATCTTTAAACGTTTTTTTACTTGTATTTTTTGCCACACCAAAAAAACAGCCAGACAAAAAATAAAAGTCCAGGCCCAGTATTCAAAAAGATAAAGAGTGAAAATTTGAGTAAGACCAATGATGATAGAAAAACCCAGCATGGTCCAAAGATATTTTTTCTGTCCTACAAAAAACTCAGGCATATGAGCTCTCTCTAAAATATAACTCAAAGTCCAAAAAAGACTGATGAAGAAAAATACACTGAGAATCAAAGCCAGTACTTTGTGAAAAGCTTCACACACAAAGTAAAAATGAAGAATAGGAGCCTTCCCTTGAATTAAATAAGATTCAAATTTTTGAGGAACTCCAAAAAAAGGGACTTCAAAACGGAGATGTGTTTTCTCTTTTGCATATAACTTTGTAAATAAGGGATTGGGTAATTTTTTAAGATTTAAAAAAAAATAATCCAAACCATCCTGTACCCGTTCTACATTACCTCTAGCAAACAAAACAGGATACGCTTTAGGGCTATAAATATTCCACACCAATTCACTAATCTGCACATCGGTTTCGGGAAGGTTTAAAACACGATGCCCTATCATGCTAAAACGTCCCAACTCTGATTGAAAAATAATTTCTAAAGGATGTGCTTTTTCTATTGATTTAATCAGGGGCAACAAAAGATAATTTTCGTCACTCGCAGGCTCAATATCTCTCCCATCTAAAGAAGCACTTAAAAGACGAGTATGTCCTGGTAATTTTAATTTTAAAAACTGAGCCTGATTATTTTTAACCTGGTAGGTAAGTCTGGTAATACCAGCACCAGATTCTGCCATAATCGTATCAGCCAGAGCTTGTTCAATACGAGTACCCATCAGGGGAATGGCTTTGTGTGCTTTCACTTCAAAAGCTAATTGGTGTTCTGGTGTCTTGGCTTTGTAATAAAAAAGGGGTTGATCTTTTGAAAGAATTTTTAAATCTTCGGGCCTATTTTGAATTTCATCTCTTTCTACTCCCTCATTTTTACTTTCATTAATCTGGAGACTAGTTGTAGAACCCAGTGCATAAAAGTTTTCCTGACTTTCAATATTTTGAGGCATCATTTTTGGAAATTCAAACGAATAAGAATCTGCTGGATGGCTCGTTTCATACTTAATCAGAAGTTTAAAGGACTGTTCTTGTTTATAGGATGTAATCACATGGAGTAATTTAGAATCACCCTGATCTTCACTATACCACTGGGCCACTTTATTAAAGGCTTGCGCTTCACGAACCTCAACTAAACCAATGTGAGCAGGAAAAATGATATTAAAAGTATTTGTTTCCCCTTCTGCTACTTGAAAGTTAACAAGAATTTGCCCTAGGGCACCACCTTCTTGAAGCTGAACATACTGATAAACGCTGGCCTTCATCTTTAATGGCAATTTATTTTTAGAAGCCTTCTTTTCAAACCAAGTCATTGAAATTTTAGAAGTAGCAGGGAAAAAACCCTGTAATTGTGATCCTCCCTCAATAACAACTGGCTCTACACTTACTCCAGGGCTTAAAGTAGCATCTCTATTTTTTTCGGGAATATTGAGAACAATTTCAGATTGGGGGATAGGAATAACTGGCAGGCTTAAAACCCTGGGCCAATCGTTAGAGTTAAGCTTCACACTAAAGGTAGCATGAAGAATATGCTCGTTTTCATCTGTTAAAAGCACTTGAAAAGCAGCATCTTTTTCTGTCCAGATAGAAGGTTCTTCATCAACGGTAACTGATTCTAAATTGATAGAAGCAGGAAGAAAAGGAACAAGTTTTTCACCATCTCCATAAGACTTAATGACTAAACTTAAATCTAATTGTACCAATAACTCACCCTTGGATTCTACACTTTTGCCCATATAAAGAGCTTTGCCATAAGCATAGGGCACATTTCTTTTAGCCTCTCTATCTTTTGCCTTTTCCCAAAGCGAGATAAAGGTATGCCAAGGCATGGAAATAGTATTTGGAGATAATTGCTCTTGCTTTTGTGTTGGCTTAGGCAAATCAGAGGGGCGGGCCCCTGCAACAGGAAGTAAAAAAAAGATCAAGGATATAAGCACCAGGGTATTACCCAGCAAAGCTCGTCCCCGAAGCCAACGACCAAAGGAAGTGCCTGTGGTACAGGCGTAGGGGATCAAAAATAAAAAAGTCCAGAAACGCATTAACCCTCTTTTTTGAAAATAAAAGCAAAAGAAGTATAGAAGTTTTACTTTTAGTTTTCCATAAAGAAATAATCAGGAATTTCTTGATCTTCACTTGAGGGGTCTGGTGGACGTTTCCCAAAACGAAGTGGATTAGGAATAATAGAAGTCAAAAAAGAAGCATCCTCTACCGAAAGACTTAAGGGAGATTTCCCAAAATAATGCTGACTTGCTTCTGTTATACCGTAAATGCCATTTCCCCATTCAATAATGTTGAGATAAATTTCTAAAATGCGATCTTTAGAAAGACAAGATTCGAGTCGTAGGGCCAAAATAATCTCTCCTCCTTTTCTCCATAAAGATTTACGCGGTGAAAAGTAAAGATTTTTTGCCAATTGCATGGTAATTGTAGAACCACCTCTTACAAATTTTTTCTTCTTCAAATTTATCCAAAAAGAATTTTTGATTTCTTTCCAATCCAATCCATAATGATCATAAAAACGTCCATCCTCTGAAATAACAACTGCTTTTTTAAGATGAGAGGAAATCTTAGAAAGCTCTGCCCATTCGCCAACTAATTTTCCTCCTCGATAATGAATAAAGGCCGTTTGAGTTGGATTATGATTTTTTAACCTGGGAATATCCCAGAGAGAAATTTTTCCCAACCAAAGGAGAATTAAGGCTAAAAAAAACAAAAAAACATCACGTAAAAAAATTTTAATTAACCGAAATCTGCGTTTAGAACTCATTTTTAACCCTTAACCAAAAAACAAGATGGGTGATGACTGCAATACAAAAAACAACCCAAATAGCTAAATGTGTCCAACCTAAAAAATAATAAGTAAGAGGCGGAACCCAAGTTAAAAAAAGATTTAAAATAAAAAATGGCCAAGAAATTGTTTTTTGAAGTGCTAAAATTGCCACCCAAAAACAAGGCCAACCATAACCAGTAAGCCGAAATCCACCTGGGCCAATCATGGGACCCAATACAAAAGATAAAAAGCCATAAATTAAACAAAAATAAATAATAGTTTTGTGTGAATCAACTACGGATAAACGAGATTTTATTTTTAATAAAAGAGAAGGAAGAAGCCCAAAAATAGTAAGCCATTGAACCAGTGTAATCAGTGAATTGATTGGATGCCAAGCACAATAACCGATTTGATTTATTTTCCCCACTAGAAAAGGAAGATTAAAAATAACTTTTGGAGTACATGAGTTCATTGAAGAATTCCAAAGTTCAATTCCAAAAAAATTAAGAGAAGTATTATAAATAATTTTAGAACCCATATAAAAGATTTCTGAAAACCCATAACGATTTGGTAAGCCCGCGTGAGCAAAAAAGTTTGAGAGAACAATGCCAATAGCTGTAGCACCTAAAATAATAAGAATATCCCTATACTTTTTTTCCCGTAATAAAACAAAAAATAAAACCAAAGAAACTAAAAGAGTTGATTCTCTCACTATAAAAAGAAGGGGAATGAAAATAAAAGATGATAAAATAGAACGAGAAAATAAAACCAAAAACAGGGCTAAAAGAGCACCATAAAATAAATCATGCATGTAGTAATCGTAAAAAATTTGAACTAGGTAAGGAGAAACAGTAAATAAAATTAAAGGGGGAGCAATTTGAAACCGACGGTAAAGCAGGGTTATAGCCAATAAAAAAACAATCAGGGATAATAAAGAAATAACCTGGAAAGACTTTCTTAAATCCCCTTTAAAAATTTGAGAAAAAGCTGCTGCAAATAAGGGATGGGCTACTCTTTTAGAAAAAGGAGATATTACTTCGTGTTGTTCTCCTTTGGCTATTTTGAGATAATATAAACGATCTTCAATCGGTTTTGTAACTTGAGTAAAGTTTTTCCAAGAAATAGAAAGAATGCAAAAAAAACAGAGCAATAAATAAAAAATGGTTTTACTCAACGCCTTTTGATAAAATGAAAAACTACGCGGGGACTTAATGAGACAAAAACTAATAAAATAAAAATCATCCAAGAAATAGAAGTTGAAGCTTCCGTGTTGAGAGAACAAGATGTCTCTCCCTGAAATATACTATCCATAGAGCTAGTTAAACAATTCTGTACAGTAACAAAGCCTGTATACATACCATTTTCGTTCATCAGAGGAACCACATCTACCAAAATACCATCATCTGTGGCTACGGTTACAGTGTCACCCTGCGCAAAAGACAAGCTATAAGAAGCACTCATGACTGGCAAATCTTCAAGGGAACTAATACCTAAAAGCTGGCAGGAATTAGCAGTTTCATCCTGGGCGGGGGTTTCTTCTTCGGGAGGGGGTAAAGATAAATCACTACAATTTGTCTCTGCTGCCGAACAATCTGACCACTCACCATTGGTGCAAATCATCACTCCTGCATCGCCACAGGAATTACTACAACCTTGTTGTAAATTATCATCCACTACTCCATCGCAGTCGTTATCTAAACCATCACACGCTTCATCTGTAGAAGTTTCTTCACCTTCACAAGTGGTACTCCACTCTCCATCTTCTTCACAAACGAGAGTTCCCTGCGCACATTCTCCCACATCACTTCCACACACCTGGATACTATCCTCATCACAAACACCCTCTAAGGTACAAGTGGCATCACAACCATCATTGGGAGTGCCATTACCATCATCGCAGGCTTCGCCTGAGTCTAAGGTGTTATCTCCACAATAAGGCTCAACCTCAACTAAACAAGTTGTGCCACAACTATAATGATCGGGGAGAATTGTAACTCCTGATTCACATTCTTCACCCAAACCCGATTGCACAATGCCATCACCACAAGATTCTAAAAGACACAGTGAATTACACCCATCACCATCTACAAAATTACCATCATCACAACCTTCACCTGCATTTAAAACCCCATCGCCACAAGCTTCGGTTTTACAAAGGCTAGAACAACCATCCCCATCTAAACTATTTCCATCATCACAATCTTCACCTGATTCTAAAATACCATTGCCACAAACAGGGTTAGGGTTTTCTTCTTTTTGACAACGAGCAGAACAGCCATCTCCATCCACAACATTGCCATCATCACAATCTTCACCTAAATTGAGAGTACCATCACCACAATAGGGATGAGTATGGCCCGGATTCCCATGCGCCTTGGATGTTCCAGGTACTTTGAGAATTTGGGGAAAATGAGTCTCAGCTAAGGAAGACAAAGGCCAAAGAAACAAAATAAATAAAACAAATATTTTTCTCATGAGCTTTAAATACTTAAATTAAATTAGAACGATAGGAATTATCTCCCACTTCCCATAGCCATTGTCAAGAAGTCCCATGCTCTATTCATACACTATGCACAATGCCTGATTTACTTTAATTATCGAGAATTTACAGAAAAGGTTGCTGGAAAGATATTTTAAATTAACCTATTGTTATTACTTATAAATTTTAATTCTTGTTCCCTCCCCAATCCATCATAATAGAAAAAATCAGGTTTGCTTAGAAGGAGCTTAGCTTTGCAGTGCGGGCATGTGATGGTGTTGTTGATCAAGGTGATTTGGATCATCGATGCGGGATTTCCCTGAATTGGAGACTGAAAAACTATGCGGCATGTTCTGCATCGAACCAAGATAATGCAACAAATGATTCGATAAAACATCTGCAAAGCCTCTACAAGCATTTTCATCAGAGCTTCAATGGAATAATCCTGAAGAGGACCTAGTGTCGATCCATACGATAAGGGCAAATGGACTCCATGATCTGTTAGCAAATGAAAAGTTTCGCTTTGGAACTCCTGAATACGCACTTTAGAGATAGATTCATACTCAATTTTTTCAAGCGCGAGCGTAAGTTTAAAAATGGCGATTAACCACGCATTTATTTTTATCCAATCGATAGTACCCAGATCATAGCCCGCAGTACTTTGCAGACATGGTAAATCCTTTACAACCCACGTAGTCATTTTTGCACGCTTTTTCTTTAATTCGCCGGATGCATGGATAAAGCCGCCCGTTTCGAGATTTTTTTGAATTCTGTGGATGGTCGAAATATAACAACATAAACGATCGGCTAACCGGACAGTGGTTAAAAAATCAATCTCTCTTTTAATCCGACAATGATGGCTCACCGACAACAAATAGAAGACATCCGCACGTATGACCGTTCCATATAAATACCGATATCTCATGAGAGAATTATTAAGAAGGATGCGTTCATGATCCTGCATTTTTTGTGTAGGGATTACTTGATTGTAGAGGACACCCCATTTTGAAAGCACTGGATCTCGAGCACGCCATTCTCTTTTTACTGAATGTATGAGAAGAGGTTCCAGATTTAGGGGCAAAGAAAGCAATTTTTTACATTGTTGGATCACTCCTTTCCATTGTTTTGGATCCGTATTTTCTAAAAGCCCCCCAAAAAATCGAGCGATCCACTCATCATTGCTCGAAGCTATCAGTGTTGCCAGGCGTTGGCCATTAACAAGATTCCCGTAGCATTTCAGCCAGCACCACACTCCTTCATAAAAACGACCATCTAATCTCGAGCCATATGCAGCTAGGATGAGTGAAGACTCGATGTCGGTCGAGTAGCAATTGATGCCCCCAGTTCCATGAAGACCTAAACGATTCCATTGAGCCCAGATGACATCGCGAACAATACTCAGCAAGTTTTTACTATAATTGTTTTGCGGACTCGCCATAGCCCAGTGTCTCCAACATACTTTTTAGGATAATCAAAAATCCTTCTGAGGTATCATGAGTCTGGCACCATCTTGCTGCAGCCAATATTTCTTCATTTGTTGGCTTTAAGGAAAGCAAATCATCCACATGATAACCTCCACGATCCGCTGCAGCATAAACTTTGAAAAAAATCTGATCGTAACGAGAAGCAAAGTAGGCCGTAAACCGTGTGCCAAACTGACTTACCTCTGCACGATCCTTAAATCCCTCGGGGAGGCCCATAGTAGTAATCATATCCGGACCTGAGTTGATCCAAGATTCAGGAAGTCCAAAATTACGTGCGACAATCTTGACAGCTTCTTTAAATTTTTCTGGCCACGGGACCGGAAAGAGAGTGTCAATATCCTTCGTTGTTCGATAAACCAAATCCTTAAATATCAACGCCGCTCCCCCACAAATGCCCACATCGATAACTGGCCCATTTAATTGTTCATAGACCGTTCCTAATTCCGTCAAATTCCTAAGTAATTGATTTTTATCCATTTGCATAAAAATATTATACTAAAATTAAATTTTAATGCAATAAATTATTGCTTAATAAACAATAAATTAATCTATTTTAAAATACTGTCTTGAAGTATTTGCAAACCACGCATTGGAATCGGTGTTGAAAGGTGTGCACTGAGTATGGCAATAACCATGTTATGAATATTGCTGTTTTGCTTCTTCACCCCTTCTGCAACATGACCTGCACTTTTTGTGTAACAGAAAATTCCATTGACACCATGACAATGCCCCAGGTGCTGGAATTACTGGATCAGCTTGTGTCCCAGGGTGTTACAAATGTGGTGCTTGGTGGTGGCGAACCCTTTACCTGGCCACACAATGTGGTAACTCTGGCGGGCCATGCCAAGGCACTGGGATTAACTGTCCAGGTGGGTACTAACGGCATTCGGCTGCCCAGCCAGTTTGCATCACTGGACTGCATTGACCGTTTTGTCCTGCCACTTGATTCTGTATTTGATACCGTGCACAATCAAATGAGAATTTATAGCAAGGGCCACCATGCCCTCATTTATGATCGGCTCCAAGCCTTGCAAGAGGCCGGCAAGGAAGTAACCATCTCAACCGTTGTCACCAAACAAAACATTCAACATTTAGTTGAAATTGCCAAATTCCTTAATGACTATTGCCGTACTGGAGGCAGGGTTCATGCATGGCATTTGTATCGTTTTTTGCCGTATGGGCGCGGTGGTTTTACTCATGCCACATACCATGGCGTATTAGAGACAGACTATCAACAAGCCATTGGCCAATTGAAAAAAAAATTATGGCCTTTCACCATCTACAAAAGAAAAGACATGTATGGCTCCAAAACAGTTAGTTTTTATTCTTATGAAAATGGACAACTGGTAGTGATGGGTGCTCAAAACATTTCTTATTCGGTGGTACCATTGGATCCGTGACAATCCATACAAATCGACTCGCCTTCTTCGGCTACTTGATCCTGAATCTCCTCCATATCGATTGTGACATCAGTTCTATTTTGGAGATGGATGTTGTTGATGTTGTGACACATCAAACAATCGGAACGCCCCCACCCATACACATGCTCATCTTCAGTCAGAACAAGGCTGGAAGGAGAGTCGAGAATATTGCCAAAATCCTCACCATTGTCATCGGCTTCACTCCCACAGGAAATGAGAGCAACAAAAAAAATAAAGGATAAAAAATATCGAAACATTTCCATAACCATCTTACCTAACCAAACTACAGCCAGCAGCTTGACCAGTATCGGCACTGTTTGCATCAACTGTGACCGTACAGGCAGTACTGGAAAAACAATCACTATCAGAACAATCCAAACTGCCATCTGCATCATCATCAAGCCCATTACTGCAATCTGATTCTGGCGTGTTGGTAGCTCCTGATGTTGTACTGGCACACTGAGGATTATCAATGCAATCAGTATCATCACAATCTGTTAAACCATCACAATCCTGATCCTTGGAATCTCCACAGGTTTCAGTGGCCCCAGGATGGATAGAAAAATTACTGTCATTGCAATCGTTGTCAGCCTCAGCATAACCATCGGCATCATTATCCTGGCATTCTGAGGAGGAACACTCATCATCAATACAAACTGTATCTGCACTACAATCAGCATCAATACAATCGGCTTGACCATCGATGTCATTGTCTTGCCCATCGTTACATTCTGTTTCAACGGTTTCACCTGTTGTACACGATGTGTCGGTACCATCACAATCCTGATCGACCCCATCGCAAGTATCAACCCCAAGAGGGCTCACGCTTGCATCTGTATCATTACAGTCATCCCCATTATCACTATAACCTGCTGGAAGAGAACAAGCCGCCGTTGTTGCGGTAACATCACCGTAACCATCACCATCTGCATCCTGGTAGTAAGTGCTGGTAACCCCTTCGTCTATAGAACCATCACCATCATTATCGATTCCATCACACTCCTCAGTATCATTGCAGTCTGTAGTTCCATCACCGTCTGAATCAAACCCCTCATCAGTGGCTCCATCACAATTGTCATCGACATTATTGCAGGTTTCTGTAGCCCCCGGGCTAACGCTGGCCTCATTGTCATTGCAATCTACGGTTTCGTCATAGCCATCGCTATCAAGGTCATCCACGGTGCAGTCGGTACTACTAGTGCAATCAGAATCATCACAATCTGTTGCGCCATCAACATCATCATCGATCGAATTGGAGCAACTTGTTTCTGTACCTCCGCATTGATAATAATAATCACAGTCAGAACTAGCGTCGTCACAGTCAGACCCATCACCATCATTGTCTATCCCATCGGTACAATCAGCTTCTGTTGAACCGCAATCAGCATCGTCGTCATCAGTAACCCCATCGTCATCATTATCTTCACTATCATCACAATCGTTTGTTTCATGTTCGATGAATTCATAAGCCCCCATGTCACAGGCTGTATCGCCATCGTTTCGTGTAAAACCCCGCTGATCGTTGGTAGCCGTGTCATAACCGGTAACCCCGTCGAGATTAACGATGGACGTGCAGTTCCCGGTATCGACGGCCGGGCTGGTTTCATTGATGGCTATGGTGTACGTTGGACCACCATTGTCAGCTAGAAGCTCCTCAAAGTTTGGATCATCCGTAAGCACAGAACCACTCGTAATGGTGCATTCTGATGTGCCTTCGATCAAGCTTGAGGTAGCTGTAGCCACTGTTCCAGAACAGTTTGCGTTAGAAGTGACCGCTGTATTGTCAGCAATAATGGAGCTGCCAATATTGACTGTTCCCCCTGATCGATAGAGACCACCTGCCGTAGCGCTTCCACTACTGTAGATGCTGGATGTGTTGTCTGCGATGGTGCTGTTGGAAATATTGATAGTTCCCGAAGTAACAGCAACACCGGCCCCATAAGCGGAATAACTGCATGCAGCAGTGGTACCGCATATAGAATCATTATCGGCAATGGTGCTGTTGAAAATATTGACAGTATCTCCAGATAACGCAAGCCCTCCTCCTGATGATTTTCTGCCATTGCTTGTTGATGTGGAATTGCCGCTGATTGTGGACCCTGTGATGTCTAAATCGCTCAATCCGTAAATGTAAACTCCTCCACCAGAGGCTCCCGGGTTGTGGCTAGAAGAACTGGAAGAATTTTTGCTGATAACCCCATTGTCTTTGATGGTTGAGTTTTCAATTTCAATAGTGGCATACCAATACCCATGAATACCGCCTCCAAGGGCATAACTGGAGGAGCTGGAGTAGGTAACCTCAGCACTATTTGAGCTAACGGTGGAATCAACAAGATGCAGGGAGGCATTGCTTACATAGATGCCCCCTCCCCAGATCTGGGAAGCACTTGAACTGGTCGCCTGGTTACCCGTAACTACAGTATTGGTGAGAGTAAGAGAGGCAGAAGTGGATGAAGAACTAAAAAGGATACCCGCCCCATAAATCCATGCACCAGTGCTAATCGTGTTGTTTTGAACAACAGAATCAGTCAGGGTAACAGTGTTGTTTTTATCATGATTGCAGATGCCAGCTCCTCCAACTGAAGAAGAAGAGCCACAGTAATTAGAGGATGTAAAATAGGCATTTTGGATGGTTAAATCTTCGAAATTAATAGTAAGCCCTCCAGAGACGATGTCAAAAATTCTATCTTGCAGGGTTCCTGAGGAACCACCGCCGTCGATAATTGTTGAACCAGAGCCAGCCCCCTGAATCGTCATACTGGAGCGGATGTCCAGGTCGCCAGTCGCAGCGTATTCTTCGTCGATCCCTGACATGCTTAAGGAATATGTTCCCGCAGGGAGAATGATAGTATCTGTGCCTGAACCCGCTGTGCAATCCGTGTAAGTGGCGGTATCATTGTTGGCATTGATGATCGCTTCGCGAAGTGAGCAACTACTGTCAGTGCCATCAAGAACATCCAAGGTATTATCCACGGCAATATCAGCACCGTGGGCCACAGGTGAAAACAACAACACAAAAAAACCAAGGCCAGTCAGAAGTTTCAAGGATTTTGAAAGTTGCATAAAGTTTACCTTCTAAGAGAACATCCCGCACCAGAATCAGCATCCAGATTCCACTCACTATTTCTAGCGCAACTGGCTTCATCAATTGCACCGTCACAGTTATTGTCGATTTGGTCACTGCAAATTTCAGCAGCATCCGCACTAATATCCGGATTGGAATCATTACAGTCTGAATTGTCAGCAACATAATTGGCAGCAGGCTGGCTACAGCTTGTTAACACTTCTGTCTCTGTAACCACATCGGCACTCCCGTAACCATCTTCATCACCATCCGGATACCAAGAAATGATGGAAAAAGAGGCTGTTTCTTCATCCACATTATCATCACAATTATTATCAATACTGTCCCCACAAACTTCGTCCGCACCTGGATAGATGGCAGAATTGTTGTCATTACAATCCCCTCCAACAGACAAATACATGTTGGGCTGACTGCAGGCCGCGATGGAGGTGCCACTAGCCCCATATGCATCCCCATCAAAATTGGGATACCAGATGGAGGCACCAACCACATCAACATCGCCATCATCCAGGTCACGATCGCAGTCGTTGTCAACACCATCGCAAATTTCAGTAGCTCCTGGGTTGATGCTACTATCGGCATCATCGCAGTCACCGGCATTTTCAGAATAGCCATCCCCATCGTCATCGTAGTTACTTTCGCCAACGCATCCCTCGTCGATATTGTCATCGCAATCGTTATCGATACCATCAACACATACCTCAGCTACATCGGGGCTGATGGCGCTATCGTTATCATTGCAATCTGAACTCTCAGTAGAATAACCGGTGGGTTCCGAACAGGCCTCGGTTGTGAGGGATGTTGTACCATAACCATCTCGGTCGCCATCGGCGTACCAGGTAATAGGGGTACTACCAGAATCTTGTTCATCAGTTGTACCATCACAATCGTTATCTACCGAGTCTCCACATATTTCTGTAGCTCCTGGGTAGGTTGTTGCAACACCATCATCGCAATCATCGATATTTTCAGATCCATCTGCATCGGCATCAATGGTAAACTTGACATATTTGTGATCTTGATTGGCCACATCGTAAAAAGTGGCATGAAAATATCCAATAGCATCTTGTTGCAAAGAAACATGTGTAACATCACTATCAACCAAAACAGCCTTGTTCCAGTCGTAGTTGGCATCCATGCTAATTGAAGTTAAAAACTGCAGTTCATCATCATCAGTTTCTTGATACGCAACATACAAATAATCCTGATCATCAATGAGAGCCGACGGATAGTAGGCATCAACTGGTGAAGGATTTGCCAGCTTGGAACAAGACCACCATCCTGGGATATTGGTGGTGTAGTTGAGCTGTGCACTAACAAAGAAAATATGAATGTCTCCATTGGAGTCTTGAAAAATTTCATTGAAGATCTCATCGCTTTCGGCACAGGTATCCGGATCATCGGAAACCCAGGTTCCGCTCATGTTAGTGGCGTAATAGGTGTAATACCCTTCAGTAGAACTGATATCCGAAAAAGTAACCTGAAAATATCCGGAGGAATCGATGAAAACATCAACATCTCCCTGTTCGACAAAGGCCAGGGAATCCACAGTAAAGGCCCTACTGGCCACGGTTTCTGAAACCCAGGCTCCGCTGGCATTGGTGATATGCATGAAATCGGTGGTGCCAAGACCTGTGCCCGAATCGGTGTAGCTCCAGTAATGAAAAATATGAACCGCGTTGGCAGCATCCAAAATCAAGGTGCTTATTTCACCAGTGATGTTCGTGCTATTGTCTAGGGTGCTAGAAACCCACGCACCACTACTATTGGTGGCGTATTTAAGACTGGTATTGGTGGCATCATAATAAGCAATATGCAGATAACCGCGAGTATCAATGCCCAAGGAGGCATACATGCCTACATCCCCCGTACTATCCACTGTTTCGGCCACCCAGCTCCCGCTAGTATTGGTAGCATACTTAAGATTAGCTTGATCGGCCTCATAGTAGGCCACATGGATATTGCCGGCAGAATCAAGAACCATCGAGGAATACCGACCAAGATCTTCCGAATTGGCTAGGGTGCTTGTACTCCAAGAAGAACCACTCCCCGTCGTGTATTTTAAAGCCCCATTGGTTGCATCGTAATAGCTGATATGAGCCGTTCCCCCAGAAGCTACAATTGCGTTGTAAGAACCCACATCTCCACTAGAATCAAGTGTTGTGGCGCTTGCATCCCAACCCATTCCTCCTGAATTATCGTAATGGACGTATTTTAAGTCGTCGTCAGTTGAATTGTAGAAACTCACATACAGATTGTTTGAGGCATCCGCGACTAGATTGACATATTCATCCACCCCAGAGGAAAGAACTGTCGTAACAGCCCCCCAAGTGGAAGAACCGCTAGGTTTAGTCTGATAATCAAGCCCCCCCGTGCTGCCATTTTTATAGACCATATGCAAATTTTGACTTGTATCAAGTGCAACCGAAGGCCAGGTATAGGCAGGCCAGACCGAGCTTAACTCGGTAACAGTCCAGCTACTTCCAGACGCAGCCTTGGTGGCGTAGCTGATACCATAATTACCGCTGCCTCGCGCTTCGTAATAAATCACGTGCAGGTTATCCGAAGAGTCAATGACAATATTGTTAGGTGATCCTGTTCCATTACTTCCACTATCGATGTTTACATCGACCCAGCTTCCACTTCTGTTGGTAAGATGGGTTAGATAAGCAGAGGCAACCTGGTAGGTGGCATGAACATAACCAGAGGAATCAAGGGCCATTGAAAGAGAGGTGCCTTCTAATGTGTCAATGCTTGCAGTAATCACCCAGCTTCCTGTAGCATTGGTAGCATATTTAAGATCCGCATTAACTGAATCGGTATAGATAACATGAATTACATCCGTAGCCCCGCTGGAATCAATGGCGATGGTGGCTTCTTCACCGGTGCCATTTTCGCTATCCACGGTTTCTGTGTTCCAAGTGGCACCATCGTAGTAGGTGTGATAAAGATTATCGCCCCCATAAACGATGTGTGGATACCCGTTACGATCTAGGGCTATTGCATGAGATCCCATGCTTGGAAACGAAGGGCCTACATCGATATCTTCGAGTGAGATAATGGAGACATCGAGTGTGGAATTAACCTGATCTTTGTTGAGATAATCCATGCTTCGGGCCCACGAAAGCACAGGGCAAAGCCCAAGGCTCAGTAAAACAACTACTGTGTGCACCATTAATTTTTTGTTCACACATTCCAGCATAAATTTGCTCCATGAGAGCCATGGCCCTCACGTCTTACCAGTCTACATGGCAATAACCCCGACAAAGTCCATAATTGGTTAGATTGTTTCGTGGTGCCCTATACCCATCGTAATGGCATTTATTTTCTGTACCGCCACCGCAGGTATTGGCAATTACAGCAGATGCAGTGGAGCCGGGAGAACGGGGGTCTGTTGGTTCGTCAGCATAGTAATTTCCCGATTCATCAACAGTGTTGGCCCAGCGTGTAATCGTATAAACATGGCTCCAATAAAATCCGTTTTCATTTCCATTCTTGGCATAATTGTTGGGTCCCCAGGCGGGCCTATTAATAACAGGGTCTCCTGCACTGTCTAAGGATTCTGTCTCAAGAGCAAGATGTGGATACAGATGGCATGAATAGCAGAACGTTTGTTCAGCCAAACTTGCTTGGGTTTGATCGGACGATCGGCCTGAAACCCCATGGCAGTTGTTGCAAGCATTAAAATAAGTTCCTGTGGTACTTGAATCTGTAAATACGATGGGTGATCCATGGCAGTCCCAACAAAAGGCGTCCGAATCATTGGCTGTGAAGTAAGTTGAAAAATAAGTACCATGGTTGGAGCCACCGCCAATATTGGGCCCCCAGCCGCCAGTATAGGTTGTACCTTCAATCGTCATGGAAGCACTTGTATGAGTCACTCCATTTTCATGGCAGTTAGTGCATTTAATGCCTCCCACTTCACGATCAAAGTTTTCGCCATGACAACGGGTGCATTCAGAGATATTGCCCTGGCGCATGAGAGACACAGCAATGGCGGCATGGACAATGTCTTTTCCGTTTGAACCAGTGGCATCAGCAACCCACACATCATCAGCATCACCGTCGGTATCCCAAATTCGGTCAAAGGTGCCGTCTCCATTGCTATCAACTGCATCGTTTAACACCTTCAGGTGATCAGGCAAACCATCAGAGTCTTGATGAGGCGCGTAGACATGGCATTGAAAACAGCTAACCCCGGCATCTCCGCCGGTTAAGTCATTGCCATGACAACCCATGCAAGTGCTTTTAGCGGCCCCTTCGGCATAGTCTCCATGGAAGGGATGGTCTGTATCAATGGCTTCGCCCGCATTTTTTCGATAGGTAGAATCAGCCCAACTGGGGAGGGTGGCTGCATCGTGTGGCGCGGGTACGGCATGACAAGCAGTTGTACAAGCAACCCCAGAAAGGCCTCCTTCCAGGTCAGAACCATGACATTGGCCGGCACACAGGGTTGTTCCATTGTTGAGGGCGTAGTAACCGTGGTTTTCAATGTCGCTCCACTCTGTCCCAGTAGGCATATCAGCAATGGCTGCTGTGGCATTTTTTCCTTTCGTATGGGGATAAATGATATGGCACTTGTTACAAGCCGTGCCTGTATCTTCTCCAGAAAGATCCTCACCATGACATCCCGTGCACAGTTCTTTTCCATTTCCTTTTGCTGTCACACCATGCACGTCTGGTTCGGCCCAGCCATCAACATGGGGAGCAAAGGAATGGCATTGGTAACAGCTCACCCCCACATCCCCACCGGTTAAGTCGCTTCCATGGCATCCGCGGCACACATCGTAACCAAGCTGGATAGTCGTTCGACCATGATTTATTTTTTCTCTCCATTCGCTGTCGTAAATATTTTCGTAGTCTGCACCGGTTGCAGCACTGGTTATCATATCATCATCGGATAACACATAGTCATTACTACCATCCTCCGCAACCTCAACATCAATGCCCCCCTCAGGCATTACATCAACTCCATGGGGAAATACTCCTTCATGACAACTGCGGCAGCGAATTCCGGTATCGCCCCCTTCAAAATCATCTCCATGACATCGTTGGCAAACATCAAACCCGTTTTCCAATGCTGCTTGCCCATGATTTGTTTTTAAAGCCCAGGCGGTGGCATCTCCGTGGGGATACACGGTGTGACACTGATTACAGGAAACACCCGTTATACCGCCATTGAGATCATCACCATGACATTGTTGACACTCCTCTGTCCCAGTCACAGATGCATCCGCCTCCCTGAGAGACAACACATACTTTCCATGTCCGCCCTCATCCACACCATTTCGCCAGCCTGTAACATGTGGAAAAACAGTGTGACAGGATTTGCATCCGGGAGGGCCTCCACCGGCATTAGCGCTGGATATGGTTGATTCTTTGTCGTGACAACGCACGCAGGTGGTATCAATCACATTAAAACCATTAGCCTTGAGCCAGTAGCCATGAAAACCTGAATAAGTGGAATCAGCCCAACGATCGGGATGGGGAAAAACAGCATGCTCGCCAACACTTAAATCAACAGAAGCAAACTCATTCGAGGCAGAATCAGATGTGCCTCCGCCAGAACAGCCAATAATAAATGAAACAAATGAAATAAAAAAATATAAAACGATATGATTTATATGCATTCTTCCTTCCAATGAATATTATCGGCCAATAATAGACAAAGTTGCCATGATCTATATCATTTTTCCCATTTACCGCCAATGATTCATATAGTTACTAGTCACTGTCAGAATGACAATCCTTGCAAAAATTCATTTGATGGCAATTACTGCAGGTGCGTGGATTACTTCTGGCCACAATGGAATGGTAGTAGCGAAAATTACTGGTATGCATTCTTTGATTTTCAAAATCTCTTTTTTGATGACAGTCGGTACAAAAGAAAGTTTTGTGACATTTAAAACAATAATCCTTGTCCTGTTTGGCAACAGTTTGATGTCTGTCTATCCAGTTTAACTGGTGGTTATCTGGTTTAACCTGGAAAAGATCTTTATGACAGGTGATACATTTAAATCGGGCGGCTGCGGGAGCTGGGGATTGATCATTGTTATGACAAAAATGGCATCCCATATGGTCGACTTTTTCGCGGTTAAAGGAATCCGGCGTTTTGTGGCACATGGTGCACGCAATGGCATACTGGGCAAAACGGGCAAAATGTTTGGTATGGTTGTAGAGATCAAGCGGTATATTAACCTGTTTTGGTTCCCATCGGGCTTCTGCACCAAGTATAGTAACAAGGCCCAATCCCAGAAAAATAAAATATTTTAGAAAGATTTTTCTCATTTTTTTTCTTTTTGTTTTTCAAATTCCAGAAACTTGGTGTCAAATAGATAGTTGAGTTTAATGGTTCCTTTTAAATCTGTTTCCCGAACATTGTTGTTCACATATTCTGCAACTGCCGCCAACCTCAACCCTCTCCGCAATTGATATCCAACCTCAAGCAGGGCATCAAACGCCTTGTCATCATTGTTGGTCACCTTGGTATAAGTAATGAAATCGACAAAGGCTCTAGTATAAAAATCACGTGTCCAGTCTTCGTAAAGTGAAAGTGAAAACCCGTGCAAGGTTCCGCCATAGCTTTTATAAAAATTGTAGTTCAGAGCTGTTTCAAGTTTTATTTTTTTAAAGAGGTAACTGGCACCCATGCTATTGTTGTAGCCATTTTTGGATAAGCTGGGCAAAACCTCATAGCGCTGAAAAGAAAAATAATCCGAAAGAGAGAGATTTTTTATGACATTCACCGCAAATCCACTGCGCCCCTGCCAAAGAGCCCCTTCCGAAAAAATGGTGAAGATACTGTCAAAATTGTCGTTGCGGCTTTCATTGAAATAACTGCCTTCCAAAAGAAAGCTGATCTTTTTGACAAAAGGATAAATTTCGGTTCCGGCCGTGAGAGCGGTTGGAAGAGTTTCTGTCAGGTCGTACTCGCCAAGTCCATAAAGCTTAAAAATGGAAATGCCCTTGGATAACGAGGCTGCCGCATACATTTTGTCGTTCAGGTTTAAACCACCTGCTGAAAAATCCTTTTTTTGATAAGTAAAATCAATTTTGGCCTTGGTGTATTTATATTCCTTCATTCTCAAACTTAAACCAGACACAAAGCCAAGGTTACCATCGATATCTTCTTGTTCGATGTAACGGGGAATACCGGCATAAGCCATTACATTAAAAAACTTGGCAGGCTTGATAGTAAGATCCATTCCATCCATGAGAAAATAATCCACATTGGATCCAAAACCCCGTCGACCCACTTTTACATCAAGATGATTTTTTAAAAGGTTATCTTTCTCCAGATAGGCCTCATAGATATCCAGATTATTTTCTTTTTCATCCAGCCACTCCCGTGTAAAACGAACCTGACTAGAAGCAGTTATTTGCTTGCTTCGCTCACTCAGATGAAAGCCCGCATAATTGTTAGTAGCAGTTTCCGTTTTTGAAAAACGATCCTCACGTACTTGAGCTGTTTGCAGAAAACTAAGATACATTTGAGAGGTTTGGGATTCTGCCTGCCACCGACCAATATCGGCATTTACAGCATGACAGCGGGTGCAGTTCATGGTGAATGGCTGTTTTTTTCCAGAAAAAGGATCCCGCCCATGGCACAGGGTACACTGACTCTGGTTTTCCAGAAATTTATCGCCGTGAATTTCCTTCCAGTCAGGGGGATGGGCTGGCAGGAGATGGCACAAATCACACTTAATGCCGGTAAATCCTCCAGTGAGATCAGGGGCGTGACAGGCCTTACAAAAATCCCTGTTTTTTACAAATTCCTTGCCATGCTTAACGATCCAATCGGGAGCATGAATTTTGGCTGATGGTGGGGGAGGGGTTTGACTTAATGCATCTCCAAAAAAAACGAGGTTGATAACCAGACAAATAAAAACCAAAAAAGAAAAAACATAAACTTTTTTTGAAATTTTCGTTTTTAAAAAAAACATTACACCTTGTGGGTCTGTTGAAAAACTACGTTTTTCAACAGACCCAATTGCCGCCCTTTTTATTTTTTCAAGGTTCTAATGTAGGCAACAACATCGGCTATTTCATCGGCCTTCAATGAAGAACCAAAAGCTGCCATGGTAGGAGATCTACCTACGGCAGGTCCACCTTCAGTAATGATTTTTGTCAAACCAGCATCATCCAGTTTGGTTTTTGTAAGATTGGCGGGCGGCGGCTTCAGGCTGGGGCCAGCAGGGCCATCTCCTGCGCCTCCTGCGCCATGGCATCCAGCACAAAGCATATCAAACTTGGCCTTACCCGCAGCAGTATCTGCTGCTGCATACACATTGTTCACAGCCACAATGGAAAACAAAAAAGTAAACATCAAAACATATTTCATTAAGTTCTCCTTTTTTTATAAAGTTAAAGTTGCAATGCTATAGTACAAATGCAATTTCTTTTTCCAGTATCTTTTTTTATTTTTTTATTTTTCAGGTTGTAATACCCACCCTTATTCAGTATGGATGATATTCTATTAATGACACTTACAATAAGGAGTTAACACTTGATTTCATTATCTATTTTGGGAAGCTACACCTTAGCATTGGCTTTTCCTTCAACACTTTTAAGCATCCTTTTTTATCTTGGGGGTTATTGGTGGCAAAAATCTGCTCTTGTAAAAATAGGGCAAAGGGCTACTATTTTTACCTTTGCTCTTCTTACATTGTCTGTGTGTTTTCTGATATTAGCCTTTGTTACAAATGATTTTAGTATTGTGTATGTTGCACATTATTCCAACATCACACTCCCTCTCTTTTTTAAATTTGCCGGGCTTTGGGCTGGTTTGGATGGTTCTATATTATTTTGGGTTTGGTTGGTTTCTCTTTATTCGGTGATTGTTCTTTTTCAGAACATGAAAAAAAATCCCGACTGGATGCCTTACATCAATGCAGTCATGATGACGATTGTGCTCTTCTTTTTGGCCCTGATTGTGTTTGCCAATAATCCTTTTACTCCTGTTGAAGGGGCCATTCCGTTGGATGGGAAGGGTTTGAATCCGTTGCTGCAAAACATTGCCATGGTTATTCATCCCCCTTCTTTGTACTTGGGGTTTACGGGTTTTTCAGTGCCTTTTGCCTTTGCCATTGCTGCTTTGGTAACCAGACGGCTGGATTCTGTTTGGATTGAAGACTCCAGGAGATGGACCTTTGTAGCCTGGTTTTTTCTAACCATGGGAAATCTTTTAGGAGCGGCCTGGGCTTACGTGGAGTTGGGATGGGGAGGATTTTGGGCTTGGGATCCTGTTGAAAATGCCAGTTTCATGCCTTGGTTAACAGCCACGGCTTATTTTCACTCTGTGCTCATCCAAAAAAGGAGGGGCATGTTTGCTGTATGGAATATTTCCCTCATTTGCCTCACCTTTATCCTGACTCTTTTTGGAACTTTCCTCACTCGTAGTGGTGTTGTAGAATCGGTGCATGCCTTTTCAGGTTCTAGCCTGGGGCCTTATTTTTTGGCCTTTATTTTGTTTGCCATAGCGGTATCAACATGGTTGATTGTTACGCGGCGGACGCAGCTTCAATCAGCAAACATACTCCAGTCTTATTTTTCCAAGGAAAGTGCCTTTGTCCTTAACAATATTATTTTGGTGGTGGGGGCTTTTTGTGTGATGTGGGCAACCATGTTTCCCTCTCTTTCGGAGTGGATAACAGGGCAGCGCATTACTGTTGGGCCTTCTTTTTTCAACAAGATGATGGCTCCCATTGGCCTGATTTTGATTTTCCTCATGGGCTTTGGTCCCATGGTTTCATGGAAAAAAGGCAGCTGGACCAATCTCAAATCTAACCTTTTAGGTCCCCTTCTTTTTGGGATTTTATCCGGTTGTGTGTTTTTCCCGATTTCTGGTGGATATTGGTATGCCATTCTTTCAGCAACACTTATTGGATTTGTTGTAGGGGTTATTTATCTTGAATTTCATCGTGGGATCACTGTGATCAAAAAACAGAAAAAACTTCCCTTGATGGTGGCCATGGTGGATCTGATAACCAACAATAACAGACGTTACGGAGGATACCTTGTACACCTTGGGGTTCTCATGATTTTCGTTGGCATTGCAGGAACCCTGTTCAAAAATGAGGCTGATTTTTCATTAAATCCTGGAAATAAATTCACCTTGGGTGAGTACCATTTTGTATATCAAGAACCCGTGGTCAATTCGGACGAAAACAAGGATGCCCTGGTAGCCAGGGTGGATGTTTTTAAAAACGAGAAAAAGATTGTGGAGTTAAAGCCGGCCCGGTTTTTTTACAAATCAAGCGAGCAACCCACAACAGAAGCTGCTATTTTTCATGCGCCATTCAGGGATGTTTACCTTGTTCTTGCCAATTTAAACACAAAAACCGGCAGGGCTGATTTTAGGGCCACCATCAACCCGCTGATTAGTTTTTTATGGATTGGTGGAATTGTCATTTTGGTGTCCAGCCTTATCGTCATTATTCCCAAGGGAACTCCGGGACAAAAAAAGATTTTTAAAGGTGGATTAAAAACGTTGCTCCTCACAAGCATTCTTTTTCATCTGACCGGAGGATTTTCAACAGCCAGGGCGGAAGATGTATCCAATCCTCCAGCAAACACGGCTTCCTTTAAGCATCTCGAAACAGGAGAAGACCCTTTTGCTGTCAATAAAACCGATCCATTGATTGAAAAACAAAAAAGCATTTCTGAAAAATTAAAATGTGCTTGTAAGGGTTGTGTGCGCATGGCACTCAGAACCTGCACCTGCGATTACGCAAAAAATGAGCGTGGAAAAATTTTGTCCATGCTGAATGAAGGAAAAACGGATAACGACATCATGGCAGCTTTTACCAGCAAATATGGCTTGCATATTCTGATGGAGCCTCCACGAAGTGGTTTTTTTGAAATTGGTTTTATATTGCCAACCCTGGCTTTGGTGGCTTCCTTTTTGGGTGGTTTTTGCCTGATTTACAAGTGGAGAAAAAACAGGGAAGAAAGCCCTTTGACAAAAAAAGTGGCAACAGAAGTACAGGATCCATATTATAAGCTTTTCAAAGAGGAGGCAGACAAAAATGACGATTGAAATTATTGCCATCATGATTATTTTTGGAGCAGGGCTCTGGTTTCTGTTTTCACCTCTTGCCAAAAATGACACAGACGAAATATCATTATCGACCTTCCAGGAAGATTTGGCTCTTCGCAAAGCCAATGTGATAGCTGGCCTCAAGGATTTAAAATTGGATCGTGCTTTAAATAAGGTTTCAGAAGAGGATTTTAAAGAAATGGAAAACGAGGCAATGAATGAAGGTGCCACATTGCTAAAACAAATAGACAACCAACAGAAAGGACAATTGTGATGTCTCATCAAAAATTTGTAACCGGCCTGGTTTTGTTATTACTGTGTGTATCTTTTGGGGTAAAAGCCCAAGGACAGGTTGGGTCTACACCCATACCAGGCAAAGATATGCATAGTGTGATGCCGGGAATGGAGATGGGACGGTTGGAAGGTGATTTGTTTGCAATAGATTCTACCGGCGAAAAAAAATTTCTTCCAAATCATGAAGTGATGATCAAGGTTTACAGGCAAAACGACGAACTGTTGTCATTAAACAAACACACAGATGAAAAAGGCCATTTTATTTTCAAAAATATTTTCAAGGATCCTGCCTTTGAATATGCCCTTGGTTTTTACCATGAGGGGCAACTTTTTGTCATCAATGGTTTAAAACTGGAAAAGGGTAAGGATGCTATTAATGTTGATTTTCGTGTAGGGGAAGGCTCTCCCTATCTGGTTCCAGAGGAAATTATTAATGCACAGATGGAGCAACAAGCAGCTTCTCAGGGCATGTCAGGAATGCCAGCGGGGCAAGCTTCCCCGGCGAAAAAAACGGCTTCTGGAAGCTTGAAACAATCTCCACAAAAAGTGGTGGCTCTTTTTCTTTTCTTGGTTGTGCTTGTTGTTTTTCTTTATTTGATGAAACGTCAGTTGTCCAAGAGAGCAAAATCCTAGAAAAACTAAATAAATAATGGTGAGCCATGGAGATGGGTGGTTTTTAGAGGCGCCCTCTCAAACCCTACAGTGTGCAGTGATTATCTTTTGAGAAGCAGCAAAAACACGTTTTTGAATTTCTTTCCAGTTAGTGTAAGGCTCCTGAAGATTTCGGTAAGAACTTAAATCGGTCTGAAAAAGATCCCACGGTTTTGGCTCAGCCAACTGTAAAGCCAGTTGTTGGCTCATAGATTGATCATCATCCTGGGGATAACAAGAATCAAGTGTTGAGAGTGCAATAAAAGCATGTTCGGTTCCTAAATGGTCAAAGAGCGCAATAAAATCGATATAATCTCGTGTCGCATTTCGTTTGACGATAAGATAGGCCTTTATTCTCAAAATCTCCTCCGGCGTGGGAATCTTCAAACCACGAACCATCATCGTTTCTAATGGCTTTAAACGAATCAATTGACGAATACCCGTACGAACCCCCTGAAAATTTCCAAGAATCAAGACTGGTGGTTCCAGTCTTTTGGTACGCCACCCCGCCTCAGCCTCTACCCTTGTAAGGATCTCACTAAATCGTTCTTTAAGTCGAGAGTGAGTATAATCAGCATCCAGGGAGATTCGATGCCCCACGTGAATAGCCGCAGCTGTACCTCCCACCAAAACGCATTCGGGAAAGTGAGATTGAAACATCATTTGTGCTGAGAGAAGATGTTCCCATTCTTCCGCTTGTGTTGCTGTTTTCTTTTGAGTTGGTTTTTTTAGTTTTTTAGGCACCTGGCGCCGCCCCCTGCAAACAAGCCAAAAGACCCTTCCAAAGCCTTGTTGCCCCATAGATAGTTACGGAATTAACAACTCGCTCTAAGGCTTCCGCCACTTCACCAAAGGGATAGTTAACAATTTGTTGATAAAGCTGTCTCCAATCGGAGAGGCTTCCTTCGGCAAGAACTTCTTCAAGATAGACGGGGTTTTTCCAAGAAAGGCTGGATAAACGAACGCTTGGCATTGGGGGAACAACGCTGTTCTTTCTCCAACGCACTAAAGCTGCGTGAGAAGCAATAGAGTGCCGTTGGCTTGGGGAAAGCCTTTTGTTCCGAGCATTCCCTCCTTGCTTTCCCCATTTCTTAAAAATGACTTGGGCTGTCTTTGGTAAATATTTCATACCAAATATTATATGCTTACAGGGTAAGCATTGTCAATGTTAATGACCTACTTTGTAATGACCTCCTTGCCCCATAAGTCTCTACCCTCTAAAAGGGAATTTGAGTTTTATTTTTTATCCAGAGGGAATGTTACAAAGAAATTTCATCAAGCGCAGTCCAGGGGATCACCTCAACATCAACCCTTTTTTGACGGACATCTCCAGCATAAACAAGATAGGCCTTGGATGCAAAACGTCCCGCCATTTTCTGCCAATAGCGGAGGTGATCAAAATAATCATCGGCAATTGTTTGACCTGATTTAATTTCCACCGGAGTTAATTTTTCGCCCCGTTCGATCAAGCAGTCAATTTCCCGTTTCCGTTGTTCTTGCCAAAAATAAAAATTCAGAGGAATTCCGTGATTGAGCCTCTGCTTGATCAGTTCACTTAAAACAAATGTTTCAAAAATGGCACCTCGCTGTGAATGAATAACAAGTTCTTGCGGCTTGGTAATCCCCAGCAGATAACAAAGAAGGCCAGTATCATAAAAATAGAGTTTGGGCGATTTTTTAAGCCGTTTATTGAAATTGCGATAATGTGGGGCAAGCTGAAAAACGAGAAAACTTGCCTCAAGAACCGAAAGCCAGGCTTTGGCGGTATTATGTGTGATTCCACAATCATTGCCCAGTTCGGAGAGATTAAGCAGTTGACCCGAGCGAGCAGCGCACATCCGGATAAATTTCTGAAATGAGGAAAGATTCCCAACATTTTTGAGGGAACGGACATCGCGTTCCAGGTAGGTTTCTACATAATTTTGAAGCCAGTCAGTCGGTTGCAAAGATTGGTCGTAAATACGCGGATAACCCCCTGAAAAAAGGAGGTCATTCAATTGGGGAATTTTGCCCACACCTTTTTTAAGTTCTGTCAAAGAAAGCGGAAGCAATTTATGAAGTGAAATACGGCCAGCTAGCGATTGAGTCACGTTCTCCATCAAAACGAAATTCTGTGACCCCGTCAGGATAAACATCCCCTTGCTTTTTCTCTCATCCACGATCGTTTGTAGATAAGAAAAGAGGGAAGGAACCCTCTGGATTTCATCCAAGATTGCTCCCTTGGCATATTGTTTGAAAAAACCTTGGGGATCATGGGTTGCAAAGGACCGTATTTGAGGATTTTCAAAAGAAATGTAGGTTTTTTTAGGAAAGGCCATCTGGGCCAAGGTTGTCTTTCCCGACTGCCGCGGACCCAAAATCCCCACCAAAGGGTATTTTTTCGATGCCCGTAAAATCTGATGCTGTAGCTCCCTTGGAATCATTGCAAGAGACAGGATAGGCGAAATTACACAAATTGTCAATCTGATTTACAATTTGCACATGTCATGACACCAGTTCTACTCATAGGCTATGATCAGTCATCCGAAAGATCTGAGTCGTGACAAGCACTGGTACAGCTGTTTGTATACGGGATAGACATCAGACTATCGCTAACCGTCTGACCCGCAACAATAGACGTTGTCTTGCGTGCCACAGAAAAAAGATGTGAGGTCACATCATTTTCCCAATAACTGCCATTACCCTGACGACCAGCACCCGTTTTGGCAATCTTATTCATATGACAATCAATGCATACCGCACCCATATCTGTTGAGGTTCCAAGCTTATCTTCTGTATGCTCCGTAACTGTGGTTTTGTCAGGATGACAATCGGTACAGAGGGCATCATCGCTTGTGGTGGCTGTTAAGCTACGGAAATTATCCGTCCCATGCATGTTATGACAATTCGAACATGTCACCAATTGCTCGTTGTTTTTGTAGAGCGAGGAGCGGATAAAATCAGTGTATTGTTGGTGATGGGACTTCGAGCTTTGATCCACGTCCGTGTAAAGATCACTGGAAGATGTGTCGTACTGAGTGCCGTTGGTGTGGTTTTCCAAAAAGTAGCTACGTGAATTACCGGGGCGCATCATATCCCCATCAGCGTTATCTGGAACATCGGTTCCCAAAGCACCTTTGGGGCGACTATGACATTGACCACAAACAATCGACTCACGTTCTGGTGTGAGCAAACCAAGAGCTACCGTCGCACCACCACTAGCCACATGCTCGGAACCGGGGCCATGACACACCTCACAACCTGTATTGATTTCATCAAGATCACCATCAGCATCAAAGTCGTAGGTGCCATCTGTGTCGCTGACTGCAGTCGCTGCATATCCGTTAGTGCTATCACCTCCTAAGCTATAACCAGTGAAATGACACCCAGCGCAGTTATTATCAAAGGACTTGCTATTAGCCGGAGTTGTAAAGAGCTGGGTGGTTTCGTTATACCAGTAGCTACCATGGTAATCCCGCCAGACCTTACGGGTACGCGGAGAGTTTGATTCACTGCCCTCTTGTTGATATTGCAGGGGCAGCACGGCGTGCGATACGGCAAGCCGAGTAAGGTATCGTTGCTTATAAACAGCACCGCCGTAGGCTAAGTCAACATCATAAACTATTCCATTATTGGGATCGGATGCATTTTTGACGTTGGTAAATTCCATTTGATACGTATCACCAGTTTTGAGCAGGCGAATGCGAAAGCTAACCGTACCAGAACTAGTTTCGGCTGTTTTATATTTATCAAACCCGCGGGTCGAATCATAGTCATAGAAATATACAGTTGTGGTCCCATTAAACTTGTCGAGCGCGTCATTAAAGTCATCGAATGCCGAGACATCCTGCATGTCGCTATCAGAGGCGGGAACATGCAAACTGTTGAAATGTCCAGTTTTGTAAATAGTTGTTTTGTCCGAGTGACAGGTTAAACAGGTTGAGGAACCCACGTAAGTGGCTGCTGCAGAGGGATTTGTGGATATCTCAATGTCAAAGTTCAACCCTGTGTTGGTCAATTGCCGTGAGATACGGCAAAGACTTCCACCGGGCAAATGGCTTGTGTCGGTATCTGCAGGTTTTACATAAATAAAATAGCTGTCCTCAGTAACAGAAGCAAAACTGTAGTCACCATTTACATCGGTTGTTGTCGTTTGGTAAGACTTTGTCGTATCGTTTACAAGATCCTCCAAAGGTTCATCATCAGTGGCATCAGGTGAAAAATCGGCAATATCCAGCCTCGCTGTGTTGATATCATCTGCTGGAATCAAAATCACAGTGGCGCTTTCTATAGCGGCTCCTGCGTTATCAGTAACAGTTCCATAGAGGCCTGCGGATTGACTCCTTTCATTTTCACTTACACTGTCGCTTAAATCGACACTGCCTCCACAAGCTAACAAGAGACTAGAGAAAAATAGAAACCCGATAATAATACTGACGTGTTTTTTAATGATCATAATAACTCCATATATTTATTCATTCCGTTTTCATCAAAACTCATTGTGTATGGCAAATCGTACAAGCCATACCATTATCCGGATGGCGCAGAGAGGTATGACAACCCGCACAATTAGCGCCTGTAACATGTAAAGCATCACTAGGTTGAGATGGTGTACTATTGTGAGATGGCGTACCTGCATGACATACCGCACATTGTTGCCCTCCAGCAGCTGTCAATGGGAAGTGGCAACTATTGCAATGCCGATTTGTCGTGGCACCCCAACCTGCGGTATGGCTTCTTGGTTCCGTAAGACGATGGCAACGTTCGCAAAATTGGGCATCGTTATGACAAGTCATACAACTAGACCTATCAAGCCCTACAAAAACCCCATGCCCTCTTTGCTTCCAGAATTCAGTATGTTGCTGGGGAGCTTCTTGTTGATGACATTTGGTGCATTGGGCTTCCGTGTGACAAAGGGAGCAAACATTTTCGTTTTTAAAACCATACCTCTGCGACTCAAATTTTCCATGCTCGCGCTTCCAGGTAGCATCATGATTTAATGGTTTTACTTTCGTGTTTTTAATATCATCATGGCAATCAATACACTTGGTGTCTTTGTCGATATCCACATGGTCTGATTCCCATTTAGTAAAATACTTTTCTCCCCATGTAGTTGAGCGTTCGCAACTCTGGTTGGCAAGCAAAAAAGGAGTTAATATAATTACCAACAACATGATGATGATTCGTGTGTGATTCATTTTAAAAATCCCATATTAAACCAAGATTAAACGTATGAAAACTATTGATGTCATTATGTTCAAACTCATAACTAGTTTTTGCCTTCAACTCTTTTGTTAGCTTTCCTTCCACTTTTGCAAAATAAGTTTGCACATCATTTGACTCACTGCCAGTTGCAAAATTAAATCGATAAAGATAGTAGGCTGTGCCACCACTTAAAATCAAACGCTTCTTAAAAAAACTTTGTAGGGCAGAAAAGGATCCACCAAAATAATTATCGCTAAGATCATTATCTTCCCCATGATAGTAATCCCCTGTGGCTGTTAGGCTTAAATTTTTTACGGGGATATCTGAGGAAGTGACAGACAAAAACCCTCGTTTGTAACCATGGTTAAAAGCACTGGCAGTTTGAGAATCATCCAGTTTGCGCCAATTAAAACCACCATCTAAAAAAAAATGTTTCCCTAAACCTTTAGTGGCGTTAATGGCATACTCAGTAAACGGTTTATAAGTTCCAGCAATAGAATAAGTATCCAGTTCAGGTACACGAATATCATACCCCTCTAAAAGCCTAAATACCTTCATCCCAATTCGCAAATCCTGCTTAGCAAAGCGCAATTTTGACTCCAAAGTTAAATCGCGGGTTTGATCTGAAAACGAAGTAAAGCGAGCTGCAGCATCCCAGTTTTTAAGGATATCAACCCACAACGTTCCTCCAAATAAATCATCTTCCTGATCTGCTTGGCTCATGCGAAAAGCAGCGGCATTATCCTTTAAATGAACCTGATCAAAACGGACCCTGATTTGCTTGATAGGAGTCCAGCTTAAAGCTGAACCAACAAGCCAATCCCCTTCATTCCAACCAAACTGGTTTTCGAACAAATGAACAGGAATACCGGCATAGGTACTTAAACGGATACCGTAATAAGGGTTAGACTCAACCGACACTCCATCAAAATACAAAGACTCAAAATCATATTTGTATTGACGACCAACACGCGCCTGTTCAAATAAACCTACCTTTTGGATATTGGCATATCCATAATAGAAGCGGCCTACCGCCCGGCTATCAAACGTATCATATATACTATTAAGAGGAGCGCCCTGATCCCCGTTTAATTCAAAATGATACCCCGTCTGTAAGGCCCCTGTTACTTTTTGATAGGATGAGTCCCCAATATTGAGGGTAAGAAGCGTGTCTGCATCGTGATCACTAACACCACCAGTAGAACGCAAACGATAGCGATTAAGGAAGGAGCCACTAAAAAGATTAAAAAATTTGTTTGTTTTGGTTGAGCTTGTTTTTTCTACCGTGGCTATGGTTTCTTGAGCAGGAACTGCTTTCGCAGGAACCTCTTTTGCTAACACACCACCAAACCAAACCAGCATGCTAAAAAAAACCAAACAACTTATTTTTCTTACCGTTACCACACACACCCCCAAACCCTACTTCACTTTCTGCGTTCACATACCACTTAACAACAACATCCTAAAAAGTATTAAGCCAATCAACCAGTATTTTAAGATCTCCTTCTGTTCCTTGAAATTTCTTCTTGTGCTTACGATCTTCTATGGTGGCCTCTTTTTTCAACCACTTGCCAATATCAAGTTTGGCTTTTTTGGATGCCACAACAGCATCCAACATATCCTTGGGTTCGATTTTTTTCCCGGCTTTATCAAGCACCTCTTCGTCGGCTTCTTCCCCATCATCCTCTGCAGCCAGGGCTTTTTTGGGAAGTTTCTCGATGCCTAATTTTTTAAAGGTGTGGCACTTGTTGCATTTGTTATCCAAAAATATTTTTTTGCCATCTGCATAGGCCTGAGAAATAAAAAACAAACCCGTTAATAAAATAACAATCACAACTTTTACCATCCGTAAGCACTTCATAAGTTTCTTCTCCATGTTTTAAGTTAAACAATATTTTCATTAAAGCATCCATGATATAGATCATGTACAATAAAATAATTACATTCTATGATATTAATCATGCAAATGATAAAAATATGCACGATGTTAATGATTGTGCTTATTATTATAAGCTGTCTATTTTTCAACACCTTTCTCCATGCCCAAGAAGATACTCCAGCTACGGTTTCTTCTCAAGAAGAGTTACCAAATGAAATCATAAAACGGACGCCTAAAATAGAAATGTATCGCTGTGACGAATGTCACGACAGTGAAGAATCTTTTAATAGTAAAATCAGGCCAATGGCAAAAGATAAAGACCACGAAAGTATCACAACCTTTCATCCAGAAAAAAAGGATGACCCAAACTTTTGGTGCAATAACTGTCATGCTTCAAAAAATTACAACAAACTTATTCTTCAATCGGAAGAAAAAATCAGCTTTAACGAATCTTATCGACTTTGTGGGCAATGCCATGGGCCAACTTTGAAAGATTGGAAAAACAATATTCATGGGAAAGTCGTTGGAGGCTGGTTAAATAATAAAAAACAACACTCCTGTACCTCTTGTCATAATGCTCATGATCCAAAAATGAAACAGGTAGATCCAATTCCAGAACCAACCAGGAGTAAAAAATCATGACCACAGATCGTTCAAAAAGAAACAAGCTTTTTCTGGAAAAAAAGCTTGAAGAAAAAATAGAGCGACGCACCTTTCTCAAAGGATTGGCCACAGGGCTGGGTTTGGCTTTGTTTTCTCCAGAAAAAACAGCCAATGCTTTGTCCTTCGACGAATTTTGGCAAAAGCATTATAAAGAACTTACTCCCGAAGATAAAAAAAGAATTTTTGAACGCATCGAAAAACAAACTCTAGAACGCCACCACACTGAAGTCAAAATTTCCGACCATCGTCCCATGGATGGGGTTGAATTTGTCTACTGCTTAAATCTTTCCAAATGCAACGGAAACCGCAAATGTGTGGAAGCGTGCCAAAAAGAAAACAACACCGATCGTTCGTTTTCCTATATCAAGGTATTAGAAATGGAGAACGGTGGTTTTAATCTTGAAAAAGGTACCACTCATTATTTAGGCCCTGTGCCCAAAGAAGGGAAATTTTATCTCCCTGTTCAATGCAATCAATGCGACAACCCCCCTTGCGTTAAGGCTTGCCCTGTTGCAGCCACCTGGAAAGAAAAAGATGGAATCGTGGTTATTGATTACGACTGGTGCATTGGGTGTCGTTATTGTCAGGCGGCCTGCCCTTATGAGGCCAGACATTTTAATTTTCGCACCCCCGAAATTCCAGAAAATGAAATCAATCCCGATCAGGGATATTTGAGCAATCGAATTCGTCCGCGTGGAGTGGTTGAAAAATGCACCTTTTGTCTCCATCGAACCCGTGTTGGCAAACTACCCGCGTGCCTGGAAGCCTGTCCCACCGGGGCCAGAAAATTTGGCAATATTCTCGACCCCGAAAGTGATGTTGCTAAAATCATCAAAAATGAAAGAGTTTTTGTGCTTAAGGAGGAGTTGAACACATTACCGCGGTTTTATTATTTTTTTAGTTGAGGTTCTCATGAAAAATTATTTAATCTATTGGCAAAGAATGGTGGCATGTTCTCTCAAGGGAAGCGTTTGGTATCGTCTGTGGCTCCTCTTCTTAACGGCTTTTGTATTATGGGGCGCGTTCAATTATTATCATCATCTTAAATATGGATTGATCACCACCAACATGAGCGATGCAGTAAGCTGGGGAATTGGCATTGCCAATTTTGTTTTTTTTGTTGGTATTGCTGCCACCGCCGTTATTCTGGTGTTTCCAGCTTATATTTTTAAAAGGGAAGATCTGAAAAGTGTCGTGATTATCGGTGAACTCTTGGCATTTATTGCCATTATGATGTGTCTCTTGTTTATCTTTACCGATATTGGACATCCCGAAAGATTTTGGCATTTGCTTCCAGTTATCGGTCGGTTGAATATCCCCAATTCTCTTTTGGCTTGGGATGTTATTGTCTTCAATGTATACCTTGTTCTTAATTTGCACATTCCTGGTTATTTGCTCTATCAAAAATATCGTGGAAAACCGGCCAAGAAAATTTTTTACCTTCCTCTCACCTGGATTTCGATTTTTTTCGCCATCAGCATTCACACCGTAACAGCTTTTCTTCTTGTAGGTTTGGGGGCCCGTTATTTCTGGAACACCTCCATCTTAGCTCCCCGTTTTCTAATCAGCGCCTTTGCTTCGGGCCCCGCCTTGTTAATCATTATCTTTCTGGTCTTGAGTCATTTCACCACTTTGAAAATTCAAAGTTCCATTATTGATTATTTAAGAAAAGTCATGATGGTAACTCTTCCGGTCAATCTCTTCTTGTTTTTGTGTGAGTTTTTCAAAGAAATCTATCCCAATACCCTGCATGCGGCATCGGCCCAGTATCTCTTCTTTGGTCTTGATGGCCATAATATGTTGACCAAATGGATCTGGAGCGCAGTTTTTATGAACTGTGTAGCTACTGTCCTGATTCTTATTCCCAAATGGAGCAAACAAAACAAAATTCTCATTGCTTGTTGTGTTCTTACTATTGTGGGAATTTGGATTGAAAAAGGAATGGGTCTTATTTTCCCTGGTTTTATTCCAACCCCATTGGGTGAAATCGTGGAATATTCGCCCAACCTTGGAGAAATTGCGGTAAGCCTTGGCGTTACTGCCCTGGGCGCTTTAATCTTTACCCTAATGACCAAAGCAGCGGTATGGGTTTTAACAGACAAACTAGCCCACAACGTTCCTCCTCAATAAAAGCAGTTTGTTAGAACCAAGATTCAGCAGAACCAAGGTCGATGTTCGTGAAGCATTTTGTACATATGCTTTATTTAAATATTCGATTTAAATTTGACATATGTTTAAAAATAATCCATTCTCTAGGATATGACTCATTTACGAAACCGTTTTGTTGAAACAGAAATTGCAAAAAAAATGTCCTATTCCCCTTGTGTGGGGCTTGTAGGCATGAGACAAGTTGGCAAGTCGACGCTGTTGCAGAGGTTTGCCAAAGAATATCACACTTTTGATGAACAGGGTTTTTTGCTTCGTTTCGAAGCTAATTCCCAGTCCTTTCTGGAGGTTGCCCAATTTCCCTTGGCTTTGGATGAGATTCAAAAATCACCCATGGCTTTTGATGCTGTTAAATATGTCGTTGACAGAAAAAAGACCCCCGGTCGTTTTTTGATGAGCGGTTCGGTCCGTTTTGCCTCCAGAAAACAGATTCGTGAGTCACTCACCGGAAGAATTGCACTGATTGAGCTGTTGCCATTTACAGTGGCAGAATGTCATCAAAGATCTCTCTCGTCATTTGTGGACAAAATGGAAAAAAGCAAGGCTGATGAGGTGGTTAAACAGCTCAAGAAAAAAAGTTGGGTGACAAATTCAGAGCTAACGAAATATCTGGAAACGGGTGGATTGCCAGGAATCTGTTTTCGTCGTGATGCCAAAATCCGAAGGGAAATGTTTGAAGACCACCTGGAAACTCTTTTGGCTCGGGATATTCAGCTCGTCAGAAAAGTACAGATTCCCTATTCTAAGCTCCGCCATATTTTATCGGAAATTGCCGTTCTTGAAGGGCGGGGCTTAAACATGTCAGTGCTGGCACAACTTGTTGGAAGCTCTGTCCCAACCATCAAAAATCTGTTGCAGGCCATGGAAAACCTGTTTTTAATACGATCTTATGGCAAGACCTATTTTATTCAAGACTGTGGTCTATCGCAGCATTTGTCATTTAAGCCTGTCTCCCTTGACAGAAATGGACTGATCCATCTTGTGTATCATGAACTTGTGGCACAGATAAATTATACCCATCGCTTGGGGGTAAAGTTTAGCCCTTTACAGTCGCGAGGGGGATTGAATGTTCCATTTTTTATTGAATATCAATCAGGTAGAAAACTTGGAATCTTTATCGAGGAAACTGACCATCCTACACACAAAGTGCTTAACAGCTTCGCGGCACTCAAAAAAAAATATTCCAATTTTGAAGGCGTCCTGTTTTATCAGTCAGATTTGTGGCATCAAACAAACAAGGGACTTCATTGTGTTCCCTTAACGGCGCTTTTTTAACGTCGCTGGGGGATGTTTGATTGGGCAAGGGCACGTTCTAAGCCTAGCCGTGTTTGCGACATTCTTCATTAATTTTGTCAATACCTCTTCCCCAGGCTTCAATGTAACCTGCTCTAAAAAAGGTATAAACTGTTAAGGATGTGCCCGGAATATACCTACTTGGCGGAGAGGGAGGGATTCGAACCCTCGTTACCGTTTAAAGTAAACACGCTTTCCAAGCGTGCGCCTTCAGCCGCTCGGCCACCTCTCCATAATCAAATGAAAACTTTATGCTTTTATCAAATATCCCGCCTGCAAAAAATAATTGCGGCTTCAGGCAAAAACGCCTTCTGTTTTTTTTGCCCCTCGGGTGGGTACCCTCGGAGCGGGCGCTCGGCCACCTCTCCAATGTCGGATCCCATAAATTTCCTCATACTGCGTCAGTTTTTCGTCGGGAATCCTCAACGTATACCCACATACGTTTCCGGTTCCCTCCTCAAACTTCCTTGTCTGCAGGAAATCCTGGAATCCTCTTAAAGATCTTTCATGTTTGAACGTCCAAAAAAGTAATCGTATAGTGAGAATTCCCCCAGACATCAAGAAAACAATCAACCTCAAATTTACCATTGATCTTAGATTGCCTTGTCAGCTAGGTTAGGTTTCCGTGCATCCACTCTTCCTAACCCCGCCAGGTCCGAAAGGAAGCAACGGTAAGAAGGGGGGAGTGCACGGTTATTTCTATGTCCTACTTAATTTTAGCACGTAAGTATCGCCCCCAGTTTTTTGACCAAGTCATTGGCCAAGATGCGGTGATTACCACGTTAAAAAATGCCATTACCTTAAATCGTCTTCATCAAGCTTATCTTTTTTGTGGAGCCAGAGGGGTAGGAAAAACTTCCCTCGCCCGTATTTTTGCCAAATCCATCAATTGTACAGCAGGCCCAACCTTAACTCCTTGCCAAACTTGCGAAGCCTGCATTGGCATTACCCAAACCAATTCACTTAATGTTTTAGAAATTGATGGGGCTTCTCATACCAGCGTGGATAATATTCGCGAGTTAAGAGAAGCTGCCAAGTACCTTCCCTCAAGTGGAAAATACAAAATTTACATTATCGATGAAGTTCACATGCTATCTACCTCGGCCTTTAATGCCTTGCTTAAAATCTTGGAAGAACCACCTCCTCATCTCATTTTTATTTTTGCAACTACAGAGCCTCATAAAATTCCAATTACCATTCTCTCACGCTGTCAGCGCTTCGATTTTAGACGCATTTCTGTTCCAACACTTAAAGGTCATTTAAAAAATATTCTGTCTCAAGAAAATTTAAGCCTCGATGAAGAATCTTTAACCTTGATTGCTGGGTGTGCCGATGGTTCACTGCGTGATGCGCTTTCTCTTTTGGATCAAATTTTAAGTTTTTGTGGCAATGAAACCAATCCCCAAAAAATACGTGAAATGTTGGGATTAACCGATAGAGCCTTAATTTGTGGCATCGTTTCTGCTTTAACAGAAAAAAATACCACTCAATGTCTTCAAAGTATCGCTCAGGTTTTTGAAAAAGGATTTGATCTTAAAATTTTTGCAGAAGGAGTTTTAGAATTTTTACGTCATATTATTCTTATCAAAGAAGGGGGAGCTGCCTTTGTTGATCTTTCACCAGGAGAAAAAGAACTAGCAGAAACACTTTCTAAAAAATATCCAACCATTCGTTTTGTACATCTTTTTCAAATTTTACTTAAAGGATTAGAAGAACTATCCCGCAGTGAATATCCTAAAATGGTTTTAGAAATTACTGTGATAAAAATGATTCAATCCGAAGATTTTCTTTCTGTCTCCGAAATTCTTCAAAGACTTAAAAACCAAACTTCAAATCCTCAGCCAGCCAAAACTTCATCTCCAACTTTACTTCCCTTAATCCCGACTTTGTCATCCCCCTCTGGCAACGAAGAAATACAAAGCTGGAAACGATTTACCCAAGTTGTACTGACAAAAAAACCCCAGGTTGGGTCCTTTTTAGAAAGAGCGCGATTGATTGAATTTAATCCTCCCACAATTATCATCGGATTTGAAGCAGGCTCGGTTTATTTAGAAATGATTAAAGATAAAATGGCTGTCATTAATGAAATGGCGTTAGAATATTTTAAATCAGACATGGTGATTAAAATTAAACCCCAGAGCCCAGAACATACCATAAACCCTACGGCCCTAGAAATGAGGGAGGCTGATGAACAAAAAGAAATGGGTGCAATTCGTAAAAAAGCAGTTGAAAGCAGTGCGATTCAAATGACTCAAAATGTCCTGGGAGCTAAAATTACCGAGATTAATCGGATTAAATCTTAAGTAGGGGCGGGGTTTTCCCGCCCTGTAAGGAAAAAAATATGAATATGAAAATGAATCAAATTTTAAAACAAGCGGGTGAGCTTCAAAAAAAGCTGCAAGAAAAACAAGCAGAGCTGGAAAAGCGCTCTTTTAGTGCACAAGCGGGTGGAGGAATGGTTACCGCCACTGTGAATGGAAAAAGTGAACTGGTTGCCCTTAAAATTGAGCCCGAAGTGATTAATAAAGATGAGGCCGATATGCTGCAAGATTTAGTGATTGCTGCAGTAAATGAGGCAGCAAGACAGGCAGCAGAAGCTAGCCAAGACCAAATGGGATCTTTGATGGGCAACATGGGCCTTAAAATTCCAGGACTGTTTTGATGAATCCCCTAGATCGCCTTACAGAAGAGCTAGCCAAACTCCCCAGTGTAGGGAAAAAAACAGCCTTAAGACTTGCCTTGCACATTATTCGCCAGCCCGAGCATTTTGCTAAAAATCTCTCGCAAGCTCTTTTAGAGGCCATTACTCAAATACGTTTTTGTGAAACCTGCCAACACTTAAGTAATGGCCCCCTCTGCTCTATTTGCCTCGATCCTAAAAGAGATAGCAGTATGATATGTGTTGTGGAAGAAGCTCCCGATCTTTTAGCTATTGAGCGTTCCCATAGCTTTAGAGGCTGCTATCACGTGCTCCATGGAGTTTTATCTCCCATTGATGGCATTGGCCCAGAACAGCTAAAAATTAGGGAACTTTTAGCCCGTTTGCAAGGTGGAAGTATTCATGAAATCATTTTAGCAACCAATCCCAATGTAGGTGGTGATGCAACAGCCCTCTATCTTTCCAGGCTTTTAAAACCCATGGGGCTTAAAATTACACGCATTGCTTCGGGGCTTCCCTTGGGTGGCAATATTGAATATACCGACCAACTCACCCTGGCCCGTGCCTTGGAATCTCGAGTGGACTTTTAATCTTTATTTTCTCAATTGACAGAGGGGGTTTATCCCCTTAGCATAGATCTTTAATATGGCTGTTATTGACTCCACCAAAAAAGAAATCAATTTTAAAATCGTTTATTATGGGCCTGCAGAGTCAGGAAAAACCACCACTTTGCAAGAACTGCATTCTTCGGTTAAATCCAAAAAAAAATCAGAAGTCACTAAAGCCTCTAAAACCGAACGAACCATTTTTTTTGATTTCTTGGCTTTAAAGTCCGATTCAATCGGCGGCTACAAAACGCGCTTCCAGGTATATACGGTTCCAGGACAACCTCTTTACGAAGATTCGCGTCGGCTTCTTTTAAAGGGAGTAGATGGCATCATCTTTGTAGCTGATGCCCAGCTTGATCGTATCCAGGATAACTTAAACAGCCTGGAAGAATTAAAGGTTCTCTTACATGAAATGGGTTATACCCCGCAAGAAATTCCCATGGTGATTCAGTTAAACAAAGTAGATCTTCCTAACATTCCACCTATTGACGAACTCAGAAAAGCCATTAATATTTTTCATGTGCCTGATTTTGAAACCATTGCCACCACCGGCAGTGGGGTTCATGATGCTTTTCGTGAGTGTGTAAGACAAGTCCTGATGACCTTGAAGGATTTGTAGGCGTCGCTTCTCATGGGCGCAGCAAGCAGCGCCCATGCTACCGCGGGACTTTTTTCCAATCATCCAGAAATTTTTTTAATCCCACATCTGTGAGGGTGTGTTTGGCCAGTTGTAAAATAACATGATAAGGCAAGGTAGCAACATCGGCTCCCATTAAAGCTGAATCTTTAAAGTGAATGGGATTACGAATAGAAGCCACTAAAATTTTAGTTTTAAGTCCATAGTTGGTATAAATGGTTTTAATCTCACGAATTAAATCCATCCCTGTTTGACCAATATCATCCAAGCGCCCTACGAAAGGACTAATGTAAGTAGCCCCAGCTTTTGCAGCCAACAAAGCTTGGTTAGCTGAAAAACAAAGAGTACAATTAGTTTTAATTCCCATTTGGGCACAAAGCTTGATGGCCTTTAAGCCCTCTTCAATGAGAGGAATTTTAACCACTACATTTTTATGAATGGCAGCCAGTTTTTTAGCTTCTTCTACAATGCTAGAAGCTTCCAGGGTTACAGTTTCTAGTGAAATAGGGCCATCAACAACGGCAATAATATCTTTGATTACATCTTCAAATTTACGCCCTGTTTTAGCTACCAACGAAGGGTTGGTGGTTACCCCATCAATAACCCCCATGGCATAGGCTTCTTTAATTTCGTTAATATCAGCTGAATCAATAAAAATTTCCATTTTCACTCCTCTCTATCAAACAAATATCTCCACTCCCAAAAATTTGTCCCGCTAATTCTTTCATAGTTTTATGTACCCTTGGATGAATCCACTCGGGTTTAATTTCTGCTAGAGGTTCTAACACAAAGCGTCTTGCCAGCATTTCAGGATGAGGAATTTGCAAACCCTTTCTTTCATAAATTTCCATTCCATACAAGAGTAAATCAAGATCGATGACACGGGATTCCCATTTTTTTTGACGACACCGCCCCATGTGTTTTTCAATACTTAAAAGATTATCTAAAAGTGCCTGAGGATAAAGTGAAGTTTGGCCGATGGCAACTGCATTAATGTAGTTGGGGACAATGTCAGTACACCCTGTGGGCACTAAAGCCTTACTTTGGTAGAAAGAAGAAACCTTAGAAATTTTTAGGTGTGAAATTTGTTTTAAGTGCAAAATAGCTTCTTTAACTTGGGCCAGAGGGTCACCTAAATTAGATCCGATACCGATGGCTATTTCTTTTCTATCCACTTCTTGCATATTGATTTCTCTTTTCATATCTACTACCACTAGAGAAATGGCACAAGTCAACACCCATTACTTAAAACTGCAGGCTGGTTACTTGTTCCCAGAAATTGGGAGACGGGTAAAAACTTTTCAAGAAAAAAATCCAAAGGCCGATATTATTCGTTTAGGAATTGGCGATGTGGTTTTGCCACTCCCTGCTGCTGTTATTACCGCAGCACAAAAAGCTCTTGATGAAATGGCCAAGCCTAAAACTTTTCGGGGTTACGGACCCGAACAGGGTTATCCCTTTCTCATTGATGCTATTTTAAAAAACGATTTTGCACCTCGGGGTATTAACTTGAACCCGAGTGAAATTTTTATTTCTGATGGATCTAAATGCGACACAGGAAATATTTTGGATATCTTCGGGCTGGAAAACACAGTGGCTGTTACTGATCCTGTGTACCCTGTATACGTGGATACCAATGTGATGTCGGGCCGCACAGGAGAAATGGATGCAAAAGGTTGCTATACAGGCATTATGTACATGCCTCAAACTCCTGAAAATAATTTTTGCCCAAGAATACCATCAACAAAAATAGATTTAATCTATCTGTGCTCACCCAATAATCCCACGGGTTCGGTGCTTCCCATCACAGAGCTGCAAAAATGGGTAGACTATGCAAAATACCATGGGTCTATCATCCTTTTTGACGCAGCTTATGAAGCTTTTATTACAGATTCCAAACTTCCCCATTCCATTTATGAAATTAAAGGTGCAAAGGAAGTGGCCATTGAATTTCGAAGTTTTTCAAAAACAGCTGGTTTTACAGGAATGCGATGTGCCTACACAGTGATACCCCAAGAGCTTAAACTGCCCGATACCAAGGGATCCCGGGTTTCGTTGAATTTTCTTTGGAAGAGGCGCCACACAACAAAGTTTAATGGGGTTTCTTATCCTATTCAACGTGCAGCAGAAGCGGTGTATTCTGCCAAAGGTAAAAAACAAGTCAAAGCCAATATTGATTATACTTTAGAAAATGCCCGTCTCATTCGCCACGGTTTATCAAAATTAGGATTTCCCCTGTATGGTGGTGAAAATGCTCCCTACATTTGGCTTAAAACTCCAAATGGAATTTCCTCATGGAATTTTTTCGATAAACTTTTAAATGAAACCCATGTTGTAGGAACACCAGGTGTAGGTTTTGGTCCCCATGGAGAAGGATATTTTCGCCTCTCAGCTTTTGGATTTAGAGAGCAAGTATTAAAAGCCATCGATCGCATCCAAAATAAACTTGCTTTTTAAATACCCTCCTTCTTTTTCACTCAAGATAAATCTCTTAACTTATTAATATTATTATATTTATTATTATATAAGTCAAATATTTGACTGTTAAAAAAATATGTTTGTTTTATATACACATTTACTTCCAAATCGTTTATAATTTTAACTTCGGGTGGGGGGAGTCTTAAGCAATGGATGCTATTGATAACCGGTATCGGATTATCAAAACGTTAGGCAGCGGTCTTTCAGGCGAAGTTGTTGCCGTGGAAGATGACGAAGGTCCCAAGGCGTTAAAATTTTTAAAACGCGTTCAGCTTAATGTTTCCCGCGAAGAAGCCCTTGTTAATTTCAAAAGCGAATTCTCCATTCTTTCAGAACTTAATCATCCAGGCATTGCCCGCATTCTCGATTTTGGATTTGATTCCCGTCTGGGAAAATATTTTTTCACCTCCGAAATTATTACAGGAAAAGATTTTTTCGAAGTTACAGAAAAACAACCCATGGAGGTTATCGAAAACCTTGCTGTACAGGTTTTAAGATCCCTGGGTTATCTTCATAGTCGTGGTGTATATCATTTGGACATCAAACCACAAAACATCCTGGTTCAAGAAAAAAACGGAGAACTGCAGGCTAAACTCATTGATTTTGGTTTGGCCTCGTTTGCAGCCCCAAGAAAAAAAGTGGGAACCCCCGCCTACATGGCTCCAGAAGTTGTTGTGGGTGGAAGTTTGGATGGCAGAACCGACCTGTATTCTTTTGGTGTGCTCCTCTACAAAGCCTTTACAAGAATCAATCCTTACGCTTCCAAGGATATCCGCGAATGTTTAGACAAACAGCAACATTTTACTCCAGAGGCTCCCTCTTCCATCAACCCCCTGGTTCCTAAACATTGGGATAAAATTATCCTGAGACTTTTAGAAAAAAATCCTCTCGATCGCTACCCTGAAGCCTCATCTGCCATTCGTGACATCAACTTTTTAGCCAACAAAAATTATGAAATCGAAACCATTGATACCCGCCTTTCTTACCTCCCCGAAAAAGGCAAGTTGGTAGAACGCAAAAAAGAAAGTGAAATATTTCGAAATCTTTTTGATTTAACTTTTTCAGATCAAAAACAATCCACCAATTCCCTTTTGGTTATCCAGGGAAAAAACGGAACAGGCAAATCAAGACTCATTTCAGAATTTAAATACTATTCACAACTGCACAATGTGCCTGTTATTTTTTGGAAACAATTTAATCAAACCACCCATACCCCTCCCTATGTTGTGATGATTGATGAAGCAGTAAATCCAGCTTTAGATGAAATTAATCAAATTTTAAAACAAGCTGTTTTAGAAAAAATCCTCATTGTTTGGGCTACAGAAGATTTTCCACCGGGGCTTGGTGGTTGTGAAAAAATTACACTCAACAATTTTACAATTGAAGGCTTAACCGAATATTTAGCCATGGTAACGGGCCTGGCTGACCCCCCAACAAGATTGGTGCGAGAAATTTTTAACCGTACTGATGGCAACCCCCTTTTTGTAACCGAACTTTTAAAAACCTTACTGGGTAATAATCTTTTACTGGATGCCTCTGGACGTTGGGTTCAAACTACATTTGAAGATTTGGGAATTAATTTTGAAAAAATTAAAGTCCCAAAAACACTTTCTGAACTTTTAAAAATTAAATATTCAAGCCTTGGTCCAAACGAAAAAAATATTGTTCGTTGGATGTCTGTATTTAACCGCCCCATTGCTTTTTCCATGCTCAAAGAAATCTCGGGTATCACACATCCTCAGGCTGCCATTTTAAATCTCACACGGGATGACATTATTGAGAGAACCAACAGAGAACAACATTACTTGTTTAGCAATCTTCTTTTAAGAGATGTAATCTACGAAGAAACATTAACACCTGATGAAAAAAAATTGATGCATGATCAAGCTGCATCCTATCTAGAAACCAAAAGCGGAGTGTTTGAAGAGTACCTCTACCATGTGGGGCAAGGAAAAGATGAACGAAAGGCCATTGGGGCCTTAGAACAATTAGCTGCACTGCAAATCAAAGCAGATAAATATGAAGCAGCTGTTAATAATCTCAAAAAGGCTTATGAGCTTACCTTAAAATGTGAAATTTCACTTCAGGTAGATATCGAAAACAAATTAGCTGAAAGCTTGGTGTTGGCACGTGATCATAAAACTGCCCTCACTCATTACGAACATCTCAAAAAATTCTACGACGAAAAAACCGACATGATAACCCTGATGAATCAACGCATGCAGGTTTATGAAAAACTAGGCGACCTCTATGCCAAGCTTGATCACTATAGCGAAGCTCTCACACTTCTCGAAACAGCACTTTCATGGCTTGATCAAGTTCCTAACAGTTATGTGCATCGCATGCTCATTCAAAATCATATGGCCCATGTCCACTTAAAGTCTGGAGACATTGATAAAGCCTTGGCAATTTATCAAAGTAATTACAAAAAATGGGATGAAAAGTTCACAGACGAAGAAAAAAAACATGTAACCAATAATTGGCTGGCTGATGTACTCATTCTCAAAAAAGAATACGAACAAGCCTCGATTCAAATAGCCAAAGATGCTAATTATTTTGAATCTATTGGCGCCAATTACTTGGTGGCTCGTAGTGCTTATGTGCAGGGAGATTTATTTTTTAAACAAATGCATAATATTAAAGGGCCAGAACGTTCTCACTTTAAAGAAGGGGCCATTCGTTCTTTCGAAAAAAGTCTTACTATCTCCAAAAAAATTAATGCCTTCGATCTCATGCTTCGTTCTTACAATGGAGTTGGAAACGTTTATTTCTATGATAAAGATTATGCCAAAGCCATTGAAGAGTACGATAGGGCCTTAGCCATTGCACGCAAATTAGGAGATTACTTAACAGCCGGGACCATCGCTTTAAACATAGGCAATAGCTACAAAATGCAAAAAAATTTCCGCGACTCTTATGCTTACCTTGTATATTCCATCAATACTTTAGAAGGACTCCCCACCAAAAATACTTACACCTGGATTTATCTGTTTAACGCTCTTATTGAAATTGCAGAAACTTACCGAGAATTGAATGAACTAACCAAGGGAGAAGAAGCCCTTACACGTGCCGGTGAAATTATGAAAGATCAAAATCACCTCAGTAATTATGCTTTCTGGGTTTGTTTTGAAAAATCAAAAATTTATCATCGTGCACAAAATATAACTCTGAGAAACAAAAACTTAAACCAAGCAGAAAGTTTAGCGAAGGAAGGCTTGGAAATCGATGAATTAAAAAAATTCCAAGAAATTGTCTGGCAAGATGACCAAAAAAAAGGTTTGTCGGTCAAAACTGGTTTCTTGGATAGCAAGGCCATGGAAAAACAAGAAACAATCTCGTTTTCTGATTTCGAGAATATTCTTAAAATCAACCAATTCTTAAACTCAGAACATGATCCAAATCATCTTCTTAAAATGGTATTAAACTATGCGCTGCAATTATCAGGATCAGAAAGTGGAGTAGTGCTTTTAATCAATGAGGAAGGTGGGTTAGACATTAAAGCCACAACCAATGAGGAAATAAACTCGAATATCTCCAATATCTCTACAACAGCTGCAAGAAAAGTGATTGAAACGGGCGAGGCTGTTATTGCATCAGATGTTGTTAATGATAGTCGTTTTAATTCTTCTGAATCAGCTGTTTTAAACGATTTAAAATCTGTAATTTGCCTCCCACTTAAATCAAGAAATCGTGTGATTGGTGTGCTTTATATGGATAATCGTTTCAAATCGAATGCCTTTAACAATCTTAATTTTTGCATCCTAAACGCCTATTGTGATCAAGTAGGCATAGCTCTCGAAAATGCACGCCTGATTCAAAACTATCGAAGTATTAAAAATCAGTTGGAACAAGACCTGCAAAAAACAACAGACGAACTCAGCGAGGTGAAAGAAAGACTCAAATGTGAAACTTCAGTTTTTCTTACCAAATTTTCTTACGATCATATTATCGCCAAAAGCAAACCCATGCATGAGATTTTTAAAATGCTCGATAAAATTACGGATACAAATCTCTCTGTTTTTTTACAAGGCCCCTCGGGCACAGGTAAAGAACTTATTGCCAAAGCCTTGCATTTTAATAACGCTCAAAGATCACAAAAACGTTTTGTAGCTGTAAACTGTGGAGCCATCCCTGCCAACCTCATGGAAAGTGAACTCTTTGGCTATAAAGCAGGGAGCTTTACTGGAGCCAATAAAGATAAAAAGGGATTATTTGAAGAAGCACATGGGGGCACTCTTTTCCTGGATGAGGTAGCTGACCTTGATCCCTCTCTTCAAGTGAAACTTTTACGTGTTTTGCAAGAAGGGGAGGTTCAACGTATTGGGGATACCAAAACCATCAAGGTAGATGTTCGTATTATTAGTGCCTCGCATAAGCCCCTAGATGAGCTTACTAAAAAGGGAGGCTTTCGTGAAGATCTCTATTACCGTCTCTGCCAAATTAGGGTTACCATTCCTCCTCTTGACGAACGCAAAGAAGATATTGCACTTTTGGCAGAACACTTCATTGTTAAATATTGTGAGGAAAATAAAATAACCGAAAAACTAAAATTAGCTCCCGAACTCATGCGTCTTTTACATGATTATAATTGGCCAGGAAATGTACGCGAGCTCGAAAACATCATCAATGTCGCTTGTGCCTTAAGAAGTAATACTGTTCTCGATATTAATTCTATTCCACAACACAGCGGGCTTCTCCAAAACATGCAAACAACAATGAAAAATTTTTCAAGTGACGGAAACCAAAAGAAAATTCCTTTGGATAATCAAAATATTTTTGATCCCTCTAAAACCTGGGAAATTTATGAAACCATCATCATTGCCAAGTGTTTTAAACTCAATGGCTTCAAAAAAAGAAACACAGCAGCTATGTTAGATATTTCGCCATCTACCCTCTACAAAAAACTAAAAGACTTTAGCCTCGAAGACCATCAAAGCCCCTATTATAGTGATCCCTTTGTTTATACCTCAGGCAAAACCCTACGAGAATATATCCCCACTGTTTTCCAGGCAGCCTTAGTACATGCCGATAACCACCCTTATGCGGCTATTAGGCAATTAGACATCTCACAGGGGTTTTTCTATAAAGTAATTAAACCACTACGTCAGGAAACAAGCCTATCTACGCTAGGCCCCGGTTAAGCTCAATTTGTTTGATTTTTATGACCTAATGTGGTCTAATGTAGTCATGACAAAAGTAAAAATTGCCAAACTCAAAGCTCATTTAAGTCGTTATTTGCGAGCCGCCCAAAAGGGTGAAGAAATCATCGTCACCGATCGAAACACCGAGGTTGCTAAAATTATCCCCTTTTTCTTTCAAGAAAGATTGCCAGTCATTCTTCCAGCAAAACGCCCTGTGAAAAATTTAGCCAAAATTAAACGCCCCAATGTCAAAACCAAAACAGATCCGGTCAAGTTTCTTCTTGAAAACCGTAAGGAAAGGGGATGATAAAATCAGCCTACGTTGATAGTTCGGTGTTGCTGCGATACAGCCTAGGCTCACTCAATGCCTATACAAATTTTAAAAAAATTGAAAACCTATATTCTAGTGGATTGCTAAAAGTTGAATTTTATCGTGCCATCGATCGCATGAGAATTTGTGGAGAATTGACCGATGATGAAGTAGCCTCCCAGCGTATCTTTTTCCTCGAAGTATTAGACTTGATTCAAATCATGCCATTGCATCCCTTGATTTTAGAAAAAGCTTCCGAACATTTTCCTACCGTTGTCGGAACATTGGATGCCATTCATTTAGCAACGGCCATTTTTTTGAGGCAACAAACCAATTCTAAATTAACCTTCCTCACCCACGATCGCCAGTTAGGCATCGCCGCCATGGCCTCTGAATTTGACGTTGTCGGCATCCGCCTTTAAGCACTTTTCTGGCAAGCCATGTTTGAGCACCTTCAAAGGGGCGAGGTGGGCTAGCCCTTGGTTAAGTCTCAATTTGTTTGATTTTTTAAAGCCTAAGGGTTAGTGCCTCATATCCTATGATCCAAAAACGTCTAACCCGCTCTGGCATTACAAAACTAACTGAATTAGCCCAAACTATTGAAGGATACGCCAAAAGTTTTGATGGAACAAGAATTTGGTATCGATCGGTGGGCCAGGGTTTGCCTATTATTTGTTGTAATGGCTTGGGTTGCTCAACTTTTTATTTTAACTACCTTGAAGATTATTTTAAAAAACATTACCGCGTTATCACATGGGACTATCGGGGCCATGGAAAATCAGATGCTTCTCGCATTAAAACAAACCATACAATTCAATCCCTTGTTCTCGATTTAAAAAAAGTAATGGATGCCTTAAAAATTAAACGGGCTATTTTTGTTGGTCATAGCATGGGCACCCAAATAGTTTATGAATTTTTTGGTAATTACCCTAAACGATGTATTGCTTTAATTCCTTGCTTTGGAACTTTTGAAAGACCAATGGATACTCTTTTTAATTTTCCATTTTCACGCTACGTTTTTGATTTAATCTATCTTTTTAATCATGCTGTTCCACAACTTTCTAATTTTATCGGAAAAATTTTAGTTAAAAACCCATTTTGGTTTCAGATGGGAGGCTTATTAAAAATTATGAAACCCTACTTGGTAGATAAAAAAATCCTGGAACAATATATTGATCACATTGTTAATGTAGATCCTGTTTTTCTCTCTGATCTTACGCGCAATATGCAAGAACATACAGCAGAAGACAGTGTAAAAAAAATTAATATCCCAACTCTCATTGTAGGTGGCGAAGAAGATACTTTTACACCTGTTTGGCTTTCTAAAAAAATGCATCATTTGATTCCTAATTCTGAACTCTTCATTGTTAAAAAAGGCTCACACGTGGCCCTGGTAGAACAGCCAGAGCTCATTAATTTAAGGATGGAGAAATTTTTGAAAGAACACATTTTGAAGGGCAAAAAATAGAGGAATGACAGAGAAAAAACCTTTTTCAACAGTCCTTTTTCTTGCTTTTTTCACATCCAGCTTACTTGCCCTAGTGGTAGCTTTTTTTGTTGGTCTTTTAAACCAAAAGTTTCCTCAGTTTCAATCTTTGCACACCCTGGAATTACAAAAGAGTTTATCTTGGGACAATCCTTCCTGGATTTTCCTGCAAGGTTTATTTCCAGCACTTTATGAGGAAGTTTTTTTTAGGGGAATTCTTCACTGGGCTTGCTTAAAGAAGGGGGAAAAAACAGCATGGATTGTTCCCAATCTTTTTTTTGGAGTCTTTCATCTGCACCCTTACTTAGCTCCTATTTATTTCTTGATTGGGATGTTTTTTTCTTACTGGCGGGTGCGCTCCCAAGGGCTTGTAGCACCTATTATAGCCCATTTTGCCTTCAACCTCACCGGCATCCTTTTGATTTTATCAGGGCTGTAAAATGATGCCAACTTCCTTGACAGGATTATCATGATATATTAAAATATCATTAGAGATTTTTAAATCTCATATGGTATAAAATGATATTCAACAATATTATCGAAAAATTATTAACCGATCCTATTCATCTCCGAGTTTTTAAAACACTCCGGTTGCATCCTGAGGGACTTACAGGGCGAACCTTAGGTGTTTTGGTCAAAACATCTTCATTTAAAATCAATGGCGTCGTTCGTTTCCTCGTCGCTTTGGGGGTCATAACCCAAACGGTGGTGGGCCGGGCGCATCTTTATCGCCTTAACGAACACCATATCTTGATTCAAGATGTCATCAATTATCTCATCGATTATGAAACCAATCTTTTAAATAAGCTGGGGGAAACCATCATGGACCAGCTTCCTCGAAAACCCCTCTCCATTATTCTCTATGGCAGTATTGCCAGAGGCGATGAAGCCCCCTTAAGTGATGTCGATCTTCTGCTAATTTACAAGGATAATGCCAAACCGGGTTTGATATCTCAAACAGCTCCGATGATTGAATGGATTAACCGGAATTATGGCAATACCGCCAGCATTCGGCAAGTTTTTATTTCGGAATTTCAAAAGCCGGAGCCAGAACATAAAACGCTCATTCGCAACATCATTAAGGAGGGGAAAAGCATTGCTGGACTTACAATAACGGAGATTTTAAACTATCATGACAAAAACGGTTAAGACGACAGCGGTTTCAAAAAACAACTATAAATCGTATCAGGAAAAATCTGATCAATTTTTTAATGTGATGAATACGTGCTTGAGCGATCGCGAGTGGGACGCCGTTCTTTTAAATGGCGTCCATGCAGCCATCAGCATCAATGACGCCCTCTGCGTCTTTCGCCTGGGGTTACGGAGCACTAGTAAAATGCATCAAGATTCAGTCCGGTTATTGATCCAAGCTGATCCGACGTCCGATGGGAAAAAAAATGCTACGCGACTAGCAGATATTTTGAATCAAAAACATGAAATCGAATATGAGCCACGCCGTTTCAAGGAAAGCGAGGCGCGGCAATTTGCCGAAAAGGTTGCCCGTTTTAAAAACTGGGCCGAAAAACACATTCCCTAATCCCTGAAGGCTTCAGGTTAAAAAAGATCACAAACAAATGGAGTTTTTATAATCTCCTGGTGGCTCAAAAATTTTCCAAAGATTTTCTTAAATCTGTTAAAAAAAGGCCCGCTTCCCTCCCATCCATCACACGGTGATCAAAGGCCATACTTAAATCACAAATAAAACGAGGAACAATGGCATCCCCCACCACCCAGGGGCGCTTTAAAATACGCCCCATACCTAAAATACTCACCTGAGGTGGCAGTACAATTTGAACTCCCCAATCTGTTCCATAAGATCCAAAATTATTGAAAGTAAAAGTGGCTTCCCTTAAATCATCCACGGTTAAATTTCCATCATGTGCCTTTTGAATCAGTGTTTTTAAGGTGTTATCAAAAGCATCAAGATCCAAATTGTGGGCATGAGAAACAACGGGAACAAACAAACCTTTTTCTGTTCCCACAGCAATACCCAGATTTAATTCTTGATGAAGTACAATTTCTTTTCCTCGCAGTGAAGAATTAACCAAAGGATGGGCAGCAACGGCCTTTTTAAGAGAGGGAAAAACCAAAGAAACAAAACTGGGAACCTTTTCTTTTTTGGCTTTTAATTGTTCGCGATAAGAAACCAATCGGGTTACATCTACTGATACCGAGGTATGAGCATGAGGAATGGTCTTTTTGGAAAGCACCATATTATCAGCAATACGAAGCCTTACAGGAGAACAGGTTACTATGTTTTCTTGAGAAGATGTGGGCTGTGAAATCTTTTTTGCCTCTTTTTTTATTTTTTCTTTTTTAATCTCTTCTTTTCCAACTTCACGACCAATGCCTAACATCAAATAAGTTTTTGCCTTGGCATCACTTACTTCAAAAATTGCAATGGGTTCACCTACGGCAACAACTTCACCTGCCTGATACAAAGCTTCAATAAACACTCCTTCAAAGGGAGACTCATATTCAAACAAGGCTTTTTCGGTTTCAAGCTCTACAATAGGCTTTCCTTCTTTAACTCCCGCCCCGCTTAAAACTAACCAACGCACAAGAGTGCCTTCGATAATGGTTTCACCGGGTTGAGGCATGGTAAGATAGATTTTCATAGCCATTAGTATTTCATTAAACCCCTAGCGGCATCAAGAATATCTTGCAAGCTAGGCAAGTAGTGATCTTCTAAAACAGGATTGGTAGGAATGGGGGTATGCAAGGCTCCCAGCCTCATAATGGGGGCAGCCATGTATTCAAAACATTCCTCAGCAAAAAAAGCAGCAAGCTCTGCCCCAAATCCAGCAATTTTGACAGCCTCATGAAGAATAATCACACGATTTGTTTTTGAAAAAGACTTTTTGAGTGTTTCTTTGTCGAAGGGATAGATAGTTCGAAGATCAATCACTTCTAACTCAATTCCTTCCTTTTGTAATAGAGCTGCGGCTTTCAACGCCAAGTAAGTAGGGCTTCCATAAGTAACCAAAGTAATATGAGAACCTTCGGTTCTAATAATGGCCTGACCTAAAGGAATATCGTAAATCTCTTCTGGAACTTCATCTTTAATTTCACGATAAAGTTTTTTCTGTTCTAAAAATAAAACAGGATTATTATCTCGAATAGAAGAAACTAACAAACCCTTGGCATCGTAAGCTGTAGAAGGAACAACCACTTTAAGCCCAGGGGTATGTACAAACCAGGCTTCCAAACATTTGGAATGAAAATGTCCAATACGAAGAGCACCACCTGATGGAGCACGAATGGTAATAGGCAGCTTTGTGCCTACCCGATAATGATAAGTGGCCATAATATCCACCAAAGGAGACATGGCTGTTGTTAAAAAATCTGAAAATTGAATTTCGGGGACTGGTCTTAAACCATACACTGCAGCTCCAATAGCCTCACCTAAAATTGCCCCCTCTGAAAGAGGAGTATTACGTACCCTTTTAGGACCAAATTCATGAAACAAATCTTTCGTAACTCCAAAAACACCACCATAAAGAGCCACATCCTCACCAAAAATATAAACATCACCATCTTCTTGCATGCATTGCCTTAAAGCTTCACGAATAGCATCGGCATAGTATAAACTTCGACTCATCTAAGACCTCGCAAAAACATCTTCTAATTGGTTTTGAATACTGGGATCCGCTTGGTTTTTAGCCCATTGGGTGGCTTCTTCTACTTCAGATTTAACCTCTGCAATTATTTTTTTAAAATAAGCTTCATCTGCATAGCCTAGTTTTTTTAATAATTTCTCATGATGCATGATGGGATCTTTCTTTTTCCAAGATGCAATTTCTTGATCAGAAACATATTTAGCTCGATCATGGGTTCCATGCCCAGACATACGCATGGTTTTACATTCCACTAAAGTTGGTCCGCCCCCTTTTTTAGCAAGGCGTACGGCCTTTAAAACAGTTTGATACACTTCCTCCACCTTATTGCCGTCACAAATCACTCCTGGCATGCCATAACTAGCCCCGCGATCTGCCACATTTTTGATAGCCATTTGTTCTTCTAAGGGAGTGGAAATAGCCCAACGATTATTATTACAAATAAAAACTACAGGGAGTTTGAATACCGCTGCATAATTCATGGCTTCATGAACAATCCCCTGGGAAGAAGCCCCATCACCAAAAAAAGCAAGGATACAGGCTTTCTTCTTTTTGTATTTCATGGCAAAAGCAACTCCATTTGCCACTGGAACCATGGCTCCCATATGAGAAATAAAGCCTAAAACATGTTTCCCAGTATGCCCTAAATGAACATTGGCATCCCTTCCCTTGGTAGGGCCTGTTTCTTTACTAAAATATTGCAACAAAAGCTCTCTGGGGGTTAACCCACGGATGAGAAGTGCCCCAAAATCACGATGAGATTGGGCAATCCAATCTTCTTTTTCCAAAGCATAGGCTGCTCCAATGGAGGTTGCTTCCTGACCTGTTGAAAGATATCCCTTTCCAATAATCAGAGGTTTTTGTGGGTTTTGATTGGCACAAATATAGAAAATCCAATCTTCGAGGGCACGGGTTAGCCTTAAATACCGGTAAAGCTCTAAATGCTGTTTTTTAGTCAGTTGCTCCATCCTCTTGTTATTTTAAAAGATAACCATTGATTGGCAAAGGTAATTTTAATAATCTGATTTTAATCTTCATGAAACCATGTGTTCTCAAACCTGGCGATACAATAGCCATTGCAGCCCCCTCCTCTCCTTTTGATCGCGAAGAATTTTTAAAAGGAGTTCTTGTTTTACAGAATATGGGGTTTAAAGTCATTTATCGAGATGATATTTTCGAAAAAAATTTCTATCTGGCTGGCTCCGATGAAAGACGCATTGATGAACTTTTTGACCACCTCGAAAATCCTGCTGTAAAGGCTCTCCTTTTTGCAAGAGGAGGTTATGGGCTATTGCGTATCTTGCCTCAAATTGATTATCGTTCACTCCAAACCAAACCTAAAATTATTTTGGGTTATTCGGATATTACTCTGCTTTTAATTCATTTGTATCAAAAATATGGGTGGATTACTTTTTACGGGCCTGTGGTAGCCAAGGATCTTTCTATCAATCTCAATGAAGCAACACAAAAATCTCTTTATGCGGCATTAACAAATAGTCAAAAACCAGAACTGCTTATTTCAAGGCAAGCTCATACTATTAAGTCGGGACAAACAGAGGGTGTGCTTGTTGGAGGGTGTTTAAGTTTGGTATGTTCTTCTCTTGGAACATCCTACGAAATAAACACTGATGATAAAATTTTATTTCTAGAAGACACCAACGAAAAGCCCTATGCAGTAGACCGGCTTTTAACCCAACTTGTTTTAGCCAACAAGCTTAAAAAAGTAAGAGGAATTGTTTTTGGTAATTTTGTAAATGGGGCCGATACACTGGCTTACCTAGAAGCATTTAAGAATGCTCTGCATCATTTTAAAGGACCCATTGTTTATAATTTTCCTATCGGGCATGGAGAAACTAAACTCACCATTCCCTTAGGAGTAAAAGTTTCCCTGGATGCAGATAAAAAATGCTTGGAATTTTTGGAAGCCCCTTGTCTTGAAAAATAATATGACGCACTCCTCCATTGACGATGCCTTTATAGCCTCTATTGGCAATGTTTTCCCAGGAGCATCACTTTTGGTTCAATTTAAAAATAAAATCATCTTTGAAAAAACTTACGGGTTTGTAACAAGTGAAACGCCGGATAAAAAAATAACTCCAGAAAGTTTATTTGATATTGCTTCATTAACAAAACCCTTTGTGGCTGTCCTGTTTATGAGGGCCGGGGATCAAAAACTGGTTAACATTAAAGACTCACTTGCTTCCTTTTTTCCTGAAAAAAAATGGCAAAAAATTACGCTCATGCATCTTTTAAATCATAGTTCAGGGTTGCCTGCATGGAAACCCTTCTATAAAAATTTTAATCCCACACAAAAAATTAACCGAAAAGAAAACAAAGAAAAATATTTAACCTTACTTGCTGCTATTCCTCTTCTATACCCGCCAGAAAAAAAAATAATCTATAGCGATTTGGGATATATGTTACTTGGGTTTGTTTTAGAAAAAGTTTACCAAAAAAATTTGGACGATATTTTCCTGGAACAGATTGCAAAACCCTTAAACTTAAAAAATACCTCTTTTTCTCCCAATCCTTCTCAATGCGTCCCAACAGAAAAATGTTCCTGGAGAAAACAATTAATTCAAGGTGTTGTTATGGATGAAAACGCTTGGGCCCTGGGAGGTGCGGCTGGACATGCAGGCCTTTTTTCCACTGCAAAAGATATCCTTACTTTTTTAGATGCATTGGATAATAAAAATGACCTTACTAAAAAATATCTCGAGGTACCAAAAACAAGGGATCTCTCCCTCCCGTTTTTCACACTTGGTTTTGATACACCCAGCAAAAATTCATCTTCAGGAAAATATTTTTCGTCAATTTCTGTGGGACACTTAGGCTACTCGGGTTGTTCTTTTTGGTGGGATCCTATCCAAAATTTAAAAATCATTCTTTTGACTAATCGTGTATGCCCTACACGTCAAAATGAAAATATTAAAATATTTAGACCTATGATTCATAACCTGATTTGGGAGACACTTATTTCTACATGAAAACAGATTGGCTTTTTACCAAACCAAAACACTTTTTTATTCTTCTTTTCATTCTTAATTTTCTCCTTCATCTCCCTTGTTTTTTTTATACTTTTCTCGATGTTGATGAATCTCAGTTTGCTGGCTTTGCTCATACCTTAATGGAAGGAGGGCTCCCTTACAAAGATAGTGTCGATACCAAACCACCGCTCATTTATTATTTTTATAAAATTTGTTTTATGCTTTTTGGGAAATACAACATGAATGGTGTGCATGTGATGCACATGCTTATTTCTTTTTTGGTAGCTTTTGGAATTTATCGCATTGCTCTTACGATGAAAAACTCTCAAGCGGGCATGTGGGGAGCTTTATTCTACATTGTTTTTTCAACAACTTATGTGCCAAAGTTTTTAGCCACAAGCATTACATCTATTATGATAGCCCCACTGGTTTTTTCTTCTCTTTATTGGCTTAAAAGTTTGAAAGAAAAAGAAAAACTCTATTCTCTTTTAGCAGGTTTCCTGGCTTCTGTAGCCTTTCTGTTTAAATACCAGGCAGGCATTCAAATTGTGATTGTTTTTCTACATGCTCTCTTTTTGGTAGTACTTCTTAAAGAAAAAATGCCCCTGCTTTTAAGAAAATATCTGTTTTTTTTATTGGGGTTTATAGCTCCTGTTTTTCTGATGATTCTTTGGTTTAAAATGACAGGAGTTTTATCTGACTATGTTCATTACAGTCTTCAAGGAAGTGTAAACTACATTGAAGGAGGAAAAAAAACCGTTTTTTTCTTTAAAAATTTTCTAACTAAGGGTGGCGGGTTTTTTCTTTCTACCATCCTTCTTTGGATTTTATGTGGATTCTTTTTTATTCGGGTTCGAAAAGAAAAAAAACCACCTGAAATCATCTTTGTAGTTCTTTGGTTTTTTTTAAGTTTTATCCCTATTGCTACGGGGGGACGATTTTATGGGCATTATTTTATTCAACTACTCCCTGCTGCCACTCTTTTGGCTGGTTTTGTCATTACAACTTTTTCTTCAGTTAAGGCTTTTAACTGGGTAATAAGCCTGATGGTAATTCCTACCGTATTGTTTTGGACTGTAAGAGCCAATTACAAATCCATTGATCAACTTTTTCCTGATGATCAACTTTTTCAACAACAAAGAATTGGAGAATGGATTAAAAATCATACTCATCAAACAGACACTCTTTTTGTTTGGGGTTTTGCTACAGCTATTTATTTTCATGCAGAAAGATCCAGCATGTCACGTTTTCTTTGGACCGACCTCTTAACAGGGCGCATGCCTGGTTCAGAACTTTCTCGTACACCTCATTTTGATACTACCCCCTTTGTACGCACGGAAGCCTGGAATGACTTTTGGGAAGATTTTAAAAATCCTCCCACTTATTTTGTGGATACTTCTCCTGCCAATCTTCATGATTACAAAAAATTTCCTCCAAGTTTGTACCCCGACTTATGGCGGTATTTAAACATGAACTACCAACCCTTCCAAAGCATTGAAGGGGTGGTGATTTACAAGAAAAAATGAGACACTTGCATTTCTCCCTTTTTTTTCTTAAGTAATCCCATCGTAATAAAGGAGCATTTATGACCCAATTAATTGGTAAAAAACGTGAGCATTTAGAAAAACTTTCAACCCCAAAGGGTATTATTGCCGCGGCAGCCATGGACCAAAGAGGCTCTCTCAAAAAATCTATTGCAGAAAAAAAAGGGGTCCCTTCTTCTGAAATTAGCCCGCACATGATGGAAGAATTTAAGACAGCTGTTACCAAGGTGTTAACTCCTCATGCCTCAGCTGTGCTGTTAGATCCCGAATTTGGACTTCCTGCCACCAAACAAAAAGCCAAACATGCAGGTTTAATTCTTTCCTATGAAGCTACAGGGTATGATCAAACAACTCCAGGACGCGTGCCCCTTTTAATTCCAACTTGGACAGTCTCTAAAACAGTAGAGGTGGGAGCCAATGCCGTTAAAATTCTTTTGTACTATACTCCCTTTGAAGAATCTAAAATTAATGAAATTAAACATGCCTGGGTAGAAAGAATTGGGGCTGAATGTGCGTATCATCAAATTCCATTTTTCCTGGAATTTGTGGGTTATCCAACTGGAAACGAAGATCAAAAAGGAATCGAATATGCTAAAAAGAAACCCATGATTGTTAAAAAGAGCATAGAAGAATTTTCAAAACCTAAGTATGGGGTGGATGTTCTTAAAATAGAAATTCCTGTAAATATGCAATTTGTTAAAGGAGCTAAGTGTGCCAAAGGTGAGGCTGCCTATACCATCGATGAAGCCAAAAGATTTTTCCGAGAAGCTGTTGCGGTTACAAAACTTCCCTATATTTATCTATCCGCTGGTGTTTCTGATGAGGAATTTCGTGAAAGCTTAGAGTTAGCCATTGAGGCAAAAACTAATTTTAATGGGGTTTTGTGTGGCAGAGCTACATGGAAAGATGGCATTCCCATTTATGCAACCAAGGGACTCAAAGCTTTTGAAGATTGGCTTGAAGGTCGTGGGGTTCAAAATATTAAAGCCTTAAATGAAATACTTGATCGTGGAGCCAAGTCCTGGAAAAATTAAAAAGAAACCCACATGACTTTAGCTAAATTGATCATTGCTTCCTCTGAGGAAGATTCTAACCTCTTCTATGCTACTCAATTTATTGTCCCAGATTCCGTTATTTTTTTTGAAATGGGTGGTAAAAAATCACTGGTTTTATCTGATTTGGAAATCGATCGAGCTAAACTAACTGCAAACGTGCATCATTTTTTTTCTCTCACCCACATTTCTAAACAAATCTCTCAAAAAAAATATCCTGAAAATTTTCCACCCTATGCCAAGGTTGTTGATTTTTTATTTAAAAAAAGAGGGGTTAAAAAAATTGAAGTTCCGGCCACTTTCTCCGCTCGTTATTATGCAGCTTTAACGGGGTTGGGTTACAAACTAATTATTGGGCCTGATCCTTTTTATCAAGAACGATTGATTAAAAATGATCTTCAAAAAAAACAAATTATTTCTGTTATTCGTAAAGTAGAAAATGTACTCGCCAAAGTTGTGATTTTTTTACAAAAATCCACCATTAAAAAAAATCGGATTTATCATGGAAAAGAAGTGGTCACTTCTGAACTTTTAAAAAAAATCATCAATACAGAACTAATGGAAGCAGGCTGCGTAGCCCAGCATACTATTGTATCCTCTGGGGTACAATCTTCCCTTCCTCATCATGAGGGGGCAGGCGCCATTTTTCCTCATCAACCCATCATTTTTGATATTTTTCCACGCGATTCACACTCACGTTATTTTGCCGATGTCACCCGTACTTTCGTTAAAGGCAAACCAAGCAATGTGGTCAAAAAAATGTATGCCGCCGTAAAAAAAGCTAACGAAATGGCCATGAAAAAAATAAAGCCCGGCATTGATTCTAGCCTGCTTCATAAAACTGCAACTTTGCATTTAGAACACTCCGGATTTAAAACAGGCAAAGTTCATGGCAGGATGGAGGGTTTTATCCATTCTACCGGGCATGGGCTAGGACTTGATATCCATGAGGCTCCTTCTATCTCGGGCAGGGGATCCCTGCTTAAAAAAGGAAATGTCATCACCATCGAACCTGGATTGTATTATAAAAAACATGGGGGAATAAGATTAGAAGACGATGTGTACGTAACAAAAACAGGGTTTGAGCAACTCACACGCTTTCCAAAAATCTTTGAAGTGGATAAAAATTAAATTTCCTGCAGAATTTTCTTCCGCAGGTTTTGATATTCTTGTTCTGAAATTAACTTATCAGTTTTTAGTTTTTCTAATTCTCTTAATCTACCAGCTACATCTTGAGAACCACTAGCTTCGCCTGCGTCCGCTGCTTCTTGTTTTTCTTCTTCTGTAACAAGCTCCCGAGCAGCCTTTCCTTTTTTCTTCTTTGCAGCCTTCCCTTGCAAAAGACTTTCTTCTTCTGCTTGCCTTCTGGCTAACTCTACTTGGGCTTCCGAAATAAAATTATGCGCAGGATCCATAATAACTTCCATAGCACTATAATAAGAAAGTTTTTGTCCCGGGCCTGCTTCTAGAGCTAATCTTTGAGACTTAACTTTTCGAAGAGTTTTATCTGTGTGAGCTGAGGCTTCATAATCACCAGAAATTTTGGCAAAAAGTTTGGTAAATTGAAAATGAATTCCTTCGCTATCGGCCCATACATTTCCCATTGTGATGTAATCATTTTGGAGAATAAAAGCAGGACGCTTATGAATCAGTGCAAAGTTAATTACATGGTCTGGATCAACCTTGGCTAAGCCCTCAACTAAAAAAGGAGCGTATCTTCTGGCTTCCCAAGAATTAAAAACATCCACGGATTCTACAGTTTTTTTAAGAGCGTAGCGTTTTGCTATCTTGATGGAGAGCAGCATGGCCTCCATTTCCTCGGTAGAAACGCTTGTATAGGGGTGTTTAAGAGAGCCTAGGGGTACATCTTTGGGATCCGCTTTATCTAATTTAACCCAATTAATTTTTTGACGGTAAATGTAAGTATTTTCGGCCTGAACAGAAAAAGAAAAACAGAAAAAGAAAAGAAACAAGCCACCTAAAATGCTTCGTACCATAAATACTCCTTGGAAAGGGGGATCTAGCAGATGGGGCAATAAGGTCAAACAAAATTAAACTACTTCTCAAAGCTTGAAAATATGGTATGAATATTTTGATGGAAAACAACGAAAATTCCCCTGCTGTCACTCCCTCTGTTGCTACCCCTTCTAATCCTCCAGTCACTACCAGCACAGCTTCTATGTTATCCTTGATTTTGGGGATTCTTTCCTTGTCTTGCTGTGGTTTTTTTACGGGTATCCCCGCCATTTTTTTGGGGCATGCTGAAATAAAAGCAGCAGACGCTGGACGTATTCATTCTTCCAACAGAACCCTAGCAAAGATTGGAATGGTTTTGGGAATTGTAGGTACAGCTCTTTCTTGTTTGGGCACCTTACTTTACTTTTTACTTCTCTTTTTTGGTCTTGGAGCTTCTGTTCTGCAAGGCCGCTTATCCCCATGAGAATCATTGCGGGGGCCAAGGGCGGTCTCCTGCTTAAATTTCCTAAAAGTGCTCTTGTTCGTCCGGCCACAGAAAAGGTTCGCGGAGCCATTTTTAATATTTTAGGAGATATAGAAAATCATATCTTACTCGATTTGTTTGCAGGATCAGGAAGTCTGGGTTTTGAAGGCTTAAGCCGTGGGGCGGGGCAATGTGTTTTCGTGGATACCTTAGATCAATCGATCAAAATTTTAAAAACTAATGCCCAAAAACTTGATTTTTTGCCCCAATGTTTAATTATAAAGGGGCTTATCCCATCTGTTTTAAGGCAAATTAAAAAACAAATAAACCAATTTGATGAAGTTTTTATTGATCCCCCTTACGATCGCAATTTAATTAATGTAAGCCTAGCTGGTTTAGCCTCCAATAATCTCGTTGACGCTGGAAGTACGATCATTATAGAACACTCGCCGCGGGAAGTGCCTTCTTATCAAGGCTTTAAAACTGTGGATCAAAGAAAATATGGCCAAACCTTGGTGAGTTTTTTGAAAAAAATTGAAAGGGTTTAAAATATCCTATGACACAACACTCTGTTATATGCCCAGGTTCCTTTGACCCTCCTACTGATGGTCATATTAATATCATCGAAAGAGGTTTGGAAATTTTCGACCATATTACCGTTGCGGTAGCCATTAATCGTTCTAAAAAAACTATTTTTGATCCCAATGAAAGAGTAAATATGCTCTCTGAGCTCCTTAAAAAACATGCCAATGTAGAAATCGATTCTTTCGAAGGCCTGTTGGTGGATTATTGTAAAAAGAAAAAGATCAATACCATCCTGCGTGGCATACGTACTGTTTCAGACTATGAATATGAATTACAAATGTCTTTGGCAAATCGCATACTTTATCCTGGTTTTGAAACTATTTTTATGATGACAGAAGGCCGCTTTTCTCACATTTCTTCTTCTATTATCAAGGAAGTGATTTCTTTTGGTGGGTCAGGAAAAAGCATGATCCACCCCTTTGTAGAAAAAAAACTCCGTGAAAAATTAAAAACTGAATTAACTCAAAAAAATTAATTTTAAATCATGAATTTAAGTAAAAGAGTTCAACGCATCAAACCATCTCCTACCTTGGCTATTACAGCACAAGCTGCAACCTTAAAGGCACAAGGAATAGACGTTGTTAGTTTTGGGGCGGGTGAACCTGATTTTGACACACCCGATAACATCAAACAAGCAGCCATTGATGCCATTAAAAATGGATTTACAAAGTATACAGCTGTTGGTGGCATTGATGAACTCAAAGAAGCAATTATTCATAAAATCAAAACAGATTTGGAAATCAATTATTCCAAACAAGAAATTTTAATTTCTAATGGAGGCAAACATTCCCTCTACAATATTGCCCAGGTTCTTTTTGAAGAAGGAGATGAAGTAATTATTCCGGCACCTTATTGGGTAAGCTATCCAGATCAAGTGCTTTTAAATGATGCACAACCTATTTTTGTTGAAACCACAGATCAAACTCATTTTAAAATTTTGCCAGAACAATTAGAAAAAGCCATCACTCAAAAAACAAAAGCTTTTATTTTAAACACTCCTTCCAACCCAACAGGCACAGCGTATAGCCGTGATGAACTTTTAAATTTAGCCAAGGTTTTAGAAAAACACAAAATTTTCTGCATTGCTGATGAAATTTATGACAAAATTGTCTACAATGGCTTTAAACATGTAAGCATTGCTTCTCTTTCTCCTGCCATGAAAGAATTAACTCTGATTGTTAATGGGGCTTCCAAGGCTTATTCGATGACGGGTTGGAGAATGGGTTATGCAGCAGGACCAGAAAAAATTATTGCGGCAATGGCTAAGGTTCAAGGCCAGGTTACATCAAATGTTTGCTCCATTACTCAAAAAGCCTGTGTAGAAGCCTTTAAGGGCTCCCAAAATTTTATTGCTAAAATGGTTTCAGAATTTGAGAAACGCCGTGATATGATTGTCGATGGGCTTAATGCAATACCTGGAATTTGTTGTTTTAAGCCGCAAGGAGCCTTTTATGTTTTTCCTAACATTCAAGGACTTTACGGCAAAAAAACACCTCAGCATGGTTTGATTGAGTCAGCTGATAGTTTTGCCAATTATTTACTTCAAGATGAAAAAGTAGTTGTGGTCCCGGGTGAAGGCTTTGGAGCCAAAGATTACATGCGACTTTCCTATGCCTCTTCTTTAAAAAATATTGAGGAAGGCTTGAAAAGAATTCAAAGAGCTGCTGGTAAACTTACCTCATGAGAAAAATTGCCATCATCCCAGAAGCTAAAGAGGCTGCTGGCTTTAGTGCCTGGCTTGGGCAAAGGGGCATTGAGCATCATATTGGTGAACCAACCAGTGAAGGCTATCCTGTTTGGATTTATAATGAGGCAGAAATTGAAACCGCCCAAAATCTTTTGGATCAATTTAAACAAGGGATACCACAACCTGTTTTCATTCCTCAAAAAATAAAACGGCCACTTCCTCAAAGAAAAAAACACACTTTATTTCTTTGGAAAAGAAAACAATTACTTGATTTAGGACCTATTGGCTTAACCATGGCCATTGCCTCCTTTGGAATAGCCCTTGTCAGCCAACTGGGCCATCGTGTTGATTTGGTAGAATTTTTATTTTACAGCCGCTACGTTCCCCAAAGTGGTGTTATTTCTCTTCCTCCTGAAATTATGACAGGCCAAATTTGGAGACTGTTTACTCCTATTTTTCTTCATTTTGGACTCCTTCATATTGTCTTTAATCTCTTGTGGCTCAAGGATTTGGGGGGAGCCCTTGAAAATCGCCATGGTTCAATTTACTTTTTAACCTTAGTGCTTGTTATTGCTGGAATATCCAATACAGCCCAATACTTTGTCAGCGGCCCTGCTTTTGGAGGGCTTTCAGGCGTTGTGTATGGGTTTTTAGGCTTTTTTTGGATTCGAGGTAAGTGTGACCCTGCTTATGGAATGAAGATTAACCCCTCTATTGTCATCATGATGCTGGTTTGGTTTGTAATTTGTTTAACCGGACTTATGGGCCCTGTGGCTAATACCGTTCATGGGGCAGGGCTTGCAACTGGAATGGCTTGGGGGTATGTAAGTTCCAAAGCAACCTTTTTTAAAAAGAAACGATAAGAAGCCTATGCCCTTGTTTGTAACACTTACATTTTTAAGTTATTGTTTTTTGAGAATACAACAAAGTAGGGGCACTTTGCCCCGTGCCCCTACCAAATACCAATACAAAAAGTAATTCCCGACTTTGCTTCGCAAAGGTAGGCCTGTAGAGGCATAAAAGTTGAACCCTGGGGCATATTTGAGGGAACGGTGTCTCCCGGCAGTTTTAAGCAGGCCGGTGAGCCTCTTTATATGCCTTAAGAAGAGCATTAATCCGTGTTTGATATCCATGCCCTTGGGACTTAAACCATTTGAGTACATCTTCGTCAATTCGAAGGGTCAATTGAGATTTTTGAGATCTAGTAGTTCTCAAGCCTTTTTGCACAAGACATCGAATAAAAACATCAGGGGGGATTTCTGGTGAATCTGAAAAATCGATATTTTTATCCTCCATATCAATAACTCGGGACCAGTTAGTGGCACTTTTCCCCAGTTGACGTAATTTCTTAAGTCCCTTACTTGAGTATCTAACTATTTTTGGCTTTTTCATAACACTTCCTTTCATTTTGACTGGCTATTCGGAATGAAATACATCGAATTCGTTTTTTTCGCATAGTATAAACAAATTTTAGAATCTTTCCTTTTACTTTAGCAAAATCAGCATAGCGGATTTCTTTATCTATAGCCCGTGTTACTTCAACCGTAACTTTTTCTAAAGATTCAAACACTAAATCGGCATCCACAAAATCAAGCTCATGCTTAGCAATATTTTTAAGCCGTTTGGCTTTATCCCACTCATAAATCACAACTTAATTGTAGCTACAATTTGGAGTTACGTCAATCTTTTCCTCCATTATTCTAAACATTCTCATCTGCATCTCAATCCGTTTTGACGTTCATGTAGATTTCGAGGATGGGATGTGGTATAAGGCGGGATGAATAAAACCATCCAAAGAAAACAACCTGGGTTTTTTGATTACACCATTCGTTTGAAAAGGCTGATGGAAAGGGCCCCTACCAAATACCAAAAGTAGTTAATTCGAAATAGCAGTAATAAAATCTTCAAGTTTACCACCCGCAGCATTTACAAGAGAATCATCAGTTGAATGTGTAAAACCTGCTGATGTAATCACTAACTGGTAGTCTGATTCAAACTTGGTATATTCGGAACTCATGGGAACCACAATACCCTCTAAGGTAAAAGACTCATCTGTTGCAGTAAAACTTAAAACGGTATCTTCGCACGATGAACCATCTTCGGGTTCTGAGATCTGAATATTCACATCACTGGAAGCACTCCCAGAAATACAAGGAATGGCGGCTGTTTGGTTAGTAAAATTAAAATCTGTTCCGTCCGGGAAAAAACTGTAAGAAATACGAAGCACACTTCTGGATGAACAAAATTCTAAATAATCTGAAAATGAAGCATCCTCACACACCAAACTAGTAGAAGTACTCCCACCTGTTGATACAGCCGTAGTATCATCTGTGTCACTCGATTCATTGCATCCAATAAGCCCTAGAATTAAAATTAAAATAAAACTGATTTTTTTCATATCGCCCTCTCTATTTTAAACTGCAATGCCCATGCCAAACAAGCTTTTTTGATATTTAAATAACTTATTGATTTTATTATGTTTTTTTAAGATAAAACATGCCCTGAAAACAAGCTGGGGAGAAAACCCCTCAAATTTTAAGAAAAACTATGAAAGAATCCCCAAGGCTACAAAGGCCATTTTGAGATAAGTTGTAGGAATTAAACCCAGGTATAAAACCATTAAAAAACAAAAAACCAAGGCAAACATGGCTGGAAAAGTAACTAAGGTTATGGGAGCACGGCCTGGCTCTCCCTTAAAATAGAGATAAACTAATGGCCTGATATAATAAGCTGCAGAAATAACAGAGGTCACCATTCCTAAAATAGCCAAACCTAAGTAACCCTTTTGAATAGCCAGACTAAAAAGTGAATATTTCCCCAAGAAACCAGCTGTTGGTGGAAATCCTAAAAGTGAAAAAAGAAAAACACAAAAGACAAAAGATAAAACAGGCCTTGTATATCCCATGCCTGTTAAATCTGAAAGTTGACAAGCCTCTTTTTTATCCCAAATCATCACTGATAAAACACCAAAAGCCCCTAATACTGAAAAAAGATAGGTGAGCAGGTAAAATAAAACAGGCATAGCCAAAGAAACATTAAAAACACTCCCTTCATAACAAGCAACCATTCCCAAAAGAATATAGCCTGCATGGGCAATAGAAGAATAAGCCAACATCCGTTTTAAATTATCCTGGACTAAAGCTCCCAAATTTCCAATCACCATGGTGAGCCCTGCCAAAAAAGCTAAAATAGAAACCAGTTTTTGATCCCCAAAAAAATGGATGGAATTAAGAAGTCTGATTAAAAAAGCAAAACTGGCAATTTTAACTGCCGAAGTCATAAAACCTGTTACGGGTGTGGGGGCTCCTTCATAAACATCAGGAGTCCAAAAATGAAAGGGCACCAAAGAAACCTTAAAAAAGAAACCAACTAAAATAAGAGACATGGCCACACGAGGAAAAACAGGCCCCAAGGAAGATGCCGATTTAATTTGAGCAAGTTCATCCAAACGAAGGGTACCATAAGAGGCATACAAAAGAACAATACCATAAAGAATAACTGCCGAGGCCAAACTGCCTGTTACATAATATTTAATAGCAGCTTCATTAGAACGAGCATCTTGTCTGCGTGATCCTACCAAGGCATAAGTTCCTAAAGAAAGACATTCTAAGCCTATAAAATTAACAATGAGATGATCAGATGCAAAAAGAAAAATTTGTCCAACCACACAAAAAATAATCAAACTGACAAAAGCAGCTGGCATCGTGGTTAAAATCACTTCGTCATCATCATTGATTCCACTTTTTAAATATCCATGAGAATTTAAAAGGCTTAAAAAACCAGTAAGCATCACTAAAAGAATAAAAAAATAACTTAATCGATCAAAAGTAAGAAAATCAACAGGCACAAAATCAGAAGTCACCCAGCGTTTAAAAACAAAAGCAATAGACACAGCAAAAGAAATAAGACCAAGATAAAAAACAATTTCACGATTGTTTTTGATAAAAGCATCTACCAACAAAACAATAAGCCCGCCTGCTAGTAAAATCCAAATGGGCAAACCCGAAAAAAATATTTTTTTGTAAATCAAAACATCCATCATGAATGACTACCTCATATGAATTTCTTCATGTATCTGAACGGGCCCTTCCTCCGTTTGCTCTGGTGCCAACTGGATGAGTAAATTTTCGATAGGACGATTCATTTTACTTAAAAATGGTTTTGGATAAATACCCATCCAAAAAATCAAAATGATAAAGGGAAGAAGAATCAAAAATTCTTGTCTTGTGATATCCAATAGTGTTTGGCCACCTGGAGTTTTTAATTTTCCAAAAAACACACGCTCAACTAGCCAAAGCATGTACACAGCAGACAACACAATACCTGTAGCTCCAATGATGGTTGGAATTTGAATTGTTTGGAAACTGCCAGCTAGCGTTAGAAACTCACCTACAAAACCATTGGTTAAAGGCAATCCGATAGAAGCCATGGTGGCCAACAAAAAAAAGGTGGCATAGATTGGCATTGCTTTAGCAATGCCGCCATAAAGACTAATTTCTCGAGAGTGAGTTCGATCATAAAGCACACCCACCAGTAAAAAAAGCACTCCTGTAGAAATACCATGGTTGAGCATTTGATAAAGTGCCCCCTGCATCCCGGTAGGATTTAACGAAAATAAACCCAACATCACCAAACCCAAGTGTGAAACTGAAGAATAAGCAATAAGCTTCTTCATATCTGTTTGCACCATGGCCACCAATGCTCCATAAACAATGCCAATCACCGCTAAGATAACCAAGTAAGGCTTTAAAAGATCAAAAGCTTCAGGAAAAAGAGGCATTGCAAAACGGAAAAAACCATAGGTACCCATTTTAAGAAGAACGCCTGCCAAAATAACACTGCCTGAAGTAGGTGCTTCAACGTGAGCATCGGGAAGCCAAGTATGAAAAGGAAAAAGCGGAACTTTAATAGCAAAGGCTAATGCAAAAGCCAAAAATAACCACAATTGAGCCGTAAAACCTAATGTGTGTTCGTAAAGTTCTACTAGGTTGAAGGTATTTCCTCCTTGATAATAAAGAAAAAGAATAGCCACCAACATCAAGACCGAACCAGCCATGGTATAAAGAAAAAACTTGATAGTAGCATAAATGCGATTTTTTCCACCCCATACTCCAATCAAAAGATACATCGGAACCAACATCACTTCCCAAAAAACATAAAACAAAAATAAATCGAGAGCACAAAAAACACCAATCATGCTTGATTCTAAAATAAGCATGCTCACTACAAATTCTTTCACCCTCACCTTAATTGAAGAACAAGCCGACCATAAAACCAAAGGCATCAGAAAAGTGATTAATAAAACCAAAAACAGGCTTACCCCATCAACACCCACAAAATAATTAATTTTCCAGGTTAGAATCCAGGGTTTAATCTCGATAAATTCAAAAGAACCTGTATTTTTAAAATAAAAATAAAGATGAAGCGAAAAAATAAATTCAACCAAAGCAGACAAGCCTGCTAAGTACATCAGCAGTTTTTTTTCTTCACGCGGGATAATTAAAAAAACAAAAGAAACCACTACGGGAAATGCAATCAAAATGGTTAAAATGTGATTATTGATCAACTCCATTTATCCAACCGCCAAGTAAAACATAATTCCAATAAGTCCCAAAACAAAGAAAACAACATAGTGCCCTAAAAATCCAGACTGAAACCTAGAAATAATACGCGAAGCCACTAGCGAAATATCTGCAAAACCATGTACCATCACTCCATCTATAATGGCCTCATCCATTCCCTTCCAAAAAAACTTGTGAGATAACCACACGAGGGGCCGAACAAAAATCCCATCATAAATTTCATCCACATAATATTTTCTAGAAACAAGGTTATAGAGTTGCTGACATTTTTCTTTCAAAGTTTTGGTCCATTCTGGATTTTTGAGATACAAAGAAAAAGCCATAAAAGCTGTTATTAAAGCCCATGCGGAGGAAATGCCCATTAAAATAAGTTCGGTACCATGATGTGCTACTTCTTCTCCGTGTATTTCTGTGGAAAGAAATGCAAGCCAATGACTTATCCGATTGGTTCCACCTAAAACCTCTGGCACTCCGATAAATCCTCCAACAAGGGCTAAAACTGCCAAAATAGCAATGGGGGCATCCATGGCTAGGGGTAAATAATGCGGCTCCAGGTGTCCTCGATACTTTCCTAAAAATACCAGCGTGAAAAGTCTGAACATGTAAAAAGAAGTAAGGCCCGAAACTAAAAAACCAACGATGTAAAAAATTCGCGGGGCATGAGTAAAAGTATGAAATAAAATTTCATCCTTGCTAAAAAAGCCAGCTAAGGGCGGAATACCCGCTATGGCAATAGTAGATACAAGAAAAGCAAGAGAGGTAACTGGTATTTTTTTAAACAATCCTCCCATGTGTCGAATATCTTGCTGGTGATGCAAGGCATAAATAACACTGCCAGCACAAAGAAAAAGGCAGGCCTTAAAAAAAGCATGAGTGACCACATGAAAAATAGCAGCTTGTGGAGCTCCAACTCCAAGAGCTAAAAACATATAACCCAATTGCGAAACAGTAGAATAAGCCAAAACTTTTTTGATATCAGTTTGTGTGAGAGCAATACTGGCAGCCATTAAAGCTGTGAGAAGCCCGATAATGGCTACAACCTGAAGAGCTACTGGCGCCAATTCGTAAAGGAAATAAAGCCTGGCTATCATAAAAATGCCTGCTGTCACCATGGTAGCTGCATGAATTAAGGCCGAAACAGGAGTTGGACCTGCCATAGCATCAGGAAGCCAAACATAAAGTGGAATTTGGGCTGATTTTCCCGCAGCTCCAGCAAAAAAACATAAAGCAATCAGAGTAGCCTCTGAAAGAAAAAGATCCTTGTGCTGAGCGATAAAAGAATAATCCAAAAAATTAAGATCAGAAGATTGGCTCTGCGATAGAAAGGTATGCATAACCAAAAAAATTCCTAACAAAAAACCAAAATCTCCAATGCGGTTAACAATAAAAGCTTTTTTGCCACACTTGGCTTTCTCTTCATCTGTAAACCAAAAACCAATGAGCAAGTAAGAACATAAGCCCACTCCTTCCCATCCTACAAAAAGAACCAAAAGATTATTGCCCATAATGAGAAGCAACATGAAAAATAAAAAAAGATTTAAGTAAGCATAAAACCTGGCAAAGCCTTGATCTCCATGCATGTAGCCCGTAGCATAAATATGAATGAGAGATCCCACTCCCGTTACCACAAGCATCATGGTGGCCGTTAAGGGATCAATCATAAAACGAAAATCCACAGTTAAAAGAGCCGTATCAATCCAACGGAAAAGAGCTGGAGGTGAAATAACCATGCCCTCAGGTGAATTGCGTAAAATGGAAAAACAAATGAGCGAAAGAATAAAAGCCAAAATAGGAAATAAACACCCCACCAACTTAACTAAAGCTTCGCTTCCTGGCTTTTGGTTTTTAGCCCACAAAAGAGCCACGAGAGTATTGATCACAAACCCAAGCAAAGGGAAACCTGCAACACAATAGGGAAGATAAGATAAAAATGTGGATTCCATCATTAACCCCTTAAAATTCTCCAATCGCTCGTACGAATCGTTTTACGAGAGCGAAACAAAGTAACAACAATGGCTAAACCAAGAGCTGCTTCACTGGCTGCAATGGCCATCACAAAAAATGCAATTACATGCCCATCCATTTTTCCAAAATGGCGAGCCATGGCAACAAGAGCCAAGTTAGAGGCATTGAGCATGAGTTCAATACACATAAAAATGATCAATAAGTTCTTGCGAATAACAAGCCCTAAAACTCCCAAGCCAAAAAGAATAACGGATAAAGCCAAAAAATGTTGAACTGTTATCATTTAAAATTTCCTCTTTGCTAAAAGTACCACCCCAACAATAGCAATCAAAATTAAAATTGAGGCGATCTCAAAGGGAATTAAATAAGTTTGAAACATCAGGCGCGCTACTGGTTCTACTTGACCAAAATTTTCTGGCATTATTCCAGCACTTGATTCTAAGGGCAGCTTTAAAACAAGATAAGCCAGATAAAATAAAACAACCAAACCTACACTTAAAAAAGAAACTTTGAAGGGAGTGATATGATCATCTTCCAAATCTTTTGGATTTAAATTAAGCAGCATAATGATAAAAACAAACAAAACCATAATAGCCCCTGCATATACTAAAATCTGCAAGGTCCCAACAAAAGCAGCATCTGCCAACACATAAAGAGCTGCTAAGCCAAAAAAAGAAAACACAAGACAAAGCGCCGATGAAACGGGATTTCTTTGCAAAATCATCAAAAGAGCCATCACCACCGTAATCAATGCAAAAATAGAAAAAAAATGAAGTTCAGTCATATTTTATAAAAACAATAAAACAACACCTGTTATAAAAATATTAGCGAGCGATAAGGGAATCATGACCTTCCAACCCAAATGCATCAATTGATCATAGCGAAAACGAGGAAGAGTCCAACGTACCCAAATAAAGAGCCAACAGAAAAATAAGATTTTAGTCATGAGAGCTCCAAATTGCATCAAAGCCGCAAAAATTTGTCTCCCCATCACACCATAATCCCCTGTCCCAATAAAAAGAGCTGTGAAGCCAAGACCCAAACCTAACAGAGTAAAAGGAACTCCAATAACAAGAACCTCATAATCTCTTTTATCCCCGTACTTGCCTTTGCTAAATTTTGATAAAAGAAAAATCCCAATCAGTACAAAAAGAAAAGCATGAGCCAAAAGTAAAATAAAAATTCCTTCTCCTGCTTGTTCTCGCAAAAAATGAGTGCTTAAAAAAGGAAATTGCCATCCTCCAAAAAAAAGACAAGAAATAAGAGCCGAAGCAATGATGATATGAGCATATTCGGCCATAAAAAACATGGCAAACTTCATGGAGCTGTATTCTGTATGATACCCGGCTACAATTTCAGATTCACCTTCGGGAAGATCAAATGGATTGCGATTAGTTTCAGCAAAGGTAGCAACAATAAATAAAAGACAAGCCAAAGGCTGCTTCAAAAAATTCCATTGCCAAGGAAAATGGCTTTGTTGATTAATAATTGTTGTGAGTTCTAGTGAACCCCCAATCATCACTACACTCATGAGGGAAAGCCCCATGGAAATTTCGTAGCTAAACATCTGGGCCGAAGAACGCAAACCACCTAAAAGAGCATATTTATTGTTGGACGACCATCCCGCTAGCATCACACCAAACACACCCAGCGATGACATAGAAAGAATATACAAAATTCCCACGTTCAAATTAGCGGCCTGTAATGGAAAAAGTTTACCATCAATGATTAAGGGATCGGCAAATGGAATAACCGCATAGGTAACACATGCAATGGTAAGAGTGATAAAAGGTGCTAAAATAAAAAAAGGTTTATTCACCTGAGAGGGAATAATATCTTCTTTGGTTATGAGTTTAATAACATCTGCTAATGCATGCAAAAGCCCACCCAACCGAATTCCAAAAAAACTTGCACGATTAGGCCCTCGTCTATCTTGAATATAGGCCGAACCTTTTCTTTCTACCCAAATCAAAAGCGGAATTAAATTAACAATGATGAGAAAAGGAATTAAAATTTTTGCAATAATAATACCCATTAAATTCCAAAAGCAACCCTAGGTTTTTTGTCCTCCAATTGCGCAAGTAACATATGTAAATAAACTCCAATCTCTTTGGATTCTCCTCTTGGTTTAAAGGCTGCCTTGAAAGCTTGGACTAAACCATCTCCATTTGTAAAATGTCCATTTTGTTCAGCAAAAGTAGGAATGGGGAAAACCAGAGAACAATTTTTAGAAAGCTCTGATTCATTGGCAGAAAAAAGAGCTATCACCTTGGCTTTCTTTTGAGTGACAAGCTCTCCATCTTTTTTTGATAGCCCATTGATGACAATCAGGCTTTGACCTTGGGTTAACTCAGACAAGGGTTTAAAACCCATATGATTAATACCCATTTGATTAGGATTTTTATCTTTAGTCATCAAAAAATGATCGCTCAATGGATTGTGAGGTTCATTTCGACTAAAAAATACTTGAGTTCCTAAGCTTGTTCCCAATTCTTTGAGTATACTTAAAACTTCATTGCTCAAAGTAGCATGAGCCACAATGCCTAGAGAGGCAGGCGAAAGATTCTTAATTTCTCCTGCTAAATAGGAAATAGCCATACTCGCTGAAATTTCAACTCCATTTTTTGTGGGTTTTAAAATACGATTTTCATTAACAAAATGAAATCCATGACGACCTTCATCACACATCCAATAGCTATTTACTTGAGGATTAAACCGTGGAATCAAACGATAAACCTTGGAAGCCTCAAAATGAATTTCAATAGCGCAACCACGTGAGCAACCAGTACAAACAGATTCAGTTTTAGATAAAAACCAAACCCGTTTTTTAAACCGAAACTCATTGCTCGTTAAAGCTCCTACGGGACAAATATCAACCACATTTCCTGCATAGGGATTTGAAAGTTTTTTGCCTGGAAAAGTTGTAATGGTAACATGATCTCCCCGATTGGCTAAAACAAGTTCGCCCGTTTTTGAAACTTCGTTACAAAAACGCACACATCTGCTGCAAGCAATACAACGTTCTTGATCCAACATAACACCAGCACCTAAATCGACCATTTTATTTTTATGAACTTTTTCTTCGGCAAAACGAGAAGCAATGCGATCGTATTGCATGTAGTAATCTTGCAAACGACATTCACCTGCCTGATCACAAGTAGGGCAATCAAGTGGATGATTAATAAGTAAAAACTCCATCACAGAGTTGCGCATTTTTTTAACATTTTCTGTTTGGGTTTTAACGACCATGCCTTCCGCTACACGGGTATGACAACTAATAACAGGCTTTGGGATTTTTTCTATCTCCACCAAACACATACGGCAATTACCATCGATAGAAAGACCAGGATGATAACAATAATGGGGAATTTCAATACCAACAGCTTTTGCAGCCTCTAAAACCGTTGTTCCTGCTTCGGCTTCTATTTCACGATCATCAATTTTTAACTTAATCTTTGCCATATTAAATAACCTTGGCCCTGGGAGAACTTCCTGTTCTCCTGAAGTGATTTCTAAAATCATCAGGAAATTTTTTAATATAACTTAAAACGGGCATTGCCATTGCATCAGCTAAAACACAAATGGTTTTTCCCATCATGTTATGACTTATGTCAGTTAAAAGATTTAAATCTTCATTGGTGCCACCTTCATGCAACATACGATAAAGAATTTTATCCACCCAACCTGTTCCCTCACGACAAGGCGTGCATTGTCCACAAGACTCGTGAGCATAAAAGCGTGTTAGATTTTTTAAAGCCCAAACCATATCCACATCTTCGTTCATGACAATCACTCCGCCAGAACCAAGCATAGATCCATGAGCAATGGCAGATTCGTAATCTAACATCATGGTTTCTACATCCTTGGCTGTTAAAATAGGAACCGATGATCCCCCAGGAATAACGGCCTTCAGTTTTTTTCCAGCAGTCATTCCTCCACAATTTTCTTCAATTAATTTTTTCAAAGAATATCCCAGAGGCAATTCGTAAACGCCTGGCTTTTGAATATGGCCTGAAACAGAAAAAAGTTTGGTACCTGGTGATTTTTCTGTTCCCCACTTTTTATAAGCAGTGGCCCCTTCTGATAAAATAAAGGGAAGCGCCGAAAGAGTTTCAACATTGTTGATAATGGTGGGGCACCCAAATAAACCAACCACAGCAGGGAAAGGAGGTTTAATGCGGGGTTGCCCTTTTCCTTCTTCAATGGATTCTAAAAGAGCTGTTTCTTCACCACAAATATAAGCGCCAGCTCCACGATGAATATAAACATTCAAGGCATAATTTTTCCCCAGAACATTTTTTCCTAAAATGCCTTGGGCATAGGCTTCTTCAATGGCTTTGTGGATGCGTTTGTAAGATAAATCGAATTCACCACGAATATAAATGTAGGCCGTATGACAGTTAATGGCATAGCAGGCGATAATAATTCCTTCGATGAGTTGATGAGGATCTTTTTCTAAAAGAAGGCGATCTTTAAAAGTTCCGGGCTCGGATTCATCGGCATTTACACAAAGATAGGTGGGTTTTCCTGTATTTTTAGGAACAAAACTCCATTTCATGCCACAGGCAAATCCAGCTCCTCCACGCCCTCTCAGCCCTGAATTTTTTACTTCTTCAATAACCCCATCTGGAGTTTGTGAAAAAGTTTTTGATAGGGCTTTTGAATAGCCCCCCGTTTTTTGATAAACAGCCAGGGTGTGAGAATCGGGGATACCCACGCGGTTGGTAAGAACTAATTGTTTCTTAGGAGCATTCATTTTTAAATTTTAGTTTCCCGTAGGGGCACGGCGCGCCGTGCCCCTACTTTAACTCTTTCAAAATCTGATCCACTTTTTGTACATTTAAATTCTCATGGTATGTTTCATTCACCATCATGGCAGGCGCAGTGCCACAACTGGCCAAACATTCCACTGCACACAGTGAAAAACGTCCATCAGGAGTTACTTCTCCTTCATTAATTTTTAACTTGTTTTTGAAATGCTCAAGTAGATTTTCTGAACCCATCAAAGCACAAGACAAAGTACGACATACCTGAAGATGATGTTTCCCAACAGGTTTTAAATGATACATGGTGTAAAAAGTAGCCACACTATAAACATGAGCAGGAGAAACATCTAAAAGATTGGCCACAACTTCCATCGCTTCAAAAGAAATATTTCCTTCTTGTTCTTGCACCAACCAAAGCGTTGGTAAAAGCGCTGCAACCTTAGTAGGATAGTGTGAGAGAAGTTCCTCAAACTTTTTTTGATTTTGTGCATTAAATTGAAACAACATTATCGATCCAACTCCCCTACTACCACATTTAATCCCCCTAAAATGGCAATGGCATCGGCCACCATGAGTCCCTTAATCATTTTATCAAAGACTGCAAAAATGGGAAAACAAGGAGGCCGTACTTTAATGCGATAAGGGGAAGCTCCCCCTTGACTTACAATGTAAAAACCTAATTCCCCATTAGCAGCTTCGGTTGCACTATAAATTTCTCCCTTGGGAGGTAGAATACCGTGCATGATAAGTTTGAAGTGGTTCATCAACCCCTCTATACTTCCATACACTTCTTCTTTAGGTGGCAGTGAAACCAGGGCAGCATCTGTCATGATTAGCCCTGATGGTAATTTTTCTAATGCTTGAAGTACAATACGTGTGGATTGTCTTACTTCTTCCATCCTCACCATAATACGATCATAGCTATCGCCATTTTCAGCAATGGGAATATCAAAATCAAATTGATCATAAAAATAATAAGGTTCGGCCTTACGCAAATCATGATCATACCCTGAGGCTCTAAGGCATGGGCCAGTAAATCCCCATTCAATTGCTTGTTCTTTTGTTACCACACCTACATCGACAGTACGTTCAACTAAAATACGATTATGCTGAATAAGACCCAACACATCTTTTACGGCCTGTTCCACTTCTTTTAAAACAATGCGGCAATCGATTGCAAAAGCAGGATACAAATCTCTGGCTACTCCTCCAATCCGAGTGTAGGAATAAGTTAGCCTGGCACCTGTAACCATTTCTATTAAATTGTAAATTCTCTCACGGATATTAAAGAAAAACCAAAAATTAGTAAGAGCTCCAATATCTACCAAGTTGGTTCCTACACAAACAAAGTGATCCATAATTCTAGAAAGTTCACACATAATCACTCGAATAATAATCGCACGATCAGGAGCTTCAATTTTGAGAAGCTTTTCTACAGCCATGCAATAACCCACATTGTTCATAAGAGCTGAAAGGTAGTTAAGACGATCGGTATAAGGAATAATTTGTTGGTAAGTAGAACATTCTGAATGTTTTTCAAAACAACGATGAAGATAACCAATTTCACTGGCTGAACCTACAATGCGTTCACCATCTAACTCCATCTGAGTGCGAAGTGCGCCATGCATGGCTGGATGTGAGGGCCCTACATTTAAAAGCATGGTTTCAGATTCTAATTCTTGCTTTAGCGCTGGCATAATTAAACAATATCCAAGGGTTCAGGAATAGGTTGGCGTTTATTTACCGGATAATCTTTTCTTAAAGGATGCCCTACAAAACCTTCCCAAGTTAAAAGTCTTTTTAAGTTAGGGTGACCTTCAAAATAAATACCATACATGTCCCAAGCCTCACGTTCAAACCAATCAGCAATTTCCCAAACAGGAATAATGGTATTTATTTTTAAATCAGTCTCATCCACCTTTACCCTAATTCTTAATCTTTTTTTCTTACTCAAAGAATACAAGTGATACACCACTTCGAAACGAGGTGTTTCTCCTTGATAGTCAACACCACACAAATCAAGCAGTTGTTCAAAAGAAGTTCTCGCATCATATTTTAAAAAACGCATCACAGTCACAATATTGGATTTTTGAATAAAAACAGTTTCGTCTCCATAATCATGGTGTTCACTTATAAAACTTTCAGGAAATTCTTTTTTTAAAATTTCGGCAACTGTCATTAATCAAGGGCTCCTTTCGGATCAATCATTTTTTGGATTTTGATCACAGCATCCATAATTTGTTCTGGACGCGGAGGACATCCAGGAACATACACATGCACCGGGATCACTTCATCAATGCCTTGAATCACACTGTAATTATCATAAAACCCACCCGAAGAAGCACAGGCTCCAACAGCGACAACCCACTTTGGCTCGCACATTTGTTCATAAATTTTTTTCAAAACAGGGGCTTGTTTATAATTAATAGTGCCCATCACTAAAAGTAAATCGGATTGACGTGGTGAAAAACGCACAACTTCGGCACCAAAACGTGAAATATCATGCATGGCTGAAACAGCACCCATAAATTCGATAGCACAGCAAGCTGTACCATAAGGCATGGGCCATAGAGAATACTTACGTCCCCAGTTAACTAAATCTTTCATGCGGGTCGTAAGAATTGTATCTCCAAAAAATTTACCTAGATCCATTTTATCTCCAATCAAGGGCCTTTTTTCGCCACACATACACCAAGCCAACTGCCAAAATGAAAAGAAATATCCCCATTTCGATAGCCATAAAGAGGCCCAAACCACTTTTAATGAAATCTCGGTACAAAACAGCCCAAGGAAAAAGAAAAACAGTTTCGATATCAAAAAGAATAAAAAGCATGGCAACTAACGAAAACTTTACATCTAGCCTTTCTCTAGCATTTCCAACGGGTTTTAAGCCACATTCATAAGGAGATAACTTAGATTTGGTGCCCTTTTTGGGGCCAATAAGAGAGGAGGCTAAAAGAAAAACACCAGCAAAAAGACCCCCGAGCACAATAATCAATAACACCGGGAGATAAGGATGATGCATGCGATGCCTTTAAGTAATTTTTGGGAGCTTGTCAATGATGCAGGTGTGAAAAATTACCCTTAAAAGCACTGTTCAAAAATGCCCAGATACAAGGCAAACAAAAAATTGAATCAAGAGGCGTACTTAAAATGTACGTTGATTGATTCAATTTTTTGTTTAACGAAGTAGATGGGCGTTTTTCAACAGTGCTTTAATGCATTTCGACGGAAACGAGCTGCGATACACCCGCCTCTTGCATTGTAACCCCATAGAGCACATCGGCTGTCTCCATGGTATTTTTGTTATGGGTAATAACAACAAATTGGGTTTTACCTGTCATTTCACGAATGATATCGTTATATCGTCCTACATTTACATCATCTAAGGGTGCATCCACTTCATCTAAAATACAAAATGGCGATGGTTTAATTAAAAACATGGCAAAAATAAGACTCACTGCAGTCAGAGCTTTTTCACCTCCAGACAGGAGGCTAATGGATTGTAATTTTTTACCAGGTGGTTGGGCAATAATATCTACACCACTTTCTAAAAGATCATTTTCATTGATTAAGAGCAGTTTAGCCTTGCCCCCTTTAAAAAGATGAGGAAAAATAACCTGAAATTTTTCATCAACCATTCGAAAGGCTTCTAAAAATTTTTCCTTGGTTGTTCGGTTAATTTTTTGAATCACTCTTTGCAGCTCGGTTAAAGAATTTTCTAAATCTTCTTTTTGTTTGGAAAGAAAATCAAATCGCGTTTTTTGTTCTTCATATTCAGTTAAGGCTCCTGTATTTACCTCTCCCATGCGTGAAAGTTGATCACGCAAAACCTTCACTCTTTCTTCCACTTCATTTAATATGAGGGTTTCATCTAAATGGTTTTGGTAGATATCGGCTAAAAGTATTTGATGTCTTTCCAAACATTGCTCAGTTAAAATTTTCATTTCTCCCCTGGTTTCAGTTAAAGAAATAGAAACTTGGTTCAATTTACTACTAGCTTCATCGTGATCTTGTCTTAATTGACGCAGTGTTAACTCTAAATCACGGATAGCACTACTTCGAGATTCGTAATTTTCCCTTTGAACCACCACATCTTCTTCGATAGAAGCTCTTTGCTTTAATTTTTTCTGGATAGTTCTGTTTGTATGATAAATTTCACTTTTTAAAAATTCTACCCTTCCATCTGCAATTTCTCTTTTGGTTTCTAAATCGGCAATCATCAAACGAAGCCGATTTTTTTCTTCAATGATGCGATTTACTTCGTTTTCGAGATGAATATTTCTTTCTTTAGCCTGGGCAAGTTCTATTTTTTTCTTGGTTAAGGCAGCAACTCTCGATTCAATGAGCTTTTGATGTTCTTCAAGTTGAAAACGTTTTTCTTCATGAATTTTTTTATTTTCGTTTGATTTGACCACCAATTCTTTTTGTTCAGCCTGGTAGGTAGCCATTTCTGGAAGTAAAATATCCCAGGCTTTGCGATCTAAATCGATAGCCATGGTTAACTCGGTTTGTTTTTTTTCCAGAGCTTCTAAATCTTTCTTTAAGTGCACAATATCTTTTTCCTGATTAGAAACTTTAATTTCCTCTTCTACCGAATTTGTTTTTGTTTGTTCTAAATGAGATTCTAAATTTTCTAATTTGCTGGCAAGATCAGTAAAACCTTTTTCTTTTTCTTTGAGTTCATCTTCTAAAAGAGAAATCATTTGAGCCAGTTCTTTCATTTCTCTTTTCTTTTCTAAAAGAGCCTGAGAAGTTTTAGCAGGGCTTCCTCCTGTGATCACTCCAGTAGGATCAACCACCTCGCCACCTAAGGTTACTAATGTTTTACGATGGCCATTAGAGGCCCAAAGATCCACTGCCTTTTTTAAATCTTCAACCAAAACTACATCACCAAAAAGAAAATCTGCCAGATGATCATAGTCATTTTTAAAACGTACGAATTGTTTCATGGGGCCTAATACCCCTTGCTGAGTAGGGATATCTCCATGATCACTTGCATAGTTTCTAAGCTGCAGGGGCACAAAAGAAGTACGACCAGCCGATACTGACTGGAGATATTGCACAGCTTCCAAACCTTCTTGTTGGCTTTTAACAACAACATACTGGAGTTTCTCACCTAAAATTGCTGAAATAGCTCCCTCATAACGAGGCTCTGTTTCAACAAATTGAGCTACCGTACCAAAAATGCCTTCCTGGTTCATTTTTTCTTTTTGAAGCATGACCTGACGTGTGCCTTCTTCATAACCTTCAAAATTACGTTGAAGTTCTTCTAGGGAAACTAAACGAGATTTTTTAAGAGCAAGCTCTTCTTTCAAACTTAAAAGGGCATCTTGTTTGCTTTTAAGTATTTCTTTTAAACTAGCCACTTCAGAAAAAAGAGAATCTGTACGCACATGGAGATCGAGTTTAAGTTGTTTTAAAGAATCTAAGGCTTGATTTGATTCGCGATAAATACAATCGAATTGATTGTATTGTTTTTTTAATTCTTCTAATTCTATTTCTTCTTTTTCCAGGCGATTTCTAATTTCACTTCCTCTTCGATCTTTCTCACCCAAAAGAGTTTCTAGTTTTTGCAAACGGGCCTCGGTAGTAAAAAGTAATTCACGTATTTGATCTACACATGTTCTTAAATTTGCAATGGATGTATTTTTTTCGTCTACTTCTTTTTGCAACACCTCTACCTCGTCAATTAAACTAGCCTCCTCAAAATCCACGAGCATTTTCTGCTCTCCTAGTTGATCAAGGCCATTGTTCATGCCAGTTAATTCTTTTTCAACTTCTTCAATGTCACAATCCAAAACTTCCCTATTTTTGACAAGCCCTTCTAGCTCTTCTTTTTTGTAACTAAAGGCAGCTTCACCCAGTTTAACCGCATTTGTAATTTCGTAATGATTATTCTGAACAGACTGATAATTTTTTTCGAGCTCAATTAATTCGGTTCGATAAATTTCTACTTTGTTTTCTTGTTCCAGAAGTGATGTTTTACGACTTACTTCGTTTCCATCTAATTCTTTTAAATCTTTCTCTAGTTGGTCTTGCGCCTCATAGAAATGCTGATACTTGGTAGAAAGAAGTTTTAAATCAAGAGTTGTAAATTCGTTTTTGACTTCACGATATTTTTCGGCCTTTCTTGCTTGCCGATCTAACGTACGTATTTGTCTTTCTACTTCAGTAACAATATCTGTTAAACGAAGCAAATTTTGCTGAGTTGCCTCAATTTTGCGCTCGGCTGCTTCTTTTCGTGCTTTAAATTTGGAAACGCCTGCCACTTCTTCGATATAGTAGCGACGTTGTTCGGGCTTAGCCGTTACAATTTGATGTACCTTCCCTTGTTCAATTACCGAATAAGCCTTGCGGCCAACACCTGTACCTAAAAATAAATCTGTGATGTCTTTCAAACGCACAGGGATACGATTGATAAAATATTCTGATTCTCCTGTGCGATAGAGTCTTCGACATACTGAAATTTCAGATTGATCAGCATATTGAAAAGGAGTTTGATAGCCTTCTGTTGAAAAAGTAAGTTCAACACTGGCCATTGACAGTTGCGCTCTTACTTCAGATCCTGCAAAAATAACATCTTCCATGGATTTTCCACGAAGATGTTTAGCTGATTGTTCCCCCATAACCCAACAAATAGCATCAACAATGTTTGACTTGCCGCAACCATTAGGACCCACAATGGCAGTCACATCTTTGTCAAAACTAACGATAGTTTTTTCTAGAAAGGACTTAAAACCGATTATTTCTAGTCGCTTGAGTCGCACAAATAATTAATACTCCTTAATGGCCACGATACTCTAATTAAATGGAGCGTACCATGAAGGTCTTTTTTTTGTAAAGTTCTAATCATAAACCATTGTTTTTACTTATTAAACTTATCCACAGCTGTGGATAAATCTGTGAATAATAGTGTATGGCAATGTATGGCCAAAAACAACTCTTTTCAACAGCGTCTTATTGCATCGTCATCACTTGATCAAACAATCTTCTGGTTTCTTCATTTTCAGGATACATTTTTTGAAGTTCTTTTAACTCCATCAGAGCTTTGACTTTTTCTCCCTTTTTTAAAAAAACATGAGCCAATTGGGTTCGCAAAGCAGGAATGCTTGGAAAAGTATGAACCGCTCTTTTCAAAATAGGTTCTGCTAAATCAAATCGCTCTTTTTTTATGTAGTAACCAGAAAGGCGACTTAAAGTTTCAAATCTTCCAGGAGCAAGCTTCACTATTTTTTCAAAACTCTCTTTATTTCCATGGGCAAGATAGTAACTCGAAAATGCATAGCCTAATGTAGGAAGGGAGAAAAAAAGAAAAATCACAAAAAGAGGTTTAAGAAAAAAAATCTGCCAAGAAGAAAATTTCAAATCCAAAAGATAATAAAAACCAAGAGCAAGAGGAATAAGAAGACCAAGCCGCATTACAGGATTATGGAAAGCTGTATCAAACTGAAAAACAAAACCAATACTGGGATAAAACACACCCAAGAGAATTAAAAATAAATCATCTTCTTTTTTCTTCCAGAGAGAAAAAGCTGCAAAACAAGGCAAAAGATAAACCATGTAAAAAAGAAGAGTACCAACAAAACCACTTTCAAAAAGTTGTTTCAAACTTTCATTATGGGGATACATCACCCACACCTTGTGCCCCTTCATTAAAAGCGATTGCTCGGGATCTGTTGGTTTAATAAATCTTAGATAATTATACCGAAAACTCCCCACTCCCCAACCTAAAAGAGGTTTGGCTAAAAAACCTTCCCAGGTATTTTGATACATACACAATCTAGAATTTTTTTGCGCTTGTTGTATTTGCAAAGAAGGTTCCAAGGAGTTTGAAACAGAATTTGAAACAACATTCGTAGAAAAATGTTTTTCAACTTCAGGAATAATTTTTTCAAAACGTTGGGCTATGCTCACATTTCTAAAGCTGTAATGAAGACCATTATTAACAAACAACAAACTCACCACAGCCATACTTAGCCACAACAAAATATGTTTTTTCTGAGGTAAAAAACAAAAAGCCAAAATTAAAGCAAATCCTAAACCCAGTAAACTAGCCCTGGTAGCCGATAACCATAAAAGACAAAAAAGAAAAAAAGATGCGGTTCCAAAAAAAATTTTGGGAGTTACAAAACGAAAATAGTAAAAAAACAAAATACAAAAACCAAGGGATAAAAGTGCAAAATCAGAATAGTAACTAATATGCCCAATGGGAATTTTTTTAAAAGAATTTAAAACTTCAACCCATTGGGATGGAATTACCGAAAATATAAAAGCCGCTAGCCCCACCACACATAAAATAAAACAAGCGAAAACAATTTTTTCTTTTCCTAAAAGGGCCAGATTGAGAGCTGTTAAAAGTAAAAGGGCTTCTTTGCCCCAAAGCGCCATGCCTTCAAAATGAGCTGTGGCTACAAATAAAACATTTAAAAACCCGTACCCCAGGTAAACAAAAACAAGAAAAAAGGGGAGAGACCCCATTACCTTACGCGCATAAAACCACTTGGGCATCAAAAATAAATTAAATAAAAAAAGAGATGAATAAAGGATGGCTTCTTTGGGATCATCGGTAGGCCTTAAAAAAGCATGTCTTGTGTAAAACCAAACCACACCCACACAAACCAAAAACCAAAAAATGAGAAAGGGAAGATTTTTATTTTTCATGAGAAATTTTGGAGACACAAGAAGACTGCTCACGGGCTCTTACAAACAATCGTACCCTTAAGGGCGGCAGAGGCAGTTGCCGTCGGTCTGTCCTGCGAAGTACTGTTGCACTTGGCATAGGCAATTGTGAAACCGGTCACTGAGACTTTTATGTAATCCATATTCTCCAGAGGAATGTAATCGACAACTGTTTTGAAAGTATTAGTGAGGTCAAACGAACTTTTTGTCTTTGTGCCCTTGGTTGCGGTTGTGGTGTAAGATGAGGGAGGTATGTCGGGATCCGTGCAATCCCCCGCGCAGAGACCGGTGATTGTGTCAGCGCTTTCGTAGACAACTGTTGAGGTAGTTCCATCCGTATCGATCACGTAGGCGGAGGCCATTACTTTCGCAAAACCCTCCATGGACGATTTGCCACTGCCCTTGGGATTGGAAGGATTTCTTGGATCATAGTTGATGGAGGTTGTGTAGCTCAGGGTGCAGGTTCCACCAGCATCCAAGATTTCTGTTAGTTTGCTAACTTCGAGGGTATTCCATTCGAATGTATAGGTAAAAGCATCCGAGTCGTTAGCCTCCGACGCCGAAGTTAGTGTTTGGCAATCGGCCACACTAGCCGTCGAAGAGTTGCTGCCTTCAGATTCTGCAAACACAAAATCAAGTGCCCATGCCGGGCTAGAGACAAGAAGGGTCAAGCAAACTAGGGTCCATGTAAATTTCATAGAAATCTCCTTATGTTATGTGTTTAGTTCTTTTTAGCCAGCAACCAACGCCGGCCTGTTTCCTCATCTGTGAGGATAACTCTCTGCGGCATCCCTGTGCCATCTGCAGCAAGCACTTCTGTCTGGTGACCAATTACAACGTCATCAGGCAGGGGCGAAACTGTGAAGGGCAAAGAGTTCGTCACAACAACAGCCATGAGTGCGGCACCCCAATTGCTCCGAAACGGCAGATCTTCCAGATCACGCAAGATACGGTCTTTTCTGTCATGTTGCAAGATGGCATCCAAAAAGGCACTCAAGGTATTCGTGAGATCGCCATCACTGGCTGAATTGATAAAATCTTCCGGCAAGTCTTGTACGTCTGTGTCTCTAGCAAAAGAGGCGGGTCGTTGAGGTGGATAAAAAAATTTTGATGGTAACGCTGTTTCAACCGGCCCGGGGCTTTGCTTTCCACCAAATTCTTTTTGCAACGCAACATAGCAGCTGGAAAACTCGTCAAAAGTAGCAAAAAGCCCTGGGAGACTTGGGAAATGCTGCGAGGCTGCAAAGGTAAAATCATCCTGAGTGAGTCCGCCGTCACTGTAAACAGGGTTTAGATAGTATGCCACCATTTCTTGACGTGAGGGGTATTCAATCTCCTGATCCAGAAGGACCCTCAGTTGCGCACAGCCTGTTGGGGTTACAGTCATCATAACACTCCAGAAAACATAAAACACACACAGAATTTATTATTATGATACAAGCAATATATCGTGTCAATCCCGTTCCTAGAACACTTGAATATTATCGGCTTTTATTAGTTTTTGTTGCGTCAGACTGCTTCCTGCCATTGCCTAACGTCCGCACTTACAGCAAATCCTTGAAAGAAATGATTTGGTCAAAAAAATCACTTTCCAAAACCTCCTCGCTTATCTCTCCCTCGCAAATTAAGACCGGGCGAATCGACATCCCCTTGGGTCGTTTTAGAAGATTTATTTTTTGAATTACCTCATCAATAACTTCCTTTCCTATCCGAACCCTAAATTTTATCTCACACAAATAAAGGGTAGAAAACCTCGTATGGATCAATAGATCAATCTGGCAGGCCCCCTTGTTACCCTTGGTTTTTCTTTGAAAATAAGGGGAGGCACTGATAACAGAATTGGGGTCGATCTCCAGATGATTTAAAACGGCGCCTAAATTATTTAATATCAGGTTTTCAAACTGAAACCCAAAAATGAGAGACCAATGTTTCAAGCTTTCCAGGCCCCTGGGTTCGTACAGGCCAGACCTGATTTTTTCCCTGATCGGCTCCACATATTTCAGGTAAAATCTCAGATAATTGTCGCGGATGCGATAGCGGCTTATCCGTGATTTTCTTCCATCAAACTGCCAGGTGTAATCGCGGCTTAAAAAATCTGACTTTTCCAGATCTGTCAGATATTCAGTAATGTCACCGTTTTGCGAAAGCCCCAGTTTTTTGGCTACTTCCAGGGCCGAACATTTTCCGGAAACCAAAACCCCAACAATGTCCTTGTAACGTGGGGCCCTTTGGCTGAAAATATCCGAAAATATCTTGTCAAACTCGTTGAACAATAATCCACTTTTTTTGAAAAAAAGCCTCTGAATATTTTTTTCGGAGCTTGCAGAAAAATCAACCTCTTCAAGATATTTGGGCACTCCTCCCACGGCGCACAGGATTTTAGCCTTTTCCATGGAAGAAATGCGTCCTTTTTTGTCCCTCCAAAATTCGTGGCAGTCTTTGAGGGGAAGTTCCTGAAGATTGATTTCCAGCGAAACCCTCCCTACAAAATCGGCATCCCTTAAAATATTGTTGTCAATCCAGGAAGAAACCGACCCGCACAAGACAAGAACAAGCCTTGGATTTTTTTTAAATTCCGTATCCCAGACAATTTTTAATTTTCCGAGAAAATCACTCTCTCCGCCTGCCATCCAGGAAATTTCATCCAGAAAAATCAGTGTCCTCCCCTTCCGAGTGTGGCTTGCCAGATGCGCAAAAGCCTCGGTCCAATGATCAAGCTGCAAGGGGGGAATCTTGAAAATTTTACCCATTTGCTCACTGAAATTTCGTCTCTGGTCGTCATCTTTAAGCCCAGACCGTGGAGCCAGCCCCTGGAATTCGCAAAAAAGCCCGAAAGATTCAGCAAACTTTTCAACAAGCGTACTTTTACCAATACGACGCCGGCCACGCATTACGACAAGGCTGGCAGTTTCTTTTTTTAACAGGGCTTTAAGCTGTTGTAATTCGGATTCACGACCGTAAAACATGGGTTCCTCTGTAAATTATAATTATTATTTTTACAGAGGAATATTACTTGAATTAAATTCCTCTGTAAATCAATTTTATATTATTTACAGACCACGGAGACAAAGGCGGACTGTATGCCAAGTATCTTCTACATCCCTCAATTTGAGAAACCGAGTGAGTGCTTTCCATCGCCTCAAAAAGTTGCCCCAGCAAAGTACTGAGACGTGGATTGATAACCAAAAGGCACCTCTATTTACTCAAATTTTTTTCTATTTGTCATTCCCGCGAAGGCGGGAATCCAGTCTTTTCAAGAGTTTCTGGATCCCTGCCTTCGCAGGGATGACATGAAACCATAGTTTTTAGAGGTGCCCTAAAGTTGTTCGAAGAATATTTCCTTCCTGCTTGGCAATCATAAGTACTACTTTACATTAGGCATGCCAAATATAAAGTCCTATTTAAATTTGCCGAAAGATGATTTTTCTAGCATCAATCTAAAAAATAATTTAAGTGCATTGAATTGAAAGGAGATTCATGGCTAACCGCGTTGAAAGCGATTCGATGGGGGAAATTAAAATCCCCAATGAATTTTTGTATGGGGCTTCTACCCAAAGAGCCGTTGAAAATTTCAAGGTATCCAATCGTCGTTTCGATCGCCGCTTCATTCAAGCCCTTGGCCTTGTTAAATGGGCTGCTGCGGTGGCCAATACAGATTTAGGAAAACTTGATAAAAAAATTGGCGAGGCTATCGCTAAAAAAGCTCTTGAAGTAGCTACTGGCACACACGATTTCCACTTTGTTTTAGATATCTATCAAACAGGCTCTGGCACCTCTACCAACATGAATGCCAACGAAGTTATTGCTAATCTTTGTAATCCAGAACTTGGTGGAATCGTTGGCTCCAAAAAACCGGTGCATCCAAACGATCATGTTAATTGTGGCCAGTCTTCCAACGATGTAATTCCAACTACAATTCATGTAGGGGCAGCCCTTGGTTTTTCCCAAGGCCTTATTCCCGCACTTACCGAACTTAAAAATTCTTTTGAAAAAAAGGCCAAAGAATTTTCTCAAGTCATTAAAATTGGGCGTACCCATTTACAAGATGCAACTCCCATCACCTTGGGCCAAGAATTTTCTGGTTATGCCTCACAAATCGAACAAAGCATTAAAAGATCCCATCAAGCCTTGGATGGACTTTTAGAACTAGCCATTGGTGGAACTGCTGTAGGCACAGGAATTAATACTCATCCTCAGTTTGCAAAAAAAGTGTGTGAAAATTTAAATCAACAAACAAAACTTAAATTTTCTGAAGCTAAAAACCACTTTGAAGCTCAATCTGCAAAAGATGCCTGTGTTTTTGCAAGTGGAGCTCTCAAAACAGTAGCTATTTCTCTCATGAAAATTGCCAACGACTTACGTTGGCTAGCCAGTGGGCCACGTTGTGGCATTCATGAAATTCATCTTCCAGAATTACAACCTGGCTCTTCCATCATGCCAGGGAAAATCAACCCCGTCATTCCGGAATCGGTCATGCAAATTGCAGCTCAAGTGCAAGGCAATGATCTTGCCATTCAAATTGGTGGACAACATGGCAATTTTGAGTTGAATGTGATGATGCCTGTTATTGCTGGAAATCTTTTTGAATCCATCAAACTTCTCGCTAATGGATCAAGTATGCTGGCCACAAAATGCGTGAACGGGATTGAAGCTAATACCAAACGCTGCAAAGAATTAATGGAAGCAAGCCTGGCCTTAGTTACCAATTTAAATCCCGTTATTGGTTACGACAAAGCTGCTGCTGTTTCTAAAAAAGCCTATAAAGAAAATAAAACCATTCGGCAGGTTCTTATCGAAGAAAAAATCTTGTCCGAAAAAGAAATTGATAAACTTTTAGATCCTAAAATCATGCTCAACCCGAAATAAGGGGATTGTTGAAAAATGTCTCCCCTTTGTCATCCCTGCGCCAGCCAAAGGTTGGTCCGCCTCTGGCGGAAAGGCAGGGGCGGGGAATGACAGAATTGGTGGAAAACTATATTTTTCAACAGACCCATAAGCTAAATTTTTAAATAAAATTAGGTATTTATATAAAATATATAGTATGATATATATATTGACTATATTAAAAATAAACTATACTATATATTTATGATTATTTCTGAAACTCAAATTTTTGGCATCATGGCTCGCCAGAATAGTTGGTGGCAAACGGGTTATATTCCCTCACACTTAGCCCATCCTTTTAAAAAATTGGCTTTTTATGAAATCCTAAATTTTTTATCCTATCCGGACTTAAACCGCGCCATTATTCTTACGGGAGCACGCCGTGTAGGAAAAACAACACTCCTGCATCAAATAGCAGCAAAAAATCTAAAAGAAGGAACTCGCGCCAAAAAAATTATCTACCTTAACTTTGAAGATTTTACACTAAGTCAAAATGATCTTCCAAAAATTTTAAACCTTTATGAAAAAAATATTGGGACCATTGATCATGATAATTTACTGCTTTTAGACGAAATCCATTACATTCCAAACTGGACCCGTTGGCTCATGTCTTTTTTACGAGAATACCCCCGCACACGAATTGTTGCTACAGGTTCTGCCGCAGTACTTCTTAAAAATTCAAAGCGAACCGAATCGGCTGCAGGACGATGGACAAGTATTCATGTCCCTACCCTTACATTTTATGAATACTTATCCCTTAAAGGAATAGCGCCACCAGAATTACCCAATGATTTTGATTTGTACACATTAACTAAACTTTCTCCCCAAAAAAAAACAGATCTTATGCTGCAGTGCGCGCCCCTTCAAAGCGAATTCAACAATTACCTCCTCCAAGGGGGATTTCCAGCTTTCGTCTCTGGTAACTTTCCTTTGAACATGATTCAAAACTTCATTCGAGAAGACATTATCGACAAAACTCTCAAACAAGATATGGCTCTGTTATACAATGCCCGGTCCCTCCATCATTTGGAAAAAATTTTCGCTTACCTCTGCTTTAACCTAGGAGGTATTCTTGAAAAAAATACTCTTGCCAGAGAATTAGGAGTTTCTCCCATTACTGTAGAAAATCATCTTCAAAGATTAGAAGACACCCATCTTATCTATCGATTAAATCCGTTCAATCAAAAAGGAAAAAAATCCTTAAAACCAAGGGCAAAATTCTACATAGCCGATCCCAGTTTAAGAAATGCCGTACTCCTCAAAGGCGAAGGAATTTTTGAAGACCCTAATGAACTAGGACCCCTTGTTGAAGCTTGCGTGTTAAAACATCTTCATACATTTTATCATTCTCAAGGCGCCTGGGCTGGATATTGGAGAAAAAACAGGGAAATAGATTTTGTATTTACACTTCCTAACAATACAATACATGCCTACGAAGTTAAATATCAGGAAAATCCAGAAGGAAAAATTATTGAATCATACGAAGAATTTTTTAAATATACACCAAAAGTTTCTCATGCTTTTGCCATTACAAAAAATGTATCCAATTACGGCATCATCAAAGAAACAAATATTTTCAAAATTCCAGCTTTTTTATTTTGTTATCTTTTAGGTTTTATAGAAAATAATAAATTGAAAAAATGAAGTAACTATGCCTTCCATTGCTTTTTTCGATGTTGATCATACTCTCATTAACGGTAACTCGGGTTACTTGGCCAGTTTTCGGCTCGTTAAAGAAAAGATTTTCAAGAAAAAACGCATTCTCCAAGCTGTTTATTACAGTCTCCTTGGAAAAATTTTTATCCAAAACATCAATACACTCTATAAAATTGCTTTTGCTGATTTAGGCGGTCTTTCTGAAGAAAAAATACTTAAAATTGGTAAAGATGTGTTTGAAGAAAAGATTAAAAATCTTTTCTTCAAAAAATCCCTTCATTTAATTAATGAACATAAAAAAAGAGGAGATCAAATTGTTCTTTTAACCTCTGGCCCTCAAATGGTTATTGCCCCTCTAGCACACCACATTGGAGCTACTGCTTTTTTTTGTGTAAGCCCTAAGGTGGCCCAAGGGCGTTTAACAACAGAACCCCTGTTACCTATTTGTTATGGGAAAGGCAAAGTACACTATGCCCAAAACTGGGCCAGGAAACAAGAAGTAGAACTATCAAATTGTAGTTTTTATTCAGATCATATTTCAGATGCCCCTTTGCTTTCACTGGTAGGGCATCCCTATGTTATTAATCCCGACTTTCGTTTGAAAAGACTTGCGAAAAAAAAGGGATGGCCGATACTCTATCATCAATGAGAAAAAAATCTTTTTTCATTTGTGGAACAGATACAGGAGTTGGAAAAACCTTTGTAACTGGTGTTCTTGCAGCAGGTTTTAAATCCCAAGGTGTTGATGTTGGAGTTTTTAAACCACTGGAATCGGGCTGCAAGGTAAAAAAACAAGCTGGAAAAAACATTTACCAGCGCACAGATTCTGCCTGGCTTAAAAAAATCTCAGGCTCAAATGATCCCATTTCACTGATTAACCCCTACGCCTTCCGTGATCCCCTGGCTCCCGCTATTGCTGCCAAAAGAGAAAAAATTTTTCCTTCACTTTCTCGTATTCAAAAATCTTATCAAAAAATCAAAAAAAACCATGAAATTGTCTTAATTGAAGCTGCAGGGGGACTGTTAGTGCCTGTTTTAGGTAAAAAAACTAATTTGGATCTTATCAAAACCTTCAAAGCTCCTGTGATTTTAGTGGCACGTCTTGGTTTGGGAACCATTAATCATACCTGGCTTACTTATCATCACTTAATTTCTCATAAAATTAAGGTCGCTGGTATTATTCTTAACCAAACTACAAAAAATTGTGGATTAGCCGAAAAAACAAACCCAAGGGTTTTAAAAAACCTGGGTTTTCCCATCTTGGGGCAGCTTCCTTACTCTCAAAATCAATCGCCTCAAAAACTTTCTCAACTTTTTGTAAGGCACTTAAAAAAACTAAAAAAATTGAATTTTTGACACATCCTTGACTTTTGATAGGAGAATCTCGTATCACTCAAGAGAGGGAGAAAACATGTCACGTCATCAAGGCAAAGTTCGTTGGTTTAATGAAATAAAAGGTTATGGCTTCATCGAAGATCAAAATGGTGGCGATGTATTTGTGCATGCTTCACAAATTATCATTCATGGGTATAAAAAACTTTCCCAGGGTGAAACTGTTTATTTTGATTTAAAAGAAGGAGCTAAAGGACCTGTGGCATTTAATGTAGATCAAATCCCAGAAAATTCTGCTCTTGTTGAAAATATACTTTTTCAATCCACTCAAAGTTCAATTGCATAATCCTTTAATTTTTTAAACAAAGTAGATTTAGCAATGCCTAACATTTCTGCTGCTTTGGTTTTGTTTCCTCCACATCGGTTAATGGCTTCTTCAATTTTGGATTTCTCAACATCTTCTAAATTAATTTCATCCTCTCCCTTGTAAAAAGGAATAGAAGAAAGATCAATATCGGTCACCCCTAGAGGATTGGCTTCCGACAAAACAAGACTTCGTAAAATAGCATTTTTAAGTTCTCTTACATTGCCAGGCCAAGAATGAGTAACTAATTTACGAATGGATGCCTCATTTAAAAGACGAGGAGAGCCTGCTTGTTCAATAAAATAACGAGCTAACAAAGGAATATCTTCTGTCCTCTCTTTTAAAGGAGGAATTTGAAGAGGCACAACATAAAGACGATAATACAAATCTTCACGAAATAATCCCTTTTTAACTAACTCAGTTAAATTACGATTAGTTGCTGCCACCACACGAACCTTTACAGACACTTCATTTGCTCCTCCCACCCTTCTTACCATTTGATTTTCCAATACCCTCAATAATTTGGGTTGGAGTTCAATCGGTAGTTCTCCAATTTCATCCAAAAATAAAGTGCCCCCATGAGCTTGCTCAAAAGCCCCCAGATGCCTTTGAAAAGCTCCCGTAAAAGCCCCTTTTTCATGTCCAAATAATTCACTTTCAATAAGATTGGGTGAAATAGCCCCACAATTTACGACTACCAAGGGACCTTTTAACTCGGATAAATCATGCAAACACTTGGCAACCAACTCTTTCCCTGAACCAGATTCTGCTTCAATCAAAATAGAAAGCCCACTTCTAGCTACCTTTAATATTTTGGAAAAAAGATTCCGCATGGCAGCAGATTTTCCCACCATCCCGCAAAAAAAATCTCCCTCATAAGGTTTTAAATTTTGTTCTTTAGATACCCAATCTAACTTCAAATTTGTTTTACCAATTAAAATTTCACACCGATGTGTAAAAAGAGCTTCTGTTATTCTTTGACCATCCACAAAAGTGCCATTGGTTGAATTTAAATCTTTAAGCCGTATTCCTTCTAATTCAAAACTAATCTCTAAATGCGACCCTGAAACATAGTCATCTTCAATCATAATATCCGAGTTAGCATGAGATCCCACAATCATTTTTGTGGATGTTAAAGAAATATTTTTTTCTTCCCTGGCGTTTTTAATTTTTAAAACAGGATTTTGTATTTCAAAATGATGTGTGTCTGGATTTAAGCGAATAAGCCTGGTAGGAGATTCTTTTTTAAGTTCTGTAATAACAGTGTTCATATCACGACGTTTTTTTTCATCTAAAAGGCTGCTTTCTTTAAAAACAAAACGCCAAGGACCAATTTGAAAATCAACCCCATCGGTTAAAACTATTTTATCAATAGGCAAAGAATCAACTAAAGTACCATGCTTACTGAGATTTTTAAGTTGATGCCCTTGCTCTCCCCATTCAATACAAGCATGTTGTCTGGAAATAATATTCTCGGGCAGGCATAAATCACAACCAACATCTCTGCCAATTAAAAAAGGTTTTCTACCAATTTGAATAGCAAGACCTGGCAAACCTGATTTGGAAAGGTGTAGTTCGGCCATTTACACTCCATCAAAAAGTATCTTATTCCCCGGCTTAGCTTTAAGACTACCCATTCTCCCGCCTTTAACTTCTAAAACATAACGAAAAGGAGTGGGGCAGCGAATAGGAACAAGTGAATAAGGAGTTGTGTTAGGAACAATGGAAATAATATTTTTATATTGATCTAGAAAAACAATATCAAGCGAGATGGGTGTATCTTTCATCCAAAATTCTTCAATGACCTCTTGATCCCAAACAAATAACATACCAGCATTATCGGAAAGGAAAGATCTATTCATTAACCCTCTCTCCCTTTGTTTCTGGGTTACAGCTAATTCTACATGGAAATTGACAATGCCTCTTCCGGTAACCAACTGTATTGAAATAGAATCTAAGGTTGCAAAAGAAACAGAATTAAAAAAAAAGGAAATCCAAAAAAATAAAAATATTTTTTTACTCACCCACTTCTTCTTTCTCAGTAAGAACTTCTTTCTCGGCAAGTTCTTCTTTTTCAGCAAGCTTGGCAACAGATACAACTTTTTCGCCAGTTTCTAATTGGATGAGTCTGACTCCTTGAGTATTACGTCCCATCACTGAAATTTGATTAACAGGTATTCGAATAATTTTTCCCAAATTAGTAATCAACATCACATCATCAGAATTAGCCACCTGAAGAGTAGCAACCACCATGCCCGTTTTATCAGTGGTTTTCATTGTTAAAACCCCACTTCCCCCACGGCCTTGCACACGGTATTCTCCTGTTTCTGTTCTTTTTCCATATCCATTTTCAGATACAGTGAGAAGAGTGGATTCGTCACTAATAAGGCTCATACCCACTACGGCATCACCCTCTCCCAAAGAAATACCACGAACTCCCGTTGCCCCGCGTCCCATGGGCCGTGCATCTTCTTCATTAAAGCGAATGGTTTGTCCTTCTCGCGTGCTAATCACCACATCTTGTTTTCCATTAGTATAACGTACCTCGATTAATTCATCTCCCTTTTCAATCGTTAATGCAATAATGCCACCCTGACGGGGGTTAGAATAAGCCTTGAGATCTGTTTTTTTCACTGTACCAGATTTGCAAACAAAAATAATATTGCCAGGCTCTTCAAAAGAATGAATAGAAAGAATAGCAGAAACTTTTTCATCACCACTTAATGCAATCAGATTTGTAATGGCTCTTCCTTTGGCTGTGCGCCCCACATCAGGAATTTCGTGCACCTTCAGCCAATGGATGCGTCCCCTGTTGGTAAACACCAAGACATAACTATGAGTGGAGGCAACAAAGATTTGCTCAACAAAATCTTCTTCGCGTGTGGTCATGCCTGTTTTTCCACGTCCACCACGGTTTTGCGCTCGATAAAGATTAATTGGATTGCGTTTGATGTAACCCAAATGACTTACCGTGACAACAGTTTCTTCTTCTTGGATTAAATCTTCATCCGAAAAACTTTCTACTTCAGAAACAATAATTTCGGTTCTTCTTTCATCTCCATATTTTTCACGAATTGCTTTTAATTCATTTACAATAATTTCCATCACCAATTTTTCACTGGAGAGAATTTCTTTTAATTTTTTGATGAGGGTCTGGATTTCATCATATTCTTGAATTATTTTATCCCTCTCTAAACCAGTTAAACGCTGCAGTCTTAATTCGAGAATGGCCTGAGATTGAATTTCACTAAAACCAAACCGGCTGATTAAAGCTGTTTTAGCCTCTGGGGGACTTGCTGATTTTTTAATCAAAGCTACAATTTCATCAATATTTTCGACAGCAATTTTTAAACCTTCTAAAATATGGGCTCGTCTTCCTGCTTCTTCCAATTCAAATAAAGTTCTCCGAGTTACAATTTCTTTTCGATATTCAATAAAAAGTTCCAAAGTTTCTTTGAGGCTTAAAATTCGTGGCTGACCTGCCACAATGGTAAGCATAATAATACCAAAGGAAGACTGCATCGCTGTATGTTTGTAGAGCTGGTTTAACACTACAGCAGAAACTACGGATTTTTTGAGTTCGATCACTACCCTTATGCCCTTACGATCGGATTCATCGCGAATTTCGCTAATTCCTTCCAATTTTTCTTCATTCACTAGATTAGCAATAGATTCAATAAGTCTGGCCTTATTCACCTGAAAGGGAACTTCAGTCAGAATAATCATTTCGCGGTCGGATTTTGGAATTTTTTCAATGGCGGCCTTAGCCCTCATTTGAACAATACCACGCCCCGTTTGATAGGCCTGTTTGATACCTGTTTGTCCATAAATACTAGCTCCCGTGGGAAAATCAGGTCCAGGTACAATTTTTAAAAGTTCGGCCGTCCCCAAAGCTGGGTTTTCAATCAAGGCCATCAAAGCATTAATAATTTCGCATAAATTATGGGGAGGAATTTTGGTAGCCATACCCACTGCAATGCCATCAGAGCCATTAACTAAAAGGTTGGGAAATCGCGTTGGAAGAACAATGGGTTCTACGGTGGAATCATCAAAATTAGGTGTGAAATCAACTGTGTTTTTATCGATATCGGCCATGAGGTCTTCGGCCAAGCTCATCAAACGAGATTCGGTATATCGGTAAGCCGCTGCAGAATCTCCATCGATAGAACCAAAGTTGCCCTGCCCATCAATTAAGGGATAGCGCATGTTCCAAGGCTGAGCCATACGCACCAAGGTATCGTAAACAGCGGTATCACCATGGGGATGATATTTTTTAAGCACTTCTCCCACAACACCTGCGCACTTAGAGTAGCGTTTGCTAGAGAGCAGGCCCTCTCGAAACATGGCATAGAGAATACGGCGATGCACAGGCTTTAGCCCATCCCGGCAATCGGGGAGGGCTCTTCCTACAATCACGCTCATAGCGTAATCTAAGTAGGAAGACTTCATTTCATCTTCAATGTTGATAGCTACTATCTCTTTGGATTCAGGCATGATTACGGCAATATCCAATGCCTTTTGAAAAGTCAATGAAATGGGATATATGTTTTATTGAACAATCATCTAATAACCGTCAGTTGTGGCTTGGCGGTCTTCTCAAAAAAAGATCACCCGCTGATTAAGTCTTGACATTGATTTGCGGTGAACTATGATACTTTCAATTTTCAAAACAACTTATCTATCTAGGAGGTAGACTATGACAAAAGCAGATTTAATTGATTTCGTTTCTAACCAATGTGAATGTTCCAAAGCATTAGCCGAACAGGCTCTTAATGCTGTTACCGAAGGCGTTGCTAAATGCCTGAAAAAGGGTGATAAAATTACCCTCACAGGATTTGGAACCTTTTCAGTAGCAAAAAGAAAAGCCCGAGTCGGACGCAATCCGCAAACCGGTGCTGAAATCAAGATTAAGGCAACCCGTGCCCCTAAATTCAAGGCAGGCCAGGCCCTTAAAAACTTGGTGAAGTAAGCTTTGATTCTTGTTAAGATAAAGGCAGTAAGTTTTAGGCTTGCTGCCTTTTTTTTTATTTTCTATGTCCACCAAGAAAGATACAGAAAGTTTTGAGTGGGAGACAGGTAAAATCTTAACTCCCAAAAATTATTCCCCTCTAGGCAAAGTAAGGGATATGGGCTTTGTTAAACTTTCTCATGCCCTCCCAGCCGATCCCATTCAAAGAAAAGAAGAACGAAGAAAAATTCTGCTCAAACCAAGAACTACAAATAAAGATCAAGAATTTTTTGCAGAAGAAAGCTCAGGTATTTTTAAAGATCTTACCCCATCAGATACTTCAAAGCTTCTTCGTCAATCCCCAGGCTTTTTTAAAGGAATTAAACGTTTTGGGAAAACCCCAAAAAAGGATAACAAATAATGTCCATGCCCCTCGAAAAAGGCGTTCCTCTTCCCGATTTAGTTCCTACCAACCCTCATGGACAAAAAATATCGGCCAAGCAAATTGAAGAATCTTTTCGCTACTGCCTTTTTTTAGCCAGAAACCACTACGAAAATTTTCCTGTAGCATCTCTGATTGTACCAAAAAACCTAAGACCTTATATTGCAGCTGTTTATGCCTTTGCACGCATCGCCGATGATTTTGCAGATGAAAAATCTTATGAGGGATTAAGACTGGATCTTTTAAAAGCGTGGGAAAATGAACTCAAAAATATTTTTGTTGTTCCCCCTACCCATCCCGTTTTTATTGCCTTAAGAGAAACCATTTCCCGCTTTAAGATTCCCATTTCTCTTTTTTATGATTTGTTAACGGCCTTTAAAATGGATGTGATGGTAAAACGCTATCAGGATTTTGAACAAATTCTTAATTACTGCCGTTATTCGGCAAACCCGGTTGGGCGAATTGTTTTGTACATCATGGGTTACCCGGCACCAACTTTTTTGGAATATTCCGATTATATTTGCACAGCCCTCCAATTAGCCAATTTTTGGCAAGATGTTGCAATTGATTTAGAAAAAGACCGCATCTACCTTCCCTTAGAAGACATGCAGCGTTTTGGACTTTATGAGGAAAATATAACGAGTAAACACTATAGTGCCCAATTTAAAAAACTGCTTACTTTTGAGGTTCATCGCACCCTAGAACTTTTTGAAAGAGGCAAACCTCTTATTCATAAAATTCCTGGGCGCTTTGGATTAGAGTTAAGGTTAACCTGGCATGGAGGTACAACCATTTTAAGAAAAATTTTATCTGGCCATTGTAATGTATTTGAGCATAGACCCAGGCTTGGCCTCTTGGATGTGCCGCTTTTGTTACTCAAATCGATAAGAAAAAAATGAACCATATCGACTTAATTTTACTTAAATCAGGTGACTCTAAATCCATTGTTGCCAGATCGCGCTCTAATTTTTCGAGTTCTTTTCTTTTTCTACCCAAAGAAAAACGTGAGGCCTTAAGACGCGTGTATGCTTTTTTTCGTGTGATTGATGATGTGGTTGACGAAGAGGCCAATCCTATTCGAAAAAGAGAACTATTAGAATCCTGGAAACAAGAACTCGAAAATACTTATCGCGGTATTCCTATTGTTCCCCTTCTTAAAGAATTAAAACAAACCATCGATCGATTCTCCATTCCAAAAGAATTTTTTCTTCTTTTGATTAAAGGATGCGAAATGGATATCACTAAAAATCGTTATGCAAATTTTTCTGAACTTTATGAATATTGTTATCACGTGGCGTCTGTTGTAGGGCTGGTTTGTATGCGGATTTTTGAATATCAATCAGCCACCTCTGATAAAACAGCAATCAATTTAGGCATAGCCCTTCAACTTACCAATATTTTGCGTGATGTGGGCTCTGATATGGATAAGGGGCGCATTTATCTTCCACAAGATGAAATGAAACAATGTGAAATTTCAGAAAATGATCTCATCAATAAAACAAACAACATTCACTTTGAATCTCTTTTTAATTTGCAATACGAAAGAGCTAAATCTTACTACAATAAAGCCAGAGGTGAACTAACTTCAGATTCTAGCGGCAAACTTTTAGCTGCAAAAATCATGGCAACTGTTTATGAAACTATTTTAGATAAAATTAAAAGATTACATTATCCGGTTTTGCACCAACGTGTGGGCTTAAACTTGTTTCAAAAGTTTTTCATTTTAACACGCATTTTTTTTAATTCATCGTTCTTATGAGTTTAGAAAAACCAGAGGCAATTATTATAGGTGGTGGCTTTGCTGGTTTATCTTTGGCTGTCTTTCTTGCGGAATTAGGTTATCAAATCACTCTCTTTGAAAAAAAACCACTCCTAGGTGGAAGAACTTACGCATTTGTTGATCGTAAAACCAAATGCTGGGTTGATAATGGGCAACATCTCTTAATGGGTGCCTACCATGAAACACTCCGTTTTGTTGATACCATTGGAGCTAACTACGCTTTATGTTCTCAAAAACAAGAAAACGTGCCTCTTATTCTTGATTCAGGAGAAAAAATTAATTTTAAAAATCATTTGATAGGAATTCTTGGCCTTAAAGCTTTAAGCTGGAAAGATAAATTTAATCTGATTTCACTTTATCGTTCCCTTAAAAATTTAAACAAACTTGCATCCCTTACTGTGCGTCAATGGTTGGTTAATGAAGGACAATCTTTAAAATCACAAAAAAATTTCTGGGATATTTTAACTTTAGCCACCTTAAATGATGATCCAGAGGTAGCGTGTGCCAAAAATCTGGCAACAGTAATTAAAAAAGGACTTTTGGGAAATGCTCATGATGCACGCATGATTTTTCCTAAAACAAATTTGAATGATCTCTTGGCCAAGCCTGCCAAGGCTTATCTGGAACTTAGGGGACATAAAATAATAAGAGATTCCCAAGTGGATTGCATTCATATCTTGGATAAAAAAATACAATCTGTTGAACTAACTGATGGAACAGAATACAGGGCCAATTTGTATGTAAGTGCAATCCCCTTTCAGGGACTTTTGCAAATAATTCCTCCTGGTTTTGTAGACTCTCTTCCTTATTTTTCAAATTTAAAAAAGTTAGAAACCTCCCCTATTGTTTCAATTAATTTATGGTACGACAAAGAAATTTTCGAGGATTTTTTTGTAGGAAGTGCTTACGGCTCTGTGCACTGGTTTTTTAATCGAAATAGAATTTCAGATGTAACTCATCCCCCCTATCATTACATGGGTGTTATTAGTGGCGCCAGACACCTTTTAGATTCTTCTCGTGATGAAATTTTAGAAATAGCAAAAAAAGAAATTGAAATTTTATTCCCCAAAGCAAAAGAAGCCACGCTGATTCATTCTTTAGTAAATAAAGAAAGAGAGGCTACTCTTTCACCCACACCTGCTTCTGAACTTTTAAGACCAGAAGTTCAAAGCCCTTTTGAAAATTTTTTAGTTATTGGGGATTGGGTTAAAACAGAATTGCCGGCTACCATCGAATCGGCGGTGGTTTCCGCCAAGCTGGCTGCAGAAATTGCTAAAGCACGCCTTAAAATTGAAGAAACAAAGGTTAGTCTTGCGGGTTAGGATTTTGCAGATCAAATTCATCATTAATTTCTCCAACTAGTTCTTCAATCACATCCTCTAATGTTAAAAAACCAATGATTTTATTTTCGAGAGAGGTGGAATGAGAAACAGCTGCCATGTGTACATGTCCTCGTTGAAATTCTTTTAATACACGATCGATGGTTAAGTTTTCGTTGAGAAATAAAAGAGATCTTTTTAAATCAAACAAATTAATCATCTCTTTGTTTTCTAAGCTCCAAATAACATCCTTAATATGCACAAAACCAATAAATCTCCCTTTTTGAGATTCTTTAAGAGGGAAACGCGTATGGCCAGACTCTTTGGCGTATTCCAGATTTTCTTCCACTGTTTTATCCAAGTAAAAACAGGCTATCTCTGCAACAGGCACCATAATATCGGCAACTTTTCTATGAGAAAAATCGAGAGCGTTATCTAAAAGATGTTGTTTTTGTGGAGCCATTTTTCCTTGTTCCACAGAATCTTCCAAAATGAGTTTAATTTCTTCTTCCGAATGAGCACGGCTTGCGCGATATCGTTTGAATCCAAACATTTTAAGAAACAAAAAAGAAGATTCATTTAAAATCCAAAGAAATGGAAAAAATAAAATGTAAAAAATTTGAAGAGGAATGGCCACGATAAAACAAATTTTTTCGGCATATTGAATGGCTAATGTTTTTGGAACTAATTCACCTAAAATAATATGAAGTGCAGAAATGACTAAAAAAGCCAGACTTAAAGAAACCGAATGAAGGGCTGCATCGGACAAATTAATTTGTAAATAGTGGATGGGAAACTCCAAAAGTTTGGCAAAAGCAGGTTCACCAATCCAGCCCAAGCCCAGGCTGGCTAGCGTAATCCCAAGTTGAGTTGCCGAAAGGTAGGAATCTAAGTTGGAAACCATGTGCTTGGCAAGTGTAGCCATAGGATGGCCTTGATTGGCTAAAACTTCCAGATGAGTTGAGCGAGTTTTTACCAAGGCAAATTCGGCCGCCACGAAAAAAGCATTGAGCAACACAAACACCAGGGCCAAAATAAGAAAACCTGGCGAAATAGAATGTATTTCCACAAAAGGCATGGGGCAAAAATATACTCTAGGTTGATTAAAAAAGAAACTTTCAAAAAAAATTTAAAAACATCAGAAAGAAAAAATATCTGCCACAAAAGACGTGGTTTTCAAACCATCGAGGTTTGAAACCACTCGCTCTCGCCAATTTGTTTTCATTTTTCGGAAGGACAAATTGGCTGCGAGACGCTTTTGCTTACAGATATTTTTTCTTTCTGATGTTTAAGATTTGAATTTATTAGAAAATTTTTATTAGAGGGGTCAAGCCGCCTGCGTCCCAAACTCAGTCCACAGGCGGCTCGGAGGGTACATGGAGGTCACTTTAAAAACTTTAAAGATCAACAAACCTGCTTCTATCTATTGCAGAGAACGTGCCAAAACACACTTTGGTTTTACATTTTAACTCTATGAAATTATTATATTTTTTAAAGTTTTTACTAGGCAATTTTTGCCTAGTTTTCTATTTGGGGGGAGTGCTCCACAAAACCACTCCTCAGGTGGAGGTGCAAAGACCACAAAACCTGGTACTTTATAAACTTTTGGAGGTAGTCACAGTCTGCAACCACCTCTCTAATCGCTTCATATTGTGAAGCGAATAATGAGACTAATTGCTTCATGGTTACAAGACTATAAAGTTTCTTATTTTTTGAAAAAAGTGGAACCGTATTTCTTATTTCTTCATTTGAGGTGTCAAATTGGCACTTCAAGTTTGAAGTTTCCTGGTACAATTATTTTAATCCTTCGATAAGCTGTTTTGAAGTCGGTAATTTGCCTTTCAAATTATCAGGAAGACTTTGATAAAGTTTGTATTCCGCCACACCGATAGGGTTGATTTTAGTTCTCAGCGAAAACTCAACTTCCAATTTATCTCTTTCAGCACAAAGGATGATGCCAATGGATGGTCTGTCGTCATTAGCTTTTTCAGATTCGTTAAGAAGGTTAAGATAAAAATCCATTTTTCCGGCATATTCCGGCTTAAATTTACCGGTTTTCAATTCAACAGCAACCAATGATTTGAGAAAGCGATGATAAAAAAGAAGATCGATAAAATATTCGTTCTCACCAAGCGTCAACCGGTACTGATTGCCAATAAAACAAAATCCGTAGCCAAGTTCGAGAATGAAATTTTTGAGCTTTTCAATAAGCCGATTTTCCAAATGACGTTCATGGATAGCTTCCTTGATCCCCAAAAATTCTAGATTGTAGGAACTCTTGAGAGTTTCTTCCGCCTGTTCCGCCAGATAAGCCGGCAAAGCTAATTTAAAATTACTTGCTTTGCTGTCTCTTATAAAATGGCAATAAGAGTCAGCCTTGATTTGATTTAAAAGAACATCACGACTCCAACCCAATGCCGTTGTGGCTTTTAGATAATAAAGTTTTTCTGGAAATGACTTAATTTTCTTAAGGATAAGAACATGGTGCCCCCACGGAATATTTGCCAGAATTGGTCCAATCATTTTTTCCCAATGGAGCGGCTTTTTCTTATTATTCAAAGATTTAATTTTGTTACGCCATTCTGGAACAAGCCGTTCCAAAATTGGCAATTCAACCTTTTTGGTCTTTGTGCCGGTCAATTCTGGAACAAGTTGTTCCAGAATTGTAGGATTAGAATATTCGGTATAAAATTGCCGCATACGCCATAAATTATCTGCTGAATATCCTTCAGAATTAGGAAATGCCTTTTGTAAATCCTTGGATAATTTCTCGACAACTGATTTTCCCCAACCAAGTGTCTTTTGTTTTTCAACAATATCGTGTCCAATAGACCAATAAAGGCTGATTAACCCATTATTAACCTGACGTGCCGCTGAAATTTTGGCTAAGCAAATGCGCGATTTGATATTAGCCAGAAATTTAGTGTAGTCGTTTGTTTTGGATAACTGCATTTTCACCTCCAGATCAAAAATTCATCAAGACATTCTCGTCAAAAGACACCCCTAAAGTTTCTTATTTTTTGAAAAAAAATAGATTTGCCCCATGATAATGAGAGTGATAATGCCCCTGCATGTTAATTCGTATTGCACACAGCCCCGATTCCGATGATGCCTTTATGTTTTATGCGTTGGCTGCTAAAAAAATTGATCCTGAGGGCCTCAAGTTTGAGCATACCTTACGTGACATCGAAACTTTGAATCAAGCTGCTCACAGTGGAACCTACGAAATTACAGCTGTATCTATTCATGCCTATGCCTATTTAGCCGACCGTTATACCCTTCTAGGCAGTGGGGCCAGCATGGGAGAGGGTTATGGCCCCATGGTTGTTGCCAAACAAGCTTTTCCGCTTTCTGAATTTAAAAATAAAAAGGTGGCCATTCCAGGAAGGCTTACTTCGGCTTATTTAGCGCTGCAGATGGCCCAGCCCGAATTTGAGCCTGTGGTGGTTCCTTTTGATCAAATTTTAGAAGTTGTAGAGGCGGGCATCGTGGATGCGGGACTTATTATTCACGAGGGGCAATTGCAGTATCAAGACATGGGCTTTAAGTTGATTGTGGATTTAGGCCAGTGGTGGAAAGATGAAACGGGGCTTCCCCTTCCCCTAGGTGGAAATGCCGTTCGCAAAGATTTGGGGATGGATCTCATGAAAAAATTAGCTCGGCTGCAAAAGGCCAGTATTGCTTATGGATTAGATCACAGAGAAGACGCCTTAAATCATGCCATGCAGTATGCAAGGGATTTGGATCCTAAACAAGCCGATCGTTTTGTAGGTATGTATGTCAATCAACGAACGCTGGATTATGGCGCGGATGGCAAGAAAGCCGTTCATCTTTTTTTAGAACGCGCCTATCAGAAAAAACTCATTCCACATCTCCCAAAAATTGAATTTGTAGATTGAACCGATTTTTTGAAAGCTTTTCGGGGGGAAAAGCCGCCCCTGGCTAACCCTGATCAACCAAAGGCGGCTCGGAGGGAATGGAGGGTCAAGAGGTCAACTGTAGATTTTCATCTGCAATCGTCTCAATAGGAGATAAAGCAACCCTTGTGCCAAATAAGCCCTCTATTGTTATTTTTATAAGATATTGAAATTATTACTATTTTTTAATATTTAACGGGAAGGACTTTACTTATCGTGGGCTCTAAACCCCGGGAATTTAACCCCCATTGAGGAGAGCAGACCCGTTATACTTTCTTAAATAGGATCACAACAAAAGGTGGGAGTAGTCGATAAAGAAGGGATGGGTTCTCTTTCGCTTATTCATTACTTACTAGCCGATCATAAACTCACAGGGCTTGAATTTACAGATCTAGAAGCTGGGCTTTTTAGCCAGGGTGGAGTTGTTGATAAAAATGAACTGTCCCAACTTGATGATTTTTTAGAAGGTTTAAATCAACATCCTGGTTCTTATTCCATTGAATCAACAGAAGATTACAGGCGATTAAAACTCTTAACCGCGCACAATGCTTTTACCTTAGAGCACTATATAACAACTCTGCAAGAATACGGGCTAACCACAAAAAATCCCTTAGATAAATTACAACAACTGGCTGGTGAGGCAAATACAGAAGAAGTTCTTCTCACGCTTGATAAAATTAAAAAAACAAAAACAGGCTGGAAAATTTGGTATGCCCATGGGGATCAAAAATTTGTTCTAACTCTCTTGGAGAATGAGAACCATGATTCTATCAAAATTAAATTAGGGAATTATGGTATTTATGATCTCTTTGCTGCTCTGGAAGTTTTTGATTCTACTCCTAGCCATTCTCCTACCCAAATAGAAGCAGCCATTGCTTTAAAAACAAGACTTATCGATTTAAGACATGATCACTCTGAAGAAGAAATAGCAGATCCCGCTGAAGTTTATTCTGACTATCGGGATGTGACTGATGATGTTTTAAAATTTCTCCCCGAAAATACAACGGAGATTCCTTCTGCCCAAGCTCTTACCTTAGCCAACCAAGTTTTAACTCAAAAAGATTTAGATTTACTCAATCAAAATCAAATTTCTATGCGTTATGGATCTTGGGATGATGTCTTACGAGATTATTACAATGATCAAAAAACAATTTCTGAACCCATGACATCCATTTCTGGAATTTGTCATCAAACTTCTGATAAAAAAATTGAAATTGGTTATTTTACAGAAGGCTATAAAGCCTACGAAGCCATTCATTGCATTATTCATGAAGTAGGACATGCTGCCTTCTTTTTAGTCGATCAAAAATGCGGAGGAGGCAATCAACTTCCTGGAAGTCTTTTTAATCTTTTCTCACTTCATTTTAGTCAGGTAAAAAAAGAGAGCCTCCATCAACCACCTTTTACTGGAAACAAGCCACCTCTCCGTTATTTTTCTACCCTCTATGCAGCCACAGATCCTCAAGAATGGTTTGCTGAAAATTTTGCCATTTATAAAATGGGAAAATTAGAAAACACTCCCGAATGTGGTAGTAGTTGTTTTGCAGACTGGAGTGGAGTTTCCCCAAGACAAAGAAGGGCTGAATTTCGTCGTGAAGATCCAGTTGGTTATCTTCTTATAGCAAAATTTGATTATTACCTAGAGCATGGTGGAAATGCTGCAGAAATTTTTGGAAATGATTTATATGCATCTGCTTTTCAATTTGCAAAATTACATCCCGAATTAACCGAAGCCCAAGTTGCCACATGGTTAGAAACACCTGTAGATCACTCTATTCAAACACAAGTAGAGCATCTTATGGCCAAAAGTGCTGTAGAGCGTGAGACAGAATTAATGGCCCTGTACCAGGCCAATCCTTATCATCCTTCTCTTACTACGGCTGTTACTCTCCATCTCATTGATAAAACTTTCGGATTACAAAAAGTACGTGATTATGTGGAAGAAAACTCAAGCTGGGTTTATTTTGAAAAAGTAATCAATGCCATCTCTGGATCTCCTGCTGAAAAATTACATATTGCTCTCCAAAGCTTGGCTCATAGTATAGCCATTAAGGTCATTGCAAAACAGGGTGGCACCATCCAAGAAGATAGCATTACTGGAGGAGAAGATTTTAAAGATATTATTGATTATTATGATTCACTTGCACAAGAAGAACCAAGAGAAAGCTTGATCGCTAGTTTATCTCCAGTTTCTGAAATCGATACTTGGGTTCTAAACTTTGCTCTTTTTTATTCCACAACTTTAGAAACAGAAAATCCAATTAAAAAACCCTACCAGGGGCTTATGAATCTTTTTGATCACTATTGGAAGGAAGGAACACCAGAAAAAGCCTTTACTTGGGGAGGAGCTAATTTAGTTGATGCCTCCTTACAACAAGGACAAACCGATCTGAGCTGGACAAACTTAGAACAAGTAGCTCAAAGTTATCCCGATACCAACTTTGAAACAAGCGCTACTGAAACTCGGTATCAAGAAATTAAAACATTATCTGCTATAGTGCAATACGGGCCCTTGCATCAGCTTTATTCTGAAACCCATTTTTATCCAGCATTAAGAGATTATGCCCTCCTTATTTTAGATTTATCTCCCACTGATGATCCAGGACGCTCCCAAGCTTGGGAGATTATAAAACAATTAATCCTCAAAAATCCCCATGATCAAAGTATTCAATTATTTCTTGCACTCAAAATTCCAATTTTAAATCTGGGAAATTTAGAAAAAGAAAATACTGAAACAAATTTTGAATACCCCCTCGTTTATCAACTAGCAGAGGCTCATCCTCAATCACCACTTTTTCAAGAATGGGCCTTCCAAGTTGCAATGGCAGAAAAAAAATGGGATGAGGCTTTGGCTTATCTTAAAAAACTAGATGAACTTGAATTGGACCCAGCAGATGGTGGCATGTTAAGAAGTTATGGAATATTTTATTTTAAACGATCACAAGATCCACAAAATAATCAAGCAAGTAAAGATGTAAAATTAGCCGAAGACTACTTCGTTCAAGCATCCAATAAACAAACAATGCAGGTTTACACCCTAGGTCAATTTTATGCTCATTCACACCAATATCAAAAACTAGGAACCCTTCTTGTTGATCTCATTAAAAAAGATCATTCTGCATTTTATAGTCTTTCTAAAAGGTTAGAAGAACTTAAAATAGAAGGGGATATCTCAGTAATTGATAAATTAAAATCCGAAGCTCCAGAAGCCTTTGCAGCCCTTCAGGTAGAGGTAAGAACTTGGGTTGCCTATCTCGAAAACAAAGAAAAAAGTGGTTCTGAAAACGAACAATACACCCACCTTAAAACCATTTATTTAAGTTAATTGGACCTGGATCGCCACGCTCCACTTCGCGCAGCGATGGGTCGCTCGCGATGACCATTCATCACTACAATTTCAAAATTAAAAAACACAAATGTGCATTTAAAAAAATTTCTTGATTAACTTTACCATTTGGAAACATTATGTTTCTTTCTTACCCCCTCCCCCTTGAGGGGGGAGGGTTAGGGAGAGGGTGATTCTTTGGGCTCATCCATTTCGTTTGCAAAAGAATTAAGAATAAAAAACACAGAAACAGAAAAGGACCTCTGGTATTTTTTAAGAGCTAAACGTTTCTATGGGCTTAAGTTTAGAAGACAACATCCCATTGGGCCCTATATTGTAGATTTCGTATGTCTTGAGAAGCTTATTATTATTGAGCTAGATGGGGGACAACATGCTGAGCAAAAGGAAAAAGATCAAAATAGGGATCAATGGTTAAAAAAAGAAAAGTATAAGATTTTACGGTTTTGGAATCATGAGTTTTATGAAAATAGAGAAATAGTTTTAGAACAAATTTATTTAGTTTGTTTTGGTCACCCTCCCCCAACCCCCTCCCCTCAAGGGAGGGGGGATAAATAAAAATTATTACTGCGCTTATTTCCTTATTTGAAAAAATCTATTTGATACGAGGATACTATCTTGGTTTTATTTTTTGTATTAGCCCCCTGGCATAGGGGTTGGATTCTAATCTTCTCATTTCTGCCTCTGCAGCACGTTCCATTACCAAAAAATAATCGGCGCTTACTTCACAAATTGGTACAGAAGCATATTCCCAAGTGTTTACCATTGATCGAAACTGACTTTGAGCATAAAAACATCGAGTAAGAAAAGCTGGCTGATAAAATGGATTATTATGATATAGGTTTTTCATTTCAGTCCAAAAATAATCGTGATATAAACTACCATAAGTAATTTCGCCAGGACATCCAGTTGAAGCAAATAGTGTTGCTGATTGATTTAAAAAATCATTTTTTGCATCTCCACTATAACACCCTGTTAAAACAATAGCACGACTCCCATAAACCATAGAATTCAGCTCCGGAACAAACCAATCATAATTACAACTATCCTGAAGACAAGGAATACTTCCTGCACCACCATGACCAAAGGTATAAACCACAATTTGATCATCACGATCTACTTTTTGTTTAATTTCTTGAATTGCCTGATACAATTGATCTGTTGTTGCAGAAAAATAATGATCCACCCCTAAGTTTTTGGGTATGCCGTACTTACAACATATATATCATAGTCCCTATCCAACGATACTAAGCGATCGATTATCTTATCTACTGCTTGTATATCTACCGATGCAGAGCTACCATTAATAAGAAGAGCGTATTTTTCTACTGGATTTGGAGGGGGGCCATATATGCTTGTCATGGCTCTATCTAGTTAATACCACCAAAATAAAAAGTCAATTTTAAGAGAAAAATTAATTTATCTCATTGAATTTATTAGCATTTTAATTGCCTCGTCTATTTGACAACTCCTTCATTATCTAGTCGATAAAGGCGAATGGCTATTCTCATTGGAAAACTAAGACAGCTCTTGGATGATCCTCTACTCACCCATAGAGAATTCAAAAAACTAGAACAAACTCTCTTTGAAGGGGATGGAGTTATTACAACACTTGAGAGAGATGAATTCATACCTTGGATACTTTGGCCCCAAGCTTTTCAAGTTTTAAATTTTTATGATCGATTACGTTTCACAGCACTTCAAAATAGATTCACTTTAGAAACCTATGTTGCATCCTTAGCAGAAGTTGGCTTGCGCCCTGCTAATTCTGTTTCGAAATTAATGAAATGGTCTACAAGGCCTGGAAAAGATTATTTAGCTCAAATTAAAAAAGTTGATTACCGAAGTCCTACTGATTTTGATCTTAAATTTAAATATGGCTGTAGAAAAGTTTTTTGGAAATATCACGGAGAAACAGATATAGAACAAATTGAACTCGCTTTAAAAAATATCCCTTTAGAAATTGTTTATCTTTCCTTAGCAGAATATGATGAAACACTTCCTCCAGAAGAAAAAATAAAAATTGATCCCATTAAAAAACAAATTGCCAAGATTATTTATTTACAAGATGGAGAAATAGAAAACGAAGCCTTTCAAGAAACCATTGAAGAAACCGAACCTTTAGAAGATCTTACAGAATATGATAACTTAGATGAAACAGGTGATGACATGTTAAAGTCTATAGACTTATCATTGAGTAAACCTGTTAATTCCACATTTGGTCTGCCCTCTAACTTTTTTACCAACCAAGAAAATCCAAAAATATTGGAAGCCTTAAAAATTACATGGGATGCTATCCCTTCCTATTTACGATCCAAAGTTGGTTCTCAAATAAACTTCTATACACTAAATTGGGGACAACAATTAAGAGGATATTACAACAACCATCCATGGGACAATAATCCACCCCAAGTAATATTAGGTTCAACTAAAACTAATAAAAATGAAATTGTCATTTTTGATGACTATGATCAGTTAACTGCTGCTCACACTCTTCTCCATGAAATGGGACATAGAGCCTTTTTTAATCTTGATAATCAAATGGGTGGGAACTGGAATGTTTCAGAAGATACAGAGCAAACCCCTGGAGCATTTGCCAAATTAGTAGCACAACACTACGTAAACTTGTTTACAGACCCAGAAGCTATTCTTAAATTTCCAACCCGCTATGCAATTACAGATTATAGGGATTATTTTTCTGAGATTTTTAGTATTTACTATCTAGGAGATCTGGATCTTCCACTCGATGGAGGCTACGTAACTTTACATCAAGGATATGCAAATGGCTTTAGAAAAATAAAAGCACGTTGGATGCAAAATGATCCCAAAGGATATGCACTCATGCAAAAATATGATAGCTGGATAAAAAATGGGGGAGATCCAAAAATTATCTTTGCACCAGAAAATAATCGAGTAGCATAACAGTGCATGCTTTTTTTCAAAAGTGCCTTAATCGATTTTCTTTATTATGCCACAGATGAAGAACAAATAACTTTTTCTTTAAAACCCGGTATCGAATAATGTAGTTTCCTTTTCCAAAAGGCACTAAAAATTCCCTAAAATTTTTCCCTAAATGAAACAAAGGATATCCCAGTTCTGGATATTTTTTTAAAGAATTAAATCCATAATAAAGTCGTTTTGCTGCCAGTTTAACAGCTTTAGGATAGGTTACTTTTACAAAGGCGTAAATTCTATTGAGATCTTCTAAGGCAGAAGAGGCAAAAAATAACTGCATTCGCTATTCCCAGGTTTTCAAGTACTCATCAACCTCTTTTAACGAAACCATGCGCCCAAGCGAAATAGACTCCCAAGCCTGGATGGTTTTACGATCATGCCAGTCTTCTTCTAATCTTTGAAGCAAGTATTGCCTTAAGGCTTCTTTAACCACATCACTTCGTTTTCTCTTCGATTTTTTAAGGAAGGAGGTAAGCTCCTTATCGAGGGCTGCATCTAACCGAACACCTAACATACTTATTGTTTAACAAATGTTTAACAAAAAATCAAGCTATTTAAAATAATTTGTATTGGGCTTCAAAGGGGTGTTTGTCTTCCTGTTTCTTTTTAAAAGCCCAATCCAGCTTTACTTCTTTTTTTTGTCCGCCCATTTTGGCCATGTAAGAAAGACTTTTGTTCTTTAAACCATAATCAAAAACATCTTTTGTAACCTTTACATCATTTTGGCAGTAATCAATCAGTTCCTTCATTCTTCCTTCACGATAAAAACGAATGGCATCAAGCCCATGCCCTGTTTTACCAACACCTAATGTGGCTTTTGCTACCGAATCAAGCCCCACACGATGTCCCAACTTTTTTTGGAGATCTAGCATAATATCGAAATGATTAAATTGAGCTACATCAATTGAGAAATAAGGTTGTAGAACTGGCATATCAAAAGAAACATGGTTAAATCCAATAATCAGATTTGTGTTAATGAGATGATTTTGCAAAAGACCTAAATCTTTTTCTTCAAATGTAAAATAAACATCACGATCGTAATCGTAAAGGCAACATATGGTAACCCCTAGTTGACCTAGGTGATCCCTCCCGCCAACCTCATCAAGTGTTTTTTTTGTTTCTAAATCAAGAACAACCCAACCTGTTTTTGCCATTAGTTCTTTCCTTCTCCCTAGTTTTCTTTTCTAAAAAATTATGCTACCCTTTATTTATGGCTTACACAGAATTTGATAAAAAAGGACAAAGCCCTCCTAACAATTCTAAACCAAGGAGGCAAGCTACTCCTATAAAACCCTTGAAACCAGTGGAAGCCAGCCCGGAAGAACTTTTAAATCAAAATCGAATTCAGCATAATAAGGCTATTAAAAACCAAAATGAAATAAGGCAATCACATAAAAAATATGACCGCGTGGTTAAATCAGTAGATGACGATTCTTTCTTAGATGATTTAGACGTAGCTTATGGTGAGGATGAAGAATGACAAATCGAAAAAGAACAGCTCTGTTGATGAACCTTTTTTTATTTCCTGGTTCGGGACATCTTTACCTTAAAAAATGGATTTCAGGGAGCCTCATTGCACTTGTTTGTGTGCTTACTATTTTGTGGGGGAGTCTTGTTTTTGAAATGGAACTCATCAAACAAATGAATTTAAATGGGGGGCTTTCTGTTTTATTCACCCATGCCTCTGAATTTGCAAAAAAGGCTTTTATAAATGATTTAAAAGCACATACGCTTTGGATGGGGTTATTAGGGGTAATATGGTTGGCAGCCGCTCTTCATTTGTTTGCTTGCCACGCCGAAGCCTCGCTACAGCGAGGCAAAGGTGGGTGCCGCTCCCCGGAATCGGCAGACAAGACATAGGTCTTGTCTGGCTGCAGTGCGCAGAATGATGAGGTGTCTTAATTCTGTGCCGCTCCCCGGAATCGAACCGGGACGGGATTGCTCCCACACGATTTTGAGTCGTGCGCGTCTGCCAGTTCCGCCAGAGCGGCTTGAAAGTTGGTTTTCATACTGCCTAATAAGAATTTGATCAAGGTTTAAAATGCTAGATCAAAAATTGATTTTAACCCTCTATATTTTCCTTTTTGGAAGTACTGTAGCTTTTAAATTTTTTTCTGTTCGTAAAAAAATCAAAAAAAGCCCTATTCTTTTAACCACTCATCATTTTTTAGCTGAGGCTTGGCTTAAAAAAGCGATCTTCCCCTTCTTTCTTGCGTGGATGGGAGGGATTTTATGGTTTTCCTGGCATGGAGTAGATGAAAAAAGTTATCTTTTTCCACCCCAATTAAGTCTCACTGTCATTGGATTAAGCCTTTTATTTTTATCTTGGGGATTATTTGTTCTTGCGCTTTGGCAAATGAAGGAGGCCTGGAGGGTAGGAATTGATAGCACACAAAAAAATCTTTTGGTTACAACGGGAATTTATTCGTATATCCGTCATCCCATCTATACTTCTCTCAAAATTTCAATCATAGCGATCTTGTTAATTTTTCCCCATGTGTATTTTTTAATTTTATTTTTTCCCGCATATGGGGGCACAACGATGATTGCACTTTTAGAAGAAGATTTTTTGATCAGTCAATTTGGTGAGATGTATAAACAATACATGAAAACAACACATCGATTTTGGTATTTTTAATGCCCTTTAAATTCGGTTGAGGTTTCTTCGTCTTCGGCAAGTTCTAAATCATCGATGGCAGGTGCACTATCGTTAGAATAACGACGACAATTGCTTAAAGGAGCTTCCACTACAACTGTTTCTTGCTTGTCATTGGGAAGAAAAAGAATGGTGGGCATGAAGGGTTTTGAAAAAGTTGTTTGATGTGAAAGATACTGCCCTCCACAACTTAACACCTGTGAGTCATCTCCTTGAATAATTTCTTTCTCACGCCCCTGGGTTTCGGCCCCTTGAATTGCTGAACCACAAAGAGTTTCTCTCCATCGTGACATAGCCTACCTCCCTTGCCCTCATAAACAGCAAATGCCATGCCATATGACAAAATAAAAAAACAAAAATAAATGTTTAAAATCAATAGGTTATAGATATAACTTTTGACGCAAAGAGGAAAAAAATATCCATTCTGACAATTATTGCACAATCCCAAGTCAATTAATTGACATCAATTCTTTCTTAGCCATGGCTTCTACTTCTTTGTTGTCTTTTCCCAAATCAATGGCTTTTTGAAATGCGGCGCTCGCCTCATTTTTATTTCCTAAACCCTTGGCCACCATTCCCTTGTTGTAATTTAAACGAACAGTACGATCAGGAAATTTATTTTCGTTCAGTTCTTCTGCTTTTTCTAAATATCCCTTGGCTTCAGCAAATTTTCCTTCCTCCATATAGCCCGAACCCAAATAATAATGAGCTAAAAAAGCTTCTAGCTTGGGACACATATTTGCAGATTTTCCCTGGCAAAAAGAAAAATATTGATCAAAGGCTTTTCGAGAAACATCATATTTTTTTCCTCTTTGGGCGTATTCTCCCTTGATATGTAAAAAAATGGGATTGTTAGAATATTTTTGAATCAAACGATCAAGATAGGGTATGGCCCCCATATAATTCCTTTTTGTTTTCCCAATGGCATGGGTTAAAAGAAAAAGAGCATCAGTCTGAAAAAGATTGGGCGTATCAGCTACACGATTTAAATATTCTAAACCTTTTGATTCGTTTCCATTCATCCCCATAAGACTTGCAATCATTTTAAGTCCCGCGGGAATATTTGCTGTATAAAAATTAAAAATTCCAAGAGCCAACATGGCATCTAATCGATTGGGATCATCCTGGATTACTTTTTCCATGTGAAGCTTGGCCTTCTTGAGAATAAGCCCTGCTCTTGATTTTTTATCTAAATCGAGCCATTTTTTAGAGAGGTACATGTGGCTATTGCCTAAAATGACCATCTTATCCAAATTGCCCTGATCTTGATTCCACTGAGTAAAAGCCAATTTGTTGGCCATTTTATAATTTTCTAAGGCTTGTACATCTAAATCATTGTTGTCGGCCAAGTGCTGTTTCCAATCGAGCGCTGAACCACGCACCATGTAACCCATGGGATCATTGGGATGGCTTGCTATATAACTATCCAAAAGAGAAATGGCCTGATTAAAATCGGCATTATAGTAAAGCTGAACAGCTTGTTCTAAGTTTGCATCATAAGCAAAAAGTTTTGTTCCCCAAAAAAGAAAAACTATCAAAAATAAAAAGTGTTTTTTAACCATTTTTTCTCCTATTCTTCTTTGACGAAATAAGGCCTTACCTCACCAATAAAGTAAATAGACCCAGTTACTAAAATAGGGGTTGTGGAAGCTGCGCTTAAAACCTCCTCTTTTAGTTTTGACACCCCACCTTCTAAGATTCGCACCTCAATCTTTAAAAGTCGAGAAAGTTCCGCTTGATAATTTTGAAGTTCCAAAAGAGATGGGGCCCGTCCATTGGAAAGCGGCACTAATGTTAAGCGCTCTGCCATATCAGCTAATTCCAAGGCCATTTTTAAAAATGGGCGATCTTTTAAAGCAGAAAAATAAATATCAAAAGTATCAGAAGTTTTTTTGGCCTCATCAACAAGTGAACGAATACCATCTAAATTGTGTGCAGCATCAACAATCAGACGAGGTTGACCCAGCAATTGTTCAAAACGTCCCGGCCATTTTGTACTCGCAATTCCCTGGGTAATGGCTTCATCAGGAATAATAAAACCATCATCCCTTAAAGTTAAACACACACCTATGGCCAAACAAGCATTGCGAATTTGGTGTCTCCCTTTCAAACTACATTTCAAATTCTCCAAACCAAAAAAAGAGAACCTGTCTTTTTTCTCCTCTTCTAAGTAATCATCGATAACATAAAAAGGAATGCTTCTTTCAAAACAATACTGCCATAACATTTCAAGCAATCCTTCTTGGGTAATAGCTGTCCAGGCAAATTGGTTGGGTTTTAAAATCTGCATTTTTTCAGTTAAAATTTCTTCCAGGGAATTTCCAAGATAATCCTGATGCTCTAAACCAATTTGAGTAATCACTCCTGCCATAGGACGAAGTACATTGGTGGCATCCCAGCGTCCCCCAAGGCCTGTTTCTACCACAGCCCAATCTATTTTCTTTTGATAAAAATAAAAAAAAGCCATCACAATAATCCATTCAAAATAAGTAAGGGGTATATCTGAAAGAATTTTTCGCATGTGATTATGAAAAAAAACAAAATCTTCCTCATTCATCCATTGATTATTAAGCCTGATTCTCTCTCTCACACAAGATAAGTGCGGGGAAATAGTAAAACCTGTAATATAACCAGATAGTTTAAGAATTTGTGCAATAAAAGCTACCGTAGAACCCTTGCCATTAGTACCAGCAATATGAATACTTTTGAAATGATGATGGGGATTCCCCAGTTTTTCCAGGGCATTCTCTACGCGAGTGAGTTCACGATTAACACCTCTCCCTTCAAAGGAGTTAAGTTCATCAAGACATTCCTGATACGAAAGAATACTCAAGATTTTCACCCCATTTTTATTAAAACAGCCGTCATATCATCGGTTAAGAAATCGTTTCCAAAAAAAGTTTTTAATTCTGATTTGAGTTTATCCAAAATAACCACAGGAGAATCCACCTGATTTTTTTTAATGAATGATTGAATTTTCTCTAGACCATAAATTTCCTTATCCAATCGCCTGTTATCACAAAGACCATCAGTTAAAAGAAATAGAAAATCATTTTCTCTAAGCTCCATCAAATTTGACACATAATTTTCATCAAGATTAACCCCTAAAACACAACCCCTGTGAAAACCTTCATCAAGGGTGCGTCCCTGATTTTCTCTCAAAAATAAAGGGGGCACATGTCCTGCATTTACCCATTCAACAGTATTTTTTCTGACATCTATATGAAAAAGAATGACAGAAACAAATTGATCATTTTTGATTAAATCTTTGTAAAGAAACTGATTAAGTCTCATTAAAACTCGAGATGGGTTTTTTTCAAACTGAAGAATTGTTTTAAGTTGGCTTCTAAAATTAGCCATTGTCATGGCAGCAGCAACATCGTGTCCTGAAATATCGGCTATCACAACAAAAACAGCAGAATCTTCATCGGGAATAAAATCAAAATAATCCCCTCCCACCTTGGAAGCTGTTTCACACCAACCAGCAAGTTTAAGGCCTGTTATTTTTGGTGGATCTCCAGGCAAATAACTCTGCTGAATTTTACGTGCAATTTCCAAATCGCGTCTTAATCCTTCTGATTCTTTCAAACGATTAATCAAATTACAAATATAAAGATAAGCCGAAGCTTGATTAGAAATTGTTGTTAACAGGTTTAAATCCTTCTTGGTAAATGGTTTTCCGTCAATACGATCTGTCATGTTGATCACACCAATTGATTCGTGACCCAACCGCATGGGTGAACAAATCATGGGAGCAGAAATAAAAGAAGCGCTCTTATATTGTTTCTGTCTGTCCCAACCAGAAGCATTATTATCAATATCCTCAATTAAACAAGGCTTAGCATGAAGAAAAACATAACCCGAAACTCCTTCACCAGGCTTAACTTGAATTTGATTTTTAATGGTGTCTGTCATGCCACGGCTAGCCACTACTGTTAGTTTATTTGTTTTTGGATCTAAAATTAAAATGGAGGCGCGCTCTACTTTAAACATCTCAAGAGCCCTATCAAGAATCACTTTATATACTAAAGAAGGATCTGGATTTTTAAGAATGGTTTCACTCATTTCATAAAGAAAATTAAGATTTCTGGCTTCCTCTCCACTTTCGGCAAAATTTCTTCTTAAGATCAGTTTATTTACTCCTCCTACTTTTTTATAGACAACCTCATCCATCAATTGCCTAATCATAAATATTCCACGACCAGATTCGGTAAGCTCTTCAAAACGAGGAGTAAGAACTTTTCCTAATTCAAAACCAGGCCCATGATCTAAAATAACCATCTCAATTTTCTCTGCACTAGCCTTTATTATACCTTCTACTGCTTTATTCTGCTCTAACTCATGACCATGCCGTATAGCGTTAGCTACTCCTTCGGTAAAAGCTGTCATTAAATCTTGGATGAATTGTGAAGAAAAATTTCTTTTTTGTTTTTTGGAGAGAGTGTGAATATTTTTTTCAAAAGTAGGAACAATTTCTCCTTCGCTTAAAATGCGGAATGAGATGGTTATTATTTTTGGTTTCATGACGAGAATTGTTTTAGGGCCTCGTCAACGGAATCGTAGATTTTAAATATTTTATCAAGACGGGTAATTTGAAAAATAGACCGCACTTCCGTATTGGGATTTGCAAGACCAACTTCACCACCTTTGGCCCTTAAACTTCGGGTTAAGCCAATCAAGGCTCCTAAACATGCGCTATCAATAAATTCCACTAAAGATAAATCTAAGACAACGGTAGAGCAAGTAACAGGAATAATTTTTATCAAATCATCTTTGAGTTTTGCTTGCTTGCCAACCTCAAGACTGCCCTCAAGAGATACAAGCATAATGGAATCTTTCATTTCTGAATAACGAATCATGAAGGCTTTCCTTGTAAATGAAGCTGATTCAAACCATATTTTTTTACCTTACGATAAAGAGTGGCTTGACCAATTTTTAATTTTTTGGCTACAACTGAAATATTACCTTGAAACTTAAGTAAGGCTAACTCAATCGCTTGCTTTTCTAAATCATCTAAAGGAATAATATTGGTTTCATCGGTTGTAGCTGGTTTAGCCACTTCTGAAAGGGCAATAGAACGATTAACCTTTTGAATATGTTTAGGCAGATATTTAAGTTTCACTTGTGAATCGTCATGAAGCACCACAATACGTTCGATAGTATTTTCTAATTCGCGTACATTTCCTGGCCAATCATAATTAATTAAAGTCTCCATGGCATCGGTTGCAAAATCGATAAAAATGCGATTATTTTTAGCAGAATGAAATTCTAAAAAATGAGTAGCAATTAAAAGAATATCCTCTCGTCTTTCGCGTAAAGCAGGAATATTAATATTAACAACATTGAGACGATAAAAAAGATCTTCCCGAAATAATCCTTTTTCAATGGAATCGTGTAAATTTTTATTGGTGGCAGCAATAATGCGCACATCCACATCAATTTTTTCTGTTCCACCAATTCTCATAAAACTTCGTTCTTGAAGTACACGCAGTAATTTTACCTGTAACAAGGGATCCATCTCGCTAATTTCATCCAAAAAAAGAGTTCCCCGATGAGCTGCTTCAAAACTTCCTAAATATCTTTTATGGGCACCTGTAAAAGAACCTTTTTCATGGCCAAAAAGTTCATTTTCTAAAAGATCTCTAGGAATGGCACCACAATTAAGATCAACAAAACGATATTGCGAACGATTACTGATATGATGCACAGCTTTGGCCACTAATTCTTTTCCAGTTCCTGATTCGCCAGTAATTAAAACCGTAGCATTAGATTTTGACACCGATTGAATCATCCGAAAATTTTCCTGCATTCGTTCTGAATTTCCCACCATGCCTTCAAAAGGCGAAATGAAACGAGACACTCCATCTCCCTGAAAAACACGTTTAGTCATGTGATAAACACGAATTTTGTTAGAAAGATTTTTTTTGAGACAATCCTTAGATTCAGAATAAGGCAAATAGTCAGTAACACCTTGCTTCATGAAAGAAACTGCTGGTTCCCAATGATTTTTTTTACCAATCACAAAAATGGGTAAATTATCGTAAGTTTTTCTTAATTCTCCGCTTAAAGAAATTTCTGGAGTAACATCTTCTCCATCAACAAGAATGAGTACACAATCATAGTCAGCTTCGCGCATAGAAGAAATAGCTTCTTCTAAAGTAACTACGGTAATATCAAAATCATCTTTTTTAAGCTGAGTTTTGAGCTGATCAATAGCTGTGAGCCACGAACCAATAATTAAAAGCTGACTTTTTGTCTTGGCAGACATTTCCCTTTTCCTTTTATCTTTTTACTCTTTCTTCATTTCAACACTATATTTTTTTATGATTTTCTTAAAATTACTGCGATCCATCCCAGCTTGTTCTGAAGCTGCTGTGATGTTCCACCCTGTTTTCTCAAGAATACCTATGATATAGGAACGGTTAAAAATATTCAACGCCCTTTTCTTGGCTTCTTTATAATTCAGTTCGGCTAAATCGGGTTCTTGTTTCACCGAATTGTAAAAAATGGCAGAAAGAATTTTAGAAGGTAAATTTTTTGCTGTAATCGTATCTCCATCAGATAATACAATGGCTCGCTCGATCACATTTTCTAATTCACGTACATTTCCAGGCCAGGAATAATTTTGAAGAGCACTTAACGCATCAAAAGCAATCTTTACCCCGGGTTTGCCTAATTGTTTGGTGTATTTTTGAAGGAGGCTTTGGGTTAAAATAGGAATATCATCCGATCTATCCTTCAAAGAAGGTAAATTGATGGCAATAACATTAAGGCGATAAAATAAATCTTCTCGAAATCCTCCATTGCTAATTTCGGAAGCTAAATTTTTATTGGTTGCAGCCATAATACGCACATCGATATTTTTTGATAGTGTATCCCCAATGCGGCGCACTTCACCCTCTTGAATCACACGAAGTAATTTAACCTGCATCGAAGGTGGAATGTCGGCTATTTCATCTAAAAAAACGCATCCCTCATGAGCAATTTCGAAAAGCCCTTCTTTATCCGTAGCCGCTCCTGTAAAAGCTCCGCGTATATAACCAAAAAGCTCAGACTCCAAAAGTGTTTCGGGCATGGCCGCACAATTAATGACAACGAAGGGTTTATCTTTACGCAGACTTGTTTGATGAATGGCTTTGGCCACCAATTCTTTTCCTGTCCCCGATTCACCAGTAATCAGCACATTGGTATCACTTGCACTCACACTACGAATCAAATCGAAAACAGCGCGCATTTTGGGACTAGTACCCACAATACCCTGATAGCCTGGAAAATTTTCACCATTCTCGTAACTTGGATGGATCAACTTATACTTTTCGATGGCTTGACGAATAAGATGAGTCACTTTATTTACAGAAACAAGAGGCTTTTCAAGATAATCAAAGGCTCCATGTTTAATTGCTTTAACAACCACTTCTGTAGAAGAAGCTTGTGAGAGTAAAACAACCTCGGGACGCACAACCTGGGTAATAATCCATTCCAACAGTTGCAAACCATTGATGTCACCCAAATCAGAATCGATAATAACCACTGTAAAATCATGATGAGAAAGTTGATGCATGGCAAGGGTTGCATCAGCCACACTTGCTATGCTCCAATCATTTTTGGAACAAACCTTACTTAAAAAGGCAAGGTCAGTCTCACTCTGGGTCACCAGAAGAATGGAAGGGTTATGCATTGTACTCATAGAAAACTATTCAGTGCACATCCTTTTCCAGCTGCTTTTTCTTAATTTTTTCAACTAGGGTGGTGCGATTAAGTCGCAAAAGACTTGCTGCTTTATTTTTATTCCAACCAGTTTTTTCAAGGGCCTTTAATATAAGGGTGTTCTCGAAATCATTTACGGCATTTTTTAATGAAATGCCGGCATCTGGAATATGAAGTGCTGAGTTTTTGAAAATAGTATCTGTTGCCTTGAGAAATTTATCAGGCAAATCGTTAAGCCCAATAACTTGAGCTGGCCTTAAAACCACCAAGCGTTCAATGGTATTTTCTAATTCGCGTATATTACCAGGCCATTTGTAATTCATCAAAAGACTCATAATATCTTGAGTGACAATGGGTTCTTTTACCCGATTAGCCGTAGAATAACTTTTGAGGAAATAGTCCACGAGAATGGGAATGTCTGATACTCTCTCCCGTAAAGGAGGTATGTTTAAGGGAATAACATTTAAACGATAATAGAGATCCTCACGAAATTCTCCCTTGGCTACCAAATCTTCCAAGTTACGATGAGTCGCCGTAATAATACGTACATCAACCTCTACTGTTTTAGTTGAACCAACGGGTTCAAATTTTCTTTCTTGCAAAACACGCAAGATTTTAACTTGGAGTCTTAAACTCATATCTCCAATTTCATCGAGGAAAATAGTGCCACCATTAGCCATCTCAAAACGGCCCATTTTGGAATTGATAGCACCTGTAAAAGAACCTTTTACATGGCCAAAAAGTTCAGATTCCAAAAGGTTTTCAGGAATGGCTCCACAATTTACAGGAACCAAAGGCTTATCAGCGCGATTACTATTGTAATGAATAGCTCTAGCAATCAGCTCTTTACCTGTTCCTGATTCACCAAGAATAAGAACGGTTGAATCAGTATCAGCTACTTTTTGCACTAATTTTAAAACACCATTTAACTCATCACTGGTTCCAATAATATTTTCAAAACCATAGCGAGTTTTTATCTGCTTCTGCAAAATTTGATTTTCACCTTTAAGCTGGGTATGTTCCAGGGCCTTTTTAATCAACAGACCAATATCATCCAGCTCGAACGGTTTTGTTACATAGTGAAAAGCTCCAGCCTTGGTAGCCTCTACCGCTGATTGGATAGATGCAAAACCAGTCATCACGATGCAAACCACTAATGGATTGAGCGCCTTAATTTCTTTAATAAGAGTAACTCCATCCATATTGGGCATTTGCAAATCAGTTAAAAGCAAATCGAAATGTCCTGTTTTAAATTTTTCGATGGCCTCTGGCCCGTCTCCCGCTATGTCTACCGCATAGCCTTCCTGGGTTAAATATTTTGATAAGGCCTTTGTTAAAGCAACCTCATCATCCACCACCAATATTTTTGCTTTCATATTTTTTCCTTTCTATCTTTCAATTGCTGGAAACGAAATTTTAAACTTGGCTCCATGACCCCAAACACTTTTTACTTCAATAGAACCACCATGTTCTTCTACAATGCCATAAGTAATAGCCAAACCAAGACCTGTGCCTTCACCTTGTTTTTTAGTGGTAAAATAAGGATCAAAAATTTTACTTAAATGCTCATCACGAATCCCATGACCATTATCTTCTATTTCGGCACATACGATATTTTTTTCTTTATCATAAAAAGTGGATAATTTAATAAACCCACCCGTTGTTACAGCTTGGCAAGCATTGTTAATTAAATTTAAAAACACTTGTTGTAATTTATAAACACTCCCCTTGATAGAAGGGAGAGTAGTGGCTAATTGAGATTCAAAACGAATGCGTGAAGCTCGGGTTTGCACCTGAACCAAGGGCACAATTTTATTGACTACATCGTTCATTTGCATGGGGACCATATTTTCATCCCCACTTTGCCTCGAAAAATCGAGAAGATCTTGCACAATTCTTTTACAGCGAAGAGCAGCTTCTTCAATTTCTTTTAAATCATCTTGGGCGGGATGTTCTTTTTCTAACTGCCGCATGGCCAACTGAGCAAAAGCTAAAATACCTCCCAAAGGATTATTAATTTCGTGAGCAACTCCACCAGCCAATTGACCAATAGCAGCTAATTTTTCACTTTGCAGAAGTCTGCGATTTAAATCTTTTTCTTCGGTAACATCTTGGTAATAAAGCACCACTTGTTTTTCTCCCTCACTTGATTTTAAGGGATAACTATGAACTGCAAACTGCCTCTCGCTTTTTTGAAAAGGCTCTAGGGTACACCCACCTGGAGTTTGTTTTTTGAGAGTAACGCTTAAGGGACATCCCTGACAAATTTCGGGAGAACCAGCCAAAGTTTCGTGACACTTGGTTCCAATCAGGGCGCGTACATCCACTTTTGAAATATGAGCTGCAGCCCGATTGGCGCGTAAAATATGATAATCATGGGATACAATCATAACAGGAGAAGTAATGGCATCGAAAGTGGACTCCCACATGTATTTTCCACGAGAAATCGTTTCTAAAAGGGCCTCTAATTCCTTAATGCGAGCATCTTTTGAATTATATGACTTTTGATCTGGACTTACAGGGGCTTGAGAATTAGCCCCAATAGAAGAACTCATATTTACCACCCCTAACAGTAAGCCGATGGCTTACTGGGTTCAATTGTACAGGGTTTGTCAATAAGTGTCACGTTTTATTTGACACTGTCAAAAAAATGTTTTTTGGATGAAAAAAAAGCCCCCAAAACGGGGGCCTTTTCGAATCTTATTTTTTGATTTAATTAATCGACGAAAATTTCGTCGAGTTCTTCCTCGATTTCACGTTCGTCACGTCCTTCGGCAAAGGCTAATTCTTTAACCAAGAGGTTCTTGGCTGTATCAAGCATTTTTCTTTCACCAAAGGAGAGCTCTTTTTCGTTTTTGAGAAGCGAAAGATCTCTAAAAACCTCTGCAATTTCATAAACAGAACCCGTTTTAATTTTATCCATATACTCCCGATAGCGCCGATTCCAGGTTTGATTATCAATCACCACATCTCTTTCTTTAAGGATGGTGTAAACGGCTTTTACTTCATCTTCTGAAATAAGCTCTCGTAAACCCACAGCATTGACGTTTGAGGTAGGAACCATGATTTTCATCCCAGAATCAAGGATTTGCAGGACATAAAATACCTGCCTGCTTCCTGAGATTTCGCGGGATTCAATGCTTTTAACCTCACCTACTCCATGCGCTGGGTAGACGGCCATATCACCAACCTTAAACGGTAAATCGGGCATTTTTACTTTTGATTTTGTCTGATTTGATTGTCTTGGACTTGCCATGTCCCTTATCCCTCCATGTAGGATGATTTTCATCCCTTGTTTTGTTTCGCTAACGGAATTTAGACCTTAGAATGGCATATTTTATACCACAAGGGGCACATACCGTCAACGACAACTAACGCTTTGTGTCATCGTATATAATAACTCATTGAAATCACACAAAAAAATTGGTGATCTCACCCCCTAAAAAGAGGGCCTTTCTATCTTCCCTTGTTGGACAAAAAAATCGAAAATGTCTAGTGTCTTCAAGGCCTTATTAGGGCTGCTAATCAAGTCTTGGAAAATATCAGGGTTACAACTTAAGTATCGGCAGTCTGCGGTAAAAGTTGCCCCTTATGTAATTTTAAGACAATTTTAATTACCGATCACAGGCTTCATCCCAGCAATCATCATCACATTCAGGAGTGGTTTGATCATCCCCACATCCATCCTCAGTACAGGCATCATACCAATCTTCGTCACATCCATCTAAATCAGGGTCATCCACACCAGGAGGCACTTCTGTGGATCCATCATTTTGAGATGCAGTGCCTCCTTTTTTGGTAGTCTGTTTAAGTTGCCCTACATATTTCCAAAAATTATTATCTTTTTTCACTCCACTTTTAGGACAAAAATAAGTGGAGCCATAACTATTTTCAGCTTTAACGCAATGGGTTTTAGCTTTCCCTGCCTTTTTTGCAGAACTTTGAGTTGGAGCCGCTCCCCAACTTGATAACGTACCTATGAAAAAAACCATTAAAAACAGGTAAAAAAAAATTTTAAACATAAATTCTCCTTTTTAGACCCATTTTCATTATATCAAAAAAGATAGTGCTATTAAACCTGTATTTTTAAATGGCAGCCTTCAAACTTAATTCAAGTACACGAGGTAAGGCCCCTGAAATAGAGCGTCCAGGGTTCCAAGGTAATTGAATGTCCTTTGGTTGAACTTTCCATGGATTTTCAAAATCAACCTGTGTTATTTCAGCAAGTTGTGCAAGATCGTTTTCTTCACCACAACCCAACACATGTTGAATGACAAAACGGGCTACTTCAGGAGCTAATCCACTACGGCCAAGCGCTGTTTCCATCGCTTGCACATTATTTTCATCCACCTCATAACCCATCTCATTTAACACAGAAGTTAACTCATCCGTTGATCCTACAAAAAAATCAGAGGGGCGTTGATCGGAAGGTTCCATTTGAAGAGCTGCTACGAGCTCATCACCCGCCCAAAAATTTTGATCTAAAAGCCAGCTAAGTCCTTGCTTTACAACTTCGTAATCATGCTCTTCTAGTTGAAGGGCCCGCATAGGAGGCCTTGCCAAACCAGACCTGGCTGTAGCCCCACGCAAGCCTGCTTGCAAAAGCCAATGCTCTCCACCCCAAAACCCTTCATAATGAGGATAATCATTCCCATACCAAGCCACAATTCCATCAGCTGTTTTTTCAATGTCAGATCGTGCAGTAGAAGCTTGAGGATCACTAGCAGCTGCTCCCTCTAGAGCCTCTAACCAAAGCATGTTGGCCCCTTGGATTCTTCCAGCTTGGGGAAAATCCCTTACAGCTTGTAGACTACTTGGATCATTAAGTGGATTAACACGCCAAGCTTGATAAGCATCTTGCGGCAACGCCACAACATTGCCTACAAAAGGATGTGAGTAGCCTCGTCTTACTCTCAATTGGTCATACTCGGCCTGTGTTAAAACTTGTCCTGCTAAAATAAGTTCAGACGCTCCTAGAGGTAAAAATCCATAAGACGTTAAATCTGCATCCGAGAGAGGATGGTCTGGCAAAACTAAACTAGCACGAGCAAGGGCTTCTCTTGCTGCAGTTTCACCTTCTGCCTCATCAACAATTCTTTTTGCTTCTTCATCAAGCAATGTCATGACTTTCCTTCCCAAAACCTGGGCCTCTTTTAATCCTGTTCCATGTTCTGTAAATCGATAATATTCGGCTAATTTAGCTAATGGCCAAGCAAGTTGTTGGTACTCACGATTAAGCACTACTTGTTTTGCTAAGTCGGTTTCTAAAATCCAAGCACAATGATCCCTAAGTGCAGTCGCTACATCATCTCCCATGTCTCGCAACATGGCTCGTTCACGCATGGGTTTATTTTCTCTTTCTGCCCAAGCCAAAGCCTCTATCACCGTATCTAAAAACAAAGCATAACCATAGGGCTGCTCATGAGGATTATTTCGTAAATCAGTTGCAATTTCTTTGTTTCGATGAACCATTAAATTCCAGGCCCACTCGGCATAACGATGCATGGTGTTATCTAAATCTGTTTTTTCTGTTGGGGCTTCCGCCATTGCATTTTGAAAAATAAAATAAGCCCCTAAATTTTGAATCATGGAGTGAATATCTGTATTCCATCCTAAAATCCTGGTTTGATCTACATTGGTTGCATTAGGAAGATGAAACTGAAAAGGAAGATTGGGAGCTAACTTTCGTACCAAATCAACATGAGCCTGTGGTGTAGGTGAAGGTAAAAAAGTAACTCCTGGAACACCATCTATTTCTTCACCTAACTCCAAAACCTCAGTTGGCAAAGCTTCTGCCATGTTAAAAGCATCTTCAAATAATTTTTCTAAGGGAAGATCTTGGCTGTCCCTGGAATGAAGTAGAGAAACAGGATAACTAAGAGGGGCAAATTTATTTTGGGTTTTCACTACAAAAACCCTGGGCACAACCCGCATTCCCCAATGAAATAAAATACGAACTTCCACAGGCCCTAAACCAATTTTAATCCAATTCATGGCTTGACCAACACGATTAACTCCCGTTTCTCGAGGATGATTTTTTTCAACGGTTAAAGTGGGAGTAAAATCTTTAAGCCAAGAACGATCCACTCCAGCTGAGGTAAAAATAGCAAGGGCTGCATCTCCTTCCCATCTTGCAGTCCCATATTGCCCTTGTAATCTTTCATCGGCCACACCTGTTACTTCCCAAATTAAATGTTGTAGAGTAGGCTGACTAGAAACTAGTGGGGGATTTTTTCTGGCAATATCAGGAACAACTTGCCAAGGAGCCAGGGTTTCACCACTGGGCAATACTTCTAAACCCGTAGCTAAAACAAGAGCCCCAGTTAACATGCCATCGTATTCAGCTTGAATTGCTGTATCTGTAGGAAATGAATCCAAACTTACTTCCATTTCAGAAGCTAAAGCCAGCAACTCATGACTTAAACGAATGAGCTGATCTCTGGGATGCGCCATGTTACCCAAACCAGCATCAATTAAACCCAAACGTCTTTGAGCTTCAAAGGCATAATCAGTTAACTTCTGAATCACATCGGCGGCGTTAGATAAATTAGTTAAACGAGCTTGTACTTCTGAAGCAGCATCCTCTGGAATACTCGCTTCCAAAGCTGCAACAGCAGCACGATAAGTCTCTAAGGTAGCAATAACGACTAGACCTGGCATGATCCTCTATCGACAACCCTTTCAAAGAGTTGCGTTTTAAGATTGACGATTGGGGCAAATAAAATTAAATGATTTCGAATACAAGGAGCAAATATGGGTCGAGGAGATAAAAGAACCAAGCGTGGAAAAATTTGGAGAGGGTCCAACGGAAAAAGCCGCCTCAGAAAAGTTAAACGCAACACGAAAAAAATCGTCAAGAAATAATTAATAATCCGATAAAAACAAATAAACTTTGCCCCTACGAGCAGGATCGCTGGGATTATTAATCCCATAGGTGTGGTAGTTTTTATTTATTTCATCACCGGGAGCACCAATGGCTACATCAGAATCCCCATCACCATCAAAATCCCCTGTAGTTACACCAAAACCACTTTCATCAAACGCTCTTTCGGGAAGAAAAATAAAACCTGCATCCTCATTAAAACTAAGACTCACATCCTCTAACATGTAGTAACCATTTTCTACTTTGCTCGTAAAGTCGGCCCTAGCCCTTCCTAAAACAAGATAGGTTTTGCCCCCATTTTCAAAACTTTTTCCATCTGCCCGATTAGCTCCAATCACAAAATCTCCATAAGCATCCCCATTAAAATTGGCATGCCCTGCTATTTCACCTTCAGTAATATGACCATGAAATTCAGCTCCATTAAAAACAAGGGCATTAGTATCATAGGCAATATCCCCCGAATAATTTGTGCCACCATAGTAAAGCGCCCCCATACCTGTATCAATCATGGGAACATTGGGATTATCAAAGGCATAACACCCCACCATAAAATCATCATTGCTATCCCCATCTACATCACCCAAACCAGCCAGCATTTGTCCACAGGCCCTAATATCTCCGGTTTGATAAATCTGTACCGGGCCTCCATAATAAGCCATGGCATCGGAGGTATCAACAATGGCTCCTAAAGTGAGTTGATCAAAATCAAAAAGATAAACTTGGCCTTGATAGATTGTTTCGGGAGAACCCGTTGGATTGTATCCATAAGCCCCAATGAGAACATCAGCACTTCCATTTCCATTCACATCATTTAAGCTCGCTAAAGTAATTCCAAAAACACTTCCCGAACCTTCTCCATAAATCTCAAAACCACATAGGGGATCTAACTGAGTATCATACACTGATAAATTAATCTGTTTTGGATTAGCTTGGAAAAAACAAGTAGGATCATTTAAAGCACGTGCATAGATCACATAAACCATTCCTGAAAAAGAAGCTGTAGCACTAGCTCCATAAGCCCCAATTAAAAAATCATTCAAGCCATCCCCGTCTAAATCTCCTGCGGGGCTTATATTAGCCCCGCTATAATCAGAAATGTTTACACCTAAAAAAGTAACTCCCTTTAAATCTTGACCATCTTGATCCAAATTAACCACATTAAAACTACCATCTAATTCGGTATTAATAATACACCCAGTGCCAGTACCGTAAATTAAGTAAGTCTTCCCCTTGCCAGAAAGTTGGTAGGGACTCCCGATTAAAATATCTTCGCAGCCATCGTTATTGGTATCTCCTCCATTGGCTATATAACGACCAATTTCATCTCCACTTGTTTCTCCAACAAAAGTAACATCCTGTATTTGTAAATTGAGGGCTGGGCTTCCATAAACAAGATAAACATGCCCCTTGTGATTTTCGGCGTAAGGGGAACCAATCAATAAATCATCAACTCCATCTCCATTAAAATCCACTGATTCCAAATTAAAACCATTATCATCCCCAATAGAACCTCCTTCAAAAATGGAATAAGCACTGGCTAGTTCAATACTTCGAATTTCCCCATCACAATCTTGGTCTAGCTCATCAATAAATTCTATCCCTCCCAGAAAAACAGAAGAGTCATCATCATCCACATCTCCACCCTTGGAAACATAAATGTCAGTAGCAGCACAAAGACATGAGGTATCTTGTAAGCTTCCACATCCATCACCATCATGATCGGCGTAGTAAATTGAGCAAAGAATTGTGGTGGCATCAGTATCGCAGGCATCGAGGTTGTTGGTTACATACCCTGTGGGCTGAGAACAGGCATTTACACTCACACTGGGATTACCAGATCCATCCCCATCGGCATCTTGATAAAAGGTTTGAGATCCTTGTGAATTATTTTCATCCACCTCTCCATCTAGATCGTTATCGAGTTGATCGCAAATTTCGACAGAACCGGTTTCAGTAGGAAGAGTGGTAGATTCGCTTACAACACTACCACCCCCACAATGGATGAAGCTTAAAAGAATGATCAAAATGACAATATTTTGACACACCTGAACCCCTCGTCAAGTTACAAGTGTAACAGAGGGAATAGTGCCAATCAAAGGGATTTTTTCAAAGGAACTTTTTTTAAGAACATCCCGTGGTTCCACCGCACGAGTCGCATTTTAAACAACTCCCATTGCGTACCAGGGTCATTTGGCCACATTCAGGGCAGGGATCCCCTTCATAGCCTTTGAGTTTAGCTTGATAGAGTTTGTTGGTAGCTACATCAAAATCTTTCATAATCCCCTTGTAGGTAAGGGGTACCTTTTTAGCAGCTAACGCTTCTGATCCGGAAACAACAACGGCAGTGCCTCCTACTTCCATTTGAGTACCATCTCCTGCGCTATAAGTTGTTGCTGGTATTTTGCGAATAGCAACCACTTCCTCTTCTTCAAAGTCAGCTTCTGGTTTTTTAACCGCATCGTTTCGTAAGTCTTCTGGATTTACATGCACCAAATCATAACGACCTAAGTAGTTCATGGCGAGTTCACGAAAAATATAATCAATAACCGAAGTCGCCATTTTGATGTTATCGTGGCCCTTCACCATGCCATTAGGCTCAAAGCGGGTGAAGGTAAAAGCTTCGACAAATTCTTCTAATGGCACTCCGTACTGAAGCCCAATGGAAACTGCGATTGCAAAGCAGTTCATGAGACTTCTGAAAGCAGCTCCTTCTTTGTGCATATCTAAAAAGATTTCGCCCAGAGATCCATCTTGAAACTGGCCCGTGCGCAAATAAACTTTGTGTCCTCCCACCTCGGCCTTTTGCGTGTAACCACTACGTCTGCTGGGAAGGATCCTTCTTTTGGACAGATACCGATAGATCACTTTTTCGATGATTTGATGAGAGTTTGGATGGGCCTCTTCTTGTTCAGAAGCTTTAATTTCATCATAAAGCTCGTTAGCCACCGAATTAAGGGGTTGAGAAAGTTTAGAACCATCACGATACAAAGCATTGGCCTTAATCATCATCCCCCACGATTTAAGATAGGCATTTTGCACATCAGAAATGGTGGCCTCATGTGGCATATTAATGGTTTTAGAAATAGCTCCCGAAATAAAAGGCTGGGCTGCTGCCATCATTTCGATGTGGGCATCTGCTTTGATAAAACGTTTGCCATATTTTCCACACTTATTGGCACAATCAAAAATAGGGAGATGTTCTGCCTTAAGATGCGGCGCTCCTTCAATGGTCATGGTCCCACAACAATAATCGTTAGCTTTGGTAATTTGTTCTGGCGTAAAACCCAAATGGCGCAAAAAATTAAAGGTGGGATTATTATAAATTTCTTCTGAAATGCCCAAGGTTTCAAAAAATTTCTCTCCCAAATTCCATTTGTTAAACACAAAAGTAATATCAAATGCACTTAACAATTGAGCTTCTACCTTGGCTAAAATTTCATCAGTAAAACCATATTTTTTTAAGCTCTCATGATTAATTTCGGGAGATTCTTTTAAAGTTCCTGAACCACGACAATAATTAACAATATCTTGGATCTGCTGTTTGCTATAACCTAAAGTTTCCAAGGCTGGTGGTACACTTTGATTGATAATTTTAAAATAACCACCCCCCGCTAATTTTTTAAATTTCACCAAGGCAAAATCGGGCTCAATGCCTGTGGTATCACAATCCATCACCAATCCAATGGTGCCGGTAGGAGCAATCACTGTAGTTTGCGCATTGCGAAAACCATATTTTTCACCCTGAATCAGGGCTTGGTCCCAACATTTTCTTGCTGTTTCCAAAAGAGAACCTGGACAAAATTCTTCATCGATTCCAATGGGCAATATAGAAAGCGCCTCGTACTCTTCGGGTTTAGCATCAAAACTTGCCCGGCGATGATTACGAATTACACGCAACATATCATTTTTATTTTCAGTAAATTTTGGAAAAGCTCCTAGTTCATGGGCTAGCTCGCTGCTCGTTGCATAAGACTCACCACACAAAATAGCCGTTAGGGCCCCTGCAATGGCGCGGCCTTTCCTACTATCATAAGGAATGCCCATCACCATTAAAAGAGCACCCAAGTTGGCATAGCCAAGACCCAATGTTCTGTACTCATGGGTTTTAACAGCAATTTGCTGGCTGGGAAACTGAGCCATCAAAACAGAAATTTCTAAAATGATGGTCCATAATCTGGTGGCATGAAGATAATTGTTGATGAGAAATGCTTTTTTATCCACATCATAAAATTTCATCAAATTAAGTGAAGCTAAATTACAAGCTGTATCATCTAAAAACATGTACTCTGAACAATTATGAACCACGAGACCATTGGCCACAAAGTGGGAGGTAACTGGCTCTGTGAGATCAAAAACAGCCTCTTCTCCAATGGACTCAATGGATGTAATCACATCAGTCAAATCATCTCGATAGGTGCCAATTTTTTCGTTGAGTTCGCGCAAAGTGGCTGTCTTTCGGCTCTGGGCATCAAAACCGATTTCTCTTTCAAAAATGATTCGGGAAACACGGCTTAAACGCAGGGAATGCATTTCACAAACGGGATAAGAACGAAGCCCTCCATTTCCATCCGGAAGAAGAGCCTCATTTTTTCCAGCTCGTCGGTTCTGATAAAGTTTCGACTTGATGCCAAAGGAGAGAAGCAGAAGCTGTACCTGTCGTAATAGCTCTAGGGAAGAAGAATCGAGGGAAACATACTGGCTTTTTTCACCATAATTGGCAACGGTGCCATCCGCCGTAAAAAGTCCACGGAGCACGGCCGCCAAAGAAGGGCGGTCTAGTTCAAAAATTGCTGGATGAAACCTTTTGCGATCACTTCCCTCATCCAAAACGGTATATTCCTTAAACAGATCAACAACGGATTGAGTAGCAAAACTTAAGCGGGATGTTCTCTGCGAACCTTCCTCATTAACAGTCACAATTTGCGGATTTCCGGCCATACCAGCTACACGCAAGAAACGTTTCTGCTCATTCACCTCACCCGCAATGGTTTGAAGAATGGGGGCCTCTTCACGACTCATGGTCAAAATGATAATTTCTTCACATCGACCCCCGGCATAAGATCTGGTTAAACAACCATCTCCCACGGCAACACCAATACCTAGAGCCAACCTTTCTGGAAGAGCTGCTCTTCCAAAACCAGGGCCTTGCAATTTTAAATGCTCCCCAACAGTGAGCTCGGATACAGGAACATCGCCCCGTTCCAGAGTTAATACCCGGTGATTGTCGGTGATTCTCACTTCGTAACCCGCTTTTGTCCGCAGACGAAAAACGAGCTTGTTTCCCGTTGAAAAAATTTTGGTTACAAAATGGGGAACTCCGTCTGCACCAATCACATTTGCACTCTTGCCAACCAGGGCATCAATGCGCTGCCACCCTACATCTGTTGCCACAAGCGTGTCTCCCGTTACGCAAGGATTGCTGGCATTGATTCTCCCGCCTTGAGGACAAGTGTGCCATTCGTTAATAGTGGTATCAAATTGTAAACCCGGATCAGCACAAGACCAAGCCGCATATGAAATTTCGTCCCATAATTCTTTGGCCTTCACAGTTTTAATGATTTTATTCGATGTACGGCTTACTAAATTCCAATCTTGGTTTTTCAAAACTGCTTGCATAAAATCGTTTGTGAGACGAACAGAGTTGTTTGAATTTTGCCCTGATACAGTGTGATAGGCCTCAGAAGTCCATTCAGTATTGTAACTTTTAAATTGAATTCCTGTAAATCCTTGGCGAGCGTATTGAATCACACGATAAATATAATTTAAAGGAAGCTCACAATTTCTTGCTTCAGCAATGGCATCTTTAAGCTTGGCATTTTTTTTGGGCTCGAAACGATCTTCTTTTAAATGTTGCATATCAGCATCGTGACAAGCTTGTATAATTAAATTGAGATGTTTTTCACATAAGCGAGAACCCGTAACAAGAGCCGCAACTTTTTGTTCTTCTACTACCTTCCAATTAATAAAATCTTGAATATCTGGATGATTGATATCTACAATAACCATCTTGGCAGCACGGCGTGTGGTTCCACCAGATTTAATAGCACCAGCAGCTCGATCACCAATTTGCAAAAAACTCATCAAGCCCGAAGATTGACCACCGCCGGATAGTTTTTCACCACGTCCACGGATGGCACTAAAATTAGAACCAGTGCCCGAGCCATATTTAAAAAGACGAGCTTCTTTGGTCCATAAATCCATAATGCCACCTTCGTTTACCAAATCATCGGTAACCGATTGAATAAAACAAGCATGAGGTTGTGGACGTTCATAAGCATTTTGTGAGCGTGTAAGTTGTTCTGTTTTAGGATCTACATAGTAATGGCCTTGTGACTTACCTGAAATACCATAAGCATAATAAAGCCCTGTGTTAAACCACTGTGGACTATTAGGCGCTCCCATTTGATCAGCCAACATACGACACACTTCATCATAAAAAGCATCAGCATCGGCACTGGTATCAAAGTAACCGTATTTTTCTCCCCAATAAGTCCAACAACCAGCAAGACGATGAAAAACTTGGCGAGCATCATTTTCACTTGTGGTTTCCTTAGAAGTATTTTTTGGGGCATTTTCTCTTTGATTGTGAAAATGAAGATTTTCGGGCTTTTGATTTTTAGTAACCCCTGTTTTACGAAAATATTTCTGAGCCAGCACATCTGCTGCTACTTGAGACCAAGTTTCTGGTACCACCACATTATCCATGTGGAAAACAAAAGACCCATCTGGATTTTTAATTTCCGATCGTCTGGTAGTAAAGCAAATACCCTCGTATGGTGAATGCCCTTTTTTTGTAAATTGTCTTTGGATTTTCATGTGCCCCCCAATTCTAGTCAAAACAAAACCTAACCCTTTGCCTTAGAAAGACAAGGAACTTAACTTAAAAATTTTTGTCGGGATAGATGGCCCTTCTGCAGGATACCACTATATCTTGTGGATGAATTTTATTCAACCACAACCATTAGTGGCCTTCAAGTTTTTTTTGGAAGTATTATTTAAGTATTTGATTTAAAAAGATAAAAAAATCTTTGGATGCGCTGCGTTAAATTAATCAATATACTAACTATTTGTTTTTATTAAAAAAATTTGAATTACCCATCTTTGCCAATAGCTTCCACCGGGCATTCTTCTAAGGCTTGCTGACAAAGCTTTATTTCTTCATCATTTTCGGGTTGTTTATAGACAAAAGAGTAACCTTCGTCTGGGTTTTGTTTATAATTAGCTGGGGCTGTGGTGCGACACAAGTCACAATCGATACATTGGCTATCAACATACCAACTACCAGTCATATTATCTTTTACTCGCTCATTAGGATCCGACATAAATACTCCTTACCATACAGGCGGATTCATCATAGAATCTCCCTTTTAGTCAAGGAGTTTTGCTTATGACACAAAAAACCTGCATCATCACAGGAGCCTCCACAGGCATTGGTTATGCCCTGGCTTTAAAACTAGCCGGCCAGGGATATACTTTAGGACTCACCGCCAGAAGGCTTCCTCTTTTAGAAGATTTAAAAAAAAATATCCTCTCTCGTTTTCCTCATGCACAAATTGATATCGAAGTATGTGATATTACCAACTTTGAGCAAACCACTATGGCTATTAACATTCTCGCAAAAAAATGGGGAAGGCTTGATTTATTTATTGCCAATGCAGGTATTGGTTATCAAACCCCTGCCTGGGAAAAAAATAAAAAAGAGGTGATTGCCATTTTAAACACCAATTTAATGGGCACTATTTTTTCCATCGAAGTTGCTAAAGAAATCATGCTAGAACAAAAATCAGGACACTTGGTTGCCATCTCCAGTGTGGCTGCCTTTAGAGGGCTTCCTACCTCAAGTGCTTATGCAACAAGTAAAGCTGGGCTTACCACCTACACAGAATCGCTTCGAATGGATTTAAAAAAACATGGAATTATGGTCACCTCGATTCATCCTGGTTATATTGCCACCCCCATGACCGAAAAAAATGCCATCATGCCTTTTTTGTTAACCGCTGAAGTGGCCGCAAAAAAAATCTCTCGGGCCATTCAAAAACAAAAACCATGCTATATTTTCCCCTGGCCCATGATACTGGCTGTAACAATCATGAAACTGATGCCCAGATTTTTATTTGAATCGCTGGTAACAATTAATATCAACGGAATTTTTAAAGAGGAAAAAAAACTCTAAGACCCCGTCATAAATAATAGCTTCCAGACATTTTTTTGACCACTTACCCTTGAATCGTCATTTTTTGAACCTTTGATCGTCCATTGGACACCGTCCCAAAATCGAACTTTTTAGTGGGACTGATTTTTGAGTGAAATTTGTATCTTGCTGAATTTTAATGACTATTGGGCTATGTGATTTTGGCAAGGTTTTTGCTTAGAGTTAAGGTAAGGAGGATTTTGTCATGACTGATCCTATTGGGCAGACCATTGTTAGCAAGCCACTTTTTATTCAAAAGATGTCGACCATTCCCACCGAGCTTGATGCCAACCAGTTTTTAAGTGAAGTGATGGGGATTTTGGAAACAGGAACTCAGCAAAACCATTCCACGGAATTCATGGCCGATCAAATTTTTGAACTCACCCAGCAAAACCCAAATCTCGTGAGTGAAATGAAATTCCCCGCCAGTTATCTTGATATCAAGATGGACGTGGTCAATTCGTGGAAAATTCAAAACACAAAAAATATCGCAGAAAAAAACATGCCGGTTTTGAACATGGAAGCTGATCGCAAAAAAAGTATTTTGGAAAACACGCCTGCGATTTTTGAAGTGGCTGAAAACCCTAAAGCCGATGGATCAAAACCCTGGTTTGAAAATCACAAACAATCTCAAGTTGCAAAGTATGATGATCTCATTGTCAAAGAGGCCAAAGCCCAAAACGTGGATCCTGATTTAGTGCGCGCTATTATGTACATGGAGACTACTCACGGGTATTATGACAAGATTTATCCTTTCCGAGACTCTATTCTGCCCATGAATATAAACTCCGAGGCGTGGAAGAATTTGGGTTATTCAAAACAGGATTTGGAAAATCCGGAAATCAATATTCACGCAGGCGTGATGCTGATTAAAAGAATCAGTGAAAGAATCAAAGAACCAACAGTTGAAAAAATTGCCACGCATTATAATGCTCTGGCAAAAGATAAGGTAACTGATTATGGTGCCAGAGTTGGTAATATTTACCACGAAAAACTATGGTTACAGAAAAAAAGTGTTCATTAAAAAAATCTTATCTTAAAATCAGTGTGTCCATCAGTGCCTTGATCAGCCTGACTGTCGCGGGCTTGATGATGTGGATTGCTATGAAACATAACCCACAAGGAGAATTTTGCACCTACATCGATGCGGACAATTGTGAGATTCAATGGCTACACTGGAGTGGACTTGGGCTCTCGTGGTTTTTTCCTTCTTTTTTGATTTTTATGATACTGGGATTTGTAGCAAGCAAATTACTTGGGTTCTTTTATTCTCAGAAATGAGAAATTCAGTTTCCCTTTGTAAGTAAAGTCGTAATCAAATTATCTACGAATTTATCGACCGCCTTCTTTTCTCCCTCCGTTAAAGAACGCACCTTTTGAGTTTGAGGAAATTGCTCCAAATACAAATCACGAATGGCTTGTTTGTTCCATTGATTGGGCTCGGTGGCAGGATTTTTATCGAGATCGCGAGCGACCCTGAGCGCACAGCGAGGGGGAGCGTGGCGATCCAGATTTAATCTGGATTGCTTCGTCGTCCCTGTGGGACTCCTCG
>MGRJ01000022.1 GCA_001798135.1 Deltaproteobacteria bacterium RIFCSPHIGHO2_02_FULL_40_28 | reverse complement strand
CCCCAACCCCCTCCCCTCAAGGGAGGGGGGATAAAAATAGCTCATTCTCATTTTGAAACAACTGTACGAAAGGTGTGTAGCTAGAACTCCCTGTCATTTTTTCTTAGCAACAAATTTTTCATGAAAGTCGATACCGGTTTTTATTATGCCGGCACCTATTTCTGAACAAGATTTCAGCTTCATCATTGGCTACCTTGCTGATCAGGGGCTTTTACGCCCTGGGCCAACTATGCGCCAGAATGATGTTGAACAGGCCCTGCACACTTTAATTGATCAAGTTACCGATGGGACAAGAAACAGGTTTGATCCACGCCTTCAAAGAATTCTTGAAATATTGGGTCAAGCAGCAATGGGCAGACCTTCTTCAACAGTAGCTGCCACACGCTATGCAAGCCCCGCACCCGCAGCAGCCCCCAGGGTTACCCTAGCTCGCCAATGGCAGGAAAATGCTTCAGCAGAAGCCGTTGCTGTTACCATCGATTTTATGTTTGCAAATCGTCCTGTTTTACAGGGATTCCCCTATACTGCAGAATTAAGTGAAATCAGAGAAATGTTAGATGAAAAAAAACCTCCTTCAGGAAATACCAGTTATTACAAAACCTTTGTGGCCCTAGGACGAACCGTTGAAATGGCTGGTATTCAAGCAGGAACTCCACTTCCCATGACCATGGGTGATGCCCTTACCGTTTATGAAATGCTGGCAGCAGCAGAAAGAAAAACTAACCCCTCTGCTTTTCCAGACACCATCGAACTAAAACCTTGGCACTATGATTCAAGTATTGATGCCAGCCTTATGGGTGCTATCGGCTATTCCTCTATTGCAACACACATGAGAGAAGATGGGAGAAACCCCCCACCTGAATGGAGAGATCATTGGGCTAAAAACAAGGGGGGTATTCTGAGAGCTATGGGAGAAGCTTCTGGAGACGAACTGGCCGTTGTTTTAGGGGCTGGACATGGCTTTGATTTGCCTCTTGCAGAATTAGCAGCTCGTTTTAGAAAAGTAGCACTCTACGATGTGGACTTGCCCTCCCTGGTGCATGCAAGAAATGCAGTGGGAGATGCTACTCTACGCAGTAAAATTGAACTGCGTCCCCGAGAATTAAGCGGTGTTTCCTTTGAATTTGCAAGAAGGGTAGATGCTATTTTAGCCCAAGAAGATAATCTTCAAAAGGTCTTAGCACGCATCAACCGCTTGGTGGAGGCCTACCATTTAAGTGAACCCATTTTATTTTTAGAATCAGGAGAAAAAGCTGATTTTTTAGTTTCTACCATGCTTGTAAGCCAATTGGCTTATTTCCCTGTCGTTTATTTTCAAAAAAGATTTCTGGAAAAATTTCCAGAAAGTGAGGAGCTTCTCAGCACACACATGGGCCCTTTTGTTTCGAGATTCTCCATGCAACTTCAACAACAACACATCAATGGATTAGGAACACAAGCTGATAGAATCATTGTAACTTCAGACTTTGCTATGATGCCCATTACACAAGGCGCCCAGGGTATTGTGCCTACTGGCCCTAGGATAAGTTCTCTTGGCACTCAATTTCTTCCAGCCCGCATTCCCGCTTCTTATGTTGTGGCAGATAAAAGGGAGTGGGCCTGGGTTAAAAATCCACCAAGACTTGTAGGAAGCCAAGGAGACATGGATGGTATTCAACAATTAACTCTCGTTAAAGCAGTACCATCAGAAACAGAGGGCTCACTGCCAAAAGAAGGTAGTGGGGGTGTGCCACCATCTGCCACAAGTGGAACTGCTCAACTTTCACCACGAGTTGGAACCTTAGCTTTGGCTTGGAAAGAAAATTTAATAGAAGATGAAATGATTCTTTTAGAATTACTCAAAGGAGATGAATCTCACATAGAAACTTTAGCTGAAGAAGGAAGAAAATTAACTGAAGAAGAAGGCGAATCTGCTGATCCAATTGATGAAGAAATTTTAATTCTGATCGATCTTTGCAACCGAGCTACCAACCAAGGCTACCAACTAGATGCAGAAGAAATAGTTGAAAGAATGTATGGGGAAATAGGCACAACTCCATCACGAAACAGAACCCACACCGTTAGAACTTCTGCTCCAACCCTTGCCAAAATGCCTGTTGCGAGAGCGGGACTTTAAAAATGAAAATGATGTGGCCAGGGAGGGAATTGAACCCCCGACACAAGGATTTTCAGTCCTCTGCTCTACCGACTGAGCTACCTGGCCTCACTAAAAGTCCTAAAAGTGGATGCGTTATAGGTTTTTCTGCCAATAGTCAAGAATACAGCAACAAGTAATAAAACCAATACTTGACAGATAAACAATTCCGTTCAAATCTTTTCATATGAGAAAAATTTTATCCATAACAATTGTTTTAGCTTCTTTAAGCTTGCAAGCCCTGGCCAACCCCGAAATGGCAACCGCCATTAAAGATGGCAACCTAGACCTGGTAAACCAATTGCTTGTCTCCATTGATCCCAATGGAACCAATGAAGAAGGCGCAACCTACCTCTACATGGCCAGCGAAAATGGAAATCTTCCCATTGTAACAGCTTTGGTTCAAAAGGGAGCTGCCATCAATGTGAAAATGCCCAATTGCTGTGATAGTTCTACCCCGTTAATGGTTGCTGCTGCCGAAGGAAGATTAGATGTAGTGCAATACCTCCTTTCACAAAAAGCCGATCCCAATATTTTAAATGGCAAGGGACGTACAGCCATCATGTTTGCCGCAGCCTATGGTTACTATGAGATTGCGGGGGCTCTTATCACAGCAAAAGCCAACCTCAATATTGTTCCCCCAGAAGGCAAAAATGCACTCATGTTAGCCATTATTGGTAATTTCCAACAAACAGCCCAATTACTTCTAGATAATGGAGCCAATCCAAATTTAACTGATGCTGAAGGCAATACAGCCCTTCACATTGCAGCCCGTATTAATACTCCAGAAATTGCAGGGATGCTTTTAATTAAGAAAGCAAAAGTAGATATAAAAAATTTAAACCAAGAAACAGCTCTGCATATTGCAGCCTTAAGTGGCCATACCAACTTGGTTCATGTGCTGCTCGAAAACAAGGCTAATCCCAATTTACAAACACCGGCTGGCTTTACTCCCCTGATGTTTGCAGCCGGTTACGATTATATAGATATTGCTAACAACCTTTTGGCTCATAAAGCCAGGGTTGATTTAAAAGCAACCAATGGGTGGACTGCCCTTCAAGCTGCAACGGTTAGTCAAAACAAAGAAATTACCGAAGCCCTTAAAAAAGCAGGCGCTCAATGAAAACAACTTCGTGAATTTTCATTTCAAGTAATACTACCAAACTTTTAAAAATCAATACGTGGGAGATATCCTCAGATAAATATGATCATCAATCCAATGTTGATCCCAAAACTCGATAGGGTTGGTTTGCACTCCTTGGATTAAAAGTGAATAATGTAAATGATCACCACCAGCTAAACCTGTTTCACCACTTTTTCCCAAAATTTGTTTTTGATGCACCAAGTCTCCTTTGTGCACATCCATGGAAGTTAAATGACCATACAAAGTCATCAATCCATAACCATGATCTACAATAACGGTATTTCCATAAATACCCAAGTAACCTACAAAAGCTACCTTTCCCTCTGCACTCGATGCAATGGGATATTGTTTGATGGCTGCTAAATCAAAACCTAAATGAACTTGTGAATCTACTTTTTGATCTTGATAATAATAATCTCTAAAGTCTGCAAAAGAAGCATTAATTGCAGCATTTGAAAGTGGAATAAAAGCATCCTTCCAATAAAAAGTAAGATCTGAATTTTTAGAAAGCTCTTTTAAAAACTGAGTATTGGTTTTGCGAAGCTCCTTATTCACTAAAAGAAAATCCTTCAAAGCATCCCCTTCAGATTTTAAGCCAGCTGTTTGTGAAATGATGGCGGCAACTTTAGTGTTGATGAATTGATCATCGATATCAATACGTCTTGAACGAAACTCTTTGGGAAAAAATTTTGCTGGAATCAGCGGAGAAAGGGCTTCATTGCCTGCAGCATCTTTTGCTACTACAAAAATAGGAGTGCCTGCTGGGAGTTCGTAAGAATAAACAAAAAAAGCAAAATGATCTCCACTTTCTTTGGGTTTATCGGTTCTTGGATAACCCCTAAATTCGTAAGATCCAATGCGAATGCCCGACCATACTGTGTCTGGTGATGTGTGGTAAGTAGCAAACTCGGCACCTCCCTGATTAATGTAGTGCTGAGCAGAAGTAAGACTTACCTGAGGAGGAACTAAATCAATAAAAGCCTGTAGCTTGTATTTTTGTTTTTTGGGCAAAAGAGAACAATTTTTTGCCGTGATCAACAACAGGGCATCTCCTTCCATGTTTGGCATTCCCTCAAGAGAAATGGGAAAAACAAGTTTTTCTCCCTTACCTACAATTTGGTGCTCTGGAGTTGTTTGAATAGAATAATTCATCCCCTCTTTTTTAATTTCTAGTTTTGATTCACAAAGACGTCCCTTCTTCACAGATATTTCTGCTTCTACAACAACACCACGCCCTAAATTTATTTTTTCTTGGCTAGACACTTCTTCTAAACTTATTTTATTTTGAATTTGAATATGAGGACGATATCCAAAAAAATTAAAAATCCATAAAATCCAAACAATCAAAGCCACAGGGATAAAAACAAATGGAATGAAAAAAAATTTCTTCTTCTTGGGGGGTTGATTTAAAAACATATGTTAAACAATAATCTGCTTTCCTAAATCATCTAGGGCCATTTGATCAATCTCAAAATAATCTCCTGCAATTATTTTTTGTCTCAAGCCCCCAACCAAAACCTTGGCTCTTTCGGAGGCTTTAGCTGAAACATTTTTTGTATTAAAAAAAATTTTGTACAAAAGAGTAATATAAAGGGCATAGGCTTTCTCATAATGATCAAAACAAACATCAAGGCGCTGGTGCCCTAAAGTATTTAAATAAAAACGAAGATAAATTTTGCTGGCATCGGCCCAAATAACCCCTTGCATCATGTATTGACGAAATTGATCAACTGATAAAGAGGTTTCACGATAAAGCTGATGTTGAATTTGTTGCCTAATTTCGGGGGTTAACTGCCCACTAAAATAAGCATTGGCCTTCACTAAATTTTCAATTTCCTCTGTTAAAAAACGACGAATAGAAATAAGTTCATTTTTTGGATCAAGACGTTTTTTCCATTCACCTTCAAAATAATGATGCCAAGCCTTTAAAACTTCGATAGATGCTAAAAAAGCCTTTAAGGAAGGAGAGTTTTTACATTCATCTTTATTTTGAATTTTTTCTGAAAAATAAGTAAAAGCATTCGAGGTCATTATGAATCCCATTTTAGCTAAATCTTATAAAAAAGAACATCTTAAAGCACCTTATGATTTTATCATCATTGGCTCTGGTATTGGGGGACTAGCCGCAGCTTCCCTTCTTGCAAGAAAAGGGAAAAAGGTTCTCGTTTTAGAACAACACTATGTAGCGGGTGGGTTTACACATACCTTTGGAAGGAAGGGTTATGAGTGGGACGTGGGGCTTCATTATGTGGGAGAAGTTCATCGTAAAAATTCTATTTTGCGTCGTGTTTTTGATTATATTTCAGACGGAAATTTAGGCTGGGCTGCAATGAAGGAAACCTACGATAAGGTTTATTTTGGAGATACTGTGTACGAGATGGCAGGAGTTTTAACAGCATCCACCATTTTGAAAAAAAACCTGGTCGGAGAAATTTTGAAAAATCGTTAAAACCGGTTTATCCAAAAATTTACCCTGCCACGTATCTCTCTCTTCCAAAACAGAATGAATTGCATTAATGGTGTTCCACTTATTTACCGACCATGCAGGAGCAACTGTTAAACGCTTAGGCCCATGAGCATTAAGGCGTTGAATAAAAATATCACTTCTCAAATTTTCTAAAAAATCGACACATTGATTGGCATATTCGGAAAGGGATAAAAGAGGATATCTTTCTTCACGATAAATTTTTTCCAAGGCAGTATCTTTAAAAACTACCAGATTATGAATTTTAATAGCTTGAATGTTTTGCGCACTCATAAAGCGGGCTTTTTCAATAACAACCTGAGAATCCTCACCTATAAGTCCCAAAATAACATGGGCACAAACTCTAATACTTCTTTCGGCAAGTTTATAAGTACTTTGTACAAAATCATCCACCGTATGAGCTCTGTTTACACGACGATTGGATTCATCCAAATGAGAAGGAATACCAAGTTCTACCCAAAGATAAGTTGTTTGGTTAAGCTCGGTAAGCAAATCAATAATCTCTGAACTCAGACAATCGGGGCGAGTTGAAATAATAAGACCAACAACTTCAGGAAATTTTAAAGCCTCATGAAAGTTTTTTTGTAACACATCTATGGGAGCATAAGTGTTGGTTCCATTTTGAAAATAAGCCAAGTACTTTAGGGAGGGGTAACGGTTTCCAAGATAAGTTATGCCCTGCTGAATTTGATCAGCAATTCCAGAACCTCTCAAAAAGGTCTCAGAGGTTCTCAACGTTAAACCTTCAAAAGAAGCATCTTGGCAAAAAGTACATCCCCCTCTGGCCTTAGTGCCATCAATGTTTGGGCAGGATATGAAGGCATTGATGGTAATGCGATCCACCCTTGCTCCGAATTGCTTTTTGAGTTCCTCGTTAAAAGAACGGTAACGTATTAGTTTCATACCCTCTTCAATGTATTGCATGTTTATCTTACTATCGTCAATATTCCCATCACTTTTCAAAATGATAATGAAAAAATATTAAAAATACTGGGTTTTTTATACCATATAATTAATTTTTAATTTCAGAATTTATCAATAAATACATGAAAAATAACGATAATTTAATATAATACAAATTCTTGGCACATCATTTGCTTATAATAATCTTAGGTTAATTATGGGTTAGAAATAACCGTTGGGGGCTGAATGATAGTGCGCATCCGTGGAAAAATTCCCGCCTTTTTTTCTCTCCTTTTTTTAGTGTTTTTAGCGTCGTGCTCGGGGGAATCATCAAATAACCAAGCCAATTTCAATAGTGGCGAAGTTGGTGCCTCTTTTGAGGGAGGAGCCATCACAAATATTACTTTAGATGAAAATGGTTCCGGCACTATTGATCTTGGTGAGGTTGCCAGAGACACAGAATATGTTTTAATGCTTTACCATTACGATGAAGATGGGGCCACAGAAGCTCTTGAAGTAGGAACCTCAGAAAATACTCCTACTTCTTTAACTGCTCTTTTAGAAAATTCCGATGAAAATATAACAGAAGATTTTCATGGTCAATTGCGAGAAATGGAAGCCACCCTTCCCGCTTATGAAGGTTCAACTGGAAGCACAACTGTTCGCTTTGCTACAAGTACTACAAGCTACGAAGTTGGAGACACCAGAAGCTTTAAGGTGATTCAATCCACCTCGGGCACATCAACATCAACCATCACAGCGGTACTCCGTTACAAAACTTCCAACTTTCTCTACTGGATTGATAGCCGCGATTCATCAGACTTAAGTGATGATGAAGTAGAAGAAATCATGACACAGTTTGATAGTGTAGTAGAGGAAGAAAAAAATATTTTTGGTGATACTTCAGATGTAGATGGAGATGGCAGATTTAATATTCTCTCTACCCGCGAAGTAAACGAAATGGGAGCCTCTGCAGGAGGCATTATTACCGGCTTCTTTTATGCCATTGATCTACTTGATGGCTATAGCCAATCAAATGGTTGTGAAATTTACTACACTATGGTGCCTGATTCAGATGGAGACTATGGTGTTACTGTATCCAAAGAATTTACCCTCTCCAATCTTCTCCCCAGCGTACTCCCCCATGAATTTCAGCACATGATTAATTTCAACAATCATTACTTTATTCGAGATGACAGTATTGAAGAATCCTTTTTAAATGAAGGGCTATCACATATGGCAGAAGATATTTATAGCGATTTTGAATCCACTGGTCTTGAAAATCCAGCCCGTGTTTTGGGATACTTGGCCAATACAGAAAATTTGTGCATCACTTGCGGATCTTCTCTTTATCAAAGAGGTGGCATTTATCTTCTCCTGCGTTTCCTCTTTGATCAAGCTGATCGTGGTAATATAAGCTATGTTTCTGAGGGCAAAGAGTTGCTTTCCAATCTCTCTCAAACCAACTTAACCGGAGTAGAAAACATCATCGATTCTGTTTACGGAAGCACAGCCAATGTACAATCCTACATGTTAGGGCTTATGGGGCAATTTGGTTTGGCTATCTTTTTAGATGACACAGGACTTTCCAGCGATTCTCGCTTGGCCTTGGATGCTATCAACCTCCGTTCCACCCAAGATGATAATCGCAATACAACTCTTTCTGGTCCTGAATTAACAGACCTCTCGTCTTCTGGACTAACAGATACCATGGCTGGTACTACCGTTTTTTATCTTCGTCTCACCTCTGATATCATTAACGATTTTGATGGCACCATTTCGCTTAGCCTAGGAAATAATACAAATTACGGCGCTTACTTGATTCAAACGGGGATATAGTATAAAGCGGGTGACGCTGGGGGATGTTTTAAGAGCGCAGCGATAACGGGAGCGAGCACTTAAAATACCCCCCAAGCGGCAGGACCCGCTCTTTATTTATATGCAAACTTCAAAAGTTAAAAAAATCCCAACGGTTCGCTTTATCTCACTTGGCTGCCCTAAAAACTTGGTGGACACCGAAGTCATGACAGGCCTTTTGCACCAAAAAAATTACCGCATTGTCTCTTCCGAAACTACAAGCGATGTAGGAGTTATTAACACTTGTGGCTTTATTGAAGCCTCTAAAAAAGAATCCATCGATACCATTCTGAAATTAGCTGAAGAAAAAAAGCAGGGAAAATTAAAACTATTAGTAGTTTCTGGCTGTCTTTCACAACGCTATGCTAAAGAATTACCTGCTCTTCTTCCTGAAGTAGATGCTTTTATTGGTACAGGGGATTTTAGCCGTTTAGATGAAATTATCCAAAAAAAGCTGGGAGGAGAAACTACCAGAAATTTTATTCGTTACCCTGACGAACTCTATTCAATTGACACACCAAGGCTTTATTTAACACCCAGTTATACTCGTTTTATAAAAATTTCAGAAGGATGTTCACACACATGTTCATTTTGTACCATCCCCCTCATGCGTGGTAATTTAAAAAGTAGAACATCAAACAACATTGCCCAAGAAATAAAACAAGGCGCCTCCCGTGGTGTTAAAGAATTTAATTTGATTGCACAAGACTTAAACGAATATGGCCGTGATTTACCAGAGAGAGATAGCCTTTATCATTTGTTAGAAAAAACAGGAGGCCTTTCGGGTTCTTTTTGGATTCGCCTGCTTTATATGTACCCTCTTCAATTTCCTGATAAACTCATTACCCTCATTAAAAACCATCCCCATGTAATTCCCTATGTGGATATTCCACTTCAACATATTGATGATGAAATTTTAAAATCCATGAAAAGAGGTTCATCTTCCAAATATATCCATCGTCTCTTAGAAAAACTTAAAACTGAAATTCCACATCTGGTGCTTCGTACAACATTCATTACTGGATATCCTGGTGAAACGGAAAGTGCCTTTGGCAAACTTTTAAATTTCATTAAAGAAACCAAATTTGATCGTCTGGGCGTTTTTACTTATTCTAAAGAAGATCAAACTATGGCTGCAAAGCTTCCAAATCCAGTACCTGAAAAAATTAAGCAAGAACGTCGTGATGAAATAATGAAAACCCAACAAAAAATATCACTTGAAAAAAACAAGGCTCTCGTTGGTAAAAAAATTGAGGTTCTTTTTGAAGGTGAACTCAATGCCACAGATCCAGAAACAGATTATTTTGTACAAGGTGTGGGTCGTTATGAAGGCCAAGCTCCCGAAATTGATGGGCAAGTTTTTTTGGATTATCCTGATTCCAACAAACCCACCGTGGGAGAATTTATAACTGCTACGGTAACAAAGGGTTTTGAGTACGATTTAGTAGCAAGGGTTGAATCAAGCAAGATCGGTTGATATTGAGGCATAAGGAGAAATTTTAGGATTAGAACTTACTATTTTTAAATACACAAGAAACCAAAACATTCCTAACAAAATACCACCCACAACATCGCTAAACCAATGCACTCCCAAAGCAAGACGAGACAAGGGTATTAAGCCAGCACAAATAATACAAAAAAATCGAACCAAATTTTGGAAAAAAATTTTCTTTACCAGAGCATCAATAGAAATGAATAAGAAAACAAAAACTAAAAAAGATCCAAAAGCATGTCCACTGGGATAAGAATAAGTAGAAAGAAAATAATCTGGATCTAAAGAAAAAGGCCTCACCTTATGTGTTAAAATTTTAAGAATAAAATTTAATTGTAAGCCTAAAAATAAAGCAACTTCAAAAATAAAACCTGGCCATGGATTACGGTTTTTAATCCAAGAAAACAACCACCAAAGAAGTACAATCAAATACAAAGTACTGCCATTACCAAAAATAGTTACCTTTCTCCAAAAAGAAAACCACTGAGCATTATTAGCCAAACCATGAAAATAAAAATAAACAAGCTCATCAATTTGAGTAAAAAGAAAAGAATTAAAAACAAAAAGAGAATAAACAACAAAAAGAAAAAAAAGAATCACAATTGATCTCAAATGAATCATATTTTAAATTTAAGACGCGATAATCTCAAAGGCAATGCTATCATGACAATGCTGGAGGTAAACATAACCACTAGCGCCATTAAAGGAGAGAGCAACCCATGAGCAGCAGAAAAAAGAGAACAACTCCAGTAAACAACACCAAAGAATATATGGTAGCGGAGTGTGCCTATCACATAACGAGCATAGTGAATGAGATTAACAAGATTTAAAAGCCTTTTACCAAAAATCACAACCCCAGCTTTATCTCCTGGAAGAGTTAATCCTGTTCCTAAAAATAATCCGACATCTGCTTCAGATAAAACCACTTCATTATCAAAAGGACTAGCCACCATACCAACTACATTTCCTCTTTTCTTAGCAGCTTGAATTTTTTTGATTTTTTCTTCCGGCAAGCACCGTGTATAACTTTTTTCAAGGTAATCCGTATAAGTTAAATTAGAAATCATTTCATCATGATCACCTGTTAACATCATCGGATGCACTTTGAGCTTCCTTAACTGGGTTAAAAGTTCCTGCACATCTGTTCTTAACGTATCCGAAAAACCAACCAGCCCTCTAACCAAACCATCCCAACCACAAACAATAACGGTTTCTCCCATCGATTCTAGATTATCAATCTTCTCTCTTAACGCTCTCGAAATTTGCATTTGAAATCTTTTCAAAAATCTTACATTGCCAGCAGCAATAAAACATTCCCTTTTTCCATCTGTATTTACCTTGCCAGAAATACCAAGCCCTGGTTCTGTTTTAAAATCAGCCACAGCATAACGAGCAATTTCTGTGTACCAAGGATGGGTTTTAGCTCCAAAAGCCAGGGGATGATTAGTTTTTTCTTCAAGCGAAAAAAGGTAGGAAAGAAATTGTCCCTGATTAACCCCATTTTCCAAAAAAATAGAAGAAAAATAAAACTCGCCTCGTGTGAGAGTTCCTGTTTTGTCAAAAAAGAGAGTTTTTAAACGAGAAAGCTTGGAGAGCATATCTCTATTTTTGATAAAAACTCCATAATGCAAACACTTTGATGCAGCAATCATTAAGATACGCAAACGATTTTCTCCTGGAAAACAAAAACCAAGCACAACAAGAACAGCAAAAATACAATTTGTTAAATCCAAGGAAGAAACAATATCTTTTTTTAAAATAAAAATAAAAGTGACCAAAAGCAAAATAGAAAAAACAAGAGCCAGATTTTTTTTCACAATTTGAGCACGCGATTTGTGATCAAAAAAAGAATTTTCGAAATTTTCTAAAACCTGATTTAAAAAAGTTTTACCATGGTTTAATTTTACCTCCACCTCAATGGTGGCATCACGATTAATGGTTGCTGCAACAACAAGATTGCCTCTTTGTTTAAAGACAACTGCATCTTCACCAATAAATTCTGACTCATCAACACTTGTTGCCCCTTGTTGGATAATGCCATCAACTGGAATCACTTCTCCAGCTTTAACCTGGATAATATCTCCTTCCTTTAAATTTTGAATACTAACGACGGTAATTTGATTTTTAACTAACAGATTGGCATATTGAGAACGCCTGCCACGCAACATCTCATAATCTTTTTTTGCTTCCTTAAGACACCGCTCATCCCATATTAAAAGAGAATAGAGGGCCATCATGGCTAAACCCCCAAAAACAAAATCTCCATGAATCCAATCCCAACAAATAGCTAAGATAATCAAAAAAATTGGGCCCACATTACGCCCCACTTTAATATGTGAAAAAATCCTTAAAAAAAAGGGAACAAAAAGAGTTCCACTCAAAAGAATGGCAATCATCACTCTGAGAGAAGCAAGCTTTTCTATAAAAAAAGGAAAAAAAGAAGGAACAACAAAATTAAAAACAAGATGCGCTACTAAAAAAAGAAGGCTCGATAAAAGCAATAATCGCCCTAAAATAACTCCCCAACGTTTTGAAAAAGAAGCAGTTTCATAGGGATCTACTGAAACCACAAAACCTTCGTCTTTTTGAGTCAAAACTTCAATTTCCATCTTTACTCTTTGTAATGAAAAGAATTTGAAAAAACCATATAAAAAAAATCCCCCCAAAAAGGGGGGATTTTGCAAAACATAATCTGAAAAGAAATTACTTGGTTACGATAGCAACACAATCAGCACGATCAGACTCACCCTTGTCCAATTCTTTGTAACCAATACCCACAATTCTTTTGGGAAGAAGAACAGTTTGTTGTCTTTCGGCTCTCTTATTACCATCGATATCGCCATTTCCAATGCGACGCATCCCATCGCTTCCTGGTTTTTGGCAAAAAGCAGTAACACCATCCAAGCTGTCTCTAAAACTACCACTATCTGTCAGTACATCTTTAGAACCAGTGCCAGCCATCACTTCAGATTTATCACAAACAAAGGTTTTAGGTTGACGAGAAAAATCTTCTGTCATGATGTCATTTCCCTTGGAAATACTACGACAAACTGCACTAATAGCATCCACATGGTCTTGGCCTTTGATGTCGTTATAAGCAACACCTTGAACACGATAACCATCGGGACAACAACTATAATGCCACCCACGACCACTGTTAGAACAATCATCATTAAATTGCACAATACCACCGCAAGCTGTTTCAGCATACGTTACACCTGTAACCAACAGGAGCATCGCACCCAGTAAAAACGTTATTAAAGTTTTCATTAATTCCTCCTAGTAGAAATTGATTTGCGCTTTAGTATCACACCCTCCTAGCTTTCTCAACGGCTTTTTTGCCGTGACAATTTAGGGGCTCCTTCAGTGAGTTTTAAATACATTTTAACCATTTGATTCCGCGGATCTTTTTGGGCCAATTTTTGCCATACTTTTTTAGCATCCTTTTTTTGACCAAGCGAATAAAAAGTAACCCCTAGTTGAACAACAGCTTCTGCATAACCAGGCCTATCTGAAATAATGGTTTTAAATTCCTTTAAAGCTTCTTTTTTATGTCCCAATTCACGCAAACAAACAGCCATTTTATTACGAATATCCTGAAAACCCTCTGCCAACTCTAAAGCCCGTTGATATTCGTTAACAGCCTGGCCTAATAATCCAACACCACGATATAAATCACCAATTTCGGAGTGTTTGTTGGCAAGCTTCCCTTTGATAAAGGGATCGATCTGGTCTTTGGTTTTTTTAATTTCTTTTTTGGTTTTGGACAAAAGTTGTTTGGAAAGTTTGTAGTCCCCCAAATCATTGTAGAGTACAGTTAAATTCAAAAGAGCTTCAGTATAATGAGGATTTAAACGGAGAGCCTTTTTAAAAGAATCAATGGCATCACTATAGTTACCATCATAATGGTAAATCATCCCCAATAAATTATAAACATCGGCATAATCGTGACCTGCAGCTACAATTTTACGAAAAATACTCTCTGCCTTTTTATAGGATTGATTCTTAAAAAGGGTTTTCCCCTTTTCGAGTAAAAGCCTAACATCAGCATCCATACACACTCCCTTCCCCTTTGGGGCTAGCCCCTCTGGGGTTAACCTTTTTTCGAAACTTGTGAAACCTTTTGAGTCATTTTCTTGGCCAGGGGGCTTCTAGGAAAACGATCGGCAAATATTTCGGAAGCCCGCCTTGCTTGATCAATCTGGCCCGAACGAATATGTGCTAGCACTAAATAGTAAAAACTTTTTTCATCATACCCCACACCTGGATATTTAGTAACAATTTCTTCAAAACGCAGAATGGAAGCTTTGTATTCACCAAAACGATAATAAAACCTGGCAATGTAATAATCCCTGGCAGCCATACGACCCAAGGCCCGATGGAGCTCGTGCTGAGCTGGCCGAAACATATCTGAATCTGGATAATACTCCACAACCAGGGCCAAATTTTTAATTGCCAAATCGAGATGCTCTTGATTTCTAGCAATCGACTTGGGCAGAAACCGCAAATAAGAAAGCCCACTCTGAAAATAAGCATAAGCTGCCTTAGCATGAGTGGGGTATTGTCTTAAAAATTCCTGATAAGCTTCTGCTGCAACGAGGTAATCTTTTTTTCGAAAATAACTATCGGCAATTAAAAGATCAGCACTGGCTGCCTTGTCTCCAGAAGGATAGCGGCTTTTAAAAATTTCTAAACATTCAACCGCGTCTTCATATTTTTTACGAGAGGCTAAAGAAAGACAACGATTTAACTCCCCATCCACATTTCCTGAAGAAACAGGACGACGTTTTCCTTCTTCTAAACAAGCTGTGGTGAAAATAAAAAGACCCATCAATCCAAAAACAACAACCTGCCTGATTTTTATATTAAAAAATAACATGAAAGATGTTGGATGCTAGTGGATTTTACCAGTGAGTTCAAGGTGAAATTTGGGAGACAAAAGAAGCAGCTCCTTTCTCACTTGTAAACTTCATCCCATCTTTAAAACCTAGTTCTACAGCCTCATGCACACGTTTTTTAGAGCGGGTAGTTTTGGAAACAGATAATTTTTGACTAGGACGTAAAAAATGAATTTTAACACCCTGTGGGGGATTGCAAATTAAATCGATGGCTTGATTATACCTTTTAGAACGAAGTTCAAAAACCTGAGGCATCTGGGGACTATCAGGATAAAAAAGCCTATGAACCCAATTTGGCAACAGGTCAGGTGACTTGCGATACCCTTCCTCTCTTGTTCCTACAACGATAATATCGGTTGCTCCAAGATTTATCGCTTTTTTTACAGGAATAGAATCAACCATGCCCCCATCAATAAAGCGCTCTCCTCTGTAGCAAGCCTGTTTGCGATAAAGGTAGGGCATGGCACAACTGGCTCTCAAAATTTCGTGAATATCGTGCTCGCGACTGTTAAAGTAAACTGCGCCTCCATGTTGATAGTGAGTAGCCGTAACCATCAAGGTAGGAGCAGCTTTCCTGATCTTTTCAATATTCAAAGGCACATGATTTTTACAAACTTCATCAACCAGGTAATCAATATCAACAATGTTTTCTTTAGAAAATAAGTTGCCAAAACGAACAAAACGACGACCAGTCAAATAGTCTTCAAGGATCCGTCGATTTTTCTCAGGTTCGCCCGCAATAAAATTAGCTCCGCAACAAGCCCCAGCAGATGTGCCTAAAACATAATCAAAACCTGTTAGCTTCTTTTGATGAAAAGCTAAAAGCACACCAGAAAGATAGGCCGAGCGAATACCTCCCCCTTCCAAAACTAAAGCTTTTTTCTTCATGATTATCATCTATCAAAGTAACTATGGGCTTGTTGAAAAATGTAGTTTTCCACTAATTCTGTCATTCCCGCGGAGGCGGGAATCCAGTCTTTTCAATAAGTTCTGGATCCCTGCCTTCGCAGGGATGACAGAGGAATGACATTCTTCAACAGACCCACTATTGCTATTTTTTAAGAGCCTGTCAAGGACTCTCCAAGGAAGTTAAAGTATGAAAAACATTCATCTTTTTAACTTGACGGGAAAGGTTTCCGTGTTGTAGCAATATCCCCCTTATATGGAAGAAATTGTCTCAATGGCCAAGCGCCGCGGCTTTGTTTTTCAATCCAGCGAAATCTATGGTGGAATCAATGGGTTTTGGGATTTTGGTCCTGTGGGTGTGCTCCTTCGAAATAATATCAAACAATCTTGGTGGAAAAGGATGGTGGAATGGAGGGATGATATAGCAGGAATTGACACCTCCATTATTGCCCACCCCGAAACTTGGAAGGCCTCTGGTCACCTCGATTGTTTTTCTGATCCCATGGTGGATTGTAAAAAGTGCAAGGGCCGTTTTAGAGCCGATCATCTCAAAGACGCCATTTGTCCTGAAAAACCCAGTAAAAAACCTGGAGAGTGTGGTGGTGAACTTACTGAACCACGTTCTTTTAATTTAATGTTTAAAACCTATGTTGGTCCTGTAGAAGATCAAGGGAGCATTGCTTATCTGCGTCCCGAAACCTGCCAATCTATTTTTACACAATTTAAAAATGTGATGACAACAGCGCGGAAAAAAATCCCTTTTGGCATTGCACAAATTGGTAAAAGTTTTCGAAACGAAATTACCCCGCGTAATTTTATTTTTCGTTCGCGTGAATTTGAACAAATGGAAATGGAATATTTTATTCGTCCTGGTGATGAAGAAGGAGAAAAGTGGTACAAATACTGGTACACTGAAAGGCTCAACTGGTTTTATAGTTTAGGGGTAAAAAAAGAAAAACTAAGACTGCGCCCGCATGAAAAAGACGAGCTGGCCCACTATGCCAAAGGTTGTGTGGATATCGAATACGAATTTCCAATGGGATGGTCCGAGCTAGAAGGTATTGCAAACAGGGCTTCGTACGATTTAAGCCAACACATCAAGTTTTCTAAAAAAGATCTCCAATATTTTGATGACGCAAAAAAAGAAAAATATGTTCCCTCTGTTATCGAATGCTCGGTAGGAGTAGATCGAACATTTTTAACCCTGCTTTGTGATGCTTACCACAAAGATACCGTGGATGGTGAAGAACGCATTGTACTTAAATTTGCACCAAGTATTGCACCTTACAAGGTTGCCGTATTTCCTCTGTCAAAAAAATTAGAAGAAAAAACCCAAAAAATCGAAAAAGACTTGCGAAAAAAATTTATGAGCGATTATGACGATTCGGGCAGTATCGGAAAACGCTATCGAAGACATGATGAAATTGGAACCCCCTTTTGTGTTACCATCGATTTTGAAACCGAAAACGATGGCAAAGCCACCATTCGTCATCGCGATACAACCAAACAAGAACGCATTGATTTAAATCAAATTGAAAATTTTTTGAATGAGCATGTTCAAATGAAGGAGTAGGTAATGAAGGCACGTAAAAAGTACGTTTATTTTTTTGGTAATAAAAAGGCTGACGGAAAAGCCGTCATGAAAAATCTTTTGGGTGGTAAGGGTGCTAATCTTGCTGAAATGACAAACCTAGGTATTCCTGTTCCCGCTGGATTTACTATTACAACCGAGGTGTGTGCCGAATATTATCGTAACAATAAAAAATATCCCTCGGGGCTTCGTGATCAAGTAGAAAAAAATCTGGCTCTTGTGGAAAAAACCATGGGAGCTACCTTTGGTTCTGATACAAATCCACTCTTGGTTTCTGTTCGCTCAGGAGCCCCGGTTAGTATGCCCGGAATGATGGATACCATTTTAAATTTAGGCCTTAATGACCGTGTTGTTTTAGGCATTATCAAAAAAACCAGGGATGAGCGTTTTGCCTACGATAGCTATCGCCGCTTTGTACAAATGTACGCCAATGTGGTGATGAAGATGAACATCTCCAAGTTGGAACATCTTCTCGAAGAAAAAAAACATCAAAAAGGGATTACACTTGATAATGAAATGACGGCCTTGGATTGGAAAGATTTGGTTTACGCCTTCAAGGCCAAAATTAAGGAATATACAGGTAAAGATTTTCCTGATGACCCCAGAGAACAACTGTGGGGCGCTATTGGAGCGGTATTTAACTCATGGATGACCAAGCGCGCCATCGAATACCGCCGTATCAACACTATTTCTGAAGATTTGGGAACAGCTGTTAATGTGCAATCCATGGTGTATGGCAACATGGGAAATGATTCTGCAACGGGGGTGGCTTTTACCCGTGATCCTTCAACAGGCGAAAAAGTTTTCTTTGGAGAATATCTCATCAATGCCCAAGGTGAAGATGTGGTGGCAGGTATTCGTACCCCACAGCCCATTAACATTGCTGCTAAAAAACGCAGTGGGGTTAACCTTCCCTCGATGGAGGAAACTCTTCCCAAATGTTATCGTGAACTGGTGAGTATTTATAAAACTTTAGAAAAACATTATCGCGATATGCAGGATATCGAATTTACCATTCAACAAGGTAAATTATGGATGCTGCAAACTCGAAATGGAAAAAGAACAGCCCAGGCTGCCATTAAAATTGCCGTGGATATGGTACGCGAAAAAATGATTCGTCAAGAAGAAGGGATTTTAAGAGTACAACCCAATCAATTAGATCAACTTCTCCATCCACAATTAGATCCCAAGGCATCAAAACATGTGATTGCAAAAGGGCTGCCTGCATCTCCAGGAGCTGTAACAGGCCAAGTTGTTTTTACTGCAGATGAGGCTGTAGCCAAAACTGGTTTGAACAAGGTGATTTTAGTACGTGCAGAAACCTCACCCGAAGATATTCATGGCATGCATGTATCAGAAGGTATTTTAACAGCTCGTGGTGGCATGACCTCTCATGCCGCGGTTGTAGCCAGAGGGATGGGTAAGTGTTGCGTGGCTGGTTGTGGTGAAATAGTCATCGATGTTACCTCAAAAACTTTTAAAGCCAGAAACAATCTTATCATCAAAGAAGGAGATTGGATTACTCTTGATGGTTCCACCGGAGAGGTCATGTTGGGTCAAGTTGAAACTGTTGAGGCAGAACTATCAGGTGATTTTGGAACCTTAATGAGATGGGTGGATGGCCACCGCAAACTCAATGTAAGAACCAATGCCGATACACCTCATGATGCAAAGGTGGCTCGTAAATTTGGTGCCGAGGGTATTGGCCTTTGTCGTACCGAACATATGTTTTTTGACGCCGAACGCATTGAAGCTGTGCGTGAAATGATTTTATCTCCAGATCAAGCAGGGCGCGCAAAAGCTCTGGCCAAAATTCTACCAATGCAAAAACAAGATTTTAAGGGAATTTTTCGTGAAATGAAAAATCTTCCTGTGACGATTCGTCTCTTAGATCCTCCCTTGCACGAATTTCTTCCCCATACAGACCAAGAATTAGAAAATCTTTCTCAAAGTATGGGTATTCCAGTACAACTCTTGAAAGAAAAAAACGAATCACTCAAAGAATTTAATCCCATGTTAGGACACAGGGGCTGTCGGTTAGGCATTACCTTCCCTGAAATTTATGACATGCAAGTACGAGCCATTATGGAAGCTGCTTGTGAATTGGTGAAAGAAGAAGGTTTTAAAATTATTCCAGAAATTATGATTCCCTTGGTTGGACATGTAAATGAACTAGCTCTGATGAGAAAAAATGCCATTGCTGTTTGCAATGCAGTGATGGAATCGATGCGTGTTAAAATTAAATACCTCATTGGAACCATGATCGAACTACCTCGTGCAGCTCTTACAGCTGACGCCATAGCCAAGGAAGCAGAATTTTTCAGCTTTGGAACCAATGATTTAACCCAAACTACCTACGGCCTTTCTCGTGATGATGCTGCCAAGTTTTTACCCTTCTATATAGAAAATCATATTCTTTCAGAAGATCCCTTCGTCAGTATAGATGTTGAAGGTGTAGGGGCTTTAATGAAAATGAGCAAAGAAAAGGGCAAAAAGGTAAATCGTAATTTAAAGTTAGGGATTTGTGGTGAACATGGTGGCGATCCGGCTTCGGTTACTTTTTGTCATTCGATCGGGCTTGACTATGTAAGCTGTTCACCGTATCGAATACCCATTGCACGTCTTGCAGCAGCCCAAGCTGCTATTAAGGATAAAAAATCCAGCAAGGCCAAACAATAACTTCTGTCATTCCCGCGAAGGCGGGAATCCATCTTATGAAACGTTTTTTTGTTTACTTTTTTGCCTTCTCTTTTTTTATTACCCTCATTTCTTGTGCCTCGGAGAATGATGTTTTTCCTGAAGTGCCCCTTTCAACGAGCACAGCCGATGTTGATCTTCCCAATCCCATTTCTATCCTTACAGATGCTGCCAATAATCAAATTATTGTTCTTAATTCCAATGTGGATGTGTTTTACAATCAGGGTTCTCTGGCAGTTATCTTCGTAGATGCCACAGATACAGATGCCCCAGTGCTTACTGCAACCTCCATTATTGCAGCCCCTAATTATGGAACTCAAATAGCCTCTAATGGAACCACACTGTATATTCCCTTTCGTGAAGCGCTCTTTGATGATCCCAATGAAGATATTTTAGCTACCTACACCATTGCTAGCGGATCCATTACCGAAGGAGTGCAAACCCAGGGCGGTGAAAATCCCTTTGGTATTGTGGTGCGAAACAATGGGGATCTGCTTGTTGTTGCTGATAATGCACTGCATTTGTATAATTCAACACTTGATCGAACAGCCAGTATCGATCTCACAACAGCAACAGATGCTGACATTGAGGATACAAATGCTGAGAGAGTTGAAGATATTGTTTTTGATGAAACAAATTTGCGAGCGTTTATTTCTAACGGAAATGGAAATATTTTTATTGTTGATTTAACTTCTTTAGAGTTAACCCATGTTATCCAGGGAACCCTTGATACGCGTGGAATGGCCACTGATGGAACCTACATTTATGCTGTAAATGGTGGAGATGAACCTTCTTTGTGGGTTTTTGACCCTAATCAAGTTTCCGCAACAACCAGCCCTCCAGAAGCCATTGATGATTCTACTTTAGTGATTGATGTTGTTGATTTGGGACATGATCCTCAAGGCCTTGTTATTGATACAACGGGTAACAGAGCCTATGTTGCCAACTCAGATGATCGCACTATTTCAGTCATTGATCTGAATCTTTTTGAACAAATTGATTTGATTTCATTAAAAGATCAAGACACTGGTTTTAAAGAAGGAGTTGATCCTTTTTCTTTGGCTCTTGGAACATTCAATTCAGTGCCTTATGTTTTTGTAGCTAATTTTGGATCCAATACAATTTCAGTGATTAATACACAAACTTTAAACGTAGTAGCTTCTTTCCCAGATTAAGTATGAAAAAAGTTTTTTTAGTTCTTCTGTTAGTTTTTGCCTTTATCCATTGTGGTGGAGATGGACAAAATCCTCTTTATGATGAACCTACTTTAGTTGCTATTGATTCCACCAATAATCGCCTTTTTATTTTAGAAAATAATGGCGTGCTGCATATTGTAGCAGCCTCTGACAGGAGTAGCATTGGAGACCAACCCTTTGTCACCGAAGATAGAGAAGAAGCAATTTTCGATCTTTTGCCAAGCAGTCCTATTGCAATGGCTGTAGAAGCCCAAGATACTTCCACCAAAATTTTTATTGCAGGAAAACAAGTAAACGATGAAAACCAAGCCGTCTTTAATCGAATTTTAGTTTTAGATTTTGATGGAATAACCTTAAGTGTAGCTTCAAACTCTCCACTTATTTTTGAAGATAGTGATACATCAACCACAGATACCGATAATATCCCTGGCGGACTTTTTGTAGATGACGATAACAATCAACTTTTTGTCACTGATTTAACTTTGGGTGCATTGTATGTTTTTAGTACCACAACGGGAAATCTCCTTAATTCTGTAACTATTGCAGGCAAACCAAATAAAATGGCCCTGGCAAGTTCGCACCTTTTTGTAGCCAATTCATCTGGCACAACGAGTGAACAAGTGATTACAGTTGTTAATACTGCAACACTTGCTACAACCACCATCGATTTAAATATCCCCACTAATGATGTGGCTGTAGTTTCTAACAGCACGGGAACTGTACTTTTAACTCATCGTTCTGATGAACAAGAGGTGTATATTCAGCTTGTAGCCACTGATTTTGCAAGTGCAACAGGGATAACCAGTAGCGATACTGCGCTGCAAGATGGACTTCTTTCTTCTGGATTAGGCATTAGTAGTGCGGTTGGATCTTTAGGAATCACAAGCATATCAGATGGAACTATTTTTGGTTATGTTGCTTTATCTGATGGCACCATCAATATGCTCACCATCGATTCAACTATTTCAACTTATTCCAATACAACCTTATCTACAGCAACAGATAACTTAACCAGCATCGACATCTACAAAGACACCGATGATGTTGGGATAACGGTTTATATGGCTGCAGAAACTTCTGGCGACCTGGTTTACACCGATGTTGGAAGCGAAGATGTAGATGCGAGGTTCTAAAAGACTGGGAAGGGGTGTTTCTTGAGGAGCGAGGACTGTCTGACGAGCCTTCAAGGCGAGGAGTTCCGCAGGGACGAAAGAAATACCCCTTTCCAGTCTTAATTAATCTTACAAGGAATTTTCTTCTGGCCATTCTGGCGCTAGTGCTTCCTCGTAGGTTGAAATCACATACACCACCGCTTTAATATCATCCACAAAAGAAAGCGTAGTCGTACCATCTGAAAAAAAGTTTTGATACACTTCAGATTTCAACGCATTCCAATCTACCCAATCGTCTGGATAGGTGTAGCTTAATAAATCAATAAACAAGACAATATCATCAAAATCGAAACTTTCTTCAAAAATTTCACTACCGGCCTCATATTCTTTACAATAATCAACAACACGTCCTGCATAATCTTCTGTTTCCTCCGCCATATCTGCTAAAAAATTTTCCCCGAAATCACGCAAGGCCTCTGCTGCTCCATAGGCTCCGCCATTATAAGCTGCGGCTTGCCAAGCAGCCTTTCCATTAGCTGTTTCAAAAAGATTTTGTGCATTATTTTCTGCAGAAGAATAACTAAAAAATAAAAGATAGGGCTGCCAAAAAAAATAAAGCCCAGAACCAATAGAACCAAATGGAAAATTAACAACACTCGAAACATCTACTCCATCAATTTCAGAAGCTTGGGCATCAAGGGTTAGCCGGTATTGATCAGAATCTGGTATTTCTCCAAAATAATCTTCCAGATCCAGAAAAATACTTTCGGGATAATCTTCTGTACGGGTAGACCAATGCCAATCTTCGGTTCGATCAGGGTAACTATCCAATAATTGTCCTTGACCAAAAGTATTTGTAATTTGAAAACACCCTTCACCACCCGAACTGGAAACAAGAGAACAATTTCCTGCTGATTCTTGTGAAATAACTCCCATCAAAAAATAAGGATTAATTTTTTCACGGATAGAAATCCAGGCTAAAAAAAACAAATCCTCCTTTGAAAAAAGAAGATTAAGTCCATTAACCCCTTCACCTGGTTTGCCCATTATAAAAGTAGAAAGAAGATTTGGATTATAATCATAATTACACTGAGAAGAATCCAGAGGCTCTTGGCCATCAGTGACAAACCAATCATCAGGTAATTCTTCATAGGGGGCTTCGCAAGCATCATCCAAACACAAATCATTTAAATTCACATTTTCATAAATGGTACGAGAACCTGCAGAAGGGTTTCCTCCAATACTTTCCACCTGGGGATCATCTGAATCATCTCCCCCGTTAAAAAGATCCAAAACTGACAATTGACAGGCTGTTTGAAAAAGGAATAAAAAAAAGAGGAGGATAAGAGCAAAACAAAATCTCATCAGTTTTGATCATTTCATGAAGACATCCACTTTACAAGGTTATCTTTTCAAAAACATGGGACTTTTGCGTCTTTCTGGAGAAAAAGCAGGAAGTCTTTTGCATGGGCAACTCACAAATTCCATCAACACCCTTTTAAAAGGTGAGAGTAATTACAATCTTTTTTTAAATACCAAGGGAAAGGTAATGGCCGATGCCTGGGTATACCGAAATGATTTAGACTTTTTTATTTTATGTGAAAAAATGTTTCTCAATAAAATTAAAGAACAATTGGGAAGATTAGCACCTCTCTCTCGTGTGATTCTTACAGATGAAACAGCCAGTTATTTTTTTCTTCATCTTTTTTCAAAAAATCCGTCTTGGGATTCTTGGAAAAACAAAGGAATGATGATCCCCACAAATCGGTTAGGATATCCAGGAATTGATCTTATTGGAGACATCACTCATCAAAATGAAGTTCTCGATGTTCTTAAAAAAAATGGTTTTGTCTTGTGTTCCCCTGAAAAGGCAGAAGCAATGCGAATTGAAGCGGGCATTCCTCAGGTAGGCATTGATGTCACTGAAGAAAATCTCCCGCAAGAAGGAAAACTTGACTTGGCCCTTCATTTTACGAAGGGATGTTACTTAGGCCAAGAAATTATTGCGCGACTCCATTACAAGGGGCATGTAAATAAAATTCTTTGCCATTTTAAAATGGAAAAAAGTGAAACAATCCCCCAACAAGGGGATCTCCTTTTTTCTCAAGACAAAGAAGTGGGAAAACTAACCTCAGTGGCACAAGCAACTGATCATTCTGGTTTTTTTATGTTGGGATATCTTTCTTCCAAGGCATACGACAATAAAATGCCTGTTATGCTAGGCAGTAAAATCATTCGACTTCTTAATGCATGAGAACAGGTAAATCTTTTTCGGGGGGATTTGCACCCAATTCAAATTCCACCTTCAGCGCACCTATTTCTTCACGGATAATTACCTGAGTAGTCGCGATTTCTTTGAGTTGAAGCGAAATTTGCTCTAAAAGCTTGACTATTTTCTGCTCTAATTTTTGTTCTAACATGGGCTTACTCCTTGGATCACCATTGACAAACTTTGTATCGGTTTTAAGCTCAAAAAAGTTTCGTTCTTTTTGCCACAAAGAGTCAAAAAAATTTATGTAATAAAATCAACTAGTTAATTACAATTGACGCCCTAGCTCTTTTCCACTAGTTTAAAACTCTTTTATGACTGCTTTAAATATTAAAACAACAGTTGTGATTTGCGTGGGTTACCCTTCCACAGGGAAAACAACAAGCACGCAAAGGCTCTATTTTGACTTAGCCAATGACCATCAAGTAGCTTTGTTAACCACTTTAAGCATCCGTGACTCCCTGGGCCTTATGGAAAGTCTTCATTCAGAAACTGATCGCCAAAAAGTTTATAATCAAATTGTCCATTTAACGAATGAAAAACTCATCGATGGTTCCCAAATTATTATCCTTGATGGAAATTTTAATAAACAAACGAGAAGAAATGCTGTTTATGAACTTCTTCCTCGTTTTGGTGCCGAACTGATTATCATCGAATGTCTAGTAAGTGGCATGGAAGAAATCAAAGAAAGGCTTAGCGCCCGCCAAAAAAATCCAGATGCAATTTCTAACAAGGCTTCAACCATGGAACTCTATAATCTTATTAAAGACTCATCCGATCCCCTTCTTGATGACCAATTTCCAGATATTCCCTATACTCTTTTAGAATATAATACCGAAACCCAAACTCTAAAAACGACAAAAACAAATCATCAAGGTTCATCCATTTTAAAAAAAGTAACCGAGAGTTTAAAAAGGTCGGCTTCTCCTCAATCAGAAAAAAATGCACAGGCTTTTCAATGCGTTAAATCTTTTTTATTTGACATTGGCGGAGTACTGCAAAGCTTACGTTGGGAAGCTGTGTCCAATGAGCTTAATGATTTAAAACCTGATCTCACCATGGATGCTTTTCGCAACGCACTTTATTTTGAAAAAGAAAAAGGCTTTGGACTTTATGAAACCAATAAAATTTCTACTTCCGAATTTTGGAAACTGATGGCCAAGCGTCTAGATATTAATCCAAGCGAGGCTCATAGACTAGCTGATGCTTTTGGCCATCTCTATGGTCCAACAGATTCAGAAATGATAGATCTGCTCAGTGAAATCAAAAAATCCTACCCTCTTTTTATTCTCTCTAATTCTTGTCCCGAACTCGAAAAAGCGGTTCTAAAAAATCATCGGTTTTATGATGTTTTTGATCATGTTTATTTTTCTCATCGCATTGGTTACAAAAAACCAAGCATTGAGAGTTACCTCTATGTTTTAGAAAAAAATAATCTTAAACCACACGAATGTGTTTTTATTGATGATGTGGCAAAAAATGTAAGTGAGGCTCAAAATTTAGGTTTTTTTGGTATTTTGTATCTTTCACCTACAAAACTTAGAAAAACTTTATCCCCTTGGTTACAGAAAAAAACAAAGTAAAACTTTTCATCATTCGTCATGGTGAAACGATGGGCAATAATGACGATCTTCTTCAAGGCCACAAAAATGGCCTTTTAAGTCCTAAAGGCTATGAGCAAGCAGAAAATCTGGCTCGCACACTTCAAAATGAAAAAGTAGATGTGATTTATTCCAGCGATTTAGCTCGTGGCTTTGAAACAGCTCAAATAATCGCCAAACCCCACGGCATCTCTGTTCAAAAAACTCCAGAGGCAAGAGAACGTTGTTTTGGTATTTTTGAAGGAACCAGCCGCACACAATTTTATAGAACAGAAAGAAATCTCCCCAACCCTTATGAAAACAGGCCAGAAAAGGGGGAATCTTTTAATGATTTGTACAAGCGTGCTAAAAAATTTATTTTATCCATCATTTCCCTTCATTTGGGACAAACTATTTTTTTAGTGGCCCATGGTGATTTTGGCCGCATGTGCTTGGGTATTTTGATGGATAAAAAGGTAGATGAGGCTGCTCAAATTTATCAAACAAATGCGTGCCTCAATATTTTGGAAGTGGACAAAAATGGGAGAGCTACATCGTGTATTCTAAATCAAACTTCTCACTTGCCAAAGAAACTAGTGAGCGTTAACAAATCGGCTTTGTAAAAAAATGAAAATTACACCTATTCAAACTGGAACCATTCACGTTAATAAAAGCATTCTCACTTTGGGACGCAATTTTGATCAAGAAATCGACATCCCTGCAACAGCCTGGTTGGTAGAAGATCCCGGCCATAAAATTCTAGTAGATACCGGCATGTGTGACACAGAGCGTGCGGTAAAATACCATTATGCTGGTTCTTGCCAAAAAGCAGGTGAACGCATCGATCAAGCTTTAGAAAAAATGAGAATTAAAACCCATGAAATTGATACTGTGATTTATACTCATCTTCATTGGGATCATTGTGCCAATTGTCAAAAGTTTCCCAAGGCAAAACACGTGGTACAGAAAAAAGAGTGGGAATTTGCCTTAAATCCCATTTTTCCCTACCATCACTCCTATGAATTTCCAAAAATTGGAATCACTGCTGATTTTCGTTCTATAAAAATGGAATTACTTGATGGAGATGCAGAAATTTTTCCTGGCATTCGTGTACTGTCAACACCTGGCCATTCACCTGGGCATCAATCGGTTCAGATAGTAACACCAAAGGGACGCTTTGTTATCGCAGGAGATGCAGTGATGACTTATGATAATTTGGAAAAAGATCCAAAAAGAAGTTCCCCATTTTGTATGATTGGCCGCTATATGGATTTTGAAAAAACCTGGGCCAGCTTTGAAAAAATTGTAGCTGCTGCAGATTACATCTTGCCTGCACACGATTTTCGAGTGTTTGAAGAATTGAAATTGAATTTGTAAACACGGAGGGGGGTTCCTTGCGGCGCCTGCGGAACTCCTCGCCCCGAAGGGCTCGTCAGACAGTCCTCGGCTTCTCCAGGAACCCCCCTCCGTGTTTTAATTTTTTACAATATGACTCAGAAACTTAAATATCTTCTCATCGGTTGTGGAACAGCAGGAGCTGTGCATGCCTATCATTTTTCAAAATCCAAAGAAATTGAAGCTGTGGCTTGTGTTGATACCAATGAAAAAAATGCACAAAAATTTAAAAATGATTTTGGTTTTAAAAAAGCCTCCACCAACCTCGAAGAAATTTTAGAAACAGAACAGTTTGATGTATGTTCTATTGCAACCCCCCCTTGTTACCATGCTGCTCAAATTGAAGCTGCTTTTCAAAAAAAAATAAATACCCTTTGTGAAAAACCACTTTTTATTTCTGAAAGGCAAGCTCTCAAAACATTGGCTCTTTATACTCACTCTCCTTTGTTACTGGGAGTAATGCTTCCCCGTCGCTTTTACAATAACAGTTTGGCGGTTGCTCAAGCTATCAGGGATGAAAGTTTTGGTACCATTACAAATGTTGTTTTTGATCTCCAAACAAAAAAAGATGATTTGTATTATCAAAATTGGAGGGGAAAGAAAAAATTTGTAGGTGGTGGAGTCTTGATGAGCCAGGCTATTCACTCCATTGATCAACTTGTTTTTTTCTTTGGAAAACCAGTTTCGGTGACAGGCCAAATTAAAACAACCAGGGCCACAATTGATGTGGAAGACGAAGCAGTAGCTACCATCGAGTTTAAGGGTGGCATCAAAGTTAATTTACAAGCAACCACCAATTCAAAAACTGATACATGGCGAGGCCTCACCACCATTGAGGGGAAAAAAGGAAAAGTGGTTCTTGATTCTCAAAATATTTTAGAATGGGATTTAAAAATCCCACCCCCAAGCCCCGAGGAAGTTGAAAATATTCCAGAAAAATTTAAACCAAACTACTATGGCCCTGGGCATTACAAAGTGATTCGCCATTTCATCCAAGCTCTCACAAATCATTTTCCTCTTCGTATTAAAGCTGGGTCTTCAATGCTGGCTCATCAAATTATTTGGGGAATTTATCAATCCTCTTCTGAAAAGGGAAAACTCATTTCTTTTTAAGCCGCATAACGGCGCACAACACCACGAATCACTCCACCTAAAACAAGTTCTTGTTCTGGAATTAAGGGAGGATAATTTTTATTGGCAGCAATGAGACAAACCTGCCCTCTCTTTTTTTCTAAAAATTTGAGTGTCCATTCTCCATCTATTTGGGCCAAAACAACATCTCCGTGTTTAGCAATAACACTTCGATCAACAATGACTAAATCGCCTGGATGAATACCTTCATCAATCATGGAATCACCTGTAACCCGAAGTAAAAAAGTAGCCTCTGGGTTTTGAATAAGATAATCATCCAAAGAAAAAGTATCAAGCAAACCTTCTTCTGCGGGTGTTGGAAACCCAGCCTGCACGGCCCCCAAAACATTTAAGGGAATTGAAAGTCTTTTAGGAACCAAGTGTCCCTGACTCCCTTTTTCAAGAAGGCCTTCTTCAATGAGTTTTTTGGTGAGTTTAAAAGCAGCATTTTTAGAGGCATAACCAAAAAGAAAACACATTTCTTGGTAACTAGGAAGGCGCCCTTCTCTTCTAAAAAATCTCCATAAACGTTGCCTGATTTCTTCTAAATGATAACTTTGTCGCATATTTCCATTATAGGTAAACGATCGTTTACCTGTCAAGATAATCTCTCTTTTCTTGTCTTTCCTATCTCAAAAAGTTAATAACTTTCAGATAATTATGAATCTTAAACCCGATCGTACCCCAGAATTAAAACAGCTTTTTTCTGAACGCATTCTTGTGCTGGATGGCGCCATGGGCACCATGCTTCAGCAAAAAAACTTAACAGCTGAGGATTTTGGAGGAGCTGATCTTGAAGGGTGTAACGAAAATCTGGTTCTTACCCGTCCAGATGTTATTCTCGATATCCATCGCAAATATTTTGAGGCTGGAGCTGATCTGGTTGAAACCAATACCTTTGGTGCCACCCCTCTTGTTTTAGGAGAATACAAACTTGCACATCTTGCTCACGAAATTAACGTAGCAGCAGCCCAAATTGCACGAAAGGCTGCCGATGAATTTTCAACAACTCAAAAACCTCGCTTTGTTATTGGCTCTATGGGCCCAACCACCAAGGCTATTTCTGTTACAGGTGGAGTTACTTTTGATCAACTCATCGAAAATTTTTACATTCAAGCCAAGGGTTTAATTATTGGTGGAATTGATATTTTGGTTTTAGAAACAGCTCAAGACACACGAAATATTAAAGCAGGTGTTATTGGTATCAACAAAGCTTTAAGCGAATTGAGAGTAAAAAGACCTCTCATTGTTTCGGGAACCATTGAACCCATGGGCACTATGTTAGCCGGACAAAATGCAGAAGCTTTGGTGGTATCACTTTCTCATGTAGACCTTTTAGCCATTGGTCTTAATTGCGCAACTGGTCCAGAATTTATGACAGACCACATCCGCAGTATTCATGAGTTGGCTCCCTCCTATGTTTCTTGTTATCCCAATGCAGGCCTTCCAAATGAAGATGGTTCCTATTTAGAAACTCCCCAATCACTGGCTAAGCAACTTGAGAGATTTGTAGATTTTGGATGGATTAACATGGTTGGCGGATGTTGCGGCACAACAGAAAAACACATCGCTGCCATTGTTCAAATGGTGGCAGGTAAAAAACCTCGCAAACCTCATGCAATTAAGGGGCGTAGTTTTTATTCTGGCATTGAGTTAGTGGAAGCTACCCTGGACACCAGGCCACTCATTGTTGGAGAACGAACCAATGTGATTGGATCACGTCTTTTTAAAGACATGGTGAATGCAGAAAAATGGGATGAAGCAACGGATGTTGCTAGACGACAAATTAAAAATGGCGCTCAAGTGATTGATGTATGCTTGCAAAGTACCGATCGTGATGAGCTTCCAGATATCGATCCTTTTTATGCTCAGCTTATTAAAAAAATTAAAGCTCCCTTGATGATTGATACCACCGATCCCAAGGCCATTGAGGCAGCTCTTACCTATTGCCAAGGGAAATCCATCATCAATTCAATCAATCTGGAAGATGGAGAAGAAAAATTTGAACGTGTTGTTCCTTTGATTAAAAAATATGGAGCCGCTGTTATAGTTGGAACCATTGATGAAGATCCTGTACAAGCCCAGGCTTTTACGAGAGAACGTAAACTAGAGGTAGCCAAGCGTTCACATCAACTGCTCACTAAAAAATATGGTGTTCCCGAAGAAGATATTATTTTTGATCCTCTTGTTTTTCCGTGCGCTACAGGAGATGCAAATTATATTGGGGGAGCCGTAGAAACCATTGAAGGAATTCGTCTCATCAAAAAAGAATTTCCTCATTGTAAAACAGTGTTAGGCATTTCAAATATTTCATTTGGCCTACCCCCAGCTGCACGTGAAATAGTTAATTCTGTTTTTCTATACCATTGTACACAGGCTGGGCTTGATTTAGCCATTGTGAGTTCCGAAAAACTAGAACGCTTTGCCAGTATTGCAATTGATGAAAAAAAACTGGCAGAAGATTTACTTTTTAATTCTTCACAAAAAAGTATTGCTGCCATTGCTGATTTTTATCGGGGTAAAACAAAAAAAGAAAAAAAACAAACCAAAGATCTCCTTCTTGATCAACGCCTGGCCAATTACATTATCGAAGGTTCAAAAGATGGCCTCATTGATGATCTTAATCTAAAATTAAAAGAAGAAATAAAGCCTCTTGATATCATTAATGGCCCTTTAATGGCTGGAATAAGTGAAGTAGGACGTTTATTTAACAATAACGAACTCATCGTTGCCGAAGTGCTTCAATCGGCTGAGGCTATGAAGGCTGCTGTTGCTCACTTAGAAGGTTTTATGGAAAAAAGTGAGGTGGTTTCTAAAGGGAAAATTATTTTGGCAACAGTAAAAGGAGATGTGCACGATATTGGAAAAAATTTAGTGGAAATTATTCTCAAAAATAATGGTTATGAAGTAATCAACCTGGGAATTAAAGTTCCACCCGAAGAATTAATCAAGGCCTATAAAGAACACAAACCCGACATGATTGGTTTATCGGGGCTGCTTGTAAAATCAGCTCAGCAGATGAGTATTACCGTAGGAGATTTAAAAAACGCAGGCATTGCTATTCCTATTTTAGTGGGAGGTGCTGCCCTTTCAGATCAGTTTACACGTAAAAAAATTGCTCCTCATTATTCTCATATTGTTCTCTATGCGAAAGATGCCATGACGGGATTAGGGTTAGCCAATAAACTCATGGATCCAAAAAATCATGAAAATCTTTTAGAAGAATCACAAAAATTGGTAAGCACAGATGATAAAAATACAAAAAAAGAATTACCTCCAGAAACTGAAATTCGTTCTTCACAAATAAGGCTAGATATTTCTATTCCGTCTGTTCCTTCATTGGAAAGAAAAGTAAGAAGTGTGCCCCAATTAAAAGAGGTATGGAGTTATATTAATCCTCAAATGCTCTATGTGCGTCATTTGGGTTTTAAGGGAAATTTTGAAAATAAATTAGCAGACAGAGATCCCAAGGCCTTAGAGCTTTTTGATTTTGTAGAAAATCTTAAAGAAGAAGCTGCCCACTTTATGAAAGTATCTGCAGTATGGCAATTTTTTGAAGCTGAAAGTGAAGGTAATAAGCTTTGCCTGTTTGATAAAAATGGAAAAGACCTGCATAGTTTTCGTTTTTACAGACAACGCAAAGAAGATGGATTATGTTTATCAGATTACATTCTCTCCCCTCTCCCTGGGGAGAGGGGCGGGGGTGAGGGGAAAACCCGCGATCACATTGCTCTTTTTGTTGTCACGGCTGGAAAAGGCATTCGTGAAAAGTCAGAAGAATTTAAAAACAAGGGTGAATATCTTAAATCTCATGCTCTGCAATCCTTGGCCATTGAAACAGCAGAAGCCTGTGCAGAATGGATGCACCGGCGTATCCGCGAGGATTGGGGTTTTCCGGATGATGTTAAAATCACCATGAAAGATCGTTTTGTAACCAAGTATCGTGGAAAACGTTACAGCTTTGGCTATCCTGCCTGCCCTGATTTAAAAGACCAAGAAGGCATTTGGAAACTTTTAAAACCAGAGGAAATTGGAGTTGGGTTAACCGAAGGTTACATGATGGATCCAGAAGCCAGTGTTTCTGCCATTGTTTTTCATCATCCCGATTGTATTTATTTTGGAGTGGGAGATAGAGAAACAATGGAATAATTATTTTGAAGTGATTTCCACGCTCATATTCATTTCTGCTTCGGGAGCACTCAGAGGAGTTACTTTAATACACACACTTTCATAACATTGGTTAAATGCATCGCCAGGAATAAAAGATCTTACTTCAGAAGCTGGTAAAACTTTTCCTTTAACAGCTTTACGATTGGGATAATGTCTGTAAACCTCACCTGAATTAAATTCCATAATCATCAAACCACTTTCGTTTGTTTCTGTATGAGCCCACAAGGTTTTTGTATTTGGATTAGCACCTGTATCAAACCAATGACTTTCGATAGTTAAAAAGTGATTAGGATCACCATCAATCACAATGCGATAAAGATAAGCACCTGCATCATAAGAACTTCCATCTGCAATTTCATTGGCGTAAAGACTATAAGTTCCTGTTGATGAAAGAGTTGTGGGTTGTATCCAACCTCCAAAAAGCCATTTTTCAAAAGCACAGGGATGAACTAAATTTTCTTCATCCCCTCCTCCACTCAAACACCAACCATTTAAATTCAACTCAGGATCAGAATAATCAGGTAAGCTTAATAAAAGTTGCCCCAACTGTCGTGCCCAAGTTTGAGAGTTGGTTCCCTCTTCTGGTAGAGTGTGATACAAATTAAGGGATACATCTTGATCTACAAAGTAAGCACTATTGGGATCATCTTCATTCACAAGATCTGTCCCCTCTAAATCAATTTGGCCACTCCCCGCACAAAGTCCATCATTCCCTTCATAAAGCAACAAAGCACCATCCATCACTTGATTTTCATCACCATCATAAAAATCAAGATCAGCATCATGGTAGACAATGATATCTCTTAGAGCATCTAAGAAAATATCGGCTCTTTTGCATTGATCATCCTTAGATTTTTTTTCGTAAACAATATAATCATCTCGTGGTTTCAAATAGGAATCAGGGGCATTTGACTCAAGCCATCCAAAAACATCAAACCCAAGATCAGTTTTTCCTCCAGAAACATCATAGAAATATTGGGCTACTCCAGAAGCACCATTTAAACTTTCTTCAAGCTCTGCTTTCGTTATGGGGATATTTTGTGGAACAAAATCTTCCCAATCCACCATTAAAACAGGAAGTAAAATGGTGTTTGGTTCTTCTACAACGGGCTCTGGAGGAGGAGGTGGCGGCAAAACTGGAGGAGAATCTCGCTCTTTATCTTTTTCCTTCTTTTCTTGAATGACTACTATCTTTTCTTCTTTCTCCATTTCTTTTTTCTTTTCTTCAGCAGCTTGATCTTGTTTGCGATAATTTTCACGACATTCATTAAATTCTAAATCATCACAATTTCCTTCCTTAACTTTTTTTGAAATTTTAGTAATAAAGCTATCTTCACAACCTTTCTCAAAACAATAATCATCAAGCTTGCCAAGATGTTCATCCATGGCAGCAACCACTCCAACAAGATCTAACTTTTCATTCTCTTCTTTGGCTTCTTTATAAGTGTCATAAAGCAAATAAAAAGCATTTCTATCCCATTTTTCCAAATCTTCGTAGATAAGAAGAGCTTCAATAGCAAGGCGTTTATTTGCAAAACTATCCGTAACAGGTAAAAAATCTTTTGTTATCTTTTCATCAATCTCATAAAAAATATTTGTAGCTTCTGAAAAAACATTTTCAATTTCATCAGGATCAATTGAAAAAGCTTTGGAGGCAGCTTGGGCTAATTCTAAAACATTGGTCAGCTCGCCTCGAAGGGCTTTTTGATAAAATTCCCCCTCCTCCAAAGACCCTTTTTGATTTGTAGCTACACAAGCCGAAATAAATTCTTTTAACATTCCCAATTTTCTAGAATTATTAGAATCTTGGTTAGCAACTTCTTCCCACAATGTTTTCTGCATTGCGATCATATCCTCTAAAACAATTCCCTCACCTTCAATGTTTTCTGAATAATCAGCTTCACACCAACCCTTAAAATCAGGAATGCTCATGCCAGCTCCCTGCATGGGAAGAGTGGTTTCAAAATCAACAGAGCCAAGAGAAATTTCGCGATCTGTTTCTTTAGCCAAATTAACCTTGTGATATGTTTGCACCAGGGCTCCATCGCAAGAGCAAGAAAGAATAAATTCTGTATTGTTGCTTGCATCCCTCCAAGATTCAATTGTTTGTACAGAAAGTTTTAACTGCCCAAACGCATTTGTTTTTCCCTCCCAACTCACCAAGCCATCTGGTGTACACACAACACAACTTCCCTTCACACAAGCAGTTTGAGTTACAGCATTCGTAACAAAATTAAATTTGGTCAATTGATTTGAACTTGGAGCAACCGAAAGCTTACTTACATCTGCCGAAACAACAAAAGATGGTTGAGGAGCTTCATGAGGAACCCCTAAAAAATTATTATCGTCAGCACAGCCTTGGATTGTACCTACACAAGTCAAAAAAAGAAAAGTCCTCCAATACCCTTGATACACAACTCCCCTCATAGTAAGCCTCTTAAAGGTAAGAGGAGCAAACAAAGGGCCAAGACAGGAGATAAAAAGTTATTGAAATTATTAGGTTATTTTGACTTTCTAAAAAAAACAACAAAGAAGGTTGGGCCATTTTGAAACAAAATCAGGTTTAAAAATACTAATTGCATATGTTTGATTTAAAACGATTTCAGGTAAATAAACGGGTTGAAGCAGCATTGAAGAAAAACCATCCCTGGATTTTTAAAAATCAATGTTCAACAGCTCTTGGTGGATTAAAAATTGGTTCATTGGTACGCTTGTTGGGCCCCACAAATAATTTTTTAGGAATTGGTATTTACGAACCTCTAGGAGCTATAGCTATCCGTGTTTTTCAATGGGAAGATATTTTAATTGATGAAAAATATTTCTTTCGAAAATTATTAAAAGCACACAACAAAAGATTAAAATATCTAGCCAGTTACAACACCAATGCTTACCGTTTAATTCATGGGGAAGCAGATGGATTTCCTGGTTTAACCATCGATATCTTCGATAAAACAGCCATTGTTGTTTTTTATTTAAAATCTTGGAAAGAAATTTTGAAAAATATTTTGGAAAAAGAATTAATGGAAATTGGAATAGAAAAAATTTACGTGAAGGAACCACATGGGAACGGAGGGGAGGGTGATATTACTAAACCCATCCAGTTTATCGAAAATTCATGCCCTTTTTTGGCATGGCCTCTCTCAGGTTTAAAAACTGGATTTTTTCTCGATTTAAGAGAGGTACGTCTAGCTTTAGCCCATCTTGTCAAAGAGGGGGATACTATGCTCAATTTATTTGCCAATGATGGAAACCTTTCAGTGATTTCTAAAAGTTTAGGTGCTCAAAAAGTTATTTCTGTAGAGCAACATGAAACAAGTAAGACCCAGGCACAAGCTCTCTTTGATCTCTGGGAAATCCCCTTTGAGGATAAAAACTGGATAACCGATGATGTTTGGAAATATTTAGAAAAAGAAACTGATGAAAAATTTGATGTGATTATTTTAGATCCCCCTTCCCTTTCCACACAAAAAAAACAAAAAGGAAATTTAGCCAACACATGGAAATTTTTACACATCAATTCTTTTAAAAGATTAAAACCAGGTGGAAAATTAATTTCTATTTCCTGTACGGAACGTTTAAGTAAAGAAGATCAAATTAAATATACTTTAGAATCTGCAAAAACTTTGGAACAAAAAATTAAACTCATCCAAAAAATAGGCCCCAGCTTTGACCATCCCGAATTAAAATCCCTCCCCGAACGTAATTATTTTAGAGCTCTGGTGTGGGAAATAAAGTAGTGCAATTTATACCAAGGAATGGCTAATCCACCATCGAATTTTTGTGGTTCATTAACTCGACAAATCAAAAGTTTCTGGGTCAACCTGGTTTTTTTGCCAAGTGCTTGCAAACCTTTAAAATCAGCAGCATTTGGTTTATTTGTAGATTTGATTTCAATTGCCACTTTTTTTTCTGCAAATTCCAGCACTAAATCCACTTCGGTTTTGTGATCAGTCCAATAAAAAAAGCGAGCTTTCCCGGTGTATCTGGCCAAACATTCCAGCACGATAAAATGCTCAAATAACTTTCCATGTTCCAAAATGAGAATACCTTCACTATGTCCCACGTGAGCAGCAGCATTTCTCACACCGATATCAAAAAAATAATATTTTGGTTTTCCTAAAACTTTGTTGCGCGAATTTCCCATTGGATTCAAGCGGTGCAAAATGAGAGTGTCTTCCAGAATCTGAAAGTACTCCCGAACGGTGGGGTGGGTAACTCCTATCTGGGAGGCCAATTTGGAAAAATTGGGTGATGTACCAGATTCCAGTGCGGCTAATTGCAAAAATTTGGCAAAGCGTGGCAACTCCCGAACCACAGCCTCCATACGGATTTCTTCTTCAAGATACAGATGGGCATAAGAGCGCAGCTTTTCTTCTTTTTGGGAATTTTCGCTCAAACGGCAAATACCCGGCAAAAATCCGTACAACAAATGCCGATTAAGATGCTGTGGAATGTGAGTTAAGCCAACCTCATCCCAGGTTAGAGGAAAAAGATGTTGAAGACTCACACGACCTGGTAACCAATTAGTAGAAATTTTTTTCATTTTACGTGCCGATGACCCGCTAGCCATAAGGATAATAAGACGATGATCAATAAGGTATTGCAACACATCCATGATGTGGGGGACTTTTTGAATTTCGTCGATAAAAACAAGAACAGGCTTTGGGCCCGGTAGTGCCTCAACACGTCTTTTGATGATCTCAGCATCGTTTTCTAAAATTTGCCGGTCTGAAGGGAGTTGGCAGTAAAAAGATATTTTTGACTTTTTGCTATCGGCAAATAACTGTTCTAAAAGGGTAGATTTGCCAGTTTGACGTGGTCCAAACAGTAAAAAGGATTCCTTTTTATCTAATTTATCTTTTAATATTAAGTATTTATCTCTATTAAAAGTATCACTTTCATTAATATACATAAATTGAAAGTAGCACTTTCAGTATAGATGGTAAAGAAATTTTTGCAGAAAAATTATGGTTGATTAACTTTCAATTAGTACATTTTAATTGTTCAACCATAAGTATTTCTAATCCGCTTAAGGCGGATTGAAATGCTATAAAATGGGATTATCCCCATATCACATCCACAATCATCACTGTAAAAAGCAGAAAAAGATAGACGATGGAATAACCAAAAAATTGCCAATAAGCCTTTATAGTAGGATTTTTACGAATTTTAAGAGCTCCTAAAATAAATAAAAACCCAAGGATAAAACTTGTAATTAAGTAAATATTCCCCATTCCTTTCAAAAAATAGAGAGAAAGTGAAAGAGGTAAAAGAGAATAAGAATAGTAAAGAATTTGTTTGCGGGTTTCCTCATCTCCCTTAACCAACGGCAACATGGGATATCCCACTTCTTTGTAATCTTCCTTGCAACACAAAGCCAAAGACCAAAAATGAGGAGGAGTCCAAAAAAAGATAATTAAAAACATCACTAAGGGAATCCCCCATAACTGGTTAGAAACGCAAGCCCAAGCAATAAGGGGGCCAGTTGCGCCTGCCGCTCCGCCAATTACAATATTGTAGGGAGTTCTTGGTTTAAGCCAAAGAGTGTAATAAAAACTATAAAATAAAATGGTAGCTAAACCTAAACCAAAAGCCAAAAAACTTTCATAAGCACATAAAATTCCTAAACCAATCAACCCAATCATCACACTAAAAATGAAAGCACCCCTAGGAGAAACTAATCCTAAAGGAAGAGGACGTTTTTTAGCAGTGCGTGCCATACGGGCATCAACTTCTCTTTCAAAAAATTGATTAAAACTATTAGCTGACCCTCCCACCAAAAAAATGGCCAACCCAATCATCCAAAATTGAAAAGAACGAGCACCGAGGTTTCCTTCCATCACCAAAGCTGTTAAGCCTGTAAAGGCAAAAAGGAAGCTAATACGTGGTTTTGTCAGGTTTAAATAATGTTTCATGTTGGATGGGTATAGTGAGGTTTCAAGGGGAGGTCAATAACTGATCAGGTTACAAAAATAGGCTCTGAAAAACATAAAATACTTAAAATTTAAGTATTTTATGTTTTTCTTGAATTTAACCGATAATTCAAATGAATAACACTAATAAGTAAAAGAGCGGCCCCTGCATTGTGAGCTACTGCTAAAAAAAGAGGAAGTTTTGTAAAAACATTTAAAACTCCCAACAAAAATTGAAAGATGAGTGCCATTAAAACTAAAACACCTGCTTGTATGAGTATGGCTTGTTTTTGACGAAAAAGAAAAACCAACAAACAAAACCAATACACTACAACAGCATAAGCTCCAAAACGATGAACCATGTGAATAGTAACACGAGCTGTATGATTTAAAATACCACCCTCGTAATTCAAAGATGTATCATAGGGTATAAAAAAAGCATTCCAGTCCATATTAGGAAAAAGATTTCCTAAACAAGTAGGAAAATCAGGGCAAACCAAGGCTGCATAATTAGAACTAACCCACCCTCCAAAAGCTATCTGAAAACCAATCAACACAAGTCCAAAAAAAACTGTACTCCACAGTTTTGGAGAAACTAAAATTTTTTGTACAAAAGAATGTTTGAAAGCGATAAAAGCTAACAATCCCATCGTTACCATACCCCCTAATAAATGAGCCATCACAATGGGTGGATGTAATTTTTTTGTCACTGTCCACATTCCCAAAAGGGCTTGAAAAATAACAAGCAAAAATAAACAAAAAGAAAGTTTGGAACGAGAAAAAATAAAATTTATCAGGATAAAAATTCCCAAACTTCCTGCAAGATAGCGGTGAATCATTTCAGTCCAGGCTTTACCAGAATCAATTGCGTTGATTTGTGGCACAATGGGTTTGCCATAACAACCTGGCCAATCGGGACACCCAAGGCCCGCATCGGTTAGCCGTGTATAGGCACCCAAGACTACAACACCAAAGGCTAGAAAAAGGGCAATCCAGGTAAATGTTTTCATATAATGGGCGTGTAACGCCTATGGATTTTCTTTCACTATCTGCTCAATAATAAAATCAACGGGAAGTTCTGGGATTACTTTTTCGGTTGAAACACTTTGGGGAGTGCCATCAGGTTTTAAACCAATCAGTGCCAAGGTTGCTCTTGTATCGGCAGGTGTATTGGGAGAAAAAGATCGAATAAAATGAACCACAGCCCAACGATCTTCAGGAGTTAATCCCTTAAAAGCAGGCATGGGAGTACCAGGCATTCCATTTTCCACGGTATGATAAACACGAGAAGGCTCACCTCCCAATTTCCAATAACCGGATTTAAAATCCCTGGGTTTTGGATTGAAAGCTACTGCTGCAGGGCCAAGACCATCTGCATTTTCACCATGGCAGGTAGCACATTGCGCCATATAAATAGCTTTTCCTTTTTGAATTTGTTCTGGAGTAGAATTCCTAAGCCGAGCCATCACTACTCCCTGGTTTCCAGTAATTCCTTGAATTTTCGTTACTACCACTGGGGCAACGGGAGGTCTTGCAATCACATCAGATAAAGTTAAAAGAACAAAAACAGCTAGAAAACCAAAAGCAGATAAAAAAACCACCTGATTTAAAGTAGCATCGCCCTTTAAATGCATAAAATATAAAATAACCAAACTGGCTTTTACAGAAGCGATGGCCATGGCGATAAACAAATTTATCTTTCCAAAATTAATAGAGGCTGCAACAACAGTGATGACAGTTAAAGCCATCAAAATGAACCAAACATTGAGATAAGTTTTGCGATGATCATGTTTATGATCGCTCATATCAACTCCTTAAGTTATCCAATCAAGTACATGAGAGGGAATAGATAGATCCAAATAAGATCTACCAAGTGCCAATAAAGTCCCACTAATTCAACAGGGGTATAGTACTGATTTGAAAAATCACCTCTCTTGACACGCAAGAGTACCCAAGTAATAAGACCCATCCCCACTAACACGTGAACTCCATGCAATCCCGTCATGACAAAGTAGAGTGAGAAAAAAAGAGGGGCCCTTGGATGAGTAATTCCATCATAATGATAAAAACCAGCTGGCAGTAGCCCAAGATGAATTTTATGGGAATACTCAAAATATTTAATCACCATAAAAATAGCAGCAAAGGCAATGGTAATAGCCAAAAACATCACTGCTTTTTTGGGATCATTATGTTGAACTCTGTTAACTCCCATAGCCATGGTAAAACTAGAACAAATTAAAACAATGGTGTTAAAACCTCCCATGATACGATTGAGCTCACCAGATGCTTCATGAAACATATCTGGATAAAGTGACCTGAAAACAATGTAGGCCACAAATAAACCACCAAAAAGCAAAATTTCAGAAACTAAAAATAACCAAAAACCAAGCTTAGATGATTGATAGGCTTGCTCAGCATTGTCAAAATGATGTGGAATAACATGTGTCGACATAATTACCCCTTTACTCCGTATTCGTAAGGACTGGCAGGAATAGCCGGTACCTTTGTAAAATTATGTTCGATTGGTGGCGAAGAAATTTGCCATTCGAGGGTTTTCCCATCCCAGGGATTAGCAGGTGCCTTAGCTCCCCTTTTTAAAGACCAGAACAAATAAATAAACATGATTAAAAAACCAATCCCAATAAACAAGGAACCAATGCTTGAAACCATATTCCAGCCTGCATATTCTGGAAAATAATCATGGTAACGCCTGGGCATCCCTAACTTTCCTAAAATAAATTGCGAAAGAAAAGTAACATTGAAACCAACAAAAATAAAAGCACAGGAAATTTTTCCCCAAAGTTCAGGATACATTCTTCCAAACATTTTTGGCCACCAGTAATGAATACCAGCCAAAAGGCCCATCACAGTTCCCCCCATCATCGTATAATGAAAATGAGCCACCACAAAATAAGTATCGTGAAGATGCACATCAACCGAAAGAGCCGCCAGGAAAAGCCCCGTAACTCCACCAATGGTAAACATAAATAAAAATGAAAGGGCATAAAGCATGGGCGTTGCAAGTACAATCGATCCCCGATAAAGCGTAGCCGTCCAGTTATACACTTTAATGGCCGTTGGTACGGCTACAAACATGGTAAGCCAGGAAAATAAAAAATTAGAAAGCGGGGATTGCCCAGAAACAAACATATGATGTCCCCAAACAAGAAAACTAATAAAGGCAATGGCCAAACTGGAGTAAGCCACAGCCTTGTAACCAAAAATATGTTTACGTGAAAAAACTGTAACAACCTCGCTAATAATTCCCATGCCTGGCAAAATCATGATGTACACTGCTGGATGAGAATAAAACCAAAAGAAATGTTGAAATAAAATAGGATCGCCACCTAAGGCTGGATCAAAAATTCCAATTTTTAAAACGCGCTCTAAAATTAAAAGAAAAGTTGTAATCCCAACAACAGGAGTTGCTAAAACTTGAATAATGGCTGTGGCATAAATAGACCAAAGAAAAAGGGGCATGTTAAAAAAAGTCATCCCAGGAGCTTTTAACTTATGCAGAGTTACCATGAAATTTAAACCCGTTAAAATTCCTGAAAAACCATTGATAAAAACTCCTAAGGTAATCAAAATAACATGACTCGCAGACCGAATACTGTAGGGAGTGTAGAAGGTCCAACCCGTATCAACACCGCCTGCAATAAGAGCCCCAACAGCTAGAGATGACCCCACAAGAAAAATGTAGTAACTTAAAAGATTAAGCCGTGGAAAAGCCACATCTTTAGCTCCAATCATGATGGGAAGAAAAAAGTTCCCTAAAGCTGCTGGAATAATGGGAATGATAAAAAGAAAAACCATGATGGCCCCATGCATGGTGAACATTTTATTGTAAGTATCAGGCTGAAAAAGAGGGCCTGGTTTTAAAAGTTCTAAACGTACACCCAAACTAAACAAGCCTCCCACCACAAAGAAAAAGAGAGTGGTCCACAAATACATAACCCCAATACGCTTATGATCTAGGGTAACAAGCCAGGACCAAATGCCTTTTTTAGCCTCAAGATAATTTGCATGTGCATGTTCGGCGTGTGCCATAAATACCCCTTAAACTATTTTTCTAAACTTTTGATATAGGAGATTAAATCTCCCACTTCCTGATCTGTTAATGTACCCTTAAAAGTAGGCATAACAGGAGCAAAACCTTTTACAATTTTTGCTTGAGGCTCCATCAAAGATTCACGCAGATAATTTTCGTCAACTTTTATCTTGGAACCATCTACAAGTTCCACATCATGATCATAAATACCTTGCATACCAGGACCAACTAATTTTTGATCGGTAGCTGTATGGCAAGCAATACAGCCCTTAGAGGCAAAAAGAGAAGCACCTACTTCTTCTAATGGTGTTCCGCCTCTTTGTTTAAATTCCCACTCTTGTTGCCATTTTTGATAATCCACCGGCTCCATCACTTTTACGGTGGCCAACATTTTAGAATGAGCTGTGCCACAATATTCAGCACAAAAAACTGGATGATCACCTCTTTTAATCGCTGTAAAAGAAAGAAAAGTATACTGATTAGGAATAACATCCTGTTTTAAACGAAAGTTGGGAATAAAAAAACTATGCAATACATCGCTAGAAGTCATCACCAGCTTAACAGGCTGCCCTAGAGGCACAACAAGTTCGTTAGTAAGCCTGCGACCATTTTGATATTCTGTTTCCCACAGCCATTGTTTGCCAGTGATATTAATTTCTAATGGTTTAAGAGGAGTCGTAATAATCTTTTTATAGTCAATCCAACCCCATGCAAAAATAATCATCACTACAATAAACAAAATAATGCTGATGATTATTTCAGAAAGATGATGCCCTTCAATATAAGGAGTTTTGTTAGGATCACTTCTGCTTCGATGATACCTAAATATAAAATAAAGACAGGCCACTACAATCCCAACAAAGCTAACAAAGCTAACCCAATACACAAAATCATACAGATGATCAATAGAAGCAGCAATGGTAGAAGCTTTTGGAAGTTCAAAAAAGGTAAACACTTACCTACTCCTTTCGCTTAATTTTTTTCTGCATCATAACAAATAAAAAAATTCCAAGTACAGTAACTCCAGCAGCAACCTTCATCAATCGGGTCGCAAACAAGGCATATGTTTTACCGATAGGATCGTAGTGATAACAAAAAAGTAAAAATTGATCGACCACATTTCCTATCTTGCCTTGAGCTGCCTCTAAAAGGGCTAATTTTAAATCTTTGGGATTAAACTGAATCCCATACAAATAACGGGATATTTTTCCACTGGGGCTAATCACCGTCACAACTGCCGCATGAGCAAATTCATCTTGTTTTTCATCGTAACGAAAACCAAAACCAACCGAGTTTGCTAGTTTTTGAATATCTTCTTTTTTGCCGGTTAAAAATTTCCATCCTTTTTTATGAATGAGTCGGCCATATTCTTTAAGATAATTTTCTTTTTTATCTAAAGCTAAATCCGGTGTTTCTCTGGCATCAATACTCACTGTTAAAATTTGAAATTGATCCCCTGCCGTCCAGGACATTTGCTTTAAAGTGTCCATCAGACCATTTAAAAGAAAACCACAAAGATTAGGGCAACCATAATACACCAAAGTTAAAAGAGTAGGTTTGCCAGAAGCTAAAAGCTCTTTGAGCTGTAAAGATGCCCCGTTTTCATCAACAAAAAAAAGTTCTAAAGGCAAATCTTCTCCTAACTTTTCGGTAATCCCAATCCCTTGGAGCTCAGGAGGAATAACTTCTGTTGCAAAAACTGCCTTATCAAGGTTTGCGACCAAATTGCCAAAGAACAAAAACAAAAACAAAAACTTCACAATCACCTTACTGATGATGATGAAGGGCTTCATGAAGCAAGGGATCTTTTATCGCCACAGGATTAATCCGAGACAAAAAATAACCCGCACTCAAAAAGAAAAGCCCTGCAAAACCAAGAAAAATACCGATTTCTGGAAGACCAAAAACCGGGCCTTCCTTAAAAAAAGTGGGATAAACCAGCCAATAAATATCAAGCCACTGAGCGGCCATAAACCAAAGAACCATAAACACAAGCCAACCCTCGCTTCTCTTAAAAGGTCTGGCCACTAAAAGAAAAAATGGAATAACAAATTTAAAAAGAATGAGGGCAAGACTAACACCACTCCACCCTCCCTTAAAACGATCAAGATAATAAAAAGTTTCTTCAGGAAGATTGCCATACCAAATAAGTAAAAACTGCGAGATGGCAATGTAGGCCCAAAATACCATGAAGGCAAACATGAGTTTTCCTAAATCATGCAAATGATCGGATGAAACATAAGTATCAAGCACTCCTTTTTTGCGAAGCCAAATAACAAGCAAAGTAATCATAGCAAGACTGGAAGTTAAAAGTCCTGAAAAACAATACACTCCAAAAATAGTGCTGAACCAATGGGGAGAAAGTGATTGCATCAGATCAATACTGACAAAAGAAAACATCCATGCAAAAGCTAAAATAAAAACCGGTGCTAATTTTCGATTTTTAAAAGTATAAGCAACATCCCCGTTTTCATCTTGAGCAATAGAATTTTTAATAACGCGCCCACCTAGAAAAAAAACCAAAACAAACAAAGCCAAAGAACGAATAATAAAAAAAGGCACATTTAAATAAGGAGTTTTAGCAGTGAGTAAGGGATCTGCTGCCACCACATGATGATGGGTCCATTCGAAAAGAGTATGCACTCCAAAAAGAAGCACACCAAATAAAACAACCGCCACGGGAATATATCCTAAAAAACTTTCTGCTACCCTACGTACTGTAACACTCCAAGAAGCCCCAGCAATGAATTGCAAGACTGAAAAGAAAATTCCCCCAAGTGCCACACACAACCAAAAATAATAACCAACAAGGTAAGCTGCCCAAGCCCGTTCGTGTGTATAAAATAAACTGACCACAAAGGTGATAATGCCAATGCCTGTAAGGACTAAGAAAATCCCCTTTTCCTTGGTTGACCAATCAAATTTTTTAGTCTGCAAAGTCATTGGTTCTCCTTTACTGTGACTGCAAGTACTTTTTATAGGCTTCAATATCACTATCCTTGGGTGCTACCGCCCTTTGGAGAGCTCGCATATAGAGAATTAAAGCCCATCTCTCTTCTGGCTTTATTTGTGTAGCATAGGATGACATTAAATTTTGCCCTTGGGTAATAACATGAAAAATACGCCCATCTGTCCACTGACGCACTTTTTCTGAATGAAGAGAAGGGGGCATGGGAAATTTAGGAACAATACTTCCTTGCCCTTTTCCATCAGCACCATGGCAAACCATGCAATAAGTATTAAATCTGTCTTTGCCATAAGTTAAAGTCTCGCGCGAAATGGAAAGTGGATTTTTTAATTGCTGCCCCGCAAGATCACCCTCTTCTACTCCATACGGATACGGTACATAATTCCGTGGCAACGTACCTGCCACTGGAGAACGCATGGTTTCCTTTTGCGCCTTTACTGCAGGTGAATCCATCATATCGGGCATGTATTCATAAGTGGGTTTTTCTGATGAACAAGCCACCATGATTCCAACAAAAAATAAATTGAATAAAAAAATTTTCATGAAATTCTTTTTACTTCCTCCGCCTGACATTCTTTAAGTAAAGCTTCCAATTTTTCAGCTTCAAAGGCAGCATCTGTTTCATCAATAAAAAGACCAAACTTATCGTTGGTTAAACGCTCATCCAAAACGGGTTTAGAATAATCCGGAAGTTTATTAATCACAAAAAAAGTAAGAAAACTCAAAACGCCGGCAAACAAAACCATACCTTCAAAAGTAACAGGAATAAGGGCAGGCCAAGAAATAAGCGGCTTACCACCTACATTTAATGGCCAATCTACAGCTGAAGTCCAACTTTGAAAAAGAAAAGTAAGGGCAATACCAGCAAGACCATAAACCAGCGTGGCCCAAGGAATAAGAGAACGTTTTAAACCAAGGGCCTTTTCCATTCCATGAATTGGAAAAGGAGTATAAGCCTCAACTTTTTCGATTTTTAAAGCTCTAACTTTTTTAGCAGCTTCTAAAATTTTTTCTGGATCAGAAAAAATTCCAAGCAAGCCTTTTTCTTTTGATTTCACTTTTACTTTTGACATAAACTAATTGTAAGACTCCTTACCTGGTTTCATTATTGATTTTACTTCAAACATTGCAACGGTGGGCAGTACACGACAAAACAACAAGAAAAATGTAAAAAAGAAACCAAAACTACCCAGCGTTATTGCCCAATCGTAACGCGTAGGAACATAATATTCCCAGCTTGAAGGCAAGTAATCACGATGGAGTGAAGTAACAATAATAACAAAACGCTCAAACCACATTCCCACATTGATGATCAGCGAAACCACAAACATGATTGGAATAGAGCGGCGTAATTTTCGAAACCAAAAAATTTGTGGAGTAATCACATTGCAACTCATCATAATCCAATAAGCCCAAGCAAAAGGCCCGGTAGCACGATTGATAAAAGCAAAACGCTCATAAAGATTACCACTATACCAGGCGATAAAAAATTCCATGATGTAGGCATATCCAACCATCATGCCGGTAAGCAGCATAATTTTATTCATGTTCTCTAAATGATAAGTTGTAATGTAATCTTTAAGATTAAAAACTTCTCTAGCAATCACCAACAAGGTAACAACCATGGCAAAACCAGAAAAAATGGCTCCTGCAACAAAGTAAGGTGGAAAAATGGTAGTATGCCAACCTGGTAAAATAGAAACCGCAAAATCAAAACTCACAATACTATGCACAGAAAGAACCAGGGGTGTACTTAAGGCTGCCAGCAAAAGATAAAGCATCTCATAATGATTCCAATGTCTGGCTCCTCCACGCCATCCAAATGAAAGAATGGTGTAAACCAACTTGCGCATTTTATTTTTAGCTCGATCTCTCACCGAGGCAATATCTGGGATTAATCCCAAGTACCAAAATAACAGTGAAATGGTAAAATAAGTAGAAACAGCCCATACATCCCATTCGAGAGGAGAGCGAAAGTTAACCCAAAGTTGCCTTTGGTTGGGATAAGGGAAAAGCCAGAACGCACCATACCAAGGACGACCCGTGTGCAAAATAGGAAATATGCCCGCGGTCATCACGGCAAAAATAGTCATGGCTTCAGCAGACCGATTAACAGCCGTTCGCCATCTTTGGCGAAATAAAAACAAAATAGCCGAAATTAAAGTGCCCGCATGACCAATACCAATCCAAAACACGAAGTTGGTAATAAACGTTCCCCAGGCCACCACATTGTTAATACCCAATACTCCAAGACCATCTCGTAAAAGAGGAAAGCCAGCAACCACACCAATTAAAAGCGCACCCAGGGAAATCATCAAACAAACATACCAACGCCCTGTTGGGAAACTTTCGAGCGGCCTACACACATCACGACTAACATCAGCATAACTTCTTTGCGGCGTAATCAGGGATTCTCGATTTAATAAGTTAGCATTTGATTCCATGCCTTATGTTGTCTCCTCATGATTTCTAATCTTGGTCATGTACGCTATCTGGGGCAAGGCATTAACCTCTTCTAAAACCCGATAGGCCCGTGGGCCTTGCTGCCAACGTAACACCATCGAATTTGCATCATTGATATCACCAAAAACAATGGCATCGGTTGGGCAACTTTGCTGACAAGCTGTTTTAATTTCCCCATCTTTCACAACTCTTTTTTCTGTTCTGGCCGTATCTTTTACTTCACGAATACGTTGAGTGCAAAAAGAACACTTCTCCATCACTCCCTGGCTTCGCACGGTTACATCAGGATTAAGAGCCAGGTGTGTTGGTTTGTGAATTTGTTCTGCATAATCAAAATAATTAAAGCGACGCACCTTGTAAGGGCAGTTATTAGAACAATACCGCGTTCCTACACAACGGTTATAAATCATTTGGTTAAGACCTTCATCGCTATGAACGGTGGCCAACACAGGGCAAACTGTTTCGCAGGGTGCATTTTCACAATGTTGACAAAGCATGGGTTGATAAACAACTTCGGGATTAGCTGTATCTCCTTTGAAGTAACGATCGATACGAATCCAACTCATTTCACGACCAATACTCACTTGATCTTTACCAACAACAAGCACATTATTTTCAGCTTGGCATCCAATCTGACAAACTCCACAACCAATGCAAAGACTAGTATCAATGGCCATACCCCATCGATGCCCCTTATATTCGTGCTTGGTCCAAAGAGTCATCAAATGGGTAGAATCTTCGTTTCCTGCTTTGGGATCTTTTAAAAATTCAGAGTAACTTGCATCACGCACAACAGGTCTGCCATGAGTATTAAAACTTCCCTGGGTTATAGCTAATTTTTCACGAATACCTGTTTTAGAAATAGAATGAATGGTAATCCCCTGCCACACAATATTTTGATTGACCAGTTTTTGTGCTGGAAAAGTATTCACACCAACCTTTTCACCAAATCGACCAATAACCGTGCGTCCATATCCAACTTCAGTCATCAAACTTTTTCCATATAATTTGGGTTGAACAAAAATAGGGAGTTCCAAACTAAAGCCATCTCCTTCAATACGCACCACTTCCCCTTGCACAACACCTAAATCTTTGGCTGCCTCAGGAGAAATTGAAAGAGTATTATCCCAAGTAACCTTAGACAAGGCATGGGGTAGCTCGTAAAGCCATCCATTATTTGCAAAACGTCCATCAAGCACTTGAAGCGATGGCATAAGCGATAACTGAAAACCTTCTTGCGACTTTATAGTTGCAGGCAAAGTACCTAAAGCTTGCCCTCCCACACTTCTGCTACTAGCAAGTTTGGCCTTCGAATCATCGCCGGCTCGATAATCAACAACTCCTTTTTGGAGAGCTTCTTGCCAAAAAGCTTCAAACCCCACACCCGTCGCAGCTTTTGGATAAATTTCATTTTGCCAAAAATTTCTTAAATAATCATAAAAACTCGTTGTAGCACCTTTCCACACAAGCAACGAATCTTCAAAAGAACGTGAGTTCATTAAAGGAGCAATGGTTGGCTGCACCAGACTCAATACTCCCTTATAGGCTGCTCTATCTCCCCAGGATTCTAAAAAGTGAGTTTGAGGAGCTACAAAATCAGCGAGAACAGCAGTTTCATTGAGTTGATTTGAAAAATCGACAAACAAAGAAACTTTTTTCAAGGCTTCGGTAAAACCTAATTCACGTGGAAGAGAAAAAACAGCATTGCTATCCAACATAAATAAGGCACCCACATTGCCTTTTTTCATTTCAGAAACCAAATCAACTAATTCAGAAAGAGATGTAGAAACTAAACTGGGAGATAAAGACCAATCAAGAGTAGCACCATCATTTTCTAGAGCTGAATTAAGAAGATTAACCACCACTTGAAGGGCTGCAGCGTTTTTAGCACCTGGATTACCACCTACAATAAGTCCACTGCCACGATGATCCAGTAAATTTTGAGCAATTTTTTTCAAAATGGCTGCTTTAATTCCCACCTGGGCTGCTACATTTTCAATTGAATAAGGAGTAAGAAGGGTATGATAAATTCCATTGCCTAAGGCGTTTTTTACTAGGATTTCATGAGCTAAAGCATAAGCAACTAAAAGCTCATCCCCAGGCTTTACAGGAAAATACAAATCGGCGTTAGTGCCTGTAAGAGTTAAGGCAGGTTCAATGGCCACAAAGCGAGACATAGATCCACTTTCAACTCTTCTGCCCTTAGAAAAACCTTTGGCAAATTCAACAGGTGAAACCCAAGTTCCCAAAAAATCAGCTCCAAAAGAAAGAATGGTACGTGCTTGATCAAAACGATACCGAGGGAGAGAACGAGAACCATAAGATTGTTCAAAAGCATCTAAAATTTCTGCAGGGAAGGATGCATCGTAGGTTACGTGACGACCAGGATAAACAGTTAAAAATTCTTCAATTAATTTTGAAGTAGCAGGACTATTGGCAAGCCCTGTAAAAACATAAACAGATTGGCCACGAGCTTTTACTTCATCAAGCTTCACCTGAATTTTGCGATCAAGAACCGCCCATGAAATTTGACCTTTTTGCGTGACATCACGTTTCATTTCAATGGGGCCATCAAGTCGGTCGGGGTTATAAAGATCAATTAAGGAAGCTTGCCCACGAATACACAAAGCACCTTGATTAACGGGATGATCAGTATTGCCTTCAAGTTTAATAGGCCTGCCTTCGCGGGTTTTAACTAAAACCCCACAAGAAGCTGCGCACCCTGTGCAAGTAGAGGCATACCAATTAGCAACACCAGGAGTCACCTCCAAAGGACGATTGACATAAGGAATAATTTTTTCAATAGGACGGCGGGTACAAGCCATTGTAGCCAGTAACATACCCGCGCCCATGTACTTTAAAAAATCACGACGATCAATTTCACTGACAACTTGTTTTTCTGGAGGAGAGATAAACTCACGCCCCACATCTTCTGCTTGTTCCAAACTGCCCCAGAATTTTTCTTTTTTCTTACTCATAATTCCCTACACATTACTGATGGCAAACCACGCAATCTGTGGGTGCTTTATTTGTCTTATGGCAATCTACACAAAAACCCATGTTGAGAATTTTTTCCTGTTTTATTTTATCCATTGTTTCTACAGCTCCATGACACGTAGAACATTCAATTCCCACCTGAATATGTCTTTTATGGAAAAAATAAGCATGATCGGGAAGATCATGAACCCGAACCCACTCGATAGGCTCACCTTTTTGATACATCTCAGCCATTTTTTGAATGAAGGGGCTCTCTGTTTTTACAACTTTATGACAGTTCATGCATACATTCATGGGGGGAATAGTGGCATGACGCGATTCATCGGCTCCTGTATGACAATACTGACAAGGAATTTGGTTATCTCCCGCATGTATTTTATGACTAAAAGGAATGGGTTGTGTAGGTGCAAAACCTCTATTATCCCCGGTTTTTCTGAGACAGGTTGCAATACCAAAAAAAACAAGCAAAACCACAATTAAAATGGCACATATTTGTTTTTTATATTCCTGAAAATTCAGCATCTTGGCTTCAAAAAGTCCCTACATTAAAGGTAATGCGGGCTTCTATTATGGGGGAAAAATCTTGTCCAGAAAAAAAGGGTGAGAAAATTATTTTTGAGATAATTTGACTGAAGCAAAAAATGAAACCAGCACAAAAAAGAGACAAGCAACAAGAAACGGATAAGATTCACCAAAAGAATCAAAAAGTCTCCCGGCTAAAAGAGGGCCTACAATACGTCCTAAACTCCCTGCCGAATGATAAACTCCCATGGTAGAACCCTGTACATCTCCCGTGGTTTCCGATGAAACCAGGCCGGCAAGAGAAGGATTAACCACAGCATAACCCAGGGCATGGATAAAAAAACCAACAAGTGAAAGATTAAATAAAAAACTCACAGCCACAAGAGCTAAACCAAGAGTCATTAACAAAGAACCGCCTCGAATGAGATTTTTTTCACCAAATTTTTTAACCAAGGAACCAATGGCTCCTCCTTGAATAAAAACCATCACCAAAGCTATAAAAGCCAAAATTAATCCTGCATGGTAGGCATCCAAATGAAAACGTTTGAGCAAAAAAAGACCAAAAGCAGTTTCTAATTGAGCAATACCCAAGGTTGTTAGAAAAAAAAACAAAATGGGCCAGGCTATTTTTTGTTTTTGCAAGGTTTGACGTATAAAAAATAAAGAAAGGTGACTTCGATGAGTAGCTCTTTCTTTTTCGTTTAAACGGGGTTCTTTTAAAAAAAAGAAAGCAAAAATAAAATTAAGCCCTGCAATACCAGCAGCAACAAGAGCAGGAAAACCATAACTGGTACGAGAAAGCACTCCACCTAAAGCAGGACCAAATAAAAAACCCAAACCAAAAGCAGCTCCAATAATACCCATACCCTTGGTACGATTTTCCGTGGTGGTCGTATCGGCAATATAAGCCGTGGCGGCCGAAATGTTGGCTCCGAAAAATCCCCCTAAAAGACGAGCAAGAAAAAGCCATGCCATGGACTTGGCCATACCCAACAAAACAAGGGAACTACCAATCCCCACCAAACAAATAAGAATGACAGGTCTTCGTCCAATACGATCTGAAAGCCCTCCCCAGAAAGGAGAAAAAAGAAACTGCATGGCCGAATAACACATCATGAGCCACCCAAGATTTGTAGCTGTAGCCCCAAAGGAAGCCGCGTAATAAGGCAAGATGGGAATCACAATGCCAAAGCCTAACAGATCAATAAAAATGACGAAAAAAATGATGAGAAGAGGTTTTTTTTGCATGAAGGTAAATGTTTAAAACAAGAAAAAATAATTGGCAAGCACCTCTAAAATTGTCCGATTGCCATCGATGTAATTGGTACGTCGGAAGTTAAATTCGATGCGATACTTTCTCCCGTTGTGCTGTTAAGCACATCTACGTGAGGATCTGTTGCATCACCACTGCCTACTTCGATCGTTCTTCGTGCAATCCACAAGGAACCATTGCCATCTGCAACCATATCACGAATATCGGCATTATCTGCACTAAAAACAGAAAGACCAGCTTCTGCCTCGTTATTTTCATCCATCACCCACACATCCGATAAAAACAAAAACACAGGAGCAAATTGCAATTCTGAAGCTACAGCAAAAACTCTTCCTTCAGAAACAACCAGACGCTCGATATACCCATCGGCAATATCATCGGTTAAAAAAATGGTGGCGGTTGGGCTGCTCAAGGGAACAATTTCAATTCCTCCATGATCTGTGGCTGCAAAATCATAAGCTCCATACCCTGCCGACTGGGCAACAAAAAGCTTATTGGCCGTTTCTGAATAAACAATATCTACAGGATTCCATCCTGTTAAAGTATAAACCGTTTCAATCTCGTTAGTGGCCAGATCAATAACAGCCAACTTCCCCGGGGCATTAGGAGTAAAATCACTTCCAAAATCCTGGATGCACACATAAAGCCTGTTTCCGACAACAACCATCTGATCAGCTCTAGCCATCATATCGGCATCAACATTGAGATAATCATAAAAACTCATTCTTTTTGTAATGCTGCCAGTAGCCAAATCCATCACAATAAGATCTCCAGGATGTCCATTGTCAGCTAAATTAGAGGGGTCACTGCCAGCATCATAAAGAGTAATATAAGCGGTATTTTCAACAACTACAAGGTCGTGCGGGTTAGTGCTATTTCCTGTGGACCACGTATTTTGGGTTGCAAAACTGTTTGCCGAATCGATAATTTGCACATTATCTGAACTAAAAAAGGAATACCCATCATGCAGAACATAAAGCAACCCATCAAAAAAACGAATCACAGCAGAAGAGCCAAGACTTGCAAGCCCAGAATTTAAAAGTTCTGTAATGGGATCGGCATCAGTTACATACAATTGACCAGAAGAAGTATAATCTGTTCCAAATAAAAAGAGGATTTCCTGGATAATTTCCTCTTCACTCACGTCAATATCTGGATCAGGAATAATATCCCCAGCCTCTTCGGCTTCTCCTTCATCAGCTGCAGATTGCTGTTTAAGCGATCCGCAGGCTATTAAACTTGTAATGAGTAACAAAAGATAAAATAGGTTTTTCATTAAAACTCCTTTAATTCGTTGCAAAGACATTCACACGGGTTACTGGGCTTGTTTCGGTGCGAATTCCTGAAACAGGAGCTAAAATAAGTGACCCTTGTTTGCCATAAGCACTCGCCTCCATCACAACTGGAGGAAGCGCAAATCCTTGGGCACCAGTGGCATCTTCAAAAGCTAAATCTGTCCAATTTCCATTGTAATACCACCAAAGAGAGGCGTCGCTTGCTTCTCCTGGAACGTATTCGTATTGACCAGAAACAACCACACCATAATTTCCAAGGGCCTCTTGACCTTCCACGTCATGAAAACCTTCTGCACCTGCCACAAAAGTAAAATCATTTGGCAGATCGTTATAGGGTATCACACTGGCATCAGAGGCAATGCGAGTAAGGCTACCCGTATTTTCTTCACCAAAACCAGTGGCTCCTGTTAATAAAAAATCCCCCGATTCTGTAGCTGTGGCATTGTAAGCACCTCCAACAGGAATGCCTTCGGTAACAATCGTTAAGGCTCCTGAAAGAGAAAGATCATTTTGTCTTGGATCAATAGAAAGTTTAACTGGAACTCCATCTCCTGTACCTAAGTTAGCCACAACTTCCAAGCGACCATCCTTTAAATGCATGGCTGTTGGATTGTAGAAATAATCAACACCATCGGTTAATTCAACTACACGCACATTTGGATTTTGATCGAGGGGATTTTCAATGTTAAGATAGGCAATAGCTCCTGGTGGATAGGCCATGTTGTATTGATTTGTGATTACATTCTCATCACCCGCTTTTGCTCCACTTGCAAACTGGGAAAAACTAACAGCCAATTCGTTTTGGCCAGAAATATAAGCACTATCTTCAGCACCGGAGAGTTTCCAGCCAGAGTCTGTGGTCATTGATGCCAGATTATGATTGGCATACAAAGTTCCATCAGTGGCATACACAAACACACCTTGATGATCGGCTGAGTCTTGAAGCGTGATAGCATCGGTGCTAGCAACCTCTATCATGTCCTGGCCAACACTATTGTAAGGCACCACAATGACGCCTTCCCCATCAATCTCATAATTTTTTACATGGGAAGAAACTGCAATTTGATCTGAAAACGGAAGTGCATAACCTAAATCATCACAAATAGCTGTTTGTTGATCTGGAGAAATGGGAAGAGTGCTGCATTGGCCCAAGTAAAATTCTTGGGGAACAGTAACAGGATCCGGCTCGGGAGTTGTTGGATCATCAACGGTAGTTCCTCCCACTTTGTGCACATAATAAAACTGCTCTTCACCTTCATTGTTAACCCACAGTGAAGAAAAAACACTCCCTTCGATATCAAAAGTGCCTACATTTGAGGGAATAGCAGCGTCAACATATGCATCACCTGTTGGAGTTGTTCCTCCACTATCTACCCCTGTGTCTAGGGAAGCTTCGGGTGTATCTCCTTCGGGATTTGTTACTGGACCAACGGGAGTAGGCGTTTCTCCTTCTTCCTCGTTTTTCATACAACTCGCAATAAAAGGCACGGCCGCAAGGGCCAAATAAACTAAAGGGGCAACCATAATTTCTCCTTTAAGATTTATTCCTGTTGACCATTAATGATCACCAGAGAATCTAAATCAAAACCCTGAGTATAACTGACTCCACATAAGGGATAAGTGGGATCACCTTCTACGCAGGTATTTAAGTCTTCAATTAAAATATAAGAAACCGATGTTAAACCAACATCGGCTAAATCAAAACTATCTCCTCCAGAAATAGAAGGATTAAAGGGACTAGCCAGCGCATTTACAGGATTAACTCCTGCACATCCTGGATAATTTTCTGCTGTATTCCATTCATCACAAGAAAATTCAAAAAAATCTGTTCCGTTTTCACTCACCAAAACTCGTGCACGTTCAGCAAAAAGTACATCGGCTAAAACAGGATTTTCAAAAACAGTAAAATCAACACCCACTCCATCGACCACAACATAATCCTGAAGATGAATAAGAATGGATCCACCACCGCCTAAAGAAACTACATCGGTCCCTCCAGTCCAGGGTGCACCATAGAGAGCATTAGGATAGGAACCGTAACCACCATTAGTTTCCTCTGTGAGGGTAAATTCATCATTACTGGAAAGAAAATAATCTGTACTGGTTGCAGCCCATTCGGTAGACATTTTTACAGCAATCTCTTGTGTCGTACTCATGCCATCAACTTCAGCTTGAAGGGTGGCTTCACCATAAACCAGAAAATTCACAGTATTTTCATCGATAGAAAAAATACTTTCATCGGAACTAGACCAAATGATGGAATAAATTTGTCCTCCGGGTGAAACAAAATCTCCAGAAGCATTTGAAACAGTCCCGCCATTAAAAGTCACATCACAAAAAAGGGAAGCTTCGCTTCCGGATGTTTGTTCATCCTCTAACCCAACAATAGCAAGTGATTCCAGGGTTTCTGTTCCTGCAAAAGGAGCATCGACATCTAAACCAGAAATTGTTAAAACACTTAAGGTCTGCACACTGCCGCAAGCAGCAATCAAGTTTGTTGCCCCATTTGCTTTAGGAATAACAGCACCCGCTTGAGTAATTTCGGCCACTGCAGGACGACTACTTGAAAGTAAAAGTGAGCATCCCAATCTTAAAGAAACATTATCGGCATACTGGTTGGAAAAACTAGTTTGGTCAGAATAACTTCCATCCAGTGTTATTAAAAAACTGCGAGAACTTGTTTGTGAATAAGAGTCTTGGTAAAAAGAAAGCTGTGTGAGAGTTTTTTCAGATGAAGTTTGAGGATTGACCACAAAATCAACAAGGATATTTTTTTCACCTACGCTTGCACCAATTAAGGCTACTCCTTCGTGCAAGGCTGTAACCCTTCCCTGATCTACTGATGCAACAGTTGTGTTATCACTTTGCCATAAAATGGTTTCTGTACTTCCATTGGGCCAGTTGAGAATGGAAGTGATTGAATTTTCAATGGTGCCATCAGAAAATTGAACCTGAAAACTTAAGTCTTGGGTTTGACCCACCTCAAGAATAAAAACTTCTCCTTCTTGCTCCAAATTAAGAGACAAAAGAGAAACACTACTTGTTGTGGGATCTATGGGATTTAAAGGAGTAGGACTTTCGTTAGTGTCTGGGACGTCATCATCAGAACCTGGCTCAGAATCAAAAACAAAACCCGTATTTTGGCAGGCCGTAAGGCAGAAAAAGAAAATAAAAATAAGAACAAAAGACCGCATGATGTCCTCGCATATTACAAGGTAACCTTGTCTCAGGCAGGTCTTCTGACTTCTCTTAAAACCGTCTTCCCATTCGCCTTTGGCGGACAGTGACTTTTGTGGTTTTACCCCGAAGGGTTAGAGTTACAGCGGCGGGACCGTGATGGACTTACACCATCTTCCCTTTTCATCACCCACCATGGGTGAACCTGATGGGGCTGGCTTAGTCATTTCCAAAAAATAAGTCAAGAGAATGGAGATGAATTTGAAAAAAGCTTGACATTAATCTATTTCCATTGAAAATAGATTATATGCTATCCAGAATCATAGAAAAACGCTTAAAAGCCAATAAAAAAAGTGTTTTATTGCTTGGTCCACGCCAAGTAGGAAAATCCACTTTAGTCAAAAGCTTAAGTCCAGATTATATTTTAAACCTTGCAGATGAAGAACAATACCTCAAATATCTTAAAGACCCCGGATTAGTAAAAAGAGAATTGTTGGCCCTCCATCAGCCCAAACTTATTCTTATTGATGAAATTCAACGCATCCCTTCGCTTCTCAACATAATCCAATTCCTGGTGGATGAAAAATATACAGCGCGTTTTATTTTAACTGGCTCGAGTGCACGCAAATTGAAACGAGGGGGTGCTAATCTTTTGCCTGGTCGTATTATTGAAGAACACCTTTCTCCTTTATTGTACTGGGAACTTAAAGAAAAATTTGACTTACACAAATGTCTCACACGAGGAAGCCTTCCTGGAATTTACTTAGATGATTTAACTGGTTTGGAAATGCTTAAATCTTACACAAACATTTACATCAGAGAAGAAATTCAGGCCGAAAGTCTTACACGCAATGTGGGAGCTTATACCCGCTTTTTGGAATTAGCAGCGGGGCAAAGTGGCTTATGGATTAACTACTCCAAAATTTCAAGTGACTCAGAAGTTACCAAAGATACGATCAGAAGATTTTATTCTGTACTTGAAGATACACTCCTAGCAGTACGTCTTTCTCCTTTTACATCAGCTTCTGATCATCGTAGAATTAGCCAACGCGATCGTATTTTTTTATTCGATCTGGGTGTACGCCACGCCATTTTGGGTTTAGTACAAAAAGATTTTACCCCCACAGAATTGGGACATTTATTTGAGCACTGGTTCATCCTTCAGTGTTATTTTTATGCTCAAGCAACAAAAAAAGATTGGCGTTTTTTTTCATTTCGCACTGATACAGGAAATGAAGTAGATTTAGTAATACAAACTGAAAAAAAAATAGTGCTCATTGAGGTTAAGGCTGGAACAAAGATAGAAAAAAAACAAGTTAAAGGCCTACAAGCCTTCGAACATCTCACTGGAAAAAAGGGAGAAAAATACATTGTCTTTCAAGGAGACAAATCTCAAAAAATTGGTGATATTTTAGTTTGTCCTTTTGAATATTTTCTAGAATCAGTAATTCCGGAATTATAAATCAAGAGGATGACTTTTTATCAGCTATTTGATAAAAAGTCAGATGAAAAATTTCTATCCTTGCTTGTTTAAAAAACTATTTAAGCGCGTAGTTTTGGTTCGCGAACGGCTTTTACTTCATCAAGCCTGCGAACAGGAGTGGTATGGGGCGCTTCGGTTAAAAGTGTAGGGGTTGTTTTAGCTTCAGCAAGAATTTTTTTGACAGTTTCGGCAAAGGCATCGAGGGTTTGCTTGTTTTCGGTTTCAGTGGGTTCAATCATAAGAGATCCTGAAACAATCAATGGAAAATAAACTGTGGGAGGATGAAAACCATAATCAATAAGCCTCTTTGCAATGTCCAAAGTTTTTAAAGGAATGGGACGACCATCTTTAGTAACCTTACCTGTAGAATAATCTTTCAAAAATTTATCTGTAAAAATGGCTTCGTGCAAACTATCGGCCTCGTAAGCTAACGTTAAATGATCTTTTAAAAGAGCTCGTAAATAATTGGCATTAAGAACTGCCATTTCACAAGTTTTGCGAATACCATCGGGGCCTAATTCACGAATGTAAGTATAGGCTCGAACAAACATTCCAAAATTTCCAAAAAAAGCACGTACTCGCCCAATACTTTGGGGGCAATTGGTCTCTAATCGATAAGTGTCGCCTTCTTTTACAATCACAGGTACAGGCAAAAAAGGTTCCAAGATTTTTTTGACTACCACAGGCCCAGCCCCTGGCCCTCCCCCACCGTGGGGAGTTGTAAAAGTTTTGTGCAAATTATAATGCATGCAATCAACACCCATATCTCCCGGCCTAGCCACTCCCATCAAGGCATTCATGTTAGCCCCATCACAATATAAAAGAGCGCCTTTTGAATGCAAGAGGTCTGCAATTTTTTGGATATTTTTTTCGAACAAACCAATGGTGGAAGGGTTGGTAAGCATTAAACAAGCCACTTCATTATCCAAAAGAGGCGCTAACTCTTCAGGAACAACAATACCATCCTTGCCTGTTTTAACTGTCACAACTTGGTAACCACAAATGGCAGCAGAAGCAGGGTTTGTTCCATGAGCTGAATCTGGAATAATCACCTTCGTGCGTGGATTACCCCTGGATTCATGGTAAGAGCGAATCATTAAAAGTCCGGTAAATTCGCCATGGGCACCCGCTGCAGGTTGCAAAGTGCAAAAATCCATTCCGGAAATCTCACACAGGTAATTTTGAAGTTCATGCATCAACTGCAAGCTCCCCTGCATGGTTTTTTCATCTTGATAGGGATGAGAAAGAGCAAAACCAGGAAAACGAGCCACTTCTTCGTTAATTCTTGGGTTGTACTTCATGGTGCAAGAACCCAAAGGATAAAAAGCGGTATCGATGCTAAAATTCCACTGCGATAAACGGGTAAAGTGTCTTACCACATCAAATTCAGATACTTCGGGAAGTTTGGCTTTTGTTTTTCTTAAAAAAGCCTTTGGAATCACTTCGTCAGGGTTAACCTGGGGCACTTCTGTTTTAGGAAGAGAATATCCCTTACGGCCTGATGAAGAAATTTCAAAAATGGTTTGTTCATTGAAAGTTTTCATAGAGCACGTCCCAATTCTTCACAAAACGTATCAATTTCTTTTTTAGAATTCATCTCGGTTACACACACAAGAACGGCATCTTTCATTTCTTCGTAATAACGTTCTAAAAGAATGCCCCCAAAAATATTTTTTGTTTTTAATTTTTCAAGAACACTACTGGCATTAGGAATATGAAGTACAAATTCATTAAAGATGGGAGCATTAAATAGGGGCTTCACCCTTTTTATGCTGGCTAATTTTTCCTTAGCATAGGTTGCACGCGATAAATTAATTTGAGCTAACTCCACCAAACCCTCTTTGCCCATCAGAGACAAATAAATACAGGCCATCAGGGCACATAAACCCTGATTTGTGCAAATATTAGACGTGGCATTTTCACGACGAATGTGTTGCTCGCGTGTAGAAAAGGTTAAAACATAACCACGGGCGCCTTCTTCATCAACTGTTTCTCCAACCACACGCCCCGGCATACTGCGAATATACTGGGCTCTGGTTGCAAACATTCCAAGAAAGGGGCCACCAAAATTAAGCCCTACCCCAAAAGACTGTCCTTCCATTACAGCGATATCGGCACCAACACCTCCGGGAGTTGCAAGCAGTGCTGAAGAAAGCGGCTCAGAGGCTACGGTAATATAAATTGAATGATTGGCCTTGGTTTTTACTCCAATTTTTTCCAAATCTTCAATCACACCAAAAAAATTAGGAGAGCCAACCATCACAGCTCCCACATCCGAGTTAAGCTTTGCATTAAAATCTTCCCAATCGAGAGTGCCATCTTTGTTGTATTTTATTTCCTCAATTTCGTAACCAAAACGCACCAGGTAGGTTTTTAAAACCTTGCGATACTGGGGATGCAGGGATCTTGCAACGAGAGCTTTTTTCTTTTTGGTAATTCGATGAGCCATTAAAAGGGCTTCGGCACAAGCTGTGGAGGCATCGTAGTGAGAGGCATTAGCAACATCCATGCCTGTTAATTCACACACCATGGTTTGATATTCAAAAAGAGACTGCAAGGTTCCTTGACTTACTTCTGGTTGATAGGGGGTATAAGCTGTAAAAAATTCTCCACGATTAATTAGTTGAGAAATGGCTGATGGCAAGTAGTGATGATAAGCCCCCCCTCCCAAGAAAGTAATGGTATCACGGATGGTTTTATTTTTTTTGGAAAGTTGAAGCAAAGCCTTGCGCAGCTCCATTTCAGAAAGAGCTTCAGGAATGTTGAGTTCTCGATTTAATTTAAGACTGGGAGGAATACTGCGAAAAAGTTCTTCAACACTTTTTACACCAATGGTGGCAAGCATCTCGGTAATTTCATTTTCAGTATGAGGCAAATATCTCATAAACCGATTAATGCCCCTCGGCAAGGCAAGCCTGATAGGCTTTAGCATCCATCAAACTATCCAACTCTTTTGGGTCACTCATTTCTACTTTAACAATCCATCCTTCCCCATAGCAATCTTCATTCATAATTCCAGGGCTATCGGTTAAAGGATCATTGGCTTCAACAATTTTTCCAGACACAGGGGCAAACACATCACTCACTGATTTAACCGATTCTACCACCCCAAAAGATTCGTCCTTTGTTAAAATAGTACCTTCAGAGGGCAACTCTACCATCACAATATCACCTAATTGTTCTTGGGCAAAATCTGTTACACCAATGGTAGCTATTTGTCCTTCAACACGCACCCATTCGTGTTCTTTGGAATATTTAAGATCTTGTGGAATTGTCATATCTTTCCCTTCTTCTTACGATAAAATGGTAAGTTCACAATCTGTGCTCTTGCCTTTTGTTTTCTAATACCAACTAAAAGTTCATCCCCTGATTTTTTTGTCCCTTCAATTAAGGCTAAGGCTATAGCCTTACCTAAACTGGGAGAAAAAGTACCGCTGGTGATCCAACCCAACTTTTTTTCTCCCTCATACACTTCATATCCAGCTCTTGGGATACCTGCATCTATCATAGAAAGACCAACCAAGTGCCTTGTAATGCCTTCTTTTTCAATTTTTTGCAAAGATGATTTGCCGATAAAATCAGGTTTGTCAAGTTTGACAATCCAAGCAAGTCTGGCCTCTAAGGGATTAATTTTTTGATCAATCTCATGACCATAAAGAGAAAGAGCCGCTTCTAACCGCAAAGTATCTCTTGCTCCTAAACCAATGGGGAGTAAGCCAAAAGGTCGCCCTGCCTCAATTATTTTATTCCATAAATCAACAACTTTATCTGATGAAAGTAAAAATTCAAAACCATCTTCACCTGTATAACCTGTACGAGAAATAATACAAGAAATACCCATGAGCTTTTCTTCCACAAAAGAGAAGGGATTAAGAGTTGTTGTCATCAAAGCCCCACCCAAATTAGCCAACACATCCTTGGCCTTAGGGCCTTGAAGAGCCAACATACCATAGGCATGACTTACGTGTAAGATTTTTGCATCAAACCGATTGTTTTGAACAAACCAATTAAAATCTTTTTCGTCATTGGAAGCATTAACCACAATCAAAAAATTTTCGGCATTTATCCGATAAACAATGAGATCATCAACAACTCCTCCATCGGGATAAAGAGCTGCTGTATACTGACATTTTCCATCTGGAATTTGAGAAACATCGTTAGTGGTTAAATAATTAACCTGCTCTAAAGCCTTGGGGCCTGTAATTAAAACCTGCCCCATGTGACTGATATCAAACAGGCCACAAGCTTTGCGTACTGCACGGTGTTCTTCCATAATACCCGAATATTGAACGGGCATTTCCCAACCACCAAATTCTACAATTCGGCCTCCTAGTTTTTTATGAACTTCATACAAAGGTGTTTGTTTAAGCATAAAAGTTTTGTCGTAACCCCTCCAACCTCCCCTTATCCTAAGGGGAGGGAAAATTCCCCCCTCCCTTGAGGGGAGGGGGTGCAGGGGGAGGGTGACCTAAATTTTCACCCTCTCCCTAACCCTCCCCCCTCAAGGGGGAGGGGACAAGAAACCCCGTGCCACCCGTTTTTATCAATGACTAATATTTTTCGTAGCCAACAAAGTATTATTTAACAGCATTGCAATAGTCACGGGCCCTACTCCCCCTGGCACAGGTGTAATCCAAGCAGCTTCCCTACTTGCTGCTTCAAAATCAACATCCCCAACCAACTTACCATTGGGCAAACGATTAATGCCCACATCAATAATAACAGCTCCTGTTTTAATCCAATCTCCTTTGACAAAATTTGGTTTCCCAATCGCTGCCACCACTACATCGGCTTCTTTTACTTTTTGCTGCAAATCTTTCGTGTGTGAATGGCAAATAGTCACTGTAGCATTGGCTTGTAAAAGCAAGAGGGCCATGGGTTTGCCTACAATATTACTTCTTCCAACAATTACGGCATTTTTCCCCCTAAGATCCATTCCTGTTTCTTTGATCAGCCTCATCACTCCCAAAGGCGTACAAGGCATCAGGGTAGCATCTCCCGAAACCAGGCGCCCTACATTAATGGGATGAAAACCATCCACATCTTTTTTAGGATCAATGGCTTCAAGTATTTTGCTGCTCTTAATTTGTGATGGAAGTGGTAATTGAACTAAAATTCCATGAATGGAAGAATCACGATTAAGATTATCAATTAATTCTAAAAGTTGGGATTCACTAGTTGTAACTGGCAGGGGGATATGTCTTGAGTGCATTCCTGCCTCTACGGTAGCCTTATTTTTATTTTTAACATAAACCTGTGAAGCGGGATCATCCCCAACCAAAACTGTAGCCAATCCAGGAATGACTCCCCCACCTTTTACCCACTGGGCAACGCCTTCTTTCACTTCTTGTCTTACTTGCTGGGAAATAGTTTTTCCATCAATGATTTGTGCCACAGGCTTTTTTAAAATGTAGTGACAAATTCCTCAAGTATTATTATTTATATCAATTTATGAAAACAGAAGTGGCCATTGTAACGGGGGGCATCAAGGGATGCGGCAAGGAGATTGTAGGGCAGCTTGTTGCTCAAAAGGTGCATGTAGTAACCAACTATCGCAAAGATACGGCTACAGCTCAACAATTTGAAACCGAGATGAAAAAAGTTGGGGCAAATGTTTACACGCTTCAAGCAGATATGGGCAATACTGATGATGTAAGTCGTCTTTTCGATTTTGTTAAAGAAAAATATGGGTATCTTAACTATTTTGTAGCCAATGCTGCAGCTACGGCTTTTAAACCATTGCTTGATATTAAACCTCATCACATCGAAAAAACTTTTGCGATTACCATCACAGGTTTTGTTTTAGCTTGCCAGCGTTGTGCAGAACTGATGAAGGGGCAAAATGGAAAAATCGTAGCCATTTCAGGTTACGATACCCACACTTATCTTCCCAGGCATGGTATTTTAGGAGCTGCCAAATCAGCTTTGGAAACCCTGGTTAAGTATTTTGGAGTAGAACTTGCTTCTTTAGGAATTAATGTCAATGCAGTGAATCCTGGTTTTTTAGCAACAACCTCCACCAAAATTTACATGGGCGATTTATACGAGGCCATTAAAAAAGCAAATGAACAACTAACCCCTGTAGGAGGGGTAACAGCAGGCAAAGAAATTGCTGATGTCGTTATGTTTTTATTATCAGAAAAAGCAAAATGGATTTGTGGCCAAACTATTCGAGCTGATGGGGGATTATCTCATATCCAGCCCTTAGCTCTTCCTGAATCTTAGAGTATGTTTCATAGCATTTTCATTTCTTTTTTTTTACTACTTTTTATTTCTTGTGCCGTTGGAAACGATTGGTGTCTGACAAGAAATTATGTTGAAGGTAATCCTCCGCCTGATACAAATGGAAATGGTCTTGCTGATATGTGTGATTCTGGATGTTTTCCTCTTGTGATCTCTGGTGTTTACTTCCCCGATACCACTTGGCAATCGGCTAACCTCATCAATAATAAACTCTACTTGGTAAAAAGTAATCTGGGTGGCATTGTGGAGCTTAATAACGATTTAGATGCTGTGTGGGAGGCAAACCTTACTCAAAATGGTATAAGTCTTTCTGATCATCCTGTTAACATTGCCTATAAAAAAGGTTATTCCACAATCATTGGGGCCCTTCAAAAAATAATGGTCATCGATTGGAATATTTTTTTGGAAGAAGCAAACCTTGACAATGCTCTTATTTCTCAAATTACTGATATGCATACCGAGGGTTTTGATCGTGTAGCTTATGTAGAAAAAAATGGTCAAACCTACTTGGCTATAGCTGGATACAGCTTAGAACCTATTGTTGATTTTTCTACAGGGAATGTGATTCGTCTTTATGATCCAAATTTTATCAATTCTGCTTCTACTACCGACGATCCTGATTTTTTGGTTTTTGAGATGGATGCCCCTCAATTTATTCAATCTTTTTTTTGGGATGAAGAAGAACAAAAATTGGTTCTTGTACGAAATGAGAGTGACCAACAAGGACTTATTGTTGATCAATTTGATTTAGAAACCCAAGCGGTAACTTCTTCTATCTGCTACGAAACAGAAATGGAAATAGAGGGTTACACAACTCTTGATGATGGAACCCAATTATTTGTTACAGGAGAGAGGGATGGTTTTATTTTTGTTCAAGAACCTCAGATTACAGAAGAATCTTTTTTAAGAACTTTTTCTCAAAAGGAGGCGTTGTATGAATAGCATGTTTTTCTTAGTCCACATCACTTTGGCCCTAGAGCTTTTAACCATGATTGCCAGTAGTTTCTTGCTTTTAAAAGCTTATGAGATGGGCTCTAAAACACTCCCCTCTGTACTTAAAATCATAGCAACCATCATTTTAGTCATTGGAAGTCTTTCTGTGCTATGTACCGGTATTAAGGCTTTTAAAATGTATACACTGGCTGATCAAAATCAGTGGGAAAATCCTGCTGGCATCACCAATCAATTTATTCCCAACCAAAACCCCCAACGGCCAGGCCCACGTGGTGGAAAAGGTGGAGGTGAGCGCCGTCGTTTCCAAGAACAACAAAACCCTCCGGGAGAAGAACAAGGAGCTTTTTAGTTTCTTCTAAATATCTTAAAATTAAGCTATAATTAAAAAATTATGGCGGATTCTTCCTCCGAAGAAAAAACCGAACATGCAACCCCTAGACGTCTGCGGGAAGCGAGAAAAAAAGGGCAAGTTCCCAAAAGTAGAGATGTAAGCCAAGTTTTGGTTATGATTACTACTTTTACAGCTATTGCCATGATGCTTACATTTATTGGGGGAGAATATAAACGCTACTTTCAACTTTGCATTGACACCTTAGCATCCCAAAAAATTGACACGGCTACGCTTTACGATCTGTGCATGGCAGGCTTACTGGCTATGGCCAAAACCATAGGTCCTATTTTAGTTGCGAGTATGTTTGTTGGTTTTGTCTCAGGCATCATGCAAGTGGGAGCTATTTTTGCAACCGAACCCGTCACGCCCAAGCTTGAAAAGTTGAATCCCATTGAGGGATTAAAAAACATGTTCAAGGTGGTAGTTCTTTTTGAGTTACTTAAAAATATCGTCAAAATTGGCCTTATTTTATACCTGGCTTATCAAACCATTTTTAAATCCATTGATGTCATTTTATCAACTTCCAAAATTGATATTTTTAGTTCAGCACAATTAACTGGAGATCTTCTTTTTTCATTTTTAGTTAAGGTGAGCATTTGTTTCATGATCATTTCACTTCTAGATTACGCACTGCAACGTTGGAATTTTATGAAAAATATGCGTATGTCCAAGGATGAGGTAAAAAGAGAATACAAACAAGATGAGGGAGACCCTGCCATTAAGGGGGAAAGACGACGCTTGCATCGTGAAATGGCTTTTGGAGATGTGCGCAAAGCTGTAAAAAAGGCCGATGCTGTGGTTACCAACCCCATTCATGTAGCCTGTGTTTTAGAATATAACAAAGATGAAATGAGTGCTCCTACTTTAACAGCCAAGGGTCAGCGCCAATTTGCAGAACTCATTATAGAAATAGCTGAAGAAGAAGGAATACCCATTATTCGTAACATTCCATTGGCATGGTCGCTTTTACAATTAGAAATTGGGGATGAAATTCCAGAAGATCTTTTTGATGCCGTAGCCGAAGTACTCACCGCCGTTTATGAACTGAAACGCGCTAAAGAAAACCCTAATCAACCAACTGCATAAGTTTGCAATACTTACTTCAAAGCGGGTGACGCCGGGAGGAGGGCTTCCGATGGCGCGCAGCCTTAGAGCGAGCACCAGCGGGAAACCTCCCGGCGGCAGGACCCGCTCTTTGGAAGTACTTGACTGCATATTTTACTATGCTAGTTTCCTCTTCTCAAAATAATTTGAAGGAGGTTTTGTATGAGTCTTGTCCAAAAAAGAGCACCTGATTTTGAAGCTGACGCTGTTCTCCATGGAGAATTTAAAAGACTTAAACTAGCCGACTACAAGAGCAAATGGCTTGTTCTTTTTTTCTATCCTCTCGATTTTACCTTTGTTTGTCCCACTGAAATTACTGCTTTTTCTGATAAAATAGAGGCCTTCAAAAAATTAAATGCAGAAGTTGTTGCTTGTTCGATCGATTCCAAATTTACTCACTTAGCTTGGATTAATACCGATCGCAAAAGCGGGGGGCTTGGAAAAATTGCTTATCCCCTGCTAGCGGATATTACAAAAAAAATTGCCAGTGATTATGGAGTTTTATTGGATGGAGGCATTGCACTCCGTGGTTTATTTCTTATTAATCCCGATGGAATGGTAGCCTACGAAGTGGTGCACGATTTGGGAGTTGGCCGAAGTGTAGAAGAAACACTTCGTGTTTTAGAAGCCTTCCAAACAGTTGCTAAAACAGGAGAAGTTTGCCCAGCTAATTGGGTTAAAGGCAGCAAAACCATGGTGCCAGATCCTGAAAAATCTAAAAAATACTTTCAGTCGGCTTAAAGAAAAACGTCATTGTAAAATAGGGGCAGGTTTTTCCACCCACGATTCTGTTGGAAGATTAAGTAAACCCTTAATCGAAGCCCCTACTTCATAAATTTCGTTCCCCTCTTCTCTCACATAGTTGGTCAAAAATCCTGGGGTTTGCTTTCCTACCCAAAGCTTGGCTAATTGATGACCATCAGAACGATAAAGAGTTACATTCAAAGCAATATCTTTTAATTCCATCACCCCTTGTTTATCAGGGTTAGTAGACACTGGTGTTCCTTTTTGTAGATCCAATAAAATATCCAAAAGTTTATTTACTTTATTTTGATCTGCTTTTTGAGGGGGCAAAGATTCACCTGGAATGGTTCCACTGTCTAATTCAACTTTTTCTGCCAATGCCGTTTTAAAAGAAGATACCTGCCAATTATCCTTGGATACTCTAGCAAGTCTTACTCCGCTTATAAAATAAGCAATATCTATCTGCGTTATATCTGCTTTTTGAAGATGGGGGAAAAACAAGACTTCCTTGGGAGCAAAATTATCTTCAAATGGGTTATCAAAAATAAAAAGAAGAACAATTAAAATAATAACGATACCAAATAAAATTTGAACACGTTTTTTCATTTAAAATTGATCATTTAATTTTTTCAATTTTCTGCGTCTTAAACCATAAAGAACAAGACCAAAAATACCAATCAAAAGAGGAACCATGATAACAAAAATCCATCGGAGCGTGGCCATTTCACTACTGGAAAGATTAACCAAAGGGCGATTGGTTTTGCCACGCGAGCGAATGCCAATCAGTTGATCTCCCAAAGTTACTTCGTCGATTAAATTTTGAAAGAAAATCAAATTGTGTTGATAGTCTTTAAGAAAATCCGACCGCATAAAAATAGAATTAGAAACCACAACCAAACGTGCGGGGCGAGGGTTGCCTGGCACGTGAACTAATATGGCAATATTTTTTTTGGAACCTTCTGGAAATTGAAAATCTTGAAAAGCTTGCGGGTTTACATTAGGAATTCCTTCCTGCAAAAAAGACTCATCCGAGCTTTGGGCCAAAATTTCATATTTCCAATCTGAATGTTCTACTGGATTTATTGTGAGAGTAGTAGCCCAAGGGAAAACAACTTCTTCCAAACGATTGGTAATTGTACTGTCTTGATTAAGCCCTGCTGACACAACGCGAACAAAGAAAAGATAGGGAATTTGATACTGAACAAATCCCGAATTAAAAGCAGCCTGAGCTGGATACTTGGGTTCTACTAAAATTCCTGCTTCTAAACCAATTCCTTGTTTGGAAAGCCAGTTTTCCAACCCTGTTTGATATTCGGTGGCCATCAAGTTTCCAGCAACATCTATCCTTCCAGCCAAAATAATCAAAGAGACTCCGTTTTTTAACAGCCCATCTAATTGCTTTACAAAAAAATCTGGAAGATTTTTAGGAGCAACAATGATTAAAGCATCAAGATGCTTTGCCTCTAGGTCTGTTGCATTTGGAGATAGAGAGACAAGATCCATTCGTTGCTCTAAAACTTTTTGGATAACCTCATAGGGATTTTCATTTGGATTGGCATCAGGAATAAGCAAACCTACCTTAGGAAGTTTTAAGGCTGTAACTTTCAGAATGGCTGCAATGAGATCGTATTCCAGTGATCTTAAATCGGCCACCACGGGAAGAATTTCTTTTTTATCAGCATAAAGAACAGCCAAACCCAAATACACTTTTCTCACTTCTCGTTTATCTTTTTCAATCACGTTTAATTGCAAGGGAGGAATACCTAAAGCAGTTGCTTCTTGTTCGATTTGCAGGGATGATTGGGGATCAATTTTTACAATATTTATCCGGGAAGAATTGCGTTGAAATTCATCCAATAAATCATCTACAGCTTGATGAACGGGCAAAAGATTAGAAGGAACTTCTTTGGTAAAAAAAAGTTTAAAGGTCACTTGATCATCTAAATCTTTTAAAACCAACTTACTTGATTCGGAAAGGGTAAATTCATGATCTTCTGTTAAATCAAGTCTTACAAAATGACGATGGGCCAATAAGTTTACTAAAATTAAAACAAGGGCTGTTAAAGCAGCTATCAAAAAAATTTGGCTGATACCCTTATTTTTCATTAGTTCTTCCACTTTCTTGATTCAAGACTCAGCACATTTAAAAATAAAAAATAACCTGCCAAACTGAGGTAATAAAGCACATCACGCGAATCAATCACTCCCCGCGCAATACTTTGAAAATGTTGGGACAAACTTAAAGAAGACAAAAAAGAAGCAAAAAGTTTAGGTAAAAAACTTAAAACAACACTTTCTCCAATTAAAAGAAGTCCAAACAAAATAAGAAAACTAATAATGAAGGCAATAATAGCACTTTCGGTTAATGAAGAAATAAAAAGACCAATAGCAAGAGAAGCTGCGCCCAGAAAAATCAATCCCAAATATCCACCCCAAATAGCTCCGCCATCCAAATCACCCAGCAGGGCCACCAAACCTACTAAAGGGGTAGTTAGAAAAAGAGCCACTAAAAGAAAAAGAAAAGAAGAAAGAAATTTTCCTAAAACAATTTCAAAATCTTTAACAGGGAGAGTTAAAAGAATTTCCAGGGTTCCAGATTTTTTTTCTTCAGACCACTTACCCATGGTTATTGCAGGTAAAAAAACAAGAAAAATAAGTGGAACCCAATTAAAGACCCCCCGCAAACTAGCCTGGTTCAACAAAAAAAGGTCACTAAAAAAGAACCAGTAAACCAAGACCACAAAAACAACCAAAAAAACATAGGCCAGGGGTGAAAAAAAAGTTTCGAGAAATTCTTTTTTTGTAATGGTAAAAATATTTTTCATGCGGCGGTTAGTTTTTTGAAAATTTTTTCTAAAGAAACTTTTTCTTGTACTAATTCCATCAGTACAAAATTATTTTTAACAGTCCAATGATAAATAGCCTGCCTATGATCTTCATTGCCCTTAAAACTTAAATTAAAAAAAACAATTCCATCATTTGTATTTTCAAAATTTTCTGCATGAGCGTCTGGCAGTTGTGTTAAAGCATTTTGAATTTGGGGTTGAGTTGCCAAAATTCCTACTCGGCAAGCTAGTTTTTGATTTTGATGAGCCAATTCTTTAGGAGAACCTTCTGCAACAATATTTCCTTCTGAAATAATAATCATCCGTTCACATGTTTGTTCTACTTCGGAAAGAATATGGGAAGATAAAAGAACAGTTCTATTTTTTCCGATATTACGAATCAGCTCACGAATTTCAACTATTTGGTTGGGATCCAAACCCACTGTTGGTTCATCCAAAATTAAAATGGGAGGTTCATGAATTAAGGCCTGGGCCAAACCAATTCTTTGTTTATATCCCTTAGAGAGGGTGGCAATTTTTCGACCAATGACTTTTTTGAGACCGCAAGTTTGAACAACTTTTTTGATAGCATCTGGGATAAGAGTTTTTGCCATTCCCCTTAGGCAAGCAATATAAGCAAGATAGCCACTTACTTCCATATCTCCATAGAGGGGGGTTGATTCGGGAAGATATCCTATTTTTTGACGAGCTAAAATAAGATTTTCGCCGATATCAAAATCTTCTACCCAGCATTTTCCAGAGGTTGGGGAAATATAACCCGCTAAAATTCTCATGGTCGTTGTTTTTCCAGCCCCATTAGGACCTAAAAAACCAACTACTTCCCCTTCTGAAAGTTCAAAAGAAATACCGGAGATGGCTTGAATTGCCCCATAAGCTTTAGTGATGTTTTGAGCACGAATCATGAACGTTTAGCTGAAATTTGAAACTGTTCTACAGGAAACCCTTCAAGGGCTTCAACAATAATACGCTTTTTAAAAACTTTTTCAAAATAATCGAGGCGTTCTCTGGCTTCATTAAATAAAACTTGAGCTACCCTAGGATGTACATCAAGCACAATGGATTTTCCATCTAAGTGATGTACGGTGCGATTTAATTCTCGAAATAATTCAAAGGCAACTGTGAGAGGAGACTTGGTATGTCCTTTTCCATGGCAGCTCATACAAGTTTCAGAAAGCATTTGGGTAAGCGAATCCCGGGTTCTTTTTCTTGTCATCTCCACTAATCCCAGCTCGGAGATTTTAGTAATGGTGGTTCGTACCTTGTCTTTGCGCAGGGCATCTTTTAAAGTATAAAAAACTTTTTGGCGATTAGCGTATCGTTCCATATCGATAAAATCGATGATGATAATGCCCCCAATGTTGCGGAGTCTTAATTGATAGGCAATTTCTTCTGCTGCCTCTAAATTGGTTTGCAAAATGGTTTCTTCAAAATCGTCTCTTCCTACAAAACGTCCCGTATTAATATCAATGGCAGTTAAAGCTTCACTTTGATCAACGATCAAGTAGCCTCCCGATTTAAGCCATACTTTTTTACCCAAGGCGCGGTTGATTTCGGTTTCGATACCAAACACATCAAAAAGTGGAGTTTCACCATTATAAAATTCCACACGATTAGTTAATTCTGGCATGAATTGCTTCATGAATTTAAGAATTTCCTGGTAATCTTCTTGGGAATCAATGACCAGGCGTGTAATTTCGGATGACATTAAATCTCTAACCGACCTTAATACCAAACCTAAATCTTGATAAAGGCGTGTTGGCGGCTTGGCCTTCTCTTGTTTACTGGCCATACCTTCCCAAAGGGACACAACATTTTTCATATCAGCGATGAGAGATTCTTCAGCGGCTCCCACACTGACTGTGCGTACAATAAAACCTCCCCGTGAGGGTTTGTGTTCGGTAATAATTTTTTTAAGACGGCTTCTTTCTTCATAGGAGCCAATTCTTCTGGAAACTCCCAAGTGATCAACGGTTGGCATATAAACCACATACCGTCCTGGAAACGAGATATGACAAGTAACCCTGGCTCCCTTGGTACGAATAGGATCTTTGGCCACTTGAACCACCACATGTTGTCCTTCTTTAAGAAGATCTTCAATTTTAGGAAGAGGGCCACGTGGTCTTCGGAATCTTCTGTTATCTTGTCTTTGATTTCCTTCAGCAGGGTTGGCCAGAGGAGTAGGTTCTGGAAGAGCGCCTGGCTCATTTGTACTTGTTTCTTCCTCTTCTTCATCGATATCTTCATCAAACATATCGGGGATCACGTCGGTAACATAAAGGAAAGCTGCTTTTTCTATGCCAATATCCAAGAAAGCAGCCTGCATCCCTGGAAGAACTCTGGTGACAATCCCTTTGTAAACATTTCCAACAATGGGTTGTTCTTCAGCGCGTTCGATGAAAAGCTCAGCTACACTTCCGTTCTCTAAGCGGGCAATGCGTGTTTCGCCGGGAGAGATGTTCATGATGAGTTCGTTACGGCTTATAGCTCTTTCGGCAGTACCACCGCGACGTTCATCCCGACCATCCCGGCTATCCCGACTATCTCGACTATTTCTGCCATAAAAATGCCTTCGAGGTGAATAAGGGCTCATTAAAATTTTCCGTTTATCATGGGAAGGAAGGAACGATTCAACTTGAAGTTGATTCTAAAGACATTCCCGAATTTTTCCAGCGGACTCCTGTTTTTAAAAACTCAATTTCTGGCCAATCCCTCTGAGTTGACCCGGTGAGTGCTGCATAAACATCCATGGGTCCAACCGTTCCTTCGGGGAAAACCCTTGTGACCATCACCAGGGTTTCTGGCCAATTTGTGGTGTCAACACGGACCAGCTTTTTCAAATCAAGCCGTTTAACACCTTTTTTATTTTCTTTATTCCACCAAAACTCTGTTTTTTGATTAAATTCTTCTAAGGCTTCCCCAAATTTGGGGATCCCATCCCAGTTTTTACTTTTAACCTGGTAAGTAACCTCTTCTACTTGAGAATACAGAGAGGGGGTTTTTCTGTCAATGGCTATACACTCAAGGATTTTTAACCCCTGGGGCATTGAAGATAACTCTTTGATTTTATTATCATTTATTTCTTCATAAGTTTCGATATCAAAAAACTCCCAATCACTTTCAATTCCTACACTAAGGGGGTGACTCATGGCTAACTTTATCTGGGGGTGAAATCCTTGGGAGTAACAGAGGGGAATTTTAGCCCTGGTGAGGGCTCTTTTAATAATCCCCATTACTTCGAGGTGTCCCATGTAGCGGGCCAGGCCTCTTTTAGAGTAGCGAAACCGGTAAGCAAATTTTGACGTCTTATCGATTACCGCATTACTATAAAGAGGCGAAGCCTCCGAAGCCACCCACCCGTAGGCTTCACGGTGACCTTTTTTAGCCATAATTTCTTCGGTTCCCATAACGAAGATACGATTTTTAATTTTGCGATAGTCGCAGATACCGCAATTGGAGCACCGTTTGATGCTACAATCTTCGGTAAATCCGACTTCCACATTTTTTTTGTTGGGTTGTTCTGGAGTTATCCAGGTTGTAGCAAAGGCAGCATCATGGGCTTTTTCGAGTTCGTTCCACAAAAAATCTTTATTCATTTGAGCGAGAAGGTGATCCCAGGGGAGAATTTCGTCTTTGGTACGTCTGCGATGGAGGTAGAAGGCTGGATCTTTTCCCCAGTTTGAAATAGCTTTTTGCCAGAGGGGAAAATTAAAATGTTCTTCCCATTCATCGAAACGAGCGCCGAGTTGAAAAGCAATTTCAACTAAATCTGCCACATGGCGATCGCCACGAGAGAAAAGACCTTCGATGTAACTCATTTCGGGGTGATGGTGTTTAAAGCGAATACGGCGATCTTTTAACTGGTATTTAATTAAATTAAACTTTCGATGAGTTTCTTCCAAACTCATTTGGGGTTCCCACTGAAATGGAGTGTGAGGTTTGGGTACAAAGGAAGAAATGCTTAAATTAAGATCGCAGTTTCCGGTATATTCTTTGCAGATAGAAATTGCTGCATTGGCTTCATCAGCTATGCCTAGTACATCTGCATCGGTTTCAAAGGGAAGTCCTACCATGTAGTAGAGTTTTAAAAGTTCCCATCCTTGTGAGAAGGCATTACGTACGGCTTGAAATAGATCATCTACTTTGTTGCCCTTGTTAATCACACGTCGCATGCGTTCTGACCCTGCTTCTGGGGCGATGGTAAATCCTGTTTTTCTCACTCTTTTAATTTGTTCTACTAATTCAGGAGAAAGTTTTTCGGTGCGCGTGGCAGGAACAGAAATCGCCACACGATTTTCAGAATAACGATTATTTAACACACGAAGTGTGTCCACCAAGCAGCCGTAATCGGCAGCAGAAAGGGAGAGGAGAGATATTTCTCCAATGCCTGTTTTTTGAAGAGATTCTTCTGCAATATCGAGAACATTTTGAGGGGAGCGTTGACGAACGGGGCGATCGATGTAACCTGCTTGGCAAAAACGGCAAGCCCTATTACATCCTCGCTGAATTTCAATTCCAATGCGATCGTGAATTAATTTAACGGAAGGAACAACTAAGGAAGTGGGGTATGGGGCTTGATCTAAATTTTGAAGAATTCGTTTATTAACTTTTTCATAGCCTTTTTTTAAGGGAATCATTTGCAAGAGAGTGCCATCTTCTTTGTATTGGGGTTCAAACAAGGAAGGAATATATATTCCATCAAGATCTGAAAGAGATTCTAAAAAATCTTGTCGGGATGGTCGGGATTGTTTGGATTGTTGCGACTGATTTAATTTTTTTTCTCGAATGCGATTGACTAAATCGAGAACAGCTTCTTCTCCGTCTCCAATCAGGGCACAATCAAGAAAGGGAGCCAGAGGTTCGGCATTGGTGATACACCCTCCCCCACCAAGAATAAGAGGCATGTTTTCGGTTCTCTCTTTTTGCCTGAGTGGAATATGAGCTAGATCTAAAATATTTAAAAAATTGGTATACGTAAGCTCGTAAGTAAAAGAAAAACCAACCACATCAAAATCAGAAAGGGGGCGATGGGATTCGAGGGAAAAATAAGGGAAGTTTTCTTTACGAAGAGCTTCTTCCATGTCTAAATCTGGGGCAAAGGCTCTCTCGCAAACAACATCTGGAATTTTATTGAGAATATCATAGAGAATTTTAAGTCCCACATGAGACATTCCCAGTTCGTATTTATCTGGGAAAATAAGTGCAATGCGGATGGGGGTTTGATCCCAATCTTTTTTAATGGCATTGAGTTCGCCCCCTAGGTACTGAGAGGGTCTGGTTACCCTAGAAATAAGCCTATGAAAAATAACAGAATCCATGGGTCCCACTTATAATCAAAAAAATGAAAAGACCAAGGGTATTTCTTCAATAAGAAAGGGGTTGCTGCTTCTAATTTTATCAATCAAAATGAGAAGAAATTCAATTTCTAAGATGATAAGGAGATATTGAAAAACATCATCCTCGCAAAAGGGTCCATCTTCCCTCTGTCATTCCCGCGGAGGCGGGATCCATCTTTGTCATCGCGGGTATCCCGTAGGGGCAACCCCCTGTGGTTGCCCATAATCGGGCAGGCACAGGGGCCTGCCCCTACAATTAATT
>MGRJ01000021.1 GCA_001798135.1 Deltaproteobacteria bacterium RIFCSPHIGHO2_02_FULL_40_28 | reverse complement strand
ATGTTTATCCATTCCTCCATGACATTACCTATCCCCTTAAAGCGGACATCTTTAATTGTTTATGACCAGGACATATCTAATGTTTGTGACATTTATTATCATTTTCATTGACCAATTTCAAAAAAATCTTTAAAATCTAGCCCTTATCTTTATTTGTATTAAAATTTAAAGGGGGCACAATGGAAAAAAGATGTTATTTTTTTAAAACTTTTGTGATGTTTCTGATCGTGTTTGGCTTTTCAGGAAAACTTTTAGCCACAGATCTAGAAAATCATAAAGGGTCTTATATTTACTCAATGGTTGGTTTTATGGATTTATCCCATGATACCAATGACAGAACAGGGACCGAGTTTGGTAATGATATCGAGTTGGGTTATGGTTTTACTTATGGGCATAATATCACTGACTGGATTGCGCCAGAACTCCAGTTTTCTTATTCCACTAAAACAGGAAATACACCCAGTGGTACTGGTAGAGAGCATGCCTTAACGGTAAGGTTAAACGGTAAGTATAGCTTTTTGACTACTCAGTACTCGGATTTTAATAAGGATCGCAGTTGGAAGATTTATCCCTATGCCAAAGCAGGTGGGTTAGCTCATGCTCTTTTTGTGAATGCTCCTAATGATGATGATAAGGTAGGGGCTTGGGGTTATGGTTTTGGCTTAGGTGGTGGTTTAGAAGTTGATTACAAGGCACTTTACTTAGGTTTGGATCTTTCAAATGATTTGGTTTTTCTCCAAGAGTACAAAAAAGTGATTGCAGGAGTTGATACCACCATCCTGAGTGGTGGTTTTGATTATCAAATTTCAGTTATGGCTGCTGTTGGAGTACATTTCTAGATAAAATTGAGGCTTTTTTAGTGTTTGACTTCGGGCGTAAAGTGGATAAAAAACCACCTTACGCCCTTTTTATTATGCCACAAACATCAGCTAAAATCAAAGAACAGGTAAGCTTAGACGGTCGCATGGATCTTTTTTCAAAGGGGGATGTGGATGTTTTTTCTAAATGTGAAAGATTTATCGAAGCCGACATGCTTCGCAAGTTAGGACTTTATCCCTATTACCAAACCATTGATCGAAACGAAGGCCCCATTGCCATTATGGATGGCAAAGAAGTCATTATGCTGGGATCTAATAACTACTTGGGTTTAACGATTCACCCTCAAGTTCGTAAGGCTGCCCAGAATGCTATTGAAGAGTTTGGCACTAGTTTGACTGGTTCACGTCTCTTAAACGGCACTCACAAATTACATGAAACCCTAGAGGAAGGTATAGCCAGTTTTTTTGGACGTGAGGCTTGTTTGGTTTTTTCTACAGGGTATCAAGCCAACTTAGGTGTTATTTCAGCCCTGATTAATCAGGATGAATATCTTGTTATTGATAAAGCAGATCATGCCAGCATTTATGATGCGGCCAGACTAGGGAAGGGTGAACTTAAAAGTTTTAAACATAACGACCTTGATGATTTAGAACGTGTGCTTGCTTCTCTTCCTCCAGAATGTGGAAAGATGGTGATGGTGGATGGTGTTTTTAGCATGGAAGGGGATCTCACAAAACTTCCAGAGATTGTTTCTATCAGTAAAAAATATGGGGCACGTATTACCGTAGATGATGCTCATGGAGTAGGAGTTATTGGCCCTTGCGGACGTGGAGTCACCCATTATTTTGGTTTAAATAATGAGGTAGATTTAATCACAGGAACCTTTAGTAAAACATTAGCTTCTGTTGGTGGTTTTGTGGTGGGCAGTGCGAAGGTGGTGGATTTTATCAAACATTTTGGGCGTTCTGTTCTTTTTTCAGCTAGCTTGCCTCCACCTTCTGCAGCAGCAGCAATGGCAGCGCTTGAAATTTTGCAAGCAGAACCAGAACGTGTTGATCGGGTTCGGGCGAATGCACTCTATTTAAAAGATCATCTCAGTCGTTTAGGCTTTAATACAGGAGTAACCGAAACTCCTATTATTCCTGTTTTTGTGGGTGATGAACTCTTAACCTTAAACCTGTGGCGTGAGTTATTAAATTTGGGGGTTTATGTGAATGCTGTTCTTTATCCGGGAGTGCCTAAAAACAAATCTCTTCTGAGAACCAGTGTTACTTCCGAGCACACCAAAGCCCATTTAGATAAAGTTTTAGAATTATTTTCAGAACTCAAGAAAAAACATAATTGGTAGTATGCCTGTTTTTTTTGTTAATTCAAAATCACTCAAAAAAGACTTTCTTAATTTTCCTTATACACTTTATAAAGACGATCCCCATTGGGTTCCTCCTTTAAGATTAGAACGTTCTGAAATGATGGATGTAAAAAAGAATCCTTTTTTTCATCATGGTGAGGCTGTATTTTTTGTTGCTAAAAATGAGGGAAGGGTGGTGGGTAGAATATCAGCCCAAATCAATTTTTTGCATAACCAGCGTTATCAAGAAAAAACAGGTCATTTTGGTTTTTTTGATTGTATCCAGAGTACCCAAGTAGCCTCAGAACTTTTTGATGCAGCTTCTTCTTGGCTCATTTCAAAAGGAATGACACGCATGGTGGGGCCTATGACCTTATCGATTAATGATGAAGTGGGGCTTTTAGTTGAGGGTTATGATAGCCCTCCATACCCTTACATGCCTCATAATTGGCCTTATTATGAATCACTTTTAGTGCAGAGTGGTTTTACTCAAATTAAAGATCTGATTGCTTGGAAATATGATGCACACAAACCTGTGCCCATTGTTGCTATGCAAATTGCAGAAGCTGTTAAAGTTCATCCAGGTTTAAAAATAAGGGAAGTAAATTTGAATAAAATGGAAGAAGAAATTAAAATTATTAGTGAAGTTTTTAACTCAGCTTGGTCAAACAATTGGGGTTTTATTCCTTGGACTTCCGAAGAACTTAAAAAAGCAGCTCGTGATATGAAAATGATTTTAGATCCCGAGATCGCTTTGATTGCTGAAGTTAATGGTGTACCTGCTGCTATTGCGATTTCTATTCCTAATTATCACGAAGTGATTAGAGATTTAAATGGGCACTTATTTCCCTTTGGATTGTTTAAACTTCTGTATCGTCTTAAAACCAAAAAGATAAAAAGCGCCAGACTGTGTCTTCTAGGAATTAAAAAAGAATTTCGCCACGATGTTTTAAATGGTTTAAGTGTTCTTCTCTATACCGAAATGCATCAAAGAGGTGTGAAGTTAGCTTATCATGGAGGAGAACTTTCTTGGACTTTGGAAGATAACGAAAAGATTAATCATGGTATTTCTTTAATGGGCGGGGTGCCTTATAAAAAATACCGTGTTTTTGAAAAGCATATAGCATGAATATATTTTTAACAGGTGCTACTGGTTTTGTAGGGCGGCATACCACTGCCCTTCTTATTTCTGAAGGCCATACGGTTTATGCTTTAGTACGAAATTTATCCCAAGCTTATTTTCTAAAATCACAGGGAGTTCATCTTGTTTCTGGATCTTTGGAATCACTTGATTCTGTGAGTCTTGATTGTCCTATAGATGCTGTTATTCATATTGGCGGGTTAATTAAAGCCCTGCATCCAGAGGATTTTTACCTGGTTAATTCACAAGGAACAGAACAATTAATCCACTTCGTTGAAGAAAAATTAAAGCCCAAGATTTTTATTTTTGTTTCCTCAATTTCTGCTCGAGGTCCAAACCCGGACTCTTATCATTTTTCTGGCATAGGTCCGGTAAGTCACTATGGCAAAAGTAAAAAAGAAGCAGAGGAGATGCTTTTAAGTAAGGAGAGAGCGTTTCCTATTGTGATTGTTAGACCTCCTATCGTGTATGGTCCTTCTGATCGTGAAACTTTAAGATTTTTTCAACTTTTTAAAAGTGGTTTTTTTCCCGTTTTTTCTCGTTCTCTTAAGTTGAGTTTTATTCATGTGGAAGATTTAGCCTGGTTTCTTTCTCGTTTATGTCTTGAGCCCCCACATCATGGGCAAATTTTTCATCCAGAGGATGGTCATGGGGGTTATACCTTAGATGAATTTTTAAATTTGGGAAGCAAGCTTTATGGAAGAAAAATTAAACCTATTTTTTTTCCACTTTGGTTTATAAGTGCTCTTTGCAGGATTGTAGAATTTTTTGGAAAGCTAGCACGGAGACCCTCTTTGTTTACGAGAGATAAATTTGCTGAAATGAAACAAAACTATTGGTTTTGTATTGCGGAAGAGGGGAGTCAGAAGTTTTTTAATAAAAACCCCATAGGGCTTGATTTTGGCTTAACTCAAACTAAAGCTTGGTATGAAAATAAGGGTTGGCTTAAGTCTTAGTTTTTTGATATAACTGGCTTATGAAAAAACAAATCACACCGTTTGTTTTCTTTATTTTAATTTTTACTTTGCCTGCTTTGGCCGAGGAGGTAGTAGCGCCTGGGGAGTATCAGGCTATCTACAAACAGGGAAATGCTCCTCTCGAAGCTAAGACCAAAGTTAGAATTTATAAATCTACCGATTCCTATAATTTTACTTCAATTCGTACGGGTCAAACTTGGACCCTCCCTTTTAAAAGTTTAAGAGGGTCTGAAGTAGGAACTAAGGGAATTTGGTTGTACTGGTTTGATCAATCAGATTCTACTTTAAATGCTTATTTCGAAGTAGCTAATAATGGTGCTGGGAGTTTAGCCAGTGATATTAATTTGGTTGTGCAAGATGCTCATAAGGGAGGAATAACTACCCAGGAAGAGAGTACCTATAAAAATCGATACGAAAATTATCGCCAAGAAGCTTTGCGAGATGCTAAGTAGTGCTTCTGCATGACTGCTATTCCCCAAACTTATCCTTTAATCGAACATCATCTTAATGCTTATAAAGATGAGCTTCAGAAATATACCTCTACAAAATCTCTTTTAAAATCTGCCCTTTTTAAAAGTCTCAAGGATCAAATTTTGTTGGTTGTTAATGGGATGGAGGCAGATCAATTTTCTCTGAGAGTACCTTATGAAAGAAAAAAATTTTATCGTTTTGTAACTTGGAATATTGAAAGAGGAATTAATTTTAACGATGTGGTCCATGTTTTTAAAACTCACCCGGATCTCTCCCGTGCTGATGTTATTTACCTGGTTGAAACTGATATTGGCATGGCGAGAACACGTAATGTAAATATTGCGCGTGAGTTGGCCCGTGAACTTAAAATGAATTATTTTTTTGCTACTTCTTATCTTAATTTATGTAAGGGCAACCTAGCCGAGGGACATTATGAAGGAGAAAATGAACTGGGTCTTCATGGTAATGCTATTTTATCACGATATCCTCTTCATAACTTAAGAACCCAGCCCTTAAAAAATGCCATTGATAAAATGAGAGGGAAGGAAAAAAGGCTTGGCTGTCAAAAAGCCCTGGTTTGTGAAATTGAATTTCCTTTTAGAAAAGTAACCGGGGTTGCTGCGCATTTAGATGCCCATTCTTCGCAAAGGCAAAGGGCAGCTCAACTCAAAAGTATTCTTTCTTTTCTTGCAGAAGGGCGTCATCCTCTTGTTCTGGGGGGGGATTTGAACACATCAAGTTATAATGCAAGACATGCCTTATTTGCTTTTTTTGGTTTTTGGAATAAAGTTTTTCGAGGTGTAGATCATGTGATAGCAAACCATTATCCCTATCCCGATCGTTATTTTGATCGTTTTTTATTTAAAGTATTTAAGGATTATGGTTTTGACTATGAACATTTTAATGAAATAGGTCAGGGTACCCTTCATTATTCTATTGAAGACATAAAACAAAATCATTTAGTAAGGGAAGTGGTTCCAGAGTGGTGCCGGCGTGTGATGGAAGAAACTTTAAAACGACATGGTGGAAAATGTTCTTTGAAGCTCGATTGGTTTGCAGGAAAATGGGTTAAACCCGCGCATTCTGATTTGGGAGCGCTTTCGCCCAAAGTTTATCATAATCTTGTTTGTAAAAATGGAACTCCTATTTCGGATCATGATCCTATCTTAGTTGATATTGATATTTATTCTTAAACTATGATTATTCTAGTTTCAAATGATGATGGTGTGCATTCGGAAGGCATTAAAAAATTAGTCAAAGCCTTGAAAAAAATTCCTGCAGCACGTATTGTGGTGGCAGCACCTGACAGCGAAAAATCAGCGGCCTCACATGCCTTAACACTTCATCGCCCTCTTCGTGTCGAAAAATTATCTCCTGATGTTTATTCTATAAATGGCACTCCCACCGATGCCATTATGCTTGCAGTGTACAAGCTCCTTGATGAACGACCTGCCATGATTGTTTCAGGTATTAATCGGGGAGCTAATTTGGGTGAGGATGTTCATTATTCAGGAACCGTTTCTGCTGCTATGGAAGGAGCTATCATGGGGATTCCTGCCATTGCTGTTTCAGAGGTAGGTATGGGTGATTTTCGTTTTGATGTAGCTGCATCGTTTACAACAAAGCTTGTAAAAAAAGTTTTAAAACATAAACTCCCAAAAGGAGTTGTGCTTAATGTTAATGTTCCTAGTCTTCCTAAAGAAAAAATTCGCGGTGTTTTGTTTACTCAATTGGGTAAACATACTTATGGGGATGTGATTATCGAAAATGTAGATCCACGTGGCAAACCTTATTTTTGGATTGGTGGAGATCCCTTTCGTTTTGAAAATAAGGAAGGTACAGATTGCCAGGCTTATTTGGATCAAATGATTTCTATTACTCCCATTAAAGTTGATATGACTGATTTTAATTTTTTAAGAGAAATTAGAAAGTGGAAACTCACTCATGCGTGAAGCAAAATCCCTTGATTATTATGCTGTAGCTAGAAGACGTATGGTAGAAAGGCATCTGTTAGGACGGGATATTGTGGATAAACGTGTGATTGAAGCTCTTTTTTCTATTCCTCGTCATTTGTTTGTAGATGAAGCCCTGCAAAGCCAAGCCTATGGAGATTATCCCTTGGGTATTGGTGAGGGCCAAACTATTTCTCAGCCTTATATTGTTGCCAAAATGACCCAGAGCCTAAACTTAACTGGGAGTGAAAAAGTTTTGGAAATAGGAACTGGTTGTGGATATCAAACCGCAGTATTTTCTCTCTTAGCTAAACAGGTTTATACCATTGAGCGGATAAAAAATTTGGCTTTTAAGGCGAGACATCATTTAAAGGTTTTGAGACTTACTAATATTGTGCTTCGTATTGGTGATGGCAGTATGGGTTGGGAGGATATGGGACCTTTTGATGCCATTCTTGTTGCAGCGGCTTCTCCTGTAGTGCCCAAACCCTTGGTTGATCAATTAGCTGATGGGGGCAGATTAGTGATGCCAGTAGGAACAGAAGACGTACAAACTTTAGTAAGAATTTCAAAAAAAAATAATCAGGTAAAAGTAGAATCTTTAGGTGATTGTCGTTTTGTAAAATTAGTAGGAACTCATGGCTGGCACCGAAGAGATAGAACAAGAATATTTCCAAAGAGGTCTGTTATTGATGATTAATCAAGCTTTGTCATCCCCGCGAAGGCGGGGATCCATCTTCAGTAATTTGTTTCTAATGTCTTTGTGTTGTTTTTTTATATCTTCTTGTGCTGAGTTTTCTGATGTTTTAGGCGGGGAGGCTAAGTCTAGCAATTCTAACATAAAAAAAGAACGTCATTACATAGTGCATCAAGATGAAACCTTGAGTGAGATTGCCAGTCAATTTGATATTGAAGTGAATCAATTAGCCGATCGAAATAATATTACTGAGGCCGATCATTTAGAAGAAGGGCAAGTTATTATTATTCCTCAAAAAAAAGAAACACTTGATTATCGCCGGGATTTAAGAGCTAAAAAAGAAGATGCTTTGAAAGTGGAAGAAAATGCTCCCACAGAAACAGAAGACGAAAACCACATAACATTTCATTGGCCCGTTCGAGGAGAAATTATTTCTCCCTTTGGCCCACGACGAAATAGGGCACACGATGGCATTGACATTGGCGCTAAGATAGGGGTGCCAGTATATGCCGCAGCGAATGGTGAAGTGATTTTTGCTGGAAAGCTTAGGGCTTATGGAAATTTGGTTATTTTAAAACATCGCTCTCATTATTTTACGGCTTATGCGCATTTAAATGAAATTAAAACTAAGAAATGGAAAAAATTAACTCGTGGTGAATTATTAGGGACAGTAGGTAGAACGGGGAGGGCAACTGCCCCTCATCTGCATTTTGAGGTGAGACATAAAACCGGGCCTTTAGATCCTCTCAAGTTTTTACCTCCTAAAAATTAAGGTGACAACTATGGAAAAACTTAAAAAAATTATACGTGATGTTCCGGATTTTCCAAAACCCGGGATTATTTTTAAAGATATTACTCCTCTTTTAAAGGATCCTCAAAGTTTTCGTGACATCATTGATGCTTTTGCAGAACAATTTAAAAATAAGGGAATTCAAAAAATTGTAGGAATTGAATCACGGGGTTTTATGTTTGGCGCAGCTCTTGCTTATCAGTTGGGGATTGGATTTATTCCTGTAAGAAAAAAAGGAAAACTTCCTTGGAAGACTGTTTCACAATCTTACGATTTAGAATATGGAACTGATACAGTTGAAATGCATGCTGACGCTGTTGAGACAGGAGAGTGTGTACTGGTTGTTGATGATCTGTTAGCCACAGGGGGTACTGCAGAGGCTGTGAATCTTCTTTTGAAAAAACAAAAGGCCAAAGTTTTTGGTTTTGCTTTTGTGGTTGAGCTTGAATTTTTAAAAGGGCGTGAAAAATTAGTTCATCACAACATTTTGAGTTTAGTTAAGTTTTAATCCTCTTGGCCTCGTAGCTCAGACGGATAGAGCAGGGGACTCCTAAGCCCAAGGTCGGCAGTTCGACTCTGCCCGAGGCCACAATGATTTCAATTTTAAATTACACCTTAATTTTATCTTCTGTTTTTCCTCGTGTGGCCTTACTTTCCAGAAAACAAATAATGGCATTAGCCACATCAACTCCTGTACATTTTTCAATTCCTTCCAAACCTGGAGAAGAATTTACTTCTAAAACCATGGGGCCTTTTTTAGAACGAATGATATCTACTCCGGCAATGTTGAGTCCTAGGGCCCCTGCTGCAGAAATGGCTGCTTTTTCCTCGTGTGGAGTTAATTCTATTTTTTGAGAGCTCCCTCCTCGATGAAGATTAGAGCGAAATTCTCCAGGAGAAGCATGTCGTTCCATAGAGGCAATTATTTTTCCATCAAGAACAATCGTTCGAATATCTGTGCCTTGGGCTTCCTTGATGAATTGCTGAACCAAAATATGGGCATCCAGTTCACGAAAGGCTGAAATAACAGAATGAGCTGCTGATTTGGTTTCGGCTAAAACAACACCCAATCCTTGTGTGCCTTCGATAATTTTAATGAGGAGTGGCACCCCTCCAACGGTTTTAATGACCCCATCAATATCTTTGGTAGAATGGGCCACACCTGTAACAGGAAGCCCAATCCCTTTGCGACAAAGAAGTTGGAGAGCTCGTAACTTATCCCTAGAACGGGTAATGGCTTGGGATTCATTTGCTGGAAAAACTCCCATCATTTCAAATTGTCTCACAACGGCTGTGCCATAAAAAGAATGAGAAGCCCCAATACGTGGGATAATGGCATCAAAGTTGAGAGCATCACCAGAATAAATCACCATGGGATTGCTGGAGGTGATATTCATGTAACAACGCAGGTAATCAACAATACGTACCTCGTGTCCTCTCGCAAGGCTTGCTTCTCGCAGGCGGGAGGTGGAGTAGAGAGATGATTTTCGAGATAAAATACCAATTTTCATAATTTATTTTCCTTTAGTTTTTTGTAAATGATGTTTTTATCCAGAAGAAAAGATCGGTTAGGCAAAATAACAAAATCTTTTAAGGCCTGACGACCTAAAAGCATGCGAAAACCCATAATGTCGCGGTTAGTCAGGGTAATTTCGATTGGCCATGAGAGGCCATTGACAGCAAGAGTTGTTTGAATGACTGGTCTTGTTTCTTCATGGCCGCTCGAGCTACGGACATAACGAAATCCTAAGAAATGAGCTTCAGCTATTATTTTTTTTCGATTGTCTCTTTGAATAGGATAAATGACAAAGCGTACTTTTTTTTGTCCCTTTAACTTAAAAAAACTCACCTCTTCCGCATGAAGAACCGAAGAACGAGCCCCTGTATCTACTTTTACCTTGATTTTTTCTATTTCTAAGTCAGGAAGGGCTACCCACTCTCTCCAACCCATACCTCTTTTTTTCATAAAAATTCCCCTTCTTAAGGAAGGTAAACTAGCTGTAAGGGAAGGTCAAGAAACTAGGAGCACTGAAAAGATTTTTATCGACAGAAGCTTGATTCTCTTGATAATCCGTAAGGAGTCTTATGGACAAAGAGATTGCTAAGCAAAAAGATTGGTCTACCCTATCAGCTATTGATTATTACAATATTCACAATTGGGGTTCGGGTTATTTTACCGTGAATGAAAAAGGAAATCTGACAGTTCAGCCCTATGGTGAGACAGGTCCCCGCATTGATATCATGGATGTGGTGGATGAAATCCGGGATAAAAAATTAAGTTTTCCCTGTGTGGTTCGCTTTCAAGATATTTTGAGATCACGTGTTGAGCTTCTCATTCGTACTTTTGAAAAACATATTAAAGAAATGAATTATGGAGGAGCCTACTTTGGTGTTTATCCCATCAAGGTAAACCAAATGCGCGAAGTTGTAGAAGAAATTTTGGATGCGGGAGCCTTTGGACATCTGGGTTTAGAAGCAGGAAGTAAAGGGGAGCTTCTTTCTGTTTTAGCTTACAATACTGATTTAGAAGCTTTAACCATTTGTAATGGTTTTAAGGATGAAGAATATGTGCGTCTGGCTCTTTTAGGGCGAAAGCTAGATCGTAAGGTGATTGTTGTGATTGAAAAATTGAGTGAGCTTCCTGAACTTTTACGTCTTGCAGAAGAAATGAAAGTAGAACCTCATATTGGATTACGTGCCCGTTTATCAACGAAGGGAGCAGGAAAGTGGACATCCTCCAGTGGAGATTCAGCTAAGTTTGGATTAACTGTTCCAGAAATTATCCAGGCTACCGATCTTTTAAAATCTTTAGGTAAAATGGAATGTTTAAAACTTTTTCACTTCCATGCTGGTAGCCAATTAACAGATATGCGTGTGATCAAAGAAGCCATGAATGAAGGCGCTAGAATGTATGCCAAGCTTTGTAAGATGGGATTTCCTGTGGAATATTTTGATGTAGGTGGTGGGCTAGGGGTTGATTATGAAGGAGCTAATTCAACCTCTCAATCTTCCATGAACTATACCATGGATGAATATATTGCTGATTTAATCTACAATCTTCAGCAAATTTGTAAGGATGAAGAGGTTCCAGAGCCTCATATTGTTTCAGAATCTGGCCGTGCTGTTACAGCGCATCATTCTTGTATTATTATTCCTGTTTTTGGAAGTATCCAATTGGGGCATGACTATGCCGATATTTTAGGAAAATCAGACCACTCACAAATTGTAACTGAGATGCGAAAAATTTTTCAGAATCTTTCTGATGCCAATATTCAAGAAAGTTATCACGATGCCAATGCTAAAAAAGAAGATGCTCTTGCTGCTTTTCGTTTAGGTATTTTAGATTTAGAAGAGCGAGCAAAGGTTGAAGCTCTTTATTGGCAAATTTGTCGCAAAATTTTGGAATTGAGGGGTTCTAGAAAGAAAAAAGCAGCCAAGGAAACTTCACATTTAAAAGAACTTTTAGCTGATCAATACCTAGCTAATTTTTCTGTTTTTCAATCGGCACCTGACCATTGGGCTTTTGGCCAACTGTTTCCACTTGTTCCTCTTCATCGTTTAAATGAAAATCCTTCACGTCGTGGCACCTTGGTGGATATTACTTGTGATAGTGATGGAAAAATCGCCAAATTTATTGATGCGGTTGCTCCTAAAAATACCCTTTGGCTTCATGATTTAAAACCAGGGGAGCCTTACTATATTGGGCTTTTTATGTTGGGAGCTTATCAAGATATTATGGGGGACATGCATAATTTATTTGGAAGGGTGAATGAGGTTCATGTTTTTTGTGATGATGAAGATCCAGAAGATTTTTACTTAGAAGAAGTGATTCCTGGCGATAGCATATCGGATGTTTTGGTGAGACTTCAATACTTCCCGAGTGAATTAGCTAAATCAGTCAAACGAGCCATTGATGAAAAAATTAAAACAGGCGCCATCAAACCCAAGGAAGGGGTTACCCTTACCGATTTTTACGAGCAAATTTTAAAAAGTTATACTTACCTTGTACATCGCTAGATCATTTGTGATTAATGGCGTGTATGGGTGTTACCCGAGGAAAAAATGCAAATCGGACGCTATCTTATTGAGGGGCTTATTGGCAGTGGTGGAATGGCTGATGTTTATCAGGCTAAGCTTACCGGTGTTGAAGGTTTTGAAAAAAAAGTAGCCATCAAAAAAATTCTTTCTGCTTGGTCGGGTAATCAGGAATTTATTCGCATGCTTGTTGATGAGGCCAAAACCCTCGTTGGTTTAGCTCATGCCAATATTGTTTCTGTCTTTGAACTCAATTGTGAAAAGCAAGTTTACTTTATGGTTTTAGAGTTTGTGGATGGAATTAATCTTAAAAAACTTATGACCAAGCTTCCTTCTCACGAACTTTTGCCAGTGGGGGTTATTCATTTTATTTTTGATTCAGTTTTGGCAGGACTTGATTACGCTCATGGACACTTAAGCAATAGTGGTGCTACTCCTATCATTCATCGCGATATTTCTCCCCATAACATTTTAGTGAGTACACAAGGAGATATTAAGATTTCTGATTTTGGCATTGCTAAAGTTTTGGGACGCACCCAGGAAACAGCTTCCCATACCTTAAAAGGGAAATTTTCCTACATGGCACCAGAGCAAGCCAAGGGAGGAAATGTTGATCCCAGAACAGATCTTTATACCTGTGGCCTTGTTTTGTTTGAACTGCTTGCGGGCCAGAAGTGCTTTGAAGGAGATCAGGATCTTTTAGTTTTAGAAAAAGCAAGAAAATGTAAAATTCCCTGGGAGATTTTGCCTGGTAATTTAAGCAGCCTCGAGAGACAATTGTTGCAGAAAGCTCTTCATCCTCATTTGAAAGATAGGTTTCAAACAGCACAAGAAATGAGACTTGCTTTAGAAGAATGCTGGGGAAGGGTAAGGGAGACAGAAGCAAGAGAAGTTCTTTCTTCCCTGGTTTGTCACAGTATTACTTCACAGGAGGTTGTTCCATTAAAGGTGACTAAAAAATTTCGTGTTGTGCCTAGTGTTGTTACTAAAATTTGGGACAAAACGATGTTTTACACTGCAAATGTTTCTAAGCCCGATCGCTTGCTGATTAAAACTTCTTCCATGGTTTTATTAAGCATTTTATTTTTCATTTCTGCTAGTTTTGTTTTTAGTAGCCATAATCCAGAAGTGAAGCCTCTGGTACAGAATTCAGAAATCATTCACTTAAGAACCATTTCTAAAACTCATACTGTGGTTCCTAGTGAGGTTTATGAAGCAAAAGTTGAAGAAGAACAAATTGAAGAAATAAAAGTTGAATCTCTCCCCATGTCTTCTCCAATTCTTTCAGATGCTGGACGTTTAACGGTGACGGCCATCCCCTGGGGAAAGGTAAGTGTATCTGGGATTGGGAAAAATTTAGAAACTCCATTAACCAAAGCAAGTCTGCCTGTTGGTAAATATGGGGTATCTGTTTTTTATGCTCCCAAAAAAATTGAGGTTTCTCAAATGGTTCACATTGCAAGCCAATCCACTATGCATTGTCAGGTTAATTTTAAAAAAGAGGCCAAGTTATTTTGTACAGCCCATGAAAATTAAATTTTTTCTCAAAATATGTTTTCTTTTTTTTCTTGTTGCTTGTGGCGGGGTTAATGCAGATTCTTTTTTAAAAGGGGTGCATCGATTTAAACTTGATAATGGAATTACTGTTCTCATTGTTTCCAGAGGGGAGGCTCCTGTTTTTTCAGCCTTTACCCGAATTAAGGTAGGAAATATTGAGGAATCTCCTCATGCTACCGGTTTGGCTCATTTTTTTGAACACATGGCCTTTAAAGGCACCCCCACTATTGGCACAAAAAATTATCAACTCGAAAAAGGGCTTTTGGAAGAAATACATGAGTTAGGGACTAAAATTGTTCTTTTAAAAAAGAGAGGTATGCAAGATAAAGATTTAAAATCCTATCAAGAACAATTTAAAACCTTAGAGGAAGAATATAAAAAGTTTATCATCCCTAATGAATTTGTGCGCGTGCTTCAAAGGCATGGTGGGGCTGATTTGAATGCAAACACTTCGAATGATTTTACCAACTACTATGTTTCTCTTCCTTCCAATCGATTGGAAATGTGGGCTTACATGGAAAGCGAACGGTTGCTTAATCCTGTGTATCGTGAATTTTATAAAGAAAGAGAAGTAGTGGCTGAAGAAAGACGGATGCGTTACGAAAATAGCCCCGACGGGCAGATTTATGAGGCTTTTGTTTCAGAAGCTTTTCAAACCAGTCCTTATAAAAATAATGTAATTGGCAAACCAGAGCATATTGCTAACTATACTTACGAGCAGGCCAGAGCTTTTCATGATCGTTATTATATTCCTTCTCGCATGGTTATTAGTTTGGTTGGTGACTTAGATGTAAAAAAAACCCTTGAGGTTGTAAAACATTATTTTGAAAAATTACCTACCAGGCCTGATAGTATAACCCAAATTTTACCTGAATCTTTAGAGGGGTTTCCAAAGTCTAAAACAATTCGGGGGCAGGGAGGAGCTAGGATGTATGTTGGTTTTTATCGTCCAGCTTATCCCCATGTTGATGATAAAGTTTTTGATGTATTAGATACCTTGCTTTGTCAGGGCAGAACTTCGCGTCTTTATGCCAGTTTGGTTTTGGAACAAAAATTAGCGAGTCAAGTTGGATGTGATGCTTCTCTCCCTGGAACCAGGTTAGATGGGTTATTTACCATTTATGCCCAACCGCTTCCTCCCCATACGAATCAGGATTTATTTCAAGGTATCTTAGAGGAACTTCATAAATTAAAAACAGAATTAGTTACGTCTGCTGAATTAGAGAAGGTTAAAAACAATGTAGATGCTCATCGTGTTTGGGCCATGAAATCTAATATGGGTTTAGCTTCAACCTTGAGTTTTTATGAAAGCTTAACTGGTAATTGGAATAATTTAAATACATTGATTGATGAAATAAAAAAAATACAGGCCGAAGATATTCAAGCGGTGGCCAAACACTATTTTATTTCTGAGAGACAAGTAACTGCTTTTTTTGAACCACAGATGGAAACCAAGTGAAAAAAATTATTCTTACTTTCATTTTAGTTTTTTCTTTTATAGGATTGGTACTTTCTGACCCTTTCTTGGATCAATTTGATCAATTAAATGTTCCTGAAATTAAAATGCCTGAGATTTCCAAGGAGGTTTTACCCAATGGGCTTAAGTTTTACTACCTTCCAAACCAGGAGCTTCCTGTTTTTGAAATGCAGGCCTTAATTGAGGTTGGTTCTATTGATGAATCCGTAGAGAAAAAAGGATTAGCTGCTGTCATGATGGAACTTCTTCGTACCGGAGGGAGTTTGCACACCTCTTCGAAAGAAATAGACCAAACCTTAGAGCAGTATGCCATGATGGTAAGTAGTGAAACCCATGCAGAATTTTCTGTTTTTAAAATTCGTTCTTTAGCCAAAGATGCCCCACTGGCCATTAAATTATTTTTTGAATTATTCACAGAACCTGCTTTTGATGAGGCGAGGTTAAATACCATTAAACAAGCCATGACTGATGAAATTTTGAGGCGTAATGAAACACCAAGTGATGTGGCCGGGAGAGAATATCGTCAGGTTCTTTTTGGAAATGAAAGTGTTTGGGCCAGACTCCCTGGTTTAAAAACCACTTCTCAAATAACACGTGATGATGTGGTCCAATTTTATAAAAACTATGTGGGGCCTCAAAAAATATGGTTGGCTGTTTCTTCCCAGATTTCCAAAGCTCAAATTTTAAAAACAATTTCTGAGTATTCATTTTCCTGGAAAAATTCTACGATAGATCGAACCAAGCCCGCACCTGTTGTCAAAGAATGGAAGCCTGGGCTTTATGTTGTTCCACAAAAAAATACTCAATCAGCTCTTACCTTGGGGCATTTTGGGGATACGCGCCAAAACCCAGATAAATATGCCCTTATTCTTGCTAACTATATTTTGGGAGGGACAACTTTTGGAGGAAGATTAGGTTCGCGTATTCGTGTTGAGTTGGGTTTGGCTTATGGAGCCTATTCAGCTTATGCGCTCACAACAGATGTGGGTGCATTTGAAATGAATATTAGTACTCAGAGTCAAACTACTGCTCAAGCCCTTAGCGAGGCTCAAAGTGTTTTTAAAAATCTCGTGACACAAAATTATCCAACCGACAGGGAAATTTTAGATGCTAAAAAAGCCATTTTAACACGTCTTATTTTTGAATTAAGCGATCCTTTTGAGATTGTAGAGTCCCAGGTTTATTATGATTACTATGGGTATCCACCCAATTATCTTTCTGTTTACCAAAAGAAAATGTTAGCTGTAGGAAAGGGCGATATTGAAAGAGTTTTACAAAATTATTTTTTCCCCGATCGCTTAGTGATGGTTGTAGTGGGCGATCCCGAAAAGATGGGGGATCTTTCTAAAATTGGAGGGGCCATTCATACGCTCCCCTTAGATTTAGATTAATATGCTTAAAAAAATTGTTGTTTTAAAACTAAAAGAAACTTTAAATGTTTTAGGTTTTTCTTCTTCTTCTTCTTGGGAAGTGAGTATCCCTGTAAAACCAGAGCATGGTGATTTTGCCAGCAATGTGGCTTTAGTTTTAGCTAAGGCTCAAAAAATGAATCCACGAGAAATGGCTCAAAAAATTGTAGATGGTTTGGGTTCTTCTGATGTGTTTGAATCCATTACCATTGCAGGTCCTGGTTTCATTAATTTCAAACTAACCCCCAAAGCCCTTATAGAAGCTCTTCAGGTCATTGCTCATGAAAAAAAACAATATGGTATTTGCAAAGATTATCAAGGCAAGAAGGTGTTAGTTGAGTTTGTGAGTGCTAATCCCACGGGGCCGCTTCATATTGGGCATGGCCGCAATGCTGTTGTGGGAGATACTCTTTCCAGATTAATGCAAGCTGTTGGTTATGAAGCAAAACGTGAATACTACATTAACGATGGTGGTATTCAAATGATGACTTTAGGAAAATCGGTTTATCTGAGAATGCAGGAATTGCAGGGAGAAAAGATTATTTTTCCTGAAAATGCCTATCAGGGAGAATACATTACCGATTTGGCCAAAGATTTATTAAAAAATAATTTTAATCCAAAAGCCAAAGAAGAAAGCGATACCATTTGCGAATTAGGCCGTATTGCAGGTGATCGTATTTTAGAAGAAATTAAAGATCAAATGACTCAGGCTGGGGTTTTACCCTTTGATACTTATTTTATGGAATCTAGCTTGTATCAATCGGGCGAGGTCCAAAAAATCTTGGAAGAATTAAAAACCAAAGGATTTACCTATGAAAACGAAGGAGCTCTGTGGCTTAAGTCCACGCAATTTGGTGATGATAAAGATAGGGTTTTAATTAAGTCTGATGGGAGTAATACTTATTTAACCCCCGATATTGCTTATCATCAAAATAAATATGCTCGTGGCTATGATCGCATGATTAATATTTGGGGGGCAGATCATGCAGGGTATGCCCCTAGACTTAAATCAGCTCTCAAAGTTTTAGGCCTTGATGAAAGTAAACTTTCTATTCTTTTAATTCAAATGGTGAGCCTGGTGCGTGACGGTGAACAAATTGCCATGTCTACCCGAAGGGCCCAATATGAAACTCTCGAAAATGTAATTGGTGAAGTAGGACGAGATGTGGCTCGTTATTTTTTTATGATGCGCTCTTTTAATGCCCAGCTTGATTTTGATTTAGAACTTGCAAAAAAACAAACCAGTGAAAATCCTGTTTATTATATTCAATATGCTCACGCCAGAATTTCAAGTATTTTTGCCAAGGCAATCGAGGAGGGGATTTTTCCACAAAATCCTTTTTTATACCAAAAAGAATATGTTTCTTTTTTGCAATGTCCTGAAGAATTAAGTTTGGCTCGTACTCTTTTAAATTATCCAGCCACGATCAAATTGGCAGCAGAGGATTTGGCCCCCCATCGTGTGGCTTATTATCTTTTGGAATTAGCGAGGAGCTTTCAATCTTACTATGATAGGGCCAGAAATGATTCGAGTTATCGAATTTTAACGGGAGATAAAAATTTAATTGCTGCTCGTTTGTTTTTTCTTTCCTGCCTCAAACAAGTATTACAAAATGGGTTAGAAATTTTAGGCATTGGGGCGCCTGAACGCATGTGATGAAAGATCAATACCCACTCAAATTAACTTTTGGACAAACCCTTTTTGGGATTTTGTGTTTAACCCTTTTAGGCTTTGCTCTTTTTTACTTAGGAGCTCGTTTTGGGCCCGAACTTCTCTGGGGATTAAATCTCGATCGTTTTCGAGAAAATCCATTACTCCCAACAACCCTTTCTGACAACGAACTTGAAGCATTACTTAAAGAAGAATCAAATAAGAATATGATATTTAATAAGTATTTAGAAAGTGATACTGGGGTAATTTTTCGAAGTGGAATACCAGATCAGGTGGAGGAGATCCATGAAGATGTGGTGTCTAAGCCCGTAGAAAAAACGCATGTGATACTTCCTTCAAAACCTTCTGAAAAACCTCTTGAAGCAGTTCTTTCGGAAGTTCTTCAAAAGCCGCAACCTGCTCCTGTGAAAGTTTTGGATCAAAATCAAAAAGGAAATTTTATGCAGCTGGGAAGTTTTTTTTCAGAGGAAGAAGCCACTCGTTTTGCAGGTAAGTTAGCAAAGCAAGGTATTCCTGCTCATGCAGACAATTTAATGCAAAATGGAGGAAAATATTATCTTAACCTGGGGCCTTTTCTAGATGAAGAAAGTATGCACCAAGCTAAAAAACAAATTAAACAAGATTATGGAATGAATGCCACCGCTCCCGGGTTTTAAAAATATGTTGACGCTATATATATAGTCATATAATGTCATTATATGGCTCGGAAAAAAATTTCAACGACCATTTACATTACAGAAGAACAAAATGAGCTTTTAAAAAAGCTCAACGACAAAACCAAGGTTCCGGTGGCGGAATATATTAGGCAGGGTATCGATTTAATTTTGGAGCAACACAAAAAAGAATTACCGGGCCAATTATCCCTCATTGATACCCAGCATGACGAGTAAGCTATCTTGACCCCATCTCAATCTCAACGAAGAAATTTTTGCATCATTGCCCATATTGATCATGGCAAGTCTACCTTGGCCGATCGTATTATCGAAAAAACGGGAGCACTTGAAGCTCGCCAAATGAAAGAACAGTTTCTAGACTCGATGGACTTAGAGCGTGAAAGAGGGATTACGATTAAGGCCTCATCAGTGAGACTTCACTATCAAGCCAAAGATGGGCTTCAATATGAATTCAATCTTATTGATACCCCAGGGCATGTTGATTTTCAGTATGAGGTCTCACGTAGTCTTTTTGCTTGTGAAGGGGCCTTAGTTGTTGTGGATGCGGCCCAAGGAGTTCAAGCACAAACCCTCTCTAATGTTTACTTGGCCATGGATCAAAACTTAGAGATGATTCCCGTTCTTAACAAAGTTGATCTGCCTAATGCCGATCCAGAAAGAGTTAAAAAACAAATTGAAGATATTGTTGGGCTTCCCACAGATCATGCAGTGCTGGCTTCAGCTAAAACAGGCTTGGGTGTCGAAGAAATTCTAGAAGCCATTGTAAAATATATTCCACCTCCGCAAGGAAAAAGTGACGCGCCACTTCAAGCCCTGGTTTTTGATAGCTGGTTTGATTCTTACCAGGGAGCTGTGGTGTTGGTAAGAGTTGCGGAAGGGAGAATAGAAGTGGGACAAAAGATTCTTCTCATGTCTACGGGTAAGGAACACGAAGTTATTAAACTAGGGGCTTATACTCCGCAGGTGGAATTTTTTGATAGTTTAGAAACAGGTGAAGTGGGAATTATTATAGCGGGTATCAAGGAAATTCGAGATGCCAAAATTGGAGACACTATCACAGGTGCAGAAAACCCAGCTTCTAAAATGCTTCCTGGATTTCGTGAAATGAAATCTATGGTGTTTTGTGGCATTTATCCCATCGAATCAAATCAATATGAAGTTTTAAAAGATTCCTTAGAAAAGTTGCGCCTCAACGATTCTGCTTTTCGTTTTGAACCTGAAACCTCAGTAGCCTTGGGTTTTGGTTTTCGTTGTGGTTTCTTGGGGCTTTTACATATGGAAATTGTGCAAGAAAGACTAGAGCGTGAGTATGATTTAAGACTTATTTCTACAAGCCCTACGGTTGTTTATCGGGTGTATCTTACTAGTGGCAAAATGGTTGAAGTAGATAACCCAAGCAAAATGCCTTCTTTTGCCAATATCGAACGTTTAGAAGAACCCTACATCGAGGTTATTATTCATGTGCCAACAGAATATGTTGGAGTTGTGATTGGTCTTTGTGAACAAAAAAGGGGAACTCAAAAAAAAATCGATTACATTACGGTTGATCGTGTGGTGATCCATTATGAATTACCTTTTCCTGAAATGATGTTTGATTTTTATGATAAACTTAAATCAATTACCAAGGGCTATGCCTCGGTAGATTATGAACTCATTGGTTTTAAACCTTCAGACTTAGTGAAACTGAATATTTTGATTAACGATGAAGTGGTTGATGCTCTTTCTATTATTGTTCACCGCGAAACTTCTTATTATCGTGGACGAGAACTCACTAAAAAATTAAGAGAAATTATTCCCAGGCAACAATATGAAGTGGCTATTCAGGCAGCTATTGGGAGTAAAATTATTGCCAGAGAAACAGTAAAAGCATTAAGAAAAGATGTGATTGCAAAATGTTATGGAGGCGATATTACGAGAAAAAGAAAACTGTTAGAAAAACAAAAAGAAGGTAAAAAAAGAATGAAGCAAATAGGGCATGTGGAGATTCCACAAGAGGCTTTTTTAGCTGTTCTTAAAATAGATTAGGAGATTGCATGGATTATATTCCGGATGAACCCAGAAAAACTGAACCCCTCATTCCTACAAAGAAAAAAGGTTTGGTGAGAGAATATGGTGAAGCACTTTTTTGGGCCATACTTTTTGCGTTTTTAATCCGGTCTTTTTTAGTTGAGCCTTATAAAATTCCATCCAAATCCATGGTGCCTACTCTTTTGGTTGGGGATCATATTTTTGTTAATAAATTTATTTATGGTTTAAGAGTTCCTGGAACGAAAAAGTGGATTAAAAAATTTGCAGATCCCAAAAGAGGCGATATCATCGTTTTCATTTATCCAGAAAATGAATCTCTCGATTTTATTAAACGTGTGGTGGGATTACCCGGGGATCATATTCGTTTAGTAAACGGAATTTTAATCATCAATGATCGCGAAGTTAAAAATTCAGATGTTATCCTTACGGGTCTTGATCCCAAAGATGATCGAAGATTAACTGTTTCAGAACAAAATTTATTAACCAGCCCCTATCTTCTTAAAAAACTTCCCTATTATCGGGGATATGAAAACTATCAAATCAAAACAGAAGATATAATGGGAATCAACCACCTGATGCAAAATAGTAAAATTATGCCTAATGCTACCGACCATGATCTGATTGTTCCTCCCAATAGTTATTTTGTGATGGGAGATAATAGAGATCAAAGCGCCGATAGTAGGGTATGGGGTTTTGTGCCTCGCGAGAATTTAAAAGGAAAGGCCTTAGTTATTTGGTTTTCTCTCGATTCAGACCGTGGGGGAGTGCGCTGGAAACGATTTGGACACAAGAT